>JAEZUY010000010.1 GCA_023420895.1 Bacillota bacterium | reverse complement strand
CTTTATATTTTCCTGGTTCTGAAACTTCCACTTCTGTTGTATCTTTAGGAACACTTGTCCAGTCAGTATCTCCCTCTTTCTGATATTCCATTGTGTCATTTACACCAGTTATTTTTCCTTTTGCTCCCGATGGTCCAGGCTCTTCATTTACTCCTGTAACTCCTTCTGGCGCTGCCTGGTCTCTGTTAGCAGTTACAATATTATATTCTTTCTTTGTAGTTCCGTCTTCTGCCGTTACTTCAAGAACTCTTCCTGAGACTATATTGTCTGATGAGTCTCCTTCTTTGATTGTATAAGTCTGATTAGTTCCATCTGTCGATTCAAGTTCAGCTATCATATCGTCAAATGTCGCTTTTTCGAATCCTGATTCTCCAACTTTAGAAGAATTTACAGTTATAGTTCCTTCTTCCGAATCTATAGATTTAACTATATCTGTTGCAGCTTCTTCTTTAACTTTTATTCCAGTATCTGTTGACTTATCTTTTTCTATTACTACTTCTGTTTCAGCTCCTGGATTCAGTCCGTTCTCAGGATCTCCTTTAAGTCTGACTTTATAAGTTCCCGCTGGAAGATTAGCTATTTCAGTATCTCCTTCAGGCACATCTGTCCAGTCAGTGTCTCCGTCTTTTTTGTATTGCATTTTATCATTTACATTAGTTATTTTTCCTTTTGCTCCTGATGAACCAGGCTCCTCATTCACTTTACCTATGCCTTGAGGTGCCTTCTGTTCTCTGTTTATTACATTTATTTTGTAATTTTTCTTAGTTCTTTTATCTTCAGCCGTTACTGTAAGCTCTTTATCACTATCCACTGAATCAGACAAAGCTCCGTCAGCAACTTCATAAGACTGTTTTGATCCGTCAGCCGATTCTATTTTATCTACTACATCCTGGAATGTAGTCGGTCTGTACGAATCTCCGTCTTCCATTGTCTTATAAACATCTATAACAGGCGCATCTTCAGTTCCGCCTAAATTTACAGCAGATTCTGAATCTTCTTTAATTTTTATTCCTGTTTCTTTAGATTTCTTTGTATAGCTTCCTCCTGAACTGCCTGAACCTCCGCTTGACGGCTTGTCTTCTCCCGGTTTCTTGTCTGTCTCAGGTTTTTTATCATCTCCCGGTTTCTTATCATCTTCAGGCTTCTTATCATCTTTCTGAGAATCCTCTGTCATTAACAGACTTTCTCCGTTTATATCTGAACCGTTTACAACTTCATAAACAATTTTTGCAACTTCAGCTCTTTTTATATATTCATTCGGTTTGAATGATCCATCTGGATAACCGTTTATTACACCCAGTTCAGTAAGTCTTTCTATAAGATCTTCTCCCCACTGATTTTCTATATCGCTGAATGCCGCTTCAGTTTCTCCTTCAGCTGCCGGATTTATTATTCTGTAAACTATGGCTGTAAGTTCCTGTCTTGTTATACTGTTTTCCGGCTTAAAAGTTCCATCAGGATATCCTTCTATAATTCCTTTAGAAACTAAAGACTCTATAGACTCAGTACTCCATCTTCCATATATATCAGACAGAGAAACTTCTTTAGCTTTTCCTGTTATAACTGCTTTTCTTATTCTGATGGCTCTGTCGATTATTACAGCTGTTTCTTCTCTTGATATATGGCTTTCCGGCTTGAAGTTTCCATCATCATATCCAGTTATTATTTCCTCATTCTTTAGCCCTTCTATGTACGAATCCGCCCAGTGGTTTTCTGTGTCTTCAAAGGCTAGCGAAGGGGAAGTAAATGAAAAGTTTGTTGCCATTAAAGTACTTGCTAATAAAATTGAAACTACTTTTCTGTTCATCTTATCCTCCTAGAATTTTATTTTTATGTTTTTGTACGATACTTTTAATTTATAAAAATAATATTTTAAAAGTATCTTGGTTTAAAAAATATAAAGATTAATATGATTAAAGAAACCTTTCTGAATTGCTTTATTTGAAAGGTCACCGCAATTCTATCATAGATAATTATTATTTTCAATTAATTTCCATGTTAAATATATTGCCACTTTTGTCTTTTTAATCTTTCAATTGACATCACTAAAATATGAGTAAATATTTATATGTATAACTATACTATTTTTTTGTTTTATTTATTTTTTCTATTTAATTTTCAACCTGTTTTATGGCTTTTTTGTTCTTTATTTCACATATACATTTTATTTTACCTATATATTTTTAAATTTTTTGAATTTAAAATACGATTTTTTTGAATTTAAACATTATATTCAATTTAAATATATAAATTAAACAATATATTAGTTAAATCTTTGACTATCTTTTCAATTTGTTAATATGCTTACTGAGATTAATTATTAAAGGCCCAGATAGACATTTTTTTGTCAATTCCAGACCTTTCTCAAATTTAAATTATTATAAATTTTTTCAATTTAATTTTTAAAATCAATTCTATTTCTTTTTATAATACATTTTTAAACTATTAAAGTGATTGATTCTTTGAAAATATTAATTAAATCTATTTTATTCCATATAAAAGCTTTGAACCTGACAAAAGAAGTTTTCTCGCTTCACTTTTTTCCATAGGACTGCCGTTTGCCGTATCAATCAGCTCTACTTTCTGATATCCCATTTTCTTGAGCTTTTCTGCAAATTCATCCATATCTCCATAGTTATGTTTTGTAAAAAGATCGTGAATTGCAAAAGTTCCTCCCTTTTTTAAGACTCTTAAAGTTTCCAAAAGCAGCTCCTGTCTGTCTTTTCCTTTTATATTATGATAAACATAGTTTGAAAATACCGAATCGAAACTTTCATCAGGAAAATCGAGTTTTACTGCATCTCCTCTGACAAACTCAGTATTTGACACTCCTTCTGCAGCGGCATTCTTTTCACATAAGTTTTTATTGAAGTTTGAATACTCTGTTCCCCATCTGTCGAGTCCAATAATTTTTGCATCCGGATTTCTCTTTGCCACAGCTATTGCAAGCGCTCCGCTTCCGCAGCCTATATCGAGACCCTTTCCTCCGTCTTTTATATCTACATGTTCTGCAGTAAATTCAATTATGTCTTTTGCAAGTTTTCTCTTTCCGTCATAACTGAACTGTCCTCTTGCATATCTGTACCAGAGAGTCATCACGAGAAATACTATAAATAGTATGAAAAATGCTGTTCCCAAGACTGTTCTAACTGTTCCTTCGACAAAATTATCCAAGACTCCGAATATCAGAAAAAGTATAAAAAATACTGCAGTTAGAACTGCGCTAACTGTGAGGAGCCATTTAGGCACCCAGTTGTTATAATCTGGCTTCATTTTAACACCCCTTTAATTCGAATAGTTTAGTTTATTTTACTTCTAAAAATTTATCAAGTCAATTTATTTTTTAGAATTTATCACAAAAAATATATTTTTTCTAATTTTATATAAAAAAAACCGGAGGATTTTATTTTCCTCCGGGTCTAAAACACGATGTTTTATTTATATACAAAATAGTTTCATATTCTATTTCATTTTCTGTATTGACTACTTAAGAATTGCTCCTTCTGAAGCAGATGAAACAAGTTTGGCATATCTTCCAAGGTAGCCTTCAACTTCTTTAGTTTTGATTACAAGATCTTTTCTTCTCTTTTCAAGCTCTTCTTCATCAACCATAAGGTCAAGTCTTCCTTCAAGTATGTCTATTTCTATTGTATCTCCGTCTTTAACTAGAGCTATCGGTCCGCCTTCTGCAGCTTCCGGACATATATGTCCTATTGCAGCTCCTCTTGTAGCTCCGGAGAATCTTCCGTCAGTTACAAGTGAAACCGATTTGTCGAGTCCCATTCCGGCGATTGCTGATGTAGGAGAAAGCATTTCTCTCATTCCAGGTCCGCCTTTAGGTCCTTCATTTCTTATTACAACAACGTTTCCTGCTTCAACTTTTCCTGCAAGTATTGCGTCTATTGCTTCTTCTTCAGATTCATAAACTTTTGCAGTTCCAGTGTTCTTAAGCATATTGTCTGCAACAGCCGCTCTCTTTACAACTGCTCCGTCAGGCGCAAGAGTTCCTCTTAATATAGCTATTCCTCCAGTTTCACTGTATGGAGTGTCTATATCTGCAATTACTTTATTGCCTTTTTTCTCTTTGCCTTTTATATTTTCTCCTAGAGTTTTTCCAGTAACTGTAATGCAGTCTGTGTTAAGAATTCCTTTTTTGTTAAGTTCGTTAAGAACTGCCGGAATTCCTCCTACCATATTTAGTTCTTCTATATGGTAAGGTCCTGCTGGACGAAGTCTGCAAAGGTTAGGAGTTCTGTTGCTTATCTCGTTTATTATGTCGAGATTTATCGGCGCTTTCGCCTCGTTAGCTATTGCTGTGAGGTGAAGCACTGTATTTGAAGAACATCCAAGAGCCATATCAGCTATAAGAGCATTCTCTATAGACTTTTCATTTATTATGTCTCTAGGAAGTATCTGTTTTTCAACAAGTTCAAGTATTTTTACTCCGGAATCTACTGCTAGTCTCTTTCTGTCTGAATAAACTGCAGGCACAGTTCCGTTGTACGGAAGTGCAAGTCCAAGAACCTCAGACATACAGTTCATAGAGTTCGCTGTGAACATTCCAGAACAAGATCCGCATGTAGGACATGCAGTGTTTTCAAGCTCCTGAAGCTCTTCTTCAGTCATCTTGTCGTTTTCAACCGATCCTACAGCTTCGAACATATCTGTAAGGTCTGTAGCACGGCCGTTCGTATTTCCTGCAAGCATAGGTCCACCGCTCACAACGATAGCAGGTATATTAAGTCTTGCAGCCGCCATCATCATTCCCGGAACAGTTTTATCACAGTTCGGTATAAGAACTATACCGTCAAGTGAGTGAGCTTTAACCATAGTCTCAACAGAGTCCGCTATAAGCTCTCTGCTCGCTAGAGAATATCTCATTCCTTCGTGGTTCATAGCTATTCCGTCACAAACTGCTATTGCCGGAAATTCTAGAGGTGTTCCGCCTGCCATAAGCACTCCTCTTTTTGCAGCATCTGCAATATCTCTAAGATGGATATGCCCAGGCACTATTTCGTTAAATCCGTTTACAACACCTATTAAAGGTTTGTCAAGGTCTCTTTCGCTGTATCCTAATGCTTTGAAAAGAGATCTGTGTGGCGCTTTTCTTACACCTTGTTTGACTGTATCACTTCTCATTAAACTCATCCCCTATTTTTTAATCCAAGACATCATGCTTCTTAACTCTTTACCAACTTCAACTATTGGGTGCTCAAGCTCAGCTTGTTTTATTGAGTTGAATATTGGTCTGTTAAGTTTGTTTTCTAACAGCCAGTCAGCTGCGAATTCTCCGTTTTGGATTTCTTTAAGAACTTTTTTCATTTCTTTTCTAGTATCTTCGTTTATGATTCTTCTTCCTATCATGTAGTCTCCATATTCAGCTGTATCTGATACAGAGTATCTCATGTTTTCGAATCCTCCTTCGTATAGAAGGTCAACTATCAGTTTAAGTTCGTGAAGACATTCGAAGTATGCTATTTCCGGCTGATATCCAGCTTCTACTAGAGTGTCGAATCCTGCTTTAACAAGTTCAGTTGCTCCACCGCAAAGTACAGCCTGTTCTCCGAATAAGTCTGTTTCTGTTTCTTCTTTAAATGTAGTTTCAAGAACTCCCGCTCTTGTTGCTCCTATTCCTTTAGCGTATGCTAGAGCTATGTCTTTAGCTTTTCCTGAAGCGTCTTTTTCAACAGCTATAAGCGCTGGAACTCCGAATCCTTCTTCATATACTCTTCTTACTAGGTGTCCAGGTCCTTTAGGCGCACACATGAAAACGTCTGAGCTTTCAGGAGCAACTATTTGACCGAATCTTATATTGAAACCGTGAGCGAAAGCTAGAGCAGCTCCGTCTTTAAGGTTAGGTTTTATTTCATTTTCATAAACTTCTTTCTGTTTTTCGTCTGGAAGAAGTATCATTACTATATCTGCATCTTTAGTAGCTTCTGCTGTAGTCTTAACTGTAAGACCTGCCTCCTCAGCTTTCTTCCATGATTTACTTCCGTCGTAAAGACCTACTATTACATTAACACCTGATTCTTTAAGGTTTAATGAGTGAGCGTGTCCCTGTGATCCGTATCCTATTATTGCCACAGTTTTTCCTTGAAGTAGATCTAAGTTTGCATCATCATCATAATACATTTTTGCCATAAAAATATACCTCCCATTTTTATACCCAATCAAAATTTCAAACTCAAACAATATAGATTTCTTGGGCTTATACTGAGAAAAGCCGGTATCTGTTAATTTTAATGCATATTCTTCAGTATCTTTTTAAACTGTAAAAAAAGCATTTCATCCGAAACGCCTGTAGAAAACTTTATACATTTTTATTACCGTATATATATTGTTTGTTTGTTATACAAATTATACTCTTAATCGCTGATATTGTCAATCACATTTTACTGCATTAAATCGGTGAAATTTGTCTTATTTTCTTGACTTAACTACATAAAAACTATAATATTTAGTATATATAGTCAAACAAAAGTGGGTGAAGGGAGGCTGAAAATTGAATAATAAAGTGTTTATATTCGACTCAACATTAAGAGATGGAGCCCAGGGGGAAGGAATATCTTTTTCTGTTAGCGATAAACTTAAAATAGTGGAAATTCTCGATGATCTGGGAGTAGATTATATCGAAGCCGGAAATCCGGGATCCAACTCGAAAGACCTCGAATTCTTCGAACAGGTTAAAAAGATGAATCTCAGAAACTCAAGACTTACTGCTTTCGGAAGCACGAGAAGAAAAAATATAGATATAAAAGACGATGCAAATGTAAAAGCGCTCCTTACTGCAGAAACGCCTGCAGTAGCAATCTTCGGAAAATCGTGGGACTTCCACGCTACCGATATAATAAGAACTACACTCGAAGAAAATCTGAACATGATTTCAGATACGATTTCATTCTTCGTAAACAAAGGAAAGGAAGTCATTTTTGACGCTGAACACTTCTTTGACGGATACAAGGCGAATCCCGAATATGCAGTGGAGACTTTAAAATCAGCAGTTGATGCAGGAGCATCAGTTCTTTCTCTATGCGATACGAACGGTGGCACATTCCCTGATGAAATCTACGAAATAACTAAGACAGTCTGCGAAAAGTTCCCAGAAACTACTGTCGGAATTCACTGTCATAACGATACAGGAATGGCTGTCGCAAACTCTGTTTCAGCAGTTCAGGCAGGCGCAAGACATGTTCAGGGCACATTCCTCGGATTCGGAGAAAGATGCGGAAATGCAAATCTTTCTACTATAATAGCTAATCTTCAGGTAAAAAGAGGTTACGTATGTCTTAAAGGCGAAAACATGAAAAAACTCACTCATGCCGCTAATAAGATAAGTGAGATATCGAATGTGATGATGCCTAACAATACGCCTTATGTTGGAAACAGCGCATTCGCTCATAAGGGCGGAATGCATATAGACGGTGTGAACAAGGCTCCGCATTCATTCGAACATACGGCTCCGGATTCTGTTGGAAACAGAAGAAGATTTCTGATGTCGGAAGTTTCAGGAAGAGGTTCTATTCTTTCATCAGTTCAGAAGATAGACCCTACTATAACTAAAAACTCTCCTGAAGCTCAGAAAATAATAGATGAGCTCAAGAGACTGGAACACAAAGGATATCACTATGAGGGCGCTGAAAGTTCCTTTGAACTTGTCGTTATGAAAGTTCTAGGAAAATACGAGCCTAAATTCAATATAGATTTCTTTAAAACTATTGTAGAAAATGACGTTCTTACAGAAGGTTTTTCTTCATCAAGCATGATTAAAGTCAGTGTTGGAGGAAAAGAAGAAATAACGGCAGCTCAGGGCAACGGTCCTGTAGATGCTCTCGACAAAGCTTTGAGAAAAGCGCTCGAGGTATTCTACCCTGTTCTGAAAGAAGTCTATCTTACTGACTACAAAGTTAGAGTTCTCGACACTGAGAATACGACTTCTGCTATAGTAAGAGTTCTCATAGAATCTACAGACGGTAAAAGAAGATGGAGCACTATAGGTATCTCGTGTGATATAATAGAAGCAAGTCTTATCGCACTTAAGGACTCAATCGAGTACAAACTTATGTGCATAGGAGAATAGAATAATTATATAATCAATGGAAGCAATTCAAAAAAGAAATAACGGGCTGAAAGCCCAGAGAAAAGGGGTATAGTAATATGGAATTTAAAGTAGCAGTTATACCAGGAGACGGTATAGGACCAGAAATAGTTGACCAGGCCAAAGTAGTATTAGATAAAATAGAAGAAAAATATGGTCACAAATTTAATTATAAAGAAGTACTTATGGGAGGAATCGCTTACGATAAAACAGGCGAACCGCTTCCACAGGAAACTATAGACGTATGTCTGAAATCTGATGCAGTTCTTCTAGGAGCAGTTGGGGGATATGAATGGGACAACCTTCCAGGAGACAAAAGACCTGAAGCAGGACTTCTTGGAATAAGAAAGGCTCTAGGACTTTATGCCAACCTTCGTCCAGCACTTCTTCACGCACCGCTTAAAGACGCATCTCCTCTAAAACCTGAAATAATAGGAGACAGCCTTGACGTTATGATAGTTAGAGAGCTTACTGGAGGAATCTACTTCGGTGAAAGAGGAAGAGCAGTAGAAAACGGAGAAGAAGTTGCATTCGATACGGAAAAATATTCAGTATCAGAAATAGAAAGAATCACTAGAACAGCTTTCGAAATAGCTAGAAAAAGAAACAAGCTAGTAACTAATATAGATAAGATGAACGTTCTTGAATCATCAAGACTATGGAGAGAGACTGTTCTTAAAGTTGCAGAAGATTATCCGGATGTAGAACTTAAACACCTTCTAGTAGATAATGCCGCAATGCAGTTAGTTGTAAATCCTAAACAATTTGACGTTGTAGTTACATCAAATATGTTCGGAGATATACTTTCAGATGAAGCTTCAATGCTTACAGGATCAATAGGAATGCTTCCATCGGCTTCACTTGCTGAAGGAAAACTTGGACTTTATGAGCCAAGCCACGGTTCAGCTCCTGACATAGCAGGACAGGACAAAGCTAACCCTCTTGCTACAATAATGTCAGCGGCAATGATGCTTAGATATTCTTTCGATCTTGAAGAAGAAGCAAAAGCTATAGAAGATGCTATAGAAAAAGTTCTTGAAGAAGGATACAGATGTGCAGATATAGCAAGTGAAGGAACTAAAGTTGTAGGATGCTCAGAAATGGGTAAACTGGTAGCAGAAAGAATCTAGAAATTCAAAATAATGAATGAGAAAAGGATGATATTAATGCTAAGAAAAAAAGGCGTTCTTTTAGCAATTACTGCGCTTATGTCGGGAATGCTTCTTGCAGGATGTTCAGAAGACAACTCAGCAGATATGGAAATAGAAAAAGGACCTAATGAAAATATCGAAGAAGATTTCGGAAAACCGGCTTCTGAAGAAGAATCTGATGAAGATGATGATAAAGATTCTGACAAAGATTCTGAAGACGGTGACGACAAAGATTCTAATGAAGATGACGATAAAGACAGCAGCAATGATGAAGAATAGACTGCAGATATCAGTCTTTTAAATCCGGAATTAAAATAATTGTATAAAATGAAAAGGAGCTTCTTTAAAAGAAGCTCCTTTTTCCGTTATTATATAAAAATATTATATTCAGTTTTCAATCAGTCGAGAACATTAAGTTTCACTTTCATTCTCGTTCTGGCAATATTCCAAGTATAAAAAATATAGTCTATCTCTGTCGGCTTCTCTTTAAACATGAGTATTCCCGTCTCTTTGTTATAATCTCCTTCAGAAAACTCTTTCAGATACTTTATATTCTCTTCTCCTACGAGTTTCTTCATATCGATAAAATATCCGTCTCTTAAAGGCTGAATTCTTATATCCCTCTTCTGGTCGTCAAGACTCACATATCCTGTGACTAGCGATTTATGCTCCTTTATATAAAGACCCGCTATTCTGTTTTCTGAACAGAACAGTCTCGTAAGGTCTAAACTCTCACTTATATTGAGATCCGTAATCTCATTTCCTCTGACATCGAACATATTCATAAAAGGATTACCGGATATGTCCATACTTTTCAGCCTGTTATTCTGAGCATAAAGCACCTCTAAAAATACATTATAGCTGACATCCAGCTTTTCAATTTCATTGTTGTAGCACTCTAGATGATTCAGCGTTGGAAGAAAAGTCAGATTCAGTCTTTTCAGCTTATTATGAGAACATTTCAGCATATTCAGCTCCACCATCTTATATAAGTCAATACTCTCAAGTTCATTGTGGTCGCAATAAATATACTGAAGATATTTTTCTCCCGTCAAATCAAGATTTTTCAGCTTGTTGTCAGGACAGCTCAAAGATTTAAGTTTCCCGTTCAGCTTAAAGTTTTCAATTTTATTTCTTCCGCAGAAAAGCTTTAAAAGCTTCTCATTTCTGCTTATATCGATTTCTCTTATATCATTTGCATAGCATTCAAGCACTAAAAGCGATTTGAAATATCCTATTCCCTCTAAACTGTCTATGTTTCTGAAACTAACATTGAGTTTTTTGACTTTTTCTATAACAGGAAGATCATCTTCCCATATAGTATAAATTCCTTCTTTCTTTCTCTCAGGAAAAAGAATATCCACTATAGCTTTTTTAAACCTGAAATCAGGTATGTTCAGTTTTTTTCTATTCTGACTTGAACTGCTGTCAAAGTTATTTCCTGAATTGTTTTTCATAACCCATTCCTTCATTTCTTTTTTATTTTCAAGTCATCACATTATTATAATTATAACTTAAATACGGCGTATCTTCAACGCAATTGATTAAGCTTATCACTTGCATAAATTCGTATTCCTTTAAATTCCGCAAATTTTCTCTTATGTTCAGCTTTATACTAGCTCAGTTTAAATGAATCATGATTATTTACCTCTGACTAATCTCAGCAGTCTGCATTATGAAATTAAAAAATCATATGTATGCTGCTATATATACTACATTTTAATTCTTTATATATCTTTTGCCAAAATTGAAATATATGAAAAAACTGACCTCTTCTGGCTTATTTATCAGCTTATAAAGGTCAGTTTGATTTTTAAGACAAATTCATTTTATTTTATAATTAAGATATTATCTGTGTATCATATCGTAAGGTGTCACCTGGTAAACATAGTAGTTCAGCCAGTTTGAAAATAGAAGATTTGCATGAGATCTCCATGTAACTAGAGGAATTTTTCCCGGATCGTCGTCTGGAAAATAGTTTTCAGGCACCGCTATCTTAAGTCCTTTATTTACATCTCTGAAATATTCATCTTTGAGAGTGTCTCTGTCATATTCTGAATGGCCTGTGACGAAAATATACTTTCCGTCCTGAGCAGAAATTATATTCGCTCCGGCCACATCAGAGTGTGCAAGAATCTCTATTTCAGGAATCTTAAGAAGATCTTCCGTTCTTATTTCCGTATGTCTCGAATGAGGGGCATAGAACATATCATCAAACCCTCTCAGAAGTTTTACTTTCTTCATATTTGTATCATGTTTGAACACTCCGAACAGTTTCTCAGGCAGCTTATGCTTTTTTATTCCATAATGATAATAGAGACCTGCCTGCGCTCCCCAGCATATGTGGAAAGTAGAAGTGACATTTTCTTTAGTATATTCCATTATCTGAGTCAGTTCATCCCAGTAGCTCACTTCTTCAAATTCCAGACTTTCAACAGGAGCTCCAGTAATAATCATTCCATCAAATTTCTGGTCTTTTACCTGGTCGAAAGTCGTGTAGAAACTGTCTAAATGCTCTCTTGAAACGTTTTTAGATTCGTAGCTCGCCGTCCTTATAAGAGTAACATCCACCTGAAGAGGAGTATTTCCTAAAAGTCTTAGAAGCTGAGTCTCGGTCTGTATCTTCGTAGGCATAAGATTCACGATTGCAATCTTTATCGGTCTTATATCCTGCGAAAAAGCTCTCTGAGTTCCCATAACGAAAATATTCTCCTCTGTCAGAATATCGTGTGCGGGCAGCTCTCTAGGTATTACTATCGGCATATATGCCCCTCCTTTCTTTAGTTTTTATTTATATTTATAAGTATTCTAAAAAGACTTCCTCCCCGAAGGAAAGAAGTCTTTTTTTCTTTCTATATTTAATTATAGTCTTTATTATCATTTAAGTCAATTATACTGAACTTCATTTATTCTACATAATAGGATCCGTACTGATACCTAGAGCATTTAAAATATCTTTAACGAGATCTATATCATAACTATTCAATATGCCATTTTCATCTAAATCATATGGTTCATAATTTGCTGGATCTTCTCCCTGAGCACCGTCGATTATATAAATAAACTCATAATAATCTGCCACATTTAATATTCCGTCTTCATTAAAATCAAAGGTAGCTTCTTTTATTTTAAAATAAGGTGATACCTTTTTTTCTGTAGTCTTTCCTAAACTGTCAGTAACTTTGTAAGTTACTGAAACTCCTTCTTTTTCTCCTATAGTAGGACCCTCTCTTTCAATGTACGGTGGATAAATAACTCCTTCATCAGGATTGTCAGGAGTTTCTGGATAAGTAATTTTAGTAATCTCAGGTTTAGTTTTATACAATGGAATATTATGAATCACTTCGATTTTATCCGTTATATCTCCATCTTCTTTATCATTCGCTGTTACCCCATTAAGCAGATCTAATTTTTCTCCGTAATAAACATAAACCTTTTCTGGGATAGTTATAACTGGCGCTTCATTATTTTCTGAAATAAGCTCTTCAAGTCTATCTGTCATTTCATCAACTTCAGACTGTTTGCTCTTTGGATTTCTAGCAATTTCTTCTGCCTCTGCCAAAGCATTTTTTAATTCTTCTATCTCTTCTTCAGAATTTAATATCTTTGCTTTTTCTATTGCTTCATTCAGATTAGTAAAATCTGCTTTTCTAGTATAAGCTCCTCCTGAACTTGGCTTTTTATCATCTTCAATATTTTCTATTTCTTTATCTTTCGGTTCTTCTTTCTCAATATCATCTGCATTTAAAAGATATGTTTCTTCTGCCATTACTTCATATATCATTTTAGCAGCTTCAGATCTTTTCACATAATCATTCGGTCTGAAACTCCCGTCTGGATATCCTGTTATTATATTCAGTTTGCTGAGAAGCTCTATTGCATCTTTACCCCATTCTTCTCCTATATCGCTGAATGATACATCTCCGTCTCCTTCAGCTTCAGGATTTATGATTCTCTGAATCATCGCTGCAAGTTCCTGTCTCGTTATCTTTCCTTCAGGTCTGAAGGTTTTATCAGGATAGCCTTTTATTACGCCTTTAGATATAAGATATTTTATACTTTCTGTGCTCCATCTGCCTTCAATGTCTGTGAGTTCTAAAGGTTCTGCTTCGTATTCAACGTATACATTTCTCTTATCGAATACTCTCTCCAGTATTGCTGAAACTTCTTCTCTCGTTATTTCATCTTCCGGTCTGAAATCTCCGCTGTCGCTGCCCTGAACTATTTCTTCACTGCTAAGGCTGTTTACATATTTTTCAGACCAGTGGTTTTTTATATCTTCAAATGAATCGGCAAAACTAACTGATCCTGTGAACAGCATCGCTGCCGCTAACACGGAAGATATCACTTTTCTTCTCTTCATTTTTAATCCCCCCAAAATTTTTCTTTCCCATTTTAAAAATGATAATACATCTGTTAATTTGATTATACATTCAATTTTCTGACAAGTCAATAGATTTTTGAAAACGTTTTCAGATTTTACATTCTATTAGATTAAAAAAGGCCAGAACTTATGTTCTAGCCCTCTATATGTTTCTTAAGCGCTTCAAGCGCTAATTCATATCCGTTTATTCCAAGTCCTGATATCTGTCCGATGCACGCTTCAGCTGTAACCGATTTCTTTCTGAATTCTTCTCTTCTGTGTATATTGCTTATATGAACTTCTACTGCCGGAAGTGTAACGCTTTTTAACGCATCGAGTATTGCAATGCTGTAATGTGTATAAGCCGCTGGATTTATAACTATTCCGTCAGCGTCTTCAAAAGCGCTCTGAATCTTAGTCACTATATCTCCTTCGCAGTTGCTCTGAAAGAGTTCTACCTCTATTCCAAGCTCTTCTGCTTTCTTCTCCACTCTTTCACAAAGAGTTTCGAAAGTCTCCATTCCGTATATGTTTTTCTCTCTGACTCCGAGCATATTTATATTCGGTCCGTTTATAACGAGTATTTTCATCTTTTCACTCCTATCTCTTCACTCTGTCGATTATCTCTTTTATCGCGTCGCTCAAATCTCTGTCATTCTTCACTGTAATTCCAGCCGCTTTTTTATACTTTTCATATCTTTCTTCATACAGTCTGTATATTCTGTCTCTATTGTCTTTTAAAAGCGGTCTTGAATCTGAATCGAGTGTCGAGAGTATATCTTCAACATCTCTGTCTATAAAAACGACATTCTCCTCTTCCTTCAGTATGTCTATATTTCTGTCTTTTACGACAATTCCTCCGCCTGTTGAAATCACTGTGTTCTTCTTTTTAAGCGCTTCTTTGAGCGCTTCCGTTTCATATTCTCTAAATCTGTCTTCTCCCTCTTCAGAAAATATTTCAAGTATTTTCTTTCCTGCAATTTTTTCAGTCAAATCGTCTGTATCCGTAAAGTTCATATGAAGTCTTTCTGAAACGACTCTTCCTATAGTAGTCTTGCCGCATCCGGGCATTCCTATTATTATTATATTCTTCATTGTGAAACTCCTTTCTCTATATATGAGATTTGTAGTTCCCTAAAAGTTTGAAATAAGTGCTGTTTCCTTCTATCTGAGCTACTGCTTTTTTTAGAACAGGGTCTCTGAGATTTCCTTCAAAGTCTATATAGAAGAAATACTCCCATGATTTTCCTACGACAGGTCTTGACTCTATTCTCAGCATGTTCAGATTGTTCTCTGCAAAATAGCTGAGCGCTCCGTAAAGAGATCCCGCCTTGTGAGGTGCAGAGAATATTATGCTTATCTTATTGCTGCTTCCGTCTATTTCAAGTCTCTTCCCTATAACTATAAATCTGGTCGAGTTGTTCGAGTTGAAATTTATACTAGGCGCAAGTATATCGAGTCCGTAAAGCTGAGCCGCTCTTCTGCTCGCTATTGCGGCCAGACTTCTGTCTTTCTTTTCACTCACAAGTTTTGCGCTTTCAGCAGTGTTTCTGAATGCCGTCTGAATCCAGTCATGTTCCTTTAGGAAAGCTTCGCTCTGGCTGAGTCCCTGCTGATGAGAGAATACTTCTTTTATATCATCGAGTGACGCTCCTGGAAGTGCTAAAAGATTCTGATCCACTTTTATGCTCGTCTCTCCTACTATATAGTATCCGTATTCTCTTAGAAAATCGTAAACTTCAGTTATGCTTCCTGTAGATGAGTTTTCTATCGGAAGAACTCCGTAGTCTATATCTTCTTCTTTAAGTTTCTTGAATACGTCTTCGAATTCTTTGACATTCGTGCTCTGAACTTCTTCTCCGAATATCGACACCATGGCTTCTTCGCTGTACGCTCCCGGAACTCCCTGATATACGACTTTCGGATTGTGTATCGGCATAGACGCGTTGTCTATCAGTTTTTCAAGCGCTGAATATTCTTCATCCGCTTCTCTTGAAGAAAATATCTGCTTCGCCTGGAACTTTCTGCTGACTGCCATGAGTCCGTTATAGAAAGCTTCAAGCGCTCTGTCGTATTCATGGTCTTTAAGATACGATTTGTTTTTCTCTATTACTCTCTTTTCTCTTTCACTGTCGAATATCTTCTGGTGATTCTCTTTCTTGTACTGCGCAACCTGAATTACAAGGTCCATTCTCTCTTCAAACAGTCTTGTGAGACCTTTATCGACCTCATCTATTTTCTTTCTTATTTCTTCTAGATTTAAATCGCTCATCTGAATTCCCCCTCTTTAAATCTCCCCTTCTAAAAGCATTAAATCCAGCACCGACAGTGCAGCCGCCGCTTCAAGCACCGGCACTGCTCTGTGAACTATGCACGGATCATGTCTTCCGTGAACTTCAAGCTCTGTATCTTTCATCTCCCTGACATTTATAGTCTCCTGTTTTATGGATATAGAAGATGTCGGCTTTATAACTGTTCTGAAAACTATCGGCATTCCATTAGTTATTCCTCCTGTTATTCCGCCGTTGTTGTTCGATTTGGTTTTCACTTCGTCTCCATCCATATAGTATTCGTCATTGGCTTCTCTTCCAGTCATTTCAGCCATTTCGAATCCGGCTCCGAATTCTATTCCTTTAACTGCAGGAACTGAGAACACCATAGACGATATCTTGCTCTCTGCTGAATCGAAGAACGGATTTCCAAGTCCGACAGGAACTCCTGAAACTATTACTTCTACAGTTCCCCCTACTGAATTTCCCGCTTCTTTGGCTTCTAAAATCTTCTCCTGCATTTTCTCTCCTTTTTCGTCATCGATTACAGGAAAGAATTTATCTCTCAGATTTTCTGCAAGTTCATCTGTGAAATTCAGAGAATCGAATTTCTCGTCTTCTATTCCGGCAACAGAATCTATATGAGCCGAAACTGTTATGCCTTTAGATTTAAGTATCTGTTTTGCAAGAGATCCTGCGAAAACGAGAGGCGCCGTAATTCTTCCTGAGAAATGGCCTCCTCCTCTGTAGTCATTGAATCCCCTGTATTTTATGAATCCCGGATAGTCTCCGTGTCCCGGTCTCATGTTGAACTGTATATTGCTGTAGTCTTTCGATTTTGTATTAGTGTTCATTATCACTGAAGCTATGGGCGCTCCCGTGATTTTTCCTTCGAAAACCCCGCTTAAAACCTGGAACATGTCTTTTTCAGCTCTCGGAGTTGAAAGTCTGCTCGTTCCCGGCGCTCTTCTCTTCATATCCTTTTTTATATCTTCAAAATCTATTTCATAGCCTGCCGGCATTCCGTTTATAACTATTCCTATACCTTCTCCGTGAGATTCTCCGAAGATGGAAAGTTCTAGTCTCTCTCCCCATGTACCGCTCAACTGATCTTTCCTCCTAACTTTCTGAAATCATCCCAGAAATTCGGATAAGATTTGTTCACCACATGAGGCTCTTTTATAATTACATCCTCTTCACATCTTATGCTTGCAACAGCCATCGCCATTGCTATTCTGTGATCATTCCATGTATCTATTTCGACTCCGCCTTTGAAGCTGTCAGCTCCGTTTATTATAAGTCCGTCTTCAGTTTCTCTGATATCGGCTCCGAGTCTTTCAAGTTCTGTTCTTGTAGAAACGATTCTGTCAGACTCTTTTATTCTGAGTCTTTCTCCGTTTATTATTCTGGTCTCTCCCCTGCTCAGCGCCGCAAGCACTGAAAGAACGGGTATTATATCCGGACACTGAGATGCGTCTATTACAGTTCCTTCTGTGTCTGAAGGCTCCGCTTTTATGCTCAGTTCCCCGACTTCAAGCTTTCCGTTCATTCTCTCTGCTATATCCACTATAGCTTTGTCTCCCTGAAGCGATTTTTCTGCAAGGTCGAGTGATTCTACCGTATCTCCAATGAGTCCCGCAACTATCCAGAAAGCTCCCTGAGAATAGTCGCCTTCGACTCTGTAGTCTCTCGCTCTGTATTTCTGATTTCCTCTTATTATGAATTCTTCATAGTTCCTGTTCTCTATCTCTACTCCGAAGTCTTTCAGAATATCTATTGTAAGATCCACATATCCTCTCGATTCAAGTTTCGATTCAGTTATAACTATTTTCGAATCAGATTCTAAAAGAGGAAGAGTGAATAATAGTCCTGTTATGAACTGAGAACTTATATTTCCCTCTATTTCAAAAGTGTCCGGCTTGAGTTTCCCGTTTATTTTAAGAGGAAGCTTTCCGTCAGAAGTTTCATACTCTATATTCTGCTTTTCAAATATATTGTAATAAGTTTCAAGAGGTCTTTCTACGAGTCTTCCTTCTCCAGTCACAGTCATCTCTTCACCTGCAAGCATGAGTATAGGTATTAAGAATCTTATAGTCGAACCTGACTCTCTGCAGTTTATATTTCTGTCTTTAAGACTGAAATCAGACACTCCTTTTATCTTCAAAGTGTAAGTTCCCGTCTCTTCATTCAGTGTCTGATCTAATACTTCTACTCCTAAAGCCTTCATTCCTTCGAGTGTCGCTTCTATATCGTTTGAATAGGCGATATTTTCTATAGTGCTCACTCCTTCTGAGAGAGATGCCGAAATTATCGCTCTGTGGCTCATGCTCTTAGAAGGCGGTATATTTATTTTTCCCGACAGTTTCGCCGGTTTTATCTTTAAGCTGTCTGACAAATCTCTGACTCCTCTCTTATAGATATTCTGAGATTTCCTCTTTCTTTATCTTCTTAGTGAATGCTTCTCCTATAGTCTTTATAAGTATAACTGTTATGCTGTCCTTATTCGTCTTTTTATCGACTCTGACCGCTTTTTCCACAGCTGCAAGGTCCATTTTCGGAAGTTCGTATTCGAGATTGAACTTCTGAAGAAGATTCTTTATTTTTTCTGCGCATCCTGCTTCAGTTTCTCCCTTTTCCTCGCTTCTCTTAGTTATGCTGTACATTCCCATAGCCACTGCTTCTCCGTGAGTGTATTTTTCATAATTGAAGAACTGTTCTATAGCGTGACCTATAGTGTGTCCGAAGTTAAGTATCATTCTGATTCCTGTGTCCTTCTCATCCTCTTCGACTACTTCTCTCTTGATATCGCAGCATCTGTATATTATGTCTCCTATATTGTCCATATAGTCTTTTTCATCTTTTATATTTTCAAGTATTTCAAAAAGCTCTCTGCTTCTTATGCATCCGTATTTTATAACTTCAGCCGTTCCGTCGTTTAAATATCTTCTGTCAAGAGTCTGAAGCATTTCAGGGTCAATCAGAACTTTCTCAGGATGGTAGAAATTGCCCACAAGATTCTTTCCTCTTTCGAGATTCACCGCAACTTTTCCTCCGACTGAACTGTCTATCTGCGCAAGAAGAGATGTAGGTATCTGTATGAATTTTATTCCTCTCAGAAGAGTCGCCGCAACGAATCCGGTAAGATCTCCTACTACTCCTCCTCCGAGTGCGACTATCATATGTCCTCTGTTTATCTCTTTATCGAGCAAATCATTATACACGCTTACCAGAGTGTCTACAGACTTGCTTCTCTCTCCCGGTTTCACAACTGTGAAAAACGGCTCGATTCCCTCTTTTCTGAGATTCTCTGCAAGTTCTTCTCCGTATATTCCGTATACGTTCTCATCGCTTATTATGAATATCTTCTCTCCCTGATAGATTTCTTTTATCTCTTTTCCGAAATCTTTTCTGAGTCCGTCCGATATCTTTATATCGTACGACTTGTCAGGAAGTTCGACTTTGAGTGTTCTCAAACTATCTCTCCTTTCCGTTCTTGCTGCTTCCCTTTCTTTCAAACGATTCATGAAGTATTCTCTTCACTTCTTCTTCATCCTCATCGTTTATAGCATTTCTTAAATTCTCCGTATAATCCAGGAATAAATCTATCTGCTCTACAAGCTTTTCTTTGTTCTTTATGAAAAGCTCAGTCCAGAGTTCGCTGTTTATTCTGGCAATTCTAGTAGTGTCTCTGTAGCTTCCTCCAGCATAGAAATCGACATCTTCAACGTCTTTGCAGTTGACCATTCCGACTGCGACTATATGAGGAAGCTGCGAAACGTAGGCTATATTCTCATCGTGAGTTTCAGGAGTCGTTCTCTCAACATGTCCGAATCCTATTCCTCTGGCGATGTCTTCAACCAGCTTTATATTCTCCTCTTTATTCTTCTCTGTAGGAGTTATTAGGTAGTTCGCATCTTTGAACATTTCAAGTTCTGCATTTTCAAGACCTCCGACTTCTTTTCCGGCCATAGGATGGCCTCCTATGAAATCTATATCGTCTCTTAAATGCTCGTTTACCGTTTTAAGGATATGAGTCTTTATTCCCACTCCGTCAGTTATAACAGCTCCCGGCTTGAATTTATCCATATTGCTGATTATGAATTCTTCTGTAGCCCCTGGATATATCGCAACTATAACTATATCTGATTCAGGGAGAACCTCTGAAGGATCTGTGAATCCTTCGTCGATTACTCCCATTTCAAGCGCTTTTTCAAGCGTTTTTTCTGAAAGATCAACACCCCAGAGATTTTTGGGGTTCATCTTTTTTATTCCAAGCGCATAAGTCCCGCCGATAAGGCCGAGACCTGCTATCGTCACATTAAAATCTGATAAATCCATTTTAAATACCTCTCAAATTAAAGTACATTTCCCAGTTTTCTTCCGTCAAGTTCTGCTATTCTCTTGCACTGCTGAACTATTTCTTCGAATCTTCCCGGAACTATAGACTGCTGTCCGTCACATTTAGCATTTTCAGGGTCATTGTGAACTTCTATCATAAGTCCGTCTGCACCTACTGCAACTGCTGCTTTTGCAAGCGGCTCAACTAGCCACCACATTCCTCCAGCGTGACTAGGGTCAACTATTACAGGAAGGTGTGTGTGTTTCTTTAGAACAGGTATTGCCGAAAGGTCTAAAGTGTTTCTAGTCTGAGTTTCGAAAGTTCTTATTCCTCTTTCACAAAGTATAACTTCTTCATTTCCTCCAGCCATGATGTATTCAGCTGACATAAGAAGTTCATCTATAGTGTTTGCAAGTCCTCTTTTCAGAAGTATAGGTCTTTTTAAAGTTCCGAGTTCCTTAAGAAGGTCGAAGTTCTGCATATTTCTTGCTCCAACCTGGATAACGTCAACATCGTCAGAGAAAGCGTCAAGGTATTTAACCGACATTATTTCACTGACTATTGGAAGTCCTGTCTCTTTCTTAGCTATTTTAAGAAGTTCAAGTCCTTCCGATCCAAGTCCCTGGAAGCTGTAAGGAGATGTTCTAGGCTTGAATGCTCCACCTCTTAGGAAAGTAGCTCCCGCTTTTTTTATTTCTTTTGCAATTGAAACTATCTGATCTTCAGACTCTACTGAACAAGGTCCCGCCATAAGCGCTATGTCTTTTCCGCCTATTTTGCTTCCGCTTACATCTATCACTGTAGTCTCTTTAGTGTGGAATGCCTTGTTGGCAAGTTTGTAGCTTTCCTGAACCGGTATGATTTTTTCTATATGTCTTATAGCGCTCAGCTGATTTTTATCTATTACGCTGGTATTTCCTATAAGACCTATAAGTCTGTGGCTTTCACCCTGAGACTCGTGAATTCTGAGTCCCTTTTCTTTCATTTTCTCAATAAGTTCTAATCTCTCTTCTTCTGGCATTTCGTTGCTTAATACAATAATCACCTGATCATCTCCTAAATAATATAATTATAGTTAAAACTGCATTTATATAATAAAAAAAGAGCCTCCTATGAGACTCTTAGTTATCTTAAGATATACGGATAGACTTTTTTCCGCATATTCATCACAATCTATGCTTGTAATTTTATATACTGATTCCTAATATAGACTCATTAGTTTTTAAGCTTATTTTTTTGTATGACAAAGTTCCAGCGCTATAATAATAGCCCCAGCTAAAGAAATAAAAGTAATATGAATTTGCCATACTCTTAATTTTACTAATAAGTCTTTCCATTTTCTATCCTCCAGAATTTATACATTGAAACCTGCAGGGTGCAGTTTTTCTGCCCTGCGGGTTCTATATACTAATAACATTTTATACTATACTCTGAGTGATTGTCAACACTCTTTTATTTATCGGCGTATTTACCTCTCTTAAGAGCTGTAAGACCTGTTCTGTTGAACTGAAGTATGCCGTAAGGTCTCATAAGCTCTGTGAACGCCTCTATCTTGTCTTCGTCTCCTGTAAGCTCTATCATTATGCTTTCATCGTAAACGTCAATTATCTTTCCTCTGAATATATTAACTACTTCGATTAATGAAGATCTGTTGTCTTTATCAGCCTTGACTCTTATGAGAAGAAGTTCTCTCGTAACAGCTTCTTCCTTGTCTATCTCCATTATTTTTATAACGTCGATAAGCTTGTTCAGCTGTTTAACTATCTGTTCAATAGTGTGGTCGTCTCCTCTTGTAGTTATAGTCATTCTTGAAACTTCAGGATCTTCAGTTTCCCCAACAGATAAACTGTCTATATTGTATCCTCTTCTTGTGAAGAGTCCTGAAACTTTACTTAGAACTCCTGACTGGTTTTCTACTAGAACTAAAAGTATATGTTTCTGTTTCATCTATATTCACCCCTATAAAGTCTTGAAATCTTCTTCTACTAAAGCTTCTATCAGATAAGCCTCTCCTGATTCTTGAGCTTCTTTAAATGCTTCTTCAAATTCTTCGTTGTTCTTAACTTTTTTTGATTTTATTCCGTATGCTTCAGCTATTTTTTCAAAATCCGGACTCTCTGTGAAAACTGTTCCGAATACACAGGATTTTCCGAAATTCTTCTCCTGAAGCTCTTTTACCATACCGAGTCTTGAATTATTGAACACTATGATTTTTATATCCAGATTCTGTTCTTTGACAACTCCGAGCTCTGCAAGAAGCATCTGGATTCCTCCGTCTCCCATAACTGCTACGACAGGACTTTCAGGTTTTCCTATCTTAGCTCCTATTGAAGCCGAAAGACTGTATCCCATAGTTCCGAGTCCTCCTGAACCTAAAAGCTGTCTGTTTCCGTAAAATTTGAAATTTCTCGCAGCCCAGAACTGATTCTGTCCAACGTCTGTAACGAGAATCGTATCTTCATTCATTATATCGGAAACGAATTTCATCGCCTTTTTAGGGTTTACAAGAGAAGTCTTGTCTTCATAGAATCTGGTATTCTCTATGATTTCCTCAACACGCTCTTTCCATTCGTCTATTTCCGGCTTTTTATCGAGCTTTTCTATTATCTGAGAAAGAATATTTTTAGCGTCCCCGACTATCGGTATGTCCACTGCAAGGTTTTTCCCTATTTCAGCGGAATCTATATCTATCTGAATTATTCTCTTATTCTTAGCTGTAGTTCCCATTTTAGATCTGTCTGCAACTTTAGAGCCTATAACTATAACGAGATCCGACTCTTTCATTACTCTGTTCGAATAAGGCTCTCCGTGCATTCCAATCATTCCAACGTATTCAGGTTTTGTCTGGTCGAAAGACCCTAGTCCCATGAAAGTCGAAAGAACAGGTATTCCCGTCTTTTCTGCAAGTTCAGCCACTTCTTCTTTGGCATCAGAGCTTATAACTCCTCCTCCGCAGCATATAACAGGTCTCTTGGCTTTCTTTATATTGTTCGCCGCTCTCTTTATCTGTCCGATATGTCCCTGAAATACAGGGTTGTATCCTTTTATGAAAATATCGTCCGGATATTCGTAGCTTCTCACTTTCTGTTCCTGAATATCTTTAGGTATGTCTATCAGAACAGGTCCCGGTCTTCCTGTAGTCGCTATCTTGAAAGCTTTTTTAATTACATTTGGAATTTCTTCTTTGTTCTTTACAAGATAGTTGTATTTTGTGAAAGGCTCTGTCGAACCGATTATATCAGCTTCCTGGAAGAAATCTCCTCCAATCTCGTCTAAAGGAACCTGGCCTGTTATGATTACGAGCGGTACTGAGTCCAGATAAGCTGTGCTTATTCCCGTTATCATGTTCGTAGCACCAGGACCTGATGTTGCCATGCAGATTCCTGCTTTTCCGGAAGTTCTCGCATAACCGTTCGCATTGTGAACAGCAGATTGTTCGTTTCTGACGAGGACGTGCTTAATCTCACTCCTTCTGACTGATTCGTAGACTGGCAGTATATGTCCACCTGGATATCCGAATATTGTGTCAACATTTTCTTTCTGAAGACATTTAACTATTAAATCTGCAACAATCATTTTCCCACCCGCTTTCTTTTTATTTAAATTTAAGAGCAGACTGAGTTCCCTCCGTCTGCCCTTTTCATGTCTCTATATTATAACATTTTTTTCAGTTTATTTCAGACTATTTCTGCTTTTTCTCTTTAATATAGTTTTCGACTTTCTCTGCATATTTCTTCATTATAGCCTGCATAACTGGACTTTCTACTGTCTTTATTTCTATATCGTCAACATATCTTATAGGAAGCGCGTCGTTCGAAGTTCCAGTTATAAAAACTCCTTCAAGCTTTCCTATATCTTCAGCTTTCAGTTTCCTTTCCTGAAGCTCTATTCCAAGGTCGTTTGCAGAAGCTATGACTTCCTGTCTAGTTATTCCTAAAAGCACAGTTTCTGCCGGAGGAGTATATAGTCCCCCGTCGTCTATGAAGAAGAAATTCGATCTGCTTCCTTCTGTGATATATCCGTTGTCATCAACTAGTAAAGCTTCAAAAGCTCCCGTTTCTTTAAACTTCTGAGCCACTCTGCTTCTGAGGTCAGTGTTCATAACTTTCGCATTCGGATTTTCTCTTTCCGACTGGAACAGAATAGTTTTTATTCCTGTTTCATAGACTTCTTTTGCAGGATAATGCGATTCTACAAAGAACATGAGCACTTTCGGCTCATCCGCTTCAAGCCCTGCATATATTATTTTAATATTCTGACAGTCCACTTTGTTTATTTCTATAAGTTTTTTCATGTCTTCCGAAAGCTGCTTTTCATCTCTCTTCATTTCGAATCCAAGCGATTCTATCGACTTCTTAAGTCTTTCTATATGTCCCTCTTCAAAAAGCGCAACTCCGTCTATAACTCTTATAACTTCGTATACGTAAGGCGCTTCTACAGATTCGAATTCACTGCTGTCAGATGTTTTAATTTCTTTTCCGTTTACCAGATAATAGTCTCTTTTAGATTCATTTTTCATTTTAAAATCCCCCTCTATTTATTTATAGAGAGTGCATATTCCGAACGAACCCGGTCCGAGGTGTCCTCCGATTACAGGCCCTACTTCATCCATAGTTACTTCTGCATCAGGAAATTTCTCTTCTATTTCATCTCTGAGTTTTAAAACGCTTTCTTTATCTTTGATATATCCTATGCTTATCTTTCTCGGTTCAGTGTCCTGAGCTTTAATCTTGTCTATCATAGTGTTTACGGCTTTTCTCGTTCCTCTCACTTTTTCTGTGAGTGTGAGTCCTCCGTCGAGAAGAGATATTATAGGCTTTATCTTAAGAAGATTTCCTATGAGCGCCTGTGAATTTGAAAGTCTTCCTCCTCTTTTGAGATATCCGAGATCGAGAACTGTAAGATCTATAGTGCTCTTTTCCACTTCTCTCTTTATTCTCTCTTCTATCCTGTCAAGATCATCGTCTTTTTCGAGGTCCGCTATACTCTCTTTTATGAGATTTTTCAGCACTCCCGCTGCTGTATAAGTATCTATAACTTTTATCGTTCTATCTGAAAATTCGTTTGCAGCTAAAACTGCGCCGTTTGCTGTTCCGCTTAGAACTGAAGAGAAGCATATAGTAAGTATCTGCTCTGCTCCCTCGTCGAAAAGCTCCTGATACGCTTCTATGAACTTTCCGAAAGGAGGCTGAGAAGTCTTAAGAATTCCATCGTGCTCCACTATTTCTCTGTAAATTTCATCATATTCTCCGCAGAAACCTTCATCGAATACCTTTCCATTTATATTTACAGAAAGCGGAACCACTTTTATATTATGTTTTTCCGCATATTCTCTTTCTAGATAAGACGTGCTGTCTAATACTATTCCGGTTTTCTTAAGCATATATCCTTCTCCTAATTCTATTTATATTCTCTACTGATCTTCCCCTTTTCTTACCTGAATCAATTCATCGAGTTCTTCCTTGAGTGCGTTCATATCTTCAAGGCTTCCGTCTCTTTTAGTATCCCAGAATTTCTTTCTTATAAGCTCCATCTGGTCATGAGGCATCTGAAGGAGATACAGATTCTGCATTCTGTTAAGAACCGCTTCTACTGAGCTCGATCTCTTATGGAACAGTCCCTGAGAATCCATTATCTCGTCTTTTATCTTAGACATCTCTTTGTCCAGCTGGAATGCCGCTTCTGCAGCATTTTTCAGTCTAGTTTTTATTTCTTCCGGTATATTTTCATCGAATTTGTAGTTCAGCGAGTGTTCGATTGTAGCCCAGAAATTCATCGCAAGAGTTCTCACCTGAATTTCGGCCAGTATCTCTTTTTCTCCTATAGCAGTCTGAACCACGTATTTTATTATTATATGATAAGATCTGTATCCGCTCGGTTTGAGGTTCTTGATATAGTCCTTCTCATAAAGTATTTCAAGATCTTTCCCGTCTCTGTCCCGTATCAGCTTTACGACTGAATCTATATCGTCAACAAGCTGACACATTATTCTAATTCCTGCAATATCTTCGAGTTCCCCAACTCTGTCAAGAGGCAGATGCGTTCTGTCGCATTTCTCAAGGATGCTCGAAATCTGCTTAACTCTCCCTGTTACAAATTCTATAGGAGAGTATTCATCCATCTGCTTAAATTCATTTCTGATGCTTTTAAACTTTATTTTGAGCTCCTGAACTGCCTGTTCGTATGGAATTAGAAAACTCTTCCAGTTAAATATCATAAGTCTCTCCACCTTAACAATTAATACACATACTATTATATTATACTATTAAGGTATGATTTTGTTAATCTTTTTTAAATATCAGGTTGTTCTTGTCGTCAAAATCTATTCTTGCAAGTGAATGCAGATTTACTCCGAGCTCTCTCAGAAGATTTCCTCCCGGCTGGTATGATTTTTCTATTACTATACCGATTCCGGCTACTTCTCCTCCGCCTTTCTGAACGATATCTATCATTCCAAGTGTTGCAAAACCGTTTGCAAGGAAATCGTCTACTATAAGAACTTTATCTCCTTCATTAACATATCTTTTAGAAACTTTTATTTTGTAAGTCTTTCCTTTTGTGAATGAGAAAACATCGCTTTCATACACATCTTTATCAAGGTTTCTTGATTCGCTTTTCTTTGCAAATACAACAGGCACATTTCCGAAATACTGAGCTGTTATACATGCAATCGCTATCCCGGACGCTTCAATAGTCATTATTTTATTTACTTCAACGTCTGAGAATCTTCTTTTAAATTCTTTTCCTATCTCATTTAAAAATTCAACATCAAGCTGGTGATTCAGGAATGAATCCACCTTAAGTATTCCCCCGTCTGATACTTTTCCGTCTTTAAGTATTTTCTGTTCTAGAAGTTCCATATTCTGCTCCCTCCGTCTAATAAAAACTCCTGTCTGAGACAGGAGTTTCTATTGTATTATGTGATTTAATTATATTTCAAAATTTCTTAAATTTCAAGTATTTGAATATTCACGCAATCTCTTCATTCATCATTACGAATAGCTGAAAATTATGAACACAAGAGTTATCGCAAGTATTATTGCGAATATAAAGAGCGAATACACCATACTGTTGAATTTCAGTCTTACATAATTTATTGCATCTCTAAGAGGCATCGATACGTTTCTCGTCTCCTCTTCGGGCGCAGACATATCTACTGTGACCTCTCTTAAAAGCATATTGCTCATGAAGTTTCCTGCATTTTCAACCCCGCTTATAAATACGGTATCTACTGCATTAAATACTCTCGATACGCCTTTATAAGTCATTCTGAAAACAGGAACGTAAAGATCTCTCTCGAGATTGAACCATGTTTTAGTAGGATTCACGTATTCTCTCTTTCCGTCCACTTCTTTAAGAAGAACTTTTCTTATGAAGAAGAAGTAAATCAGAATTCCTATTCCTATAGAAAGAAGAGTCGAGAATATGCTGTGACTGTCAAATATATGACTGTCGAATGCAAGTCCGTAACCTATATAAGCCATTGCTCTCTGCATCATCGGCATCAGCGTTTTAGGGAAAAGTCCCACATAGAGTATCATTGCTGAAAGCGCGATAAGCGGGAATAATGCTCTCTTGCTCATATGGTATATTGGAGATTCAATCTTCTCTTTTTCCGTAGGCGGTCCGTATTTTTCATTGTCGTAAAGGAATACAGACACGAAAACTTTAAGAAGATAAGCCACTGTGAATGCACTCGCAAGTGTGAATACGACTTCAGCAATTGTGAAGTAGATTCCTCCGTGTATATGAGAAGCTTCTGTGAGCGCATGGTGGATTATCGTCTTTCCTACGTATCCGCTGAATCCCGGAACTCCAGTTATAGCGCACATTGCTATTATGAAAGCTCCTTTTAAAACTTTGGTATGTTTTCCGAATCCTTTTATAACGTTCACACTCAGTTCGTGAAGAACCATGTATATAAGTCCCGCTATAAAGAACAGAAGCACTTTAAACACTGCGTGATTTATTATATGGAAAAGAACTCCGTACATTGCAAGGCTTCCGTCACTTCTGAGAAGATTTGCAAGTCCTATTCCGAGCATTATATATCCTGCTTGGCTCATAGAGCTGTATGCGAATACAGTTTTTATATTTCTCTGGAACATCGCAAGGAAACCTCCGAGAAACATATTTATGAGTCCCACTGTAGTAAGCAGGAAGCCTATATTGTAGTCTCCTCTCATTATAAATGCTGAGACTATCAGTATCCCGAATATTCCGGTCTTGATAAGTATACCTGAAAGCACTGCTGACGCCGGGCTCGGTGCCGCCGGGTGGGCTTTAGGAAGCCACACGTGAAGCGGGAAGGCGCTGGCCTTTACCCCGAAACCTACAAGCATCAGAATAGCTATGAAATACTTTTCAGACCCCAGGAATTTAAACGCAGATGCCATCTGAGTTATAGTTATCGCTCCTGTGTAGTCGTACGAAAGGAATATCCCCATAAGAAGTATGAAACTTCCTATTATTGCCATCGCAATATACGATGTTCCGGCTTCGTGCGCATACTTGTCCTGATCGTGAATTATCAGAACGTATGATGTAAACGACATTATTTCGAAGAATGTGAAAAGGTTCAGTATATTCTCCGACATGAACACTCCGAGCGTTGCAGCCAGAGTGAGCATGAAAAATGCGTAATATCTGTTTCTGTTTTTATAATTTATAAGGTACTGTGATGAATAAACTGTAGCCAGGAACCATATGAAACTCGATATCCAGGTGAATATGAATCTGAGCATATCCATCTTGAGATCGAGCCCTACCCCCATTATATCCGGGATGAATATTTCAAAGCTTCCCGATGTAACTAGAGGTTTCAGTAAAAAGCTCACTAGAACGAAGTTTATTCCAGTTATTATCATATTGAAAATATCTCTTGCTTTTTCATTCTTTCTTCCGATGAAGAATCCTCCAACTGCTCCAAGCGTCGGAAGCAGAATCGGAAGAAGCAGCAGTTTGCTGTAATCCATCTGCTTCACCTCCTATATAATTTCTGCCGCGATTTCACTTATGAATGAAATCAGAGGATTTGGATAAATCCCCAGCAGAACTACTATCGCTGTTAGAATCACTATTGAAGAAATCATCGGGAACGGTGATTCCCTGAGATCTTTGAATTCTTCTAAATTTGCATCCATTTCCTTTGCAGGAAGGAATGCTGTTATAACTATCGGAAGAAGATATGCCGCTGTAAGGAATGCCGATATCAGCAGAATTACAACGAACAGAAGTTTATTTCCTTCAAGTCCTCCGAGCGCCAGATACCACTTACTTACGAATCCGTTAGTCGGAGGTATACCTACGAGCGACAGAGACGCTATTGCAAAGCATGTCATCGTCACAGGCATCTTTCTTCCTATTCCCCTTATTTCCGACACTTTAGTCTTTCCTGAAGCTATGAGTATCGAACCTGCACAGAAGAAGAGGACTATCTTTATGAATGCGTGGTTCACAAGGTGAAACATTCCACCTACGAAAGCATTCTGATTAAGAAGCGATATTCCGAGTGTCACATACCCCAGCTGGGATATAGTCGAATATGCGAGTCTCTTCTTAAGATTGTCATGGTGCAGAGCGAGTATAGATCCCATAAGAATCGTTATTCCTATGAGGATATTGATGAACACGTCTGCATCTATTGCATATATTATTGCCGGTGTGAATATAAAGTACGATATTCTAACCAGTCCGAAAATTCCCGATTTAACTACGGCAACAGCGTGAAGAAGTGCTGAAACCGGTGTCGGCGCCACCATGGCATTCGGAAGCCATGAATGGAAAGGCGCGAGCGCGGCTTTTACACCGAATCCTATGAAAAGCATTATATATATTGCTATGAGATGATTTTTCCCGTATGCTTCGACTCCTTCTGTGAATATTCCCATAGGCATGAAGTCGAGTGTATTTGTCTTGTCGTAAAGAAGTATCATCCCCGTTATAATGAGAGTCGCTCCTGCAAACGAATACACGAGATATTTCACTCCGCTCTTTAAAGCCTCTTCAGTCTTCGTATGAATAACTAGAGGATATGTTGAAAGAGTCAGAAGCTCATAGAACATATACAGTGTGAACAGAGTTCCTGAAAGGGCTATCCCCATAGTAACTCCGAGTGTGGTCATGTAGAAGAAGAAAAATCTTCTCTCTCCTCCTTCATGCTCCATATATTTGGTTGCATAGAATGAAGCTATGCACCATAGAAAGGACGCCATTATACCGAACAGCAGTCCGAATTTATCAACTTTCAGATAGAGATTTATGTTCTCGTTAAAGCTCATGAGAAAGAGTTCTCTGCCCTGAAACTTGCTTAAAAACACAACTAGAAAGAAGTTGCATATTACTAGTGTCACTACCATTATATTTCTCGCCGGTCTCAGTCTGAACGCTTTTAAAAGCACCAGAACTGCTATAAGAAACGGAAATACTATCGGCAGCAGCAAGAATAAATTATCCATTCAGATTACACCCCTCTTTCTCTAAAGTCCCGAAAGGAACGCGTTTATTATATTTTCTGAATTTATGCCTGCATATACAAGTCCTGCAGAAAGCAGAAGCAGCGGCACTATTCTGTGAGGGCTGTAAACAGCATCCACAGTCGTTCCCTCGGCTTCTTCGTCAGGAACCATGAAGAATCCTCTCACTATTATCGGGAAATAGTAGAAAGCATTGAGCAGTCCGCTTATGAGGACGATTCCTACAAGAAGAAAATTACCCATATGAGCCGATTCAGTCGCCAGATTCCATTTGCTCACGAATCCCGGAAGCATAGGAATTCCGACCATCGACATTGAAGCAAGCGTAAATGTCAGAAGTTCTACAGGCATCTTTCTGCCTATACCGCTCAGACTTGAAATCATCTTGCTTCCCGTATAATTTACCATGCTTCCCGATGAAAGGAAGAGTATCGACTTCGCTAAAGCGTGCGCAATGACATGGTAGAATGCAAAGACAAGGCCTGTTTTAGTTCCCAAGCCGAGTCCGAAGAATATATAGCCCATCTGCGCTACAGTCGAATAGGCTATAGTTCTCTTCAGTTCTCCCTGCACAATCGCGAGAAGCGATCCTGCAATCATTCCCACGCATCCGAGAACGAGAAGAACTGTGAAAATATAGTGAACTTCCGGAAGGTCTACTCCCAGAGCTCTGTACAGAACTTTCACGTACAGATAGAAGAACGCCTTTATAACCAGTGCTGAAAGAAGCGGTGAAGACGTCGTAGGCGCTGACGAGTGTCCGTCAGGAAGCCATGTGTGAACCGGGAAAAGTGCAGACTTTATACCCAGTCCTATTGTAAAAAGAGCCGTGCTCACCAGGATAACGTTTGTATAAGATGCATGATTCTGCGCTATCTCTTTGTGTATAAAGCTCATATTCAGATTTCCTGTTATTGAGAACATGAATGCTATTCCCATCAGGAAAAGTCCGGATCCGAGGTTGCTCAGAACTAAGTATTTTATAGTCGCAAGGAAATTGTCTTTCTTGTTTTTAATAACTATAATTCCGCATGCGGCAAGAGTTCCTATCTCTATAAATACGTATGAGTTGAATATGTCGTTTGTAAAAACTACTCCGAGCAGCGATCCTATCAGTATATTAGTGAGAAAATAGTATATTCCTATTCTCGTTTCAGAAATTTCTCTTTTAAGAGTTTCGAATGAGTACCATGTAACTATGAAATATACAAATGCAAACAGAACTCCGAAAATAGCTTCTACATTTCCTATCATGAGTTCCACTCCCCATGGCGCTTCATAATGGCCTGCATTGTATATGAACTGGCCGTTAGTCAGTGTGTATTTCAGAACGAATAATGAAAGCACCAAGTGTATTACTGATGTCGCCAGAGTTATAAATTTCGAAAACCTGATATTCTTTCTGAGTATTCCAAATAAAACCCCGAAAAATCCGAGGACATAGGAGATTATTATCATCAAAAGCGGAAAACTATCTACGTTCATAAGAATCTCCTTTCATCTTTATTATTTCGTCAAGCTCGATTGTTCCGTAAGCTTCGTTTATCTTTATAGTCAGTGCAAGCAGAAATGCCGTCATGCTTATTGCAACAACTATACCTGTAAGCATAAGAGATGTCGGTATCGGATTGACATAAGCGTCTACTCCGTGATATTCTCCTACGACTATAGGAGCTTCTCTTCCGGGTATATATCCTTTAGCTATGAAGAAAAGGAAGATGGAAGTGTCCATTATATTCATCCCTATTATCTTTCTTATGAGGTTGTTGTTTATAAGCATTATTGCAAAACCTATCCCGAAAAGGACTATTGCACCTGTTTCAACATAATTGCTCAGTATACTGCCCATATTATACCTCCCCTTTATCGAAGAGATTGTAGAAAATATATATTGTTATTGCAACTATTATACCTACACATATATTAAGCGGCACTATATACGCTCCGCTCAGTATGTTTCCAGGCGTTCCCAAAGGCAGATGAGGCGCGTCTATATGGCTTCCTCCTGTTATAAAACTGTAGCCTTTGACTATTCCGTAGAAGAGTATTGCCACTGTCGCAACCTTCATTATAGTTCCGTATCTGAACTTCTTCATACAGAACTCTCTTCCGTAAACAAGATTCATGAGTATCATGCTTGCTCCGAGTATAGTTCCTCCTGCGAATCCTCCTCCAGGGGACATATGTCCGAAGAGAACTACGTAGATTCCGAACACCTGCATAAAAGGAATAACAGCTTTACCTACTGTTTTTAGTATTGTGCTATTCATTTCTTTTCCTCTCCACATTTAAATCATTTTTCATTATACATATTATTATTATTATCGATGTGAAAAGCACCGATGCTTCGACGAATGTGTCGAACGCTCTGTAGTCGAGTATAACACCCGCCACTATATTAGTCGCTCCCGTTTCTTCTCTTCCCTTTTCTATATACCTTTCGGCAACATAGTTGTTTACAGGACTGTCTGCAGACCCGAAAGGAGGAAGATCTTTAACTCCCAGGAGCAGAATTGCTATTATTATAAGAGTAAGAACTACTCCAAGTATTTTTCTATGCATTTTTATTACCTCTCTTATCAGCATTCAGCTTTCTCAAAGTAATAACGAACAGAAGTGTAGTAACTCCCGCTCCGACTGCCGCTTCTGTAATTGCCAGGTCGGGCGCATTGAGCTGCTCCCATATTATCGCCATGATAAGACTGTACACCATAAAAACTATTACCGCTCCGAAAAGATCTTTTATCATAGCTATGGCTATAGAAGAAACTATAAGAAACAGAAGCATTATTATCATGAATATCTCCATCTAATCACTCCATTTCTTGAGTCTTTAGTCAGCATTCCTATTTTTCCGCGCTCTCCAGCTTTCCGCCTTCTTTGAACTTTCCAGTGCTCTTCAGAACACTTTTCACTATAAGGTGAGTTGCTGTAGGGTTAGTCAGCCATAGAAATGCTATTGTGAGTATCAGTTTCACGCTTGAAAATGAAACTCCGTCGTAAATCACGAGCGCCATAAGACTCAGTGCGGCTCCAAGTGTGTCGCATTTAGCCGCCGCATGGCCTCTCGTCAGTGTATCTGGAAACCTTATCAGCCCTATTGTTCCTACATAGAAGAAGAATACTCCTCCTGCAAGGAAAATAACTGTAATAATATCTCTAATCATCGTTCTCCTCCAGTACAACTTTTGATATGACTGTAGAGCCTAGGAAACTTACGAGTGCATAAACGAGAACTATGTCTATGAAGTATGATTCTTTTATAATGTACGAAACTACTGAAATAAGTACTATAGTTTTTGTTCCGATTACGTTTATCGCTATAAGTCTGTCTGCAAATGCAGGTCCCTTTACAGCTCTCGTAAAGCATATGAATATGCTCACAGCCAGTGCTATAGTCGCTGCTATTAAAAATTTCTCCATATTATTCTCTTCCTTCTATCTCTAGTAATATTTTTTCTATAGTAGAATTCTGAACGCCTTCCTCATTGCTGTCTTTCAAAGCGTGGATAGTTAAAACGTCTCCGTCAAGAGATGCTGTAACAGTTCCCGGAGTTATAGTTATAGTATTTGCAAGTATAACTCTGAGCTTTTCAGACTTGAGTTTCGTTCTGTACTGAAACACATGAGGATTTATATCCATCTTAGGACTCAGAACAATCATCGCAACTTCTATATTGGAAACTACTATCTCTTTTAAAAGCACAAGCAGCAGTTTTAAATATAAAAGAGGCTTTTTAGCTATAGACTCCTGTTCATCTTCGTGCTTATTGAGCATCGCGACTATTATAATTACTCCTATGCCTATGATGAAAGTCTCAGCTGTGAATCGTTCTGAAAGAATTATCCAGAATATATAAAGAGCAATAAAGAAGAGGGCTTTTCCTTTCATAAAAACACTCCTTCTCTTTAGATTATAAGTTTAGTTTCAGAACTTTCTGCAATCGTTTCCAGATTTTCTGTTAACAGATTTTTTCTGAATATTTAACCTATATTTAATATTATATATTATTTTAAGCATTTTTAAAGCCATTGAAAACTAAAAGAAAATAATCTTATATAGTTTTCAATGGCTTAATTTTCTTATTCTATATTAATTACTTAAGTTTTACTACAAGTTCTCCAGTTTCAACGCTCTGTCCTTCTTCTATACGAACTGAGTCTACAACTCCTTCGATAGGTGAAGAAACGTTAGTTTCCATCTTCATAGCTTCTATAACTGCTACTGTCTGATTAGCTTTTACTTCGTCTCCTTCTTTTACAAGAACTTTTATTACGTTTCCTGGTATGCTCGCTCCGATTTCTTTTTCGTCTTCAGGATCAGCCATTATAACTTCTGTGTCAAGCTGTTCTGAAGTTATAGCGTAGCTGTCTTCATCCTTAAGTCTTATAACTCTTCTCATTCCGTTAACTTCAAAGTAAAGAGTTCTGTATCCTTCTTTATCAAGTCTTCCTATTTCAAGAAGCTTGATTACAAGAACTTTTCCTTCTTCTATCTTAACTTCACAAGTTTCTCCTTCATTTATACCGTAGAAGAATATGTCACTGCCCATATTAGAGAGTGTTCCGTTAGCTGAAACGTATTCAACATATTCTTCGAATACTTTCGGATATAGAGCGTATGCAAGCTTATCGTGCATTGTAGCTTCTATATTGTATTTGCTCTTCAGATGTTCTCCTATCGCGTCAAAATCTTCAGGCGGAAGAAGTTCTCCCGGTCTGCAAGTTATCGGCTCTTTTCCTTTAAGAACTAATTTCTGAAGATCTTCAGGGAATCCTCCCATAGGCTGCCCTATCATTCCTTCAAAGTATGAAACTACTGAATCAGGGAAAGCCATATCTTTTCCTTTTTCATATATATTTTCAGGAGTAAGTTCATTCTGAACCATGAATATAGCCATGTCTCCAACAACTTTCGATGTAGGTGTAACTTTAACTATATCCCCGAACATTTCGTTTACAGTCTTGTACATTTCTTTGACTTCTTCGAATTTATGTCCGATTCCGAAGCTTTCAACCTGAGGCTTAAGGTTTGAATACTGTCCTCCAGGTATTTCGTATTTGTAGATTTCTGTAGTTCCTGAGTTAAGGTCTGATTCGAACTGTTTGTAAACAGGTCTTACAGATGCCCAGTAGTCAGAAATCTTCTGAAGTCCGTCAAGCTCCATTCCTGTAGCTCTAGGAGTATTTTCAAGCGCCGCAACTATCGAGTTAAGCGCAGGCTGAGAAGTAAGTCCCGACATGCTGTTGAATGCAGTGTCAACTATGTCTGCTCCTGCTTCTGCAGCTGAAAGCACAGACGCAACTCCGTTTCCTGAAGTGTCGTGAGTGTGGAAGTGAATTGGAAGTCCGACTTCGTCTTTAAGCGCTCTTACAAGTTTATTAGCAGCATAAGGTTTTAGAAGCGATGACATATCTTTTATCGCTAAGATATGTGCTCCCATTTTTTCTATTTCTTTAGCTGTTTTCACATAGTAGTCAAGAGTGTATTTGTCTCTTGAATCGTCCAGTATATCTCCTGTGTAGCAGATACATGCTTCTGCAACTTTTCCAGTCTTAAGAACTTCGTCTATTGCAACTTCCATTCCTTTCAGCCAGTTAAGAGAGTCGAATATTCTGAATATGTCGATTCCTGAATTTGCTGACTCTTTTATGAACTCTCTTATAACGTTGTCCGGATAGTTTTTATATCCTACAGCGTTTGCTCCTCTGAAAAGCATCTGGAACAGAATGTTAGGAATTCTTTCTCTTAGAAGATGAAGTCTTTCCCATGGAGATTCTTTAAGGAATCTGTATGCAACGTCGAAAGTAGCTCCTCCCCACATTTCAAGTGAGAACAGGTCTTTTCCGAGAACTGATATAGCTTCTGCAACTTTAACCATATCGTTAGTTCTGAGTCTAGTAGCCATCAGCGACTGATGCGCATCTCTAAGAGTATTGTCTGTTATTAGAACTCTTTCAGTGTTTCTAATCCAGTCTACAAGTCCTTCAGGACCGTTGTCGTCAAGTATCTGTTTAGTTCCTGTAAGTATTTCCGGTTTTTCAAATTCCGGCACTACTGGAACGTCGAATTTCTCCATGAATTCTCTCGAATGAGTCTTCATAGATTTTTCTCCTATATAGTTAAGAACTTTAAGTTCTCTGTCTGTCTTAGTCTGTATTGTGAACAGTTCAGGATTGTTTTCTATAAATCCTGTATCACATTTTCCTGCTATGAAATCAGCGTGGTTAAGAACGTTTATAAGGAAAGGTATATTAGTTTTAACTCCTCTTATTGTAAGCTCCTGAAGTCCTCTCTTAGCTTTTCTTATAGTGTCTTCAAAAGTTCTTGCATGAGAGATTACTTTTACAAGAAGACTGTCGTAATAAGGTGTTATAACTGCTCCTGTAAATCCGTTTCCTCCGTCAAGTCTAACCCCGAAACCTGATCCTGTTCTGTAAGTTTCTATAGTTCCTGTATCAGGCGCGAAATTGTTAAGCGGATCTTCTGTTGTAACCCTGCACTGGATTGAACAGCCTCTCGCTTTTATATCGTCCTGAGATTCTATTCCTATTTCTTCTGAATCAAGTCTGTATCCTTCTGCAACTTTTATCTGTGCCTGAACGATATCCACACCTGTAACCATTTCTGTTATAGTGTGCTCAACCTGAATTCTAGGGTTCATCTCTATGAAATAGTGGTCTCCTTTTGCATCAAGAAGGAATTCAACTGTACCTGCAGATCTGTAGTTAACAGCTTTAGCTATTTTTACAGCGTCGTTGCAGATATTCTGTCTCTGCTCTTCAGTAAGTGTAAGAGCCGGAGTGAATTCTATAACCTTCTGGTGTCTTCTCTGTATAGAACAGTCTCTTTCGTAAAGGTGAACTATATTTCCATACTTGTCTCCAAGTATCTGAACTTCTATATGTTTAGGTTTTTCTATATATTTTTCAACGAATATGTCGTCGATTCCGAAAGCCTTTTTAGCTTCGTTTTTAGCGCTGTAGTACTCTTCTATAAGATCTTCTTCAGATCTTACGATTCTCATACCTCTTCCGCCGCCTCCTGCAGCAGCTTTAAGTATTACAGGGTATCCGCAGTACTCAGCATATTCTTTAACTTCTCTTTCGTTAGTAGCCGCTTTTTCAATTCCTGGAATTGTAGCAACTCCAACTTCGCTTGCAACGAGTTTAGATTTTATCTTGTCACCCATTCTGTCCATCATTTCATGAGTAGGTCCGATGAATTCTATTCCCGCCTGCTCGCATTTTCTTGCAAATTCAGTATTTTCTGAAAGGAATCCGTATCCTGGGTGGATAGCGTCAACGCCTTTATTTTTTGCAAGCGTAATTATTTCGTCTATATTGAGGTACGCCTCTACAGGCCCTTTGTTCATACCTATCATATACGACTCGTCAGCTTTTGTTCTGAAAAGTGCGTTTTTATCTTCTTTTGAGTAAATAGCCACCGATCTTATTCCAAGTTCGCTGCAGGCTCTGAACACTCTTATAGCTATTTCTCCTCTGTTTGCAACTAAAATTCTTCTGAATTTTTTCAAATCCTACACCTCTTTCTTTCCGTATTGTCCCAATTGAGACATCCCCGTACAGCTTCTATTCTCTTATCTGTCCACTTCCATATATAATATATTTAGTAGTAGTAAGTTCCTTGAGTCCCATAGGTCCTCTTGCGTGAAGCTTCTGAGTGCTTATCCCTATCTCTGCTCCGAAACCGAATTGTGAACCGTCTGTAAATCTAGTAGAAGCATTTACATATACAGCCGCTGAATCCACCTGATCTAAGAATTTCTGTGAATTAGTATAGCTCTCAGTAAGTATAGATTCTGAGTGTTTAGTGCTGTATTTATTTATGTGATTTATCGCTTCATCTGCTGAGTCAACAGTCTTTATAGAAATTATATAGTCAAGATATTCAGTTCCCCAGTCCTCGTCTTTCGCTTCTTCAGCTTCAGGAACTGCTTTTCTGAATCTCTCGTCGCCTTTAACTTCAACATTGTTTTTTACAAGTTCGTCATAAAGAGGTTTCGCCACTTTATCTACAACGCTCTCATGTATAAGAACGTGTTCTGCGGCATTACATACTCCCGGTCTCTGAACTTTAGCATTTATAATTATGTCGACAGCTCTTTCAAGATCTGCTGTCTCGTCTATGAATATATGGCAGTTTCCTGCTCCAGTTTCTATTACAGGCACTGTCGCATTCTGCACTACCGCTTTTATAAGTCCCTTTCCTCCTCTAGGAATTAAAACGTCAAGATAGTCGTCAAGCTTCATAAGCTCTGTAGTTGATTCTCTGTCAGTGCTTTTTATAAGCTGAACTGCATCTTCCGGCACTCCTGATTTTTTAAGAGACTCTCTTATAATATCTATAATTGCAATATTTGAATTTATAGCTTCTTTTCCGCCTTTAAGAATTACAGCATTTCCTGTTTTAAGGCAAAGTCCGAATCCGTCAACTGTAACGTTCGGTCTGGCTTCATATATTATCCCTATAACTCCCATAGGAACTCTTTTCTGTCCTACTGAAAGTCCGTTAGGTATATTCTTCATCGAAGTCACTTCTCCGATTGGGTCGTCAAGTTTGGCTATATCGGCAAGTCCGTTAGCCATATCGTTTATTCTTCCCTCGTCAAGAGTAAGTCTGTCTAAAAGTGCTCCTGATATTCCATTTTCTTTAGCTTCTTTTAAATCTTCTTCATTAGCTTTAAGTATTCTGTCTTTATTTTCTTTAAGCATATTGCACGCTTCTAAAAGCGCTTTGTTTTTATCTTTAGTTGAAAGACCAGCCAGTTCATAGCTTACTTCTTTGGCTCTCTTTCCAATTTTCTGAACTTCGCTCAACTTAATACCTCCTGTATATTTATAATCATTACTACAGTGCAGTTTATAATTGCTTTCTGAACAGTTTACATCTTGTATTCTGTTTAGATTTCTTTCATAAAATTATAGCATATTTATTCTGTAAAGTCGATTATTTGAGTAACTAAACACGATTATTACAGATAAATCTATATATATTTAAGCTTTTCTCTCAATCCCTGTATATAATATCAATTATATATTCGAAAGTATCAAAGTTCCTACGTCTTCTCCTGAAAGTATTTCGTAAAGCACTTCTGGTCTTTCACCGTTTGCAATTACAGTTTCAACACCTTCTCTTCCGCAGAGTTTAGCCGCATTCAGCTTAGTTATCATTCCGCCCGTTCCGAACTCATTCGTAGTTCCTGAAGCAAGCGCTTCAACATTTCTTGTAACTTCTTCAACTTCGTGAATTATTTCTGCCGTTTCATCTTTTCTAGGGTCTGCAGTATACAGTCCGTCTATATCCGAAAGCAGCACTAGAAGATCTGCATGAATCAGCTGAGCAACTATTGCTGAAAGCGTGTCGTTGTCCCCAAACTGCATTTCATAAAGTGAAGTAGTGTCATTTTCATTAACTATAGGTATTACATTGAATCTGAGCAGAGTTTCAAAAGTGTTCTCTGCATTCTGTTTTCCTGTCGGATCGTCCATTACATTTTTTGTCATAAGTATCTGTGAAATTGTCTGACCGTATTCTGCAAAAAACTTCTGATAAATCTTTATCAGCAGTGTCTGTCCTACAGATGCAGCCGCCTGCTTTTCCTGAAGCGTGAGATTGGCTCTGTCCATGTTCATATGCTTGGCTCCTACAGCTATAGCTCCTGAAGAAACTAGTATGACTTCTTTTCCCTGGTTTGCAATATCAGTCAGAACTTTTGCAAGTCTGTCTAATTTATCGAAATTTATATTTCCTCCGTTGTGAGTAAGTGTAGTAGTTCCGACTTTTACTACTATTCTCTTAGCATCGAGTAATCTGTCTCTGTTTCTCATCTCTATCCTTCCTTTATGCTCTTAACTGACTCATATATAAATAAATATAGATAACCGGACTCCCGCCCGGCTATCTATATTCTAAGCTTTCAGCTATTCTTTTATATAAGCCGCCTATTTATTGCTTTCTCTCATAAGGTTAAGAAGTCCGCCTGCTTTTATCATTTCTTTCTGTCTTTCTGCAAGCTCAGCCTTAACTTTATATTCTAGACCTTTTGTAACGTTTTTAACTGTTATGTCGTCGCTCTCTATAGCGTCTAGAGCGTTTTCTATTTTAAGTTCGTCCATAAGGTCTATAGTGTCGTAATCTTCTTCATTAACGAATACTAGTGGAAGTATTCCGTTGTTTATCAGGTTCTGTCTGTGAATTCTTGCGAACGACTTAGCAAGAACTGCTCTTATTCCAAGGTAAAGAGGCGCTAGAGCCGCGTGCTCCCTGCTCGATCCCTGTCCGTAGTTAGAACCTGCAACTATCATTCCGCCGCCGTTATCTTTCGCTCTCTGAGGGAAATCAGGATCGCACGGTGCTAGACAGTGCTCTGAAAGATAAGGTATGTTAGATCTGAACGGAAGAAGTTTAGCGTTTGATGGCATTATGTGGTCTGTAGTTATATTGTCTTCCACTTTTATAAGCGCCTTTCCTTCTACTGTGTCAGTAAGTTCTTTTCCTTGAGGGAACGGTTTTATATTCGGTCCTCTCACAACTTCAACTTCTGATCCGTCCTCAGCCGGTTCAACTATCATATTGTCGTTTATTATGAATTTTTCCGGCATTTTTATATCATCAAAATCTTTAATTACTTCTCTAGGGTCTGTAAGTTTTCCTGTTATAGCAGACGCTGCTGCTGTCTCAGGGCTTACAAGATATATATCTGCTGAAACTGTTCCTGATCTTCCTTTGAAGTTTCTGTTGAAAGTTCTAAGTGAAACAGCGTCAGTAGCAGGCGCCTGTCCCATTCCTATACAAGGACCGCATCCTGATTCAAGTATTCTCGCTCCTGCAGTTACAAGCTTAGAAAGCGCTCCGTTCTGTGCAAGCATGTTAAGAACCTGTCTTGATCCTGGTGAAATAACTAGTGAAACATTTTCGTCTATAGTTTTTCCGTCAAGAATCTTAGCAACTTTCATCATGTCCATGAATGATGAGTTTGTACAGCTTCCTATTGCTATCTGGTCAACTTTTATTCCCGCTTCGTCGCTTACTTTCACAACTGCATCCGGGCTGTGAGGTTTTGCTATTAGAGGTTCAAGCTCATCAAGGTCTATAACTATCTCCTCATCATATTCTGCTCCTTCATCAGCGCTTAATTCTGTGAAATCTTCAACTCTTCCCTGTGCTTCAAGGAAAGCTTTAGTGTTTTCGTCTGAAGGGAATATAGAAGTAGTAGCTCCCAGTTCAGCTCCCATATTAGTTATAGTAGCTCTGTCAGGAACTGTAAGTGATTTTACTCCTTCTCCGCAGTATTCGAATATTTTGTTAACTCCGCCTTTAACTGTGCATCTTCTAAGAACTTCAAGTATGATGTCTTTTGCAGATACTCCAAGTTTAAGTTTTCCTTTAAGCTCAACTTTAACTATTGAAGGCATTGTTATGAAGTATTCTCCTCCTGCCATAGCAACCGCAACGTCAAGTCCTCCTGCTCCTATAGCAAGCATTCCCATTCCTCCGCAAGTAGGAGTGTGGCTGTCAGATCCTATTAGAGTCTGTCCAGGCACTGAGAATCTTTCTAGCTGAACTTGGTGACATATTCCGTTACCAGGTTTTGAGAAGTATATTCCATATTTCTTAGCCACTGTCTGGATGAATTTGTGGTCATCCGCATTTTCAGGTCCTGCCTGAAGCATATTGTGGTCTATATAAGCAACTGATCTTTTAGTCTTAACTCTGTCTATTCCCATAGCCTCAAGCTGAAGATACGCCATAGTTCCAGTAGAGTCCTGAGTAAGTGTCTGGTCTATTCTAAGACCGATTTCTGTACCTTTTTTCATTTCTCCTGTTACTAGATGGTCTTTGATTATTTTCTGAGCAACTGTTAGTTTCAAATCGTATACCTCCTATTAAATGTAATCCCCTATATATTTTTCTGATAATTCTTTAAGCTCTTCCGTTCTTATCACAGAAGTTCTTCCATTTTCATATTCTTTATCAACCCACTCCTTGATTGGAGCAAGTTTTTCGTCTCTTTTTGAGAATTTCTTATCTCCTTTGAGATTATAATATCCGTTTATCCATGCAGCTATTCCTGCAAGTCCTGAATACTGGTTAACTGCCACTAGAGGCGGTCTTCCAAGTATGTTTGTAGTATCGAACGCATTGTATATCTCTTCATTTTTCAGAAGCCCGTCTGCGTGTATTCCCGCTTTCGTAAGATTGAAGTCTCCTCCTACGAAAGGAGTCTTGTCGCTTATCTTGTAGTCAAGTTCTTTGTCGAAATAATGAGCAAGCTCTGTAAGATATGTCAGATCCATATTCTCAAGCGTTCCTTTTATCTGAGCATATTCTATAAGCATTCCTTCCATAGGACAGTTTCCTGTTCTCTCTCCTATTCCGAAAAGAGTTGAGTTTATTCCTGAGCATCCGTACTGCCATGCAGCTGACGAGTTGTTCACAACTGAATAGAAGTCGTTATGTCCGTGCCATTCTATAAGTCTTGATTCAACTCCTCCTTCAGTTCTGAGTTTATGCATTATTCCTGGAACCGATCTTGGAAGCTGTGTTCCGTTATAAGGAACTCCAAGTCCCATAGTGTCGCATGCTCTTATTTTAACGTCCATTCCTGAATCTTTTGAAAGCTCCATGAGCTTCTGAACTAGAGGAATAACGAATCCGTCAAAATCTGCTCTCGTTATATCTTCTAAGTGGCATCTTGGCTTTATTCCAAGTTCTATAGCTTTAGAAGCCATTTTCAGATAGTATTCCATAGCGGATTCTCTAGTCATATTAAGTTTATCATATATATGGTAGTCAGAACACGACATAAGCATTCCTGTCTCAGCTATTTCAAGTTCTTTTACAAGCTCAAGATCTTTCTCGTGAGCTCTGATCCAAGCTGTTATCTCAGGAAATTCATATCCTTTTTCTCTGCACACTTTAACTGCTTCTTTGTCTTTATCTGTATACAGGAAAAATTCTGACTGTCTTATTATACCAGAATTATTGTCTATTTTGTTCATATAATCAAAAATTGTGCTTATCTGCTCTACGCTGAAAGATGTCATTGACTGCTGTCCGTCTCTGAATGTTGTGTCAGTCACCCATATTTTATCTGGAATGTCCATTGGAACAAGTTCTCCAGTAAAATTCATCTTCGGTATTTCCGTGTATGGAAAAATATCTCTAAAATAGTTCTTCTTATCCACTTTGAATTCCTCCTTTAAAACTTCATATCCGTGTTTCTTCATATCTATATTGTCTTTCTGTTAAATTCACATTATCTTAATATTAATTTCAGTTTTCAGCTTTAATATTCGCTATTCAGTATACTAATTCTACCATATGAAAAAATAAAGACAAGCCATTTTTGCAAGATTTAATTTATTTCTTGCATTTTCCGATATTCAGCGAATGAAAACAGTTTCACGGTTAGAATACGGTAATTTCAATGTTTTATCATGTTTATTTTTACTTTTAAATATTGTATACATACATTTTCTTGCAACAGAAAGCTGAAAATAATGCAAAAACTGTCTTTTTGACGATTCGATTTCTTTTAAAATATTTTTCAAGTTTTTTCTGCATAAATTCGTCTCGCTCCGTCTTTGAATTTTCAGTCTTTACGGAGTATCTACTTTGAACTTCTGTTCATATTTTCTTTTCTGAAATAAAAAAGAACGGTGAAAACCCGTCTTTTAAAACAGTTTCTCCCCGCTCTTTTTTGTATTTTTATATTACAAATTCATTTTAATTAATATTTTTTACTTTTTAAAGAACTCTGCCACTTTTAAATCGTATTCCACAAAATATATAGTTCCGTCATCATCAGGAACAAAGAACTCCAGTTTTCTAGGTTCATAACTGCTAGTGTCATTTATTCCAAATGCAGGCTTTTTAGTAGACTTCTCTCCTGCAAGTATCGCCTGAGAACTGAAATTTGTTCCTAACTGATTATATTTAAGAGTGTCTCTGTAATACAGAGTTAAATCAAATATATCTCTGCCAAGTCCGTTATCTATTGTTATATAAGGTATTGAGTATTCTCCCGGAGCAATTTCCGCTTTCAGTTTTTCTATATTTCCTGCTAATTCAGATGCTATTTTTGCCGCTTCTTTTTCTACAGGATTCTTATTGAGAGCTTCTCCAAATTCTTTTCTGCCCTCAACATCTGCATAGTAACGGCGGATTATGCTTCCGTCTTCCTGAACTTCAAAATAAGCCGCCACTTTCTCTTCAGGTATTCCTGGTTCGCTTACTGATTTTTTGAATATTTTTTCTCCAGGCATTATAGCCATATCCGATTCAAAACTTCCCTCGTCCAGAAGATATATAACATCAACTATAGGATTGTCAAGAGTATTCGTCATAGCTCTTGAATACTTAAATATATCGTCAGTTCCCTCGTCCACTATTTGAGGGAATTTATCTCTAACTTCATCAAAACTCTGTACTTCTTTCTCTTCAATCTTTTCACTGTCTTCAAATATATATTCCTTGAACTCATCAAGATTTGAAACTTCTTCTACTACTTCTTCTTCTCCTTCTTCTCCTTCTTCAAGAACTTTATTTTCTTCAGCCTCTTCTTCGTTAACTACTGTAATGTATTTGTCCATATTATTGTAGTATGCTACGATATTATCTCCATCTGTAATTGTAGTAACTGAAAGAATTTTAAGTTCTTCGATGCTTGCCGCAGATGACTCTGAAATTTCGTATGAAGCTTCTCCGCCTGCAGGTATTGCTTCAAAGAACGGAACCATCCCTGAACCGCCTTTATCATTTACATATTCAACAACAATGTAGTCTATAGCTTTATCACTGTTGTTTTTAACAGTTATATTAGAAATTTCTCCTTCTCTGCTCACAGACATCTCCAGCTTATCCATGCTTATAACAGGTGCATCTGTAAATGCCAGTCCGCTGTCCGCTATCGATATGAATCCGTCTGCAGCTGTGACTTCGTCTTTTTTGCTTTTTTCTTCTTTACCGTCTTTCTTTTCTTCTTCAACTTTGACAGGCTCTCCGCCTTTATCTTCAGTTCCTCCGTTTCCGTCACCTCCGCCGCATGCTGCAAGCGATGCCGAAAGAACTGCTATTCCTATTATTGCCGCTACTTTCCTTTTCATTTTAAATTCCCCCTGATTTTTTATTTTATAGTAAAATTTATTTTATTCTTGTTCTTTTTCCGTACTCTCTTCAGAAACTTCTCTGTATTTATTTATATACTCGCCAAGTTTAAAATCTAAGTAATAGTTCTCAACTTTTCCTTCTCCTCCGTCGATTTTCAGATTAGCTCCTGTAACTTCGACATTGTCAAGATTGCCCAGCGGATCTATAGTCAGACATTCTTCTGAACCTTCTCCGGCTTTCACTCCGCCGTATTTAATCTCAGCCGCCGCATCTTTTCCGTTGTCCCTTATATTATAATCTATTGATATTATGTCTTTGCTTAACGGATTTTTTTCAAGTCTTATATAAGTCTTTCCGTCTTCTTCTGTAATAACAGGCTTTAATCCTTCCATATTGTCTGAAATTTCTTTAGCATTAGGATATTCTTCTGCCGTTATTTTTCTCTTTTCTTCAGATGAGCTCTTATTTCCGTCTTTATCCGATTCTCTCATAGTCAGTATAGTTCCGTCATCCAAATAAAATCTTATCTCTTTAGAAACTATTTCTTCTTCTGACGGCTCTGCACTCTTAGGCGGCTTGTACTTAAACTCCTCTTTCTGAAGAAGTGTCGTTCTTGCATACCATATGGCGTCGCCATTGCTGTTATAATAGGATGACTTTCTCAGAATAGGATAATCGAAAGTATTCACCACACTTACATCTGCTCTTCCTTCAGAATCCTTCTCCCCGACTTTTATTTCAGGAAATCCTGTTTCTGCAGCGTATGCACATACTGACAGTGTCAGAACAGCTAAAACTGCCGTTATCTTCCTTTTCATTTTATGCGCGTATGTATTTCACAGTTATAAGAAATATACGCTCCCTTCCTTTCTGTAGTTTTAATTATGTCTTTTCTGCGATTCTTTTAATTTAATACTCTACTTTTCCGATATCGATATGATACTCGTATATTCCGCCTTCCAGAGGACTCACACGAATCTGTTTCATATCCAGATCTTCAATGCTCTGAGTTTCATTTGACACCGGTCTTACATATCCCATCTCTCCTGTTGCACCGGGCGGCAGAATATCTCTGTGTGTTTTTGAAACCTTCTTCTTCTCAGGTCCGTAATAATAGACAATGATATTTTTAACTTCCTTGTCAGAATTGTTAGTGACATTCAGCATTACTTCTTCACGCTTCATATTTCCATAATCTAGAGTGAATGTCAGCTGAGAAAAATCGAACGGTGATTCAGAAATATCCACGATATTTTTGTTCTTATCTGCTTCTGTAACCGGCAGAGCATCTTCACTTATCACTCTTTCTTTTTTTCCTGTTTTTTCTGCTGTCTGCTGTGAACCTGTATTCTCTGTTCCGCCTGTATCTTGTCCGCAGCCTGCAACAGATACTGTCATCAGAGACGCAAGGATAAGCGCAGCCACTTTCCTTTTCATTCTTTTCTCCCCCTTTAAAATACTACTTAATTATATATACCCTTTTTTATCGGAATTATAGATTTAAAAGTCCTGATTACAATTTTTTCCCAAAAATTTTCATAAAAAATCAAATTTTAAAACTGTTTTTCTCAATATTTACCTTTTTTCAGACTAATCGCTCTGTAAAAGGGTATCTATTATACAAATATCTTAATAATAGTTAAAAGGGGGAATTGGGATGAGTTATGGGAAAGCAGGAAAAAGAATTCTGGCTGTTTTAGGAATTGCCGTTATTTCACTTGCTCTTTCTGCCTGTGTTTTTCAGAAACGGACCCGTTCATCTGGTCCCGCGCCTGTAACTTATGCATACTATACAAGCGGGCAGCTGAAAGACAGTTCTTCTGTAACCGCAGACAAGCTTAAACTTTATGTCGCCGATAAAGATGACGGAGGACAGACTTTAAAAGTTAAAAATCTGACCGGCTCAGAAATCTATTCTGCAGAGATCAATGTAGAATCAAAGACTAACGGAAGAAAATCTGCGCTTTTCTCTGAAGAGCCTCTGCCTCCGGATGGAGAAATTTATCTTTTCGGAGATCTTCCTTCAGATGATATGGAAGATTTGGAAGTTCTGACTATGGTTTACTATATCGATAACGGAATCGTATACTATGACAGAACGCTCGGAAAATACATTGAATATAATGAAGATATGGAGCCGTACTCTGCTGATGAAGAAGTCATCTCTCAGGAATTTGCAGGAGGATACGATGATATAAAAGAGCGTTTCCCAGTCTTCAGCGGAGAACAGTCAGCAGATTTGAGCTTTTACACAGGAAAAGTCATGAATGATAAAGACGTTCCAATATTCAACGTCATCTATGCAAACGATTCATGTCATTTCTATTCTTCAAACTTTGCGATACTTCCCGGTGAACTTATTACATATTCAGAAGACACGCACATTGAATCTGAGTGCGGAGATGATATAACATACGCTGAATACAGCATTTTAAATGATGACGGAAGTATTACCAAATATCTTTTTGACGGATTTGCTGAAGGAGGAGAAGGACAGTACAAGGAAATCAGATTCTTGAACTATCTGAATCCGGACGCAAAAATTCTGATTGAAGAGATTCGGGAAGACATGAAAAATATGGAAGCTGAATTTATAGATTCAGAATACGGAGTTCTCGTTTCCGTAAATAATCCTTTAGACCGTGATATTGTCTCTATGAAACTCCATGTGGAAAGCGGCGGAAGAAGTGATTTTGGAGATTCGTTCATGCTTAATGAGGCTATCCCGGCAGGAGAAAAATCAGGATATACTCTGGCTGAAAATCTCTATGATTCTGCAGATGCGCAGCTCAGAAAAGTTTCGATATTGATTCCCGATGATGAAGGAAATATATGCGAATTAGAATATGATTTTGGCTTAGCGGAATATATGTCTGACGGCAGAGGAAAAATTAAGATAAAAACAGAAACAAAAGAAGGCGAAGCAAAAACTCCTGTTAAAAGAATACAGGTCGGCTTCGAAAAATTACAAGATATCTTAGGAAAATGGAGGGAAAGATAATGAATTTTAAAAAATTTAAAAGAAAAATAGCTGCAGTTCTGGGAATATCTCTTCTTACGCTTTCGCTTGCAGGATGCGGAGAAGAAATACTGCTGACTCCGGTGACTTCAGCTGAATATTCAGGATATACTGTTTCAGATACAGCTGCTGTAACATTCGATCAGTTTGAGCTTTCACTGGAAGAAGAAGGTGAAGGAGACAATATAGAATCCAGTCTGGTTATAAAAAACAACAGTGACAAAGAAATAAATAATTTCGGAGTTACAGGACTCGATGAATTCGGGCGCGCTTCAGATTACAGTGTAACTGAACCTATTGCTCCCGGAGGAGAAGCCAGAGTTACAAAAAGTATGCATATTGCAGATTCTGTAGACGATATGAATATCTATATGACGAGCTATACTGCAGATGATGAAAGAATAAAGTACGACCATAATCTTAATAAATATATTATAGAAGACAAAGACGGAGAAAGCGAAGTCGAAAGAGAGCTTGTAGAGAGAAAAGAAGTTGAAGGTTTAGACGAATTCAAAGACAAGTTCCCTGAAATGACTTTTGAAAAAGCAGAAGATGATGAAAATATCATAATGGCTACTGCTAAAAACAATACTAAAACACCTATGACTGAAATCTCTGCAATGAATTCCGACTCGAATACGACTCTGTTCCGTACAGGATATGCGCTGCTTCCCGGAGAGGAAAGAACGATTGCTATGAAAAACTTCGGAAAAGATGAACCTGACTTCGATATAACAGATATATCTGCAGAATATCTGAATATGAATGCCACTAGAACTTTAGAAGCTTACGGTTCAAGCGCATTTACAGAGGAACAGGGAAAAACTTTTTTAACTACCAGCACTATACTTAATCCGGTTACAGCATCTGCTGAACTTCTTCTTACTGAAGAATTCGTTGAGAGTATAAAGAACCTCAAGGTAAATCTTAGAGAAGAGGATTCTTATATGATTGCAGAAGTTGAAAATACTCTGGATAAGGAAATCGCAGGAATAGAAATCTATTTTGCAGACAAAGGGGATAAAGATTTCGGAGCGGCTGCAAGCAGCAATGGCGGAATACCTGCTGGAGAAACTTCAAAACCTTTTGCAGTATTAGATATTTCAAGTCCTGAGAATGCAGAAGTCAAAAAAATAATAGTTGATGTTGTAAATGATGAGGGAAAAATATATTCTATAGAGTACGATTACAATATAGAAGATTTTCTGAAGTAATATCCTGAAACAATATAATGACAATATCAGTTTTACAGACCCGTCATTCTTATATAAAGTTTTAGCTAAATTAAAAAGCCTGGGAAATTTTTCCCAGGCTTCTTTTATTTACAGTCCTATGCAAATAGAACCAGCTTTCATTTCTTATTTGTTTAATTATTAAAGCATTTTTGAAAGAGCGTCTTTTACAGACTGTATAATTCCTTTAGAAGTCATAGTCGCTCCTGATACAGTGTCAACATCAGGTTTTCCTTCTTTGACAATTCTTTCAGGCATTTCTTTTATAGCAGGATCTGATATTCCTCCTGTTTCTCCGTGTGAAAGAACTTCTACTTTAGCAATCTTTCCGTCTTTAACTGTTACTTTAGTCTTAAGGCCTGCCGCATATCCAGTTCCTTCACCTTCGTAAACGCCGTCTTTAAACTCATCAGGAAGTTCTACATCAACTTTATTAGCTACTCCTGATATTGCTTCCATTCCTGCAAATCCAAGAGTTGATTTAGGAAGCACTCCGTGGTGGTCTATTCTTCCGTATCTTCCTGATTTAACAGCTTTCTTGTCTGCATAGTCTTTCTTAAGAAGTTCGTAGAATTTCTTCTCTTCTTCTCCTCTAGTCTTCTTATCTGAAGTTCTAACCATAACTACGAATGCATCCGGATCTTCTTTCATTATATCTTCAAGTGAAGTCTTAACGAATCCGAATCTGTCTTTGTCTTCCCCTTTGAATGAATCTCCAAGGTTCTTCATTCCTCCAAGTCTTACAAGGTCAGCTCCGAAAGTGTCTTCTGCAGCTATATAGTATTCCTTGTTTCCTTCTTTGTCGTCTGTAAGAATTACAAGCGCAACGCTAGGGTTGTTATTAGCTTCAGATTTAGCTTTAACTGCTTCTATTCTCTCATTTATTTTCAGCATGCTGTTAACATGAGCATCTCTGCTGTTAGAAGCTGATGCAAGTATTCCCATGTTTTTCATCATGTCGTCCACTCTGTTGAGTTTCAGATGTGCCTGTCTAGTTCCTAAATCTTCCAGAACCTTTTTAACTTCGGCATTTTCTTCGTCATCAAGAGCTTCTTTGTCCATGTATATAAGCGAAGGTTTCTGTTCTTTAAGAACGTCCAGGTCCCAAGCTCCGTCATGGTCTATTATGTTCGGATAGCTGTTTATTATCTTTCCGTCAAGGTGGTGGTCGTCAGGAACACCAACTACATCCGCTCCTGAGCTTACTACTGTATAAGCATCCTGCCATCCAGGAACTGCTACAGTGCTGAACGGCGCATCAAGTCCAAGCGCTTTAAGAGCTTCCGACTCGCTTACAAGATATTTTTCTGCAGCTTTAACTTCTTCGTCAGTAGCTGTGTCTATCCAGTCTCCGTCGTCTGAATCTATAACGTGGTTGTTAGCCGCATCAAGTATTTCATAGTATGCCCAGTGCTCTTCAGGAAGATCTCCGAACGATTTAACAGCTTCTGCATCTATATGAGCAAAACTGTCTTTATCTGTAGATCTTTCGTAAATTCTGTTAAGAATTTTTACTGCTTCTGCTCTAGTTATAGCTTTATCCGGAGCGAAAGTTCCGTCCTCATATCCGTCTATTTTCTTGTTTGTAAATAGAACGTCTATAGCTCCTTTAGCCCAGTGTCCTTCTGGAACGTCGCTGAATGAAGATTCTCCTTCAGCTTCTTCGAAAGTTTTTGCAAGTATTTTAGAAAACTCCGCTCTAGTTATAGCAGCATCTGGTTTGAAGCTTCCATCTTCATACCCGTCTATAACTCCGTTTTCTACAGCATAGTCTATATATGACTTATACCATCCTTCAGCATCAACATCGCTGAATTTGCTGACATCTGAAGCTTCAACTTTAGAACTCTGCTCTTTAAGTCTCGAATATATAGTTACTGCTTCTGCTCTAGTTATGTTTCCGTCAGGTCTTACAGTTTCATCTTCATATCCTTTAAGATAAGCTCTTAAGAACTGAGTCTTTTCTAGAGTTTCTGTAGTTGAAACATCTCCTTCAGGATGTGCAAATCCTATGCTTCCGCAAACGAAAGTAGATGCAAGAACTACTGATAATACTTTTTTCATTTTCATGAATACTCCTCCAATCACAAAACAACTTATTTTAATAAATGATTTCCACGTATGTAGATTTGAAATCGATTATTATTAACATCATAATAACAAACCTCTGTTCTTTAGTCAATTATGATTCTTATTTTCTTTTATATGAATCTCAATTCAAATTCTTAGCATTTATCATTATTCTTCGTTTATTGTGATTTTTCTCTATTTTTCTCTGTTTTTTGATTTTTTTAATTTTCTTCATCTTTGCTCCCATTTATTTGCTCTTTTTCACCTATCTTTTTTCGCAGTTTAAAATATTTTCAGTTATTTTAAAAGTATTTTTTCTGAATATACGTCTAAATCCGAATATTTTTTTATTTTTTTCAAAAAATATTTGACATATGTCTTTCGGTCTGCTAGACTTTTAAATGACAAGTGAATAAGCAGTGTGTCAAAGAGGCCGCAGTTGCAATCAGTAGCGTTTCGTGAAAGGTGTAATTGCCGAAATATACTTTTTGTATGTTGGGACTATGCTGAATAAGTATAGTACTGTCAATCCTAGGTTGCCCGACCTTCTATTGGAGTACTTGATACATTGAGGGCAGAAGGTTAGTTTTAAATATGAATCGGAATTTAAAGACTATGAGTATACCTTTTGCTCATAGTCTTTTTTTATTATTCACTTTTAATTCTTATGAAAGCTGGTGAAATAGTGAAACTATTTGGAACAATGAAAATCGATAATGAAGGAGTGCTTGAAATCGGAGGAATGTCTGTTAAAGACATAAAGAAAGAATTCGGAACTCCTCTTTATATAATAGACGAGGAATTTTTAAGAGATACTTGCAGACTGTTTGCAGACAATTTCAAATCTGAAAATCTTAAAACTGAAGTTATATACGCTTCAAAAGCATTCCTCAATATAGGAATGGCGAAACTTATCAACGAAGAAGGACTTAGCATGGACGTTGTTTCTGGAGGTGAGCTATATACAGCTTTAAAAGCAGGCTTCCCTGCCGATAAAATATTCATGCACGGAAACAACAAGACAGCCGAAGAGCTTGAACTTGCAATAGATAACGGAGTTGGAACTGTAGTTCTCGACAACAGACAGGAAATAAAGAGACTTGAAAATATATTAAGAGAAAAAAACAGCAGCATGAACGTAATGCTGAGAGTAAACCCTGGAATAGAAGCTCATACTCATGAGTATATCCAGACTACTAAACACGACTCTAAATTCGGAGAGTCGATATTCACAGAAGATATATATGAAACAGCAAAATATCTGGACGAATCTGATGTCTTAAACTTCAGAGGATTCCACTGCCATATAGGCTCCCAGATATTTGAGGAAGAGTCTTTCATCCAGGCGGCTCTTGCGATGCTCGATTTCGTAAAAGATGTAAAAGACAATACCGGAGTTGAAACTCCTGATCTTAACCTCGGAGGAGGATTCGGAGTATATTATACTGAAGAAGACGAGCCTATGGACCTTGCGGCATTCCTTCAGAAACTGACTTCTGAAATAGAAAATAAAATAAAAGAAGACGGTCTTTGGGATATGAAAATTCTAATAGAGCCAGGACGTTCTATAATTTCAAATGCAGGAACTACTCTTTATGAAATCGGCGGAACTAAAGAAACTTACGGCGGAAAAGACTATGTCTTCATAGACGGAGGAATGGGAGACAATCCTAGACCTGCCCTGTATCAGGCAAAGTATGAAGGATATATAGCAAACAAGATGAATGAAGAGCCTGTTCACACTTATACTGTTGCAGGAAAATGCTGCGAATCGGGAGATATAATTATAAAAGACGTTAAACTTCCGGAAGCTGAAATAGGAGACCTTTTCGCTGTAGCCACAACTGGAGCATATACTTACAGTATGGCCAGCAACTACAACAGAATTCCAAGACCGGGCGTAGTTTTTGTACAGAACGGAAAAGGAAGAGTCGTAGTTAAAAGAGAAACTTACGAAGATATAATTAAAAACGATGTTCTATAAACATATTATAAATATGTAGAAAATATATTATAATAATATAAAGTAGATAAAATGATCTTAATTTTTAAATATAAATGCATGCAGCCTGAAAAAGCCGGCTGCCACGGGGAGTGTTTTATTTGGGTTTAGTAGTACAGAAATACGGAGGCTCATCTGTAGCCGATCCGGAAAAAATCAAAAATGTTGCGAAAAGACTTATTGAGAGAAAAGAAAAAGGTGACGACGTAGTAGTTGTAGTTTCGGCTATGGGGAAAACTACTAACGGTCTTTTAGACCTTGCAAGACAGGTATCTAAAAACCCTCCTAAAAGAGAGGTCGACAGACTTCTTTCAACTGGAGAGCAGATAACCATATCTCTTCTTTCTATGATGCTTTATGAACTTGGATATGAAGCTGTTTCTCTTACTGGAAGACAGGCCGGAATTATAACTGAAGGCGCTTTTATGAAGAGTAAAATAGCAGATGTCAAAAGCGACAATATAAAGAAGCATATAGACGAAGGTAAAATAGTAGTAGTTGCAGGATTCCAGGGAGTCAACGAGTACGATGAAATCACTACTCTTGGAAGAGGAGGATCTGACACTTCTGCAGTTGCAATAGCTGCAAAGCTCGGATGTCCTTGTGAAATATTCACAGATGTTGACGGAATTTACGGAATCGACCCGAGACTTTACCCTGCGGCCAAAAAACTTGAACAGATAAGCTATGAAGAAATGATGGAAATGGCCCATTTAGGTGCCAAAGTCATGGAACCGAGATCTGTTGAAATAGCCGCTAAATATAATGTTCCTTTAACAGTGGGATTAAACACTGGAAATGTTGCAGGAACACAAATAAAGGAGTATGATAAAGATATGGAACAAAAATCAATAACAGGGCTTTCAGCTACTGACAACGTCCTTTTAGTTACAATAAACAATATACCTTTCGGACATAACAATACAGCAAATATCTTCACAGAACTTGCTAAAGAAAATGTTAATATAGACATGATAAGCCAGAGTTCTCCGCTTGAAAACGGGACTGTGAGAATATCGTTCACTACAAGCAAAGATGATGAAGTTGCAATAGACAAAGTTATGGACGATCTTAAAAAGACTATAGAAGGTCTTGAATACAGCAAAGAGGACGATGTGGTTAAAGTTTCGGTAATAGGAAACGGAATGAGAGACCAGTCGGGAGTTGCAGCCAGCGTGTTCAAACTTTTCTCAGACAATGATATAGAGTTCATGCAGGTTACTACTTCTGAAATAAGTATTTCTTATATAATAGACAAAGATGATAAAGACAAAACTGTAAAAGTGCTTGCAGAAGCTTTAGGTCTTTAATAAATAATAAAATTTACAAAAATAATTATGAGGTGACAATATTGAAAAAAGTTAATTTAGCATTAGTTGGTGCTACTGGAATGGTAGGAAGCACATTTATAAAAGTATTAGAGGATAGAAATTTCCCAATAAACAATCTATACCTTTTCTCATCTGCAAAATCAGCAGGAACTAAACTTACAGTTCAAGGAAAAGAATACACTGTTGAAGAGCTTACTGAAACAGCTTTCGACGGAAAAGATATAGACATAGCTCTATTCTCAGCTGGAGGAGAAGTTAGTACTAAATTCGCTCCAATAGCAAAAGAACACGGAATAATAGTTGTTGATAACAGCAGCGCATGGAGAATGGACAAAGACGTTCCTCTAGTAGTGCCTGAAGTTAACCCGGAAGAAATATTCAATAATCACGGAATTATAGCTAACCCTAACTGTTCAACAATACAGGTTATGGTTCCTATGAAACCTCTTCACGACAAATACAAAATAAAAAGAGTTATATACTCTACTTATCAGGCAGTTTCAGGATCAGGTGTTAAAGGAGTTGCTGACCTTAAAGAAGGAACTACAACAGCTTATCCTCACGAAATAGCTTACAACTGTCTTCCGCATATAGATTCATTCCTGGACAATGGATATACTAAGGAAGAAATTAAAATGATAGAAGAAACTAAAAAAATCCTTAAAGACGACTCAATAAAAGCAACAGCTACTACAGTCAGAGTTCCAATAGAAAACTCTCACGCTGTATCAGTTAACCTTGAGTTTGAAAAACCTTTCGAACTTGAAGATGTTGTAGAGCTTCTTGAAAACACTGAAGGAGTTGTTGTTCAGGACGACGTTCAGAACAATGTTTACCCTCTTCAGAATGAAGCTTCAGGAAAAGACGAAGTATTCGTAGGAAGAATCAGAAGAGACTTCTCAATCGAAAACGGTCTTAACATGTGGGTTGTTGCGGACAACATCAGAAAAGGCGCTGCAACAAACACTGTTCAGATAGCTGAAAAGCTTGCTGAAAAAATGTAAATAACTCAATCGGAGGTAGTTATTATGAAATTGTTTCAAGGATCTGGAGTTGCAATAGTTACTCCTTTCAATGAAGATTTAACAGTTAATTTTGACAAACTTGGAGAAATACTTGAATATCATATAGAGAAAAAAACTGACGCTATAATAATCTGCGGTACTACAGGAGAAGCTTCTACTCTTACAGATGAAGAGCAGATAGAAACTGTAAAATACACTGTAGAAAAAATAGACGGAAGAATACCTGTAATCGCAGGGGCTGGAAGCAATGACACTAGACATGGCATAGATCTTTGCAAAGGAATAGAAGCTGTAGGAGCAGACGGACTTCTTATAGTTACTCCTTACTACAACAAAACTTCTAACAAAGGTCTTATAGAGCACTTCACTGCTATGGCTGACGCTGTGAATATACCTGTAATTCTTTACAACGTTCCTGGAAGAACAGGAATGAATATGAAACCGTCAATAATTAAAGAGCTTTCAGCTCATAAAAATATAGTCGGTGTAAAAGAAGCTTCAGGAGATATCGCTCAGATAGCTGAAATATCAAGACTTTGCGGACCTGATTTCGCAATATACTCAGGAAATGACGACTCAATCGTTCCTGCTCTTTCAGTAGGAGGAGACGGAGTTATATCAGTTCTTGCCAATATATGCCCTGAAGAAACTCATGATATGGTTAAAGCTTTCCTAGACGGAGATGCTGAGAAAGCTAAAAAACTTCAGATAGAATATAAAGAACTTGTAGATGCTCTATTCATAGAGCCGAACCCAATCCCTGTTAAAGAAGCTATGAATATACTCGGATTTGAGGTTGGAATACCTAGACTTCCGCTTACTACAATGGAAGAAAGCACTAAAGAAGTTCTTATATCAGCAATGAAAAATAAAAACTTATTATAAATTCTAGAATAGTTAGTGCGGAACTTCTGCACTAACTATTTCTTTATAAAGGAGTGTTTTAATGTTAAAGATAATACTTTCAGGATGCAACGGACAGATGGGAAAAGTAATAACAGAAGTTGCTAAAGAAGATAAAGATGTTGAAATAACAGCAGGAGTGGATATAAGCGGAGAGCAGCTTTCTGACTACCCTGTTTACAAAGATATAAACGATTTTGAAGGAGAAGCTGATGCTATAATAGATTTCTCTAAACCTGCTGCTCTTCCGAATATAATAAAATACTGTGAAAAAACTAAAACTCCTGCAGTTCTTGCGGCTACAGGATATTCAGATGAAGAGCTTGAAGCTATAAAAGAGCTTGGAACTAAAGCTCCTGTTCTGTTCTCAAGAAATATGTCTCTTGGAATAAACGTTATGCTTGAACTTCTTAAAAAAGCGGCTGCTTCCCTTCCTGGATTTGATGTGGAAATAGTTGAAAGACACCACAATAAAAAAGTGGACTCGCCTTCAGGTACAGCTTTCATGCTTGCAAACGCTGTGAATGAAGCTAAGGACAATTCACTTGAATTCATATACGGAAGAGAAGGAAACGACACTAAGAGAAAAGAAAACGAACTTGCTATACATGCTGTAAGAGGCGGAACTATAGTCGGCGAACACGATGTGCTTTTCGCAGGACTTGATGAGCTTATAGAAATAAAGCACACTGCCCTATCTAAAAAAGTTTTCGCCAACGGCTCTATAAATGCCGCTAAATTCATGGCAAAACAGCCTGTAGGGCTTTACGACATGAGCGATATGTTCTCAGCTGAATAGTTTCAGACTTAAAAGATTCTGTCTGATTTTTTCATATTGACTGAAATGAAAACTGAAGATATTATAAAAATTAAGATAAATTTAATAGAGTTCGGATTATATCTGAAACTCAGCTAAAGACCGGCTTATACCGGTCTTTTTTATTTATCTCTTCCCTATCTTGAGCATCTATTGTGTTATAATGATAATATGTTTTAATTTGAATGACCTGTTTCATATCTGAAATCTTACTGAATTCATTTCAAACAGGAATATCTATTTTTAGAAATAAAGGAGCATTTTATATGGAATTAGGAAAAATATATTCAGGCTTTAAACTCATAGAGAAAGAATTCATAGCAGAAGAAAATTCTACTGCGCTCATATTCGAACATGAAAAAACTAAAGCCAGACTTTTAAAACTGTCAAACGAAGAGAACAATAAGGTTTTCGGAATAGGATTTAAAACTCCTCCGGAAAACAGCACGGGAGTTGCGCATATTCTGGAACACTCTGTTCTCAACGGTTCACAGAAATATACTACTAGAGAGCCTTTCATGGATCTGCTGAAGAGCTCTCTTCAGACGTTCTTGAACGCAATGACTTTCAGCGACAAGACTATATACCCTGTCGCAAGCAGAAACACTAAAGACTTCCATAACCTTATGGACGTATATCTCGATGCAGTATTCAATCCGAGAATATACGATGTAAAGGAAATATTCATGCAGGAAGGATGGCATTATGAACTCGACAGCGCTGATAAGGATATAATCTACAAAGGTGTTGTCTACAATGAGATGAAAGGAGCAATGTCTGGAGCTGAAGACCAGGTAATGGAAGAAATTATGAAGCATCAGTACCCTGACACTGTCTACAGCAATAATTCAGGCGGAGACCCTTATTCAATACCTGAACTTTCTTATGAAGAGTTTTTAGATTTCCACAGAAAGCTCTACCACCCTTCTAACTCTTATATATTCCTTTACGGAAACGGAGACACTGAAAGAGAGCTTGAACATATTCAGGAATTCTTAGAAGGATATGAATATCTCGATGTAGACTCTTATATAGCGCCTCAGGAGCCTTTTAAAGAGCCTAAGACGGCAGAATCAGTATATTCCATATCTAAAGATGAAGACCCTGAAGGTAAATCTTATCTTTCGTATTCAGTGTGTCTTGGAGAATCTACTGATTTTGAAAACTCTATAATGAATGAACTTTTAAATGAAATATATGTGGAGTCTGAAGCTTCTCCAGTTAAAAAAGAGCTTCTTGAAAAAGGAATATGTGAAGACGTAATCGCTTCATACTCTGACGGTCTTTACCAGACATTCAGCATAATCGCAAAAAATGCTGATTCTGAAAAAATGGATGAATTCAGAGAAATAGTCGACAGAACTTTCAAAGATGCGGCTGAAAACGGTGTAGATGAAAAACTCCTTTCGGCTTCACTGAATAAAATAGAATTCACACTGAGAGAAAAACAGGACCACTCTGCAAAAGGAGTGATATCTTTCATAACAGCTTTCCACACTTGGCTGTATGGAGAATCTCCTCTAACGGCTCTAAGATATGAAGAACCTCTTTCAGAACTGAAAGAAAAGCTGAAAGACGGATATTTCAAAGAGTATGTGTCAGAAAAGCTTGTAGACAGCAGCAACAAGGTATACCTTACAGTTAAGCCGGAACCCGGACTTTATGAAAAGAAAGATGCTGAAGTCAAAGAAGAGCTTAAAGCGCTTAAAGACAAACTTAGTGAATCTGAAATAGATAAAATGATAGAAGAAAACGGAAAACTGTCTGAATTCCAGACCAGAATTGATACTGAAGAAGACAGAGCGACTATTCCTAAACTGAGTCTTAAAGATTTAGACACAAAAATCGAAAGAATAGAAACTGAAGAAAGAGAGATAGACGGAAACAAAGTTCTGTATCTGAATGAGCACACTAACGGAATAAACTATATAAAACTGGTTATGAATTCTGATTTTGTTCCGTTTGAAGATGTTCCTTATCTTTCGCTTCTAGCTTCTTCTCTTAGCAGTCTAGATACTGAGAACTTCGATTACAGCAGCCTTTCAAATGAAATATATATAAACTCAGGCGATATAGGATGCTCTGTGCATCTTTACTCAGACTTCTATACTCATGAACTTTATCCTAAATTCTCAATCTCTGCAAAATGTCTAGACGGAAAGATTGAAAAAACTGCAGAGCTGATGAGAGAAATAGCATTTAAAACTGACTTCGGAAATAAGAAGAGAATGAAAGAAATAGTTATGCAGCTGAAATCTAAAGCTGAGATGTCGGTATTCGATTCGGGCCATGTAATAACTATGGCGAGAACCCTTTCTAAATTCCATGCCGGACACAGATACAACGAACTGGCTAAAGGGCTTGAATACTATTTCTTCCTTCAGGAACTAGATAAAAACTTTGACGAGAGATTCGAAAGCCTAAGAGAAAAGCTGGAAAATCTTTATGAAAAAGTGTTCAGAAAAAACGGCATAATAGTTAATCTCGTTATGAACGAAGACAGCTATAAAGAAACAGAAGAAGCTATAAAACCGCTTCTGAATGAACTTAAAGACTTCCCTGCTGAAAAAGCTGATTTCAGTATTGAAGATATTAAGGAAAGAGAAGGAATTACGAGCGGTGCAAGCGTTCAGTACGTTTCTAAAGGATACGATATAAAAGAAGCCGGAGCTGAATACGACGGTTCTCTTGCAGTGCTTGCAAATATAGTGAATATGGACTACCTTCACAACAATATAAGAGCAATCGGAGGAGCTTACGGTGCAGGAATTAAATTCTACACTGACGGGTCTGTCGCAACATATTCATACAGAGATCCTAACCTTGAAAATACTGTAAAAGTATATGACGGAATAGGAAAATATATAGAGAATATGGAGCTTTCAAAGAGCGACCTCGAAGATTCTATAATAGGAGTTATGAGCACATTCGACCCTGTTCTGACTGTGAAGATAAAGGCAGGACTTGCTCTTAACAGATATATAACTAATGTGAAATACGAAGATTTAGATAAACATTTAAGCGAGGCTCTTAATACAGACCTTGATAAACTGAAATCTTACTCTTCCCTGCTTGAAAAAGCTATGAACGATAACCGTATGACTGTACTCGGAAACGAAAACAAGATAATGGAAAATAAAGATATGTTCGACAAGATAATAAAACTTAAAAAATAAATTATTTGCCCATGAGAGTTAATTCTCTCATGGGAATTACTTAGATAATAGAAAGAAATTAGAAAGAAGCGGATTTGATGAACCCTTTAAAAATTATATTCAACAGGGCTTTTCCTCTTTCAATCTTCATGCTGCTCCAGATAGGTCTTCTGGCCTTTATGGTGCTGCTGTTTGAAGAATACTTCGTCTATTTCTTCTGGGTATCGCTAATCCTCAGTTTTATAGTCGTTCTCATAATAATAAACAGAAGAACCAACTTCGTCTATAAAATTGGATGGATAATACCTGTATTCACCTTTCCCCTCTTTGGAAGTCTTATGTACCTTCTGTATGGAGGAAATAAACATGGAAAAGTGACTAGAAACAGAACGAAAGAACTTCAAGGAATGATAGGCTTATGTCTGTTTCAAGATGAAGATACTATAGATGAGCTGCAGGATATAAATATAAATGCGGCAAATCAGGCCAAATATATTTACAATTTTTCTAAAGCGCCAATATACAGGAAAAGCTATACTGAATTCTACGAAGTAGGAGAAAAAGCTTTCTCTCAGATGCTTAAAGAACTGAGAGCGGCTAAAAAATTCATTTTTCTTGAATATTTTATAATAGAAAGCGGAATAATGTGGGACACTATACTCGAAATTCTAGTTCAGAAAGTCAAAGAAGGCGTCGAAGTCAGAATGATTTATGACGATATAGGATGTCTTTTCAAGGTTCCCGGAAATTACTATCAGTACCTTGAAAGTCTTGGAATAAAATGCAAAGTGTTTCACCCGCTAACACCTATATTTACACTAAAATACAATAACAGAGATCACAGAAAAATACTAGTTATAGACAATGAGACAGCATTTACCGGCGGAATAAATCTTGCAGATGAATATATAAATGCATATGAAAAGTTCGGACACTGGAAAGACTCGGCGATGATGGTGAAAGGGCCTGCAGTCAACAGTTTCACGATGTTCTTCCTTACTATGTGGGACTATGTTTCAAAAGAAAACACAGACTATTCAACTTATCTGAAAGTCGATGAGAAAAGTCTTCTGGATATTGCAGAGAGATGCGAGGAAGCTGAAAGAATGAAAAAGCTGAAAAGAAAATCTGAATGGAATGTGAGAAGACTCGAAAGAAAAAGAACTAGAAAAGTGGAAAAGATAAAAAGACTTACTGCAGCCGCTTCAGGAGACTACATGTCCAGCTATTCAGAACCTGAATTTGAAGTGCTCAGTCCCGGCATACAGAATGAACTCTCTTCAATATCTGAGATAATGTCCAAACCGTACTCAGAAATTTTCAGAGAAGCTGAACTGATGGAAGAAGAATATGCTGAAAGATACGGCGGCTTCGTACAGCCCTTCTCAGACAGCCCTCTGGATGAAGAAGCTCTCAGCGAAACTATATACCTCAATATACTGGGAAGCGCAGAAGACTACGTATATATAACTACTCCTTATCTGATTCTGGATGATACTCTTAAATCTGCAATATGCGCTGCAGGAAAGAGAGGAGTCGATGTGAGAATAATAGTTCCCCATATTCCGGACAAATGGTATGTTCACTCAGTGTCAAAATCTCATTATCAGGATTTAGTCGATGCGAATGTCAAAGTTTATGAGTACACACCCGGATTCATACATTCAAAAGTGTGTATAGCGGACGACAAATATTCAGTTGTCGGAACTATAAATCTCGACTACAGAAGTCTTTATCTTCACTTCGAATGCGGAGTGTGGATGTACAGAAGCAATGCAAATGAAGCTATAAAGAAAGACTTCATGGAAATGATGGAGATTTCAGAACTCATGAACGAAAAAGACCTGAGCGTGTCCCTGCCGAAGAAAATGGGAAGATCTATACTGAAGATACTCTCACCTATAATGTAGATTTTAAAAAATTAATTTAATTATATATAATTTATATTTTAAAATACTTTTAATAATAAAGATAAAAAAATGCAGATGATAATTATCATCTGCATTTTCTATTTGCATTCATACATATTTTACAATTTTTTAAAAACTTCTTTATTCTGTCAATAGAAATCTGAACTTCTCTTCAGATTCTTTTATTTAACTAATTTAGAAACTTTCTTAAATTCATCGCTTCCCGCTTTTTTAAGCATATTGTATATTATCATCTCAGTGCTCATTATCACTGCACCCATGTCTTTCATGAGTTCCAGTGCATTTCTGTAATTGAAATCTGATCTTGAACCCATAGCGTCTGCCGCGGCATAAACTTCATATCCGCTGTTAAGAAGATCTCTTACAGTCTGAAACACACAGATATGCGACTCTATTCCCGCAACTATAATCTTCTTTCTGTCTTTCTTCTTAAGAACTTCCATAAGTTCATCTCCGCATGCTGAAAAAGACAGTTTTTCAAGGATTTCAGCATCGCTGCTGAGTTCATCCTTTATATCGTCCACTGTTTTTCCGAGTCCTTTTGGATACTGTTCAGTAACTACCATAGGAAGCTCTGATATTCCGCACGCCTGAACTAATGTTCTAGCGTTTTTAAGAACATTTTTGCTCTTGTCCATAACTGGAAGAAGTCTCTCCTGAATATCTATTATTAATAAAAGAGCATCTTCTTTTTCTAAATAGTATTTATCCAACAAGTCTGCACCTGCTTTCTCAATATTTTTAAATATATTTTAAAACAGTTTCCATTTATTTTCCATCTATTTATAGATATTTTAAAATCATTTCTATTACATATTTACGCATGTGCCTACATCAGACGGACATCTTCCATCCGGTGTAAGTACCCAGAGCACATTCTGATTTATTTTTTCATTCGCCTTGCCGTATCCGTCAGTAAAATAGACTACAAATTCATAGCCCATTTTATCCGCATATCTGAAGACAGGGTCGAAATTAGTTCCTTCAAATCCCCTTCTTCTGTTCATCTTAGTATATCTTTCAAGCGGAACTGAAGTGTTTATTCTGTCGTCACATTCAACAACCCTTATATTGGCGCCGCTTATTCTCTGAATGCTTCTGAGTTCCGACATGAACTGTGAAAACTCTTCATCAGTTATAGATCCTGAAGTGTCTACCGCAAGAAGCACATTTATACCTATCATCTTTCTCTTACCCATCACTCCCTCGAATCTTCTCGATTCTCTCAAATGGGTTCTCTTGTACTTGACTCTTCCTCTTCCGTTAAGGAATCTTCTCAGCACTATCTGCCATTTTATCTTAGGATCTGCATAGAGCTCCATAATATCTTTTTCTATGCTTGAAGGCATTTCTCCTGCAGATTTTTTAGCATCTGCTATGACTTTTTTCAGAATACCTTTAGTTATATTTTCATTTTCAGTTACATTAGAACTGTATTCGTTCTCAAAAGTCTCCATCTGGTCTATCTTTATTATTCTTCCGTGGTTTATATCTCCATGCGGAATTATGACTATCTTATTCCCCTGAACTCTCGTTCTTTCTCTCACGAGCTTGTTATTTATAAGCATTTCGTAATACTCTTCTGCTGAAAGACCGTAGTTCATCTTCATATCGAAAAGAGCGTTGACTTTAGCAACTGTTATTACATCTCCTGAAAGAAGACTGCTGTCGACTCTGTCGTTTACAACCATGTCCGAAGCTATATTCCATACTACAGGATTCTTTCCTTTAGCTCTTATCGTGTGGAAGAAAAGCACGTGGAGAATCTCATGAACTAATGCTCCCTGAGCCTCTTTCAGTGTCGCTTCTTCGAGATAATCGGGATTGTAGTAGAGTTTTGGAACCGACTGAAGATATATTCCGAATTTTGGCACCTTTTTCGATTCAACCCTCGGTATTCCCGAAACGACCATCGCATAAAAAGGATAGTCGATTATCGTTTTTATAATTAAATCGTTTATTGTATTTGACATTTAAATCATCCTTATATTAGAGCCATAAGTTTTGAAGATACCTCTTTCTGGAATTCAGGCATCTTGCTCAGTATTTTAGAGAATTCATCTTTACGCTCTGCAAGAAGTATTCTCACGAAAACTATCTTAGTTTCACTGTCAAGGTCGCTTGCAAACATGTTGAGGTTCTTCATATGAGTTTCATTGTCCGGATCTGCCTCAAGCGCAAGTCTTCTAAGTGTAAGAGTAAGCACATCGTATCTGAATTTCAGCATTATATCTCTTACTATAGCTATCTGTCTGTCTCCGTAGTTGTTCAGTATCTCGTCTGCATCCGGATAGTGAATATCCTTGTCTTTAAGGAACCCTATATAAGCCGCCGCAGCTTCAGGTCCTACAAGACCAAGAAGTGTAGTATTCAGCTCTTCATCTGTAAGTTCGCAGTTGTTCATGACATCTGCTGTTTTAGTCCATCCTCTAGGTGAAGGAGTTTTACTCCCGTCATCTGTGATTTTATCCATATTGAACATATCTCTGTTTATATAGAGGAAGTTCAGTATAGAGTCGTTGTTCTGTCCGGATCTGATCATAAAGTTTGCATATTCATCAAGATCAGGCTCCACATTTATAGGAAGGATTCTGTCCATCCCTGCGTTGTCTATAGTGTTAGTAGTGTATTCGAGTGTTTCCGGGTTCATACATACCATAAGATGCCATCCTTCAGCAAGCTCGTGATTGTTTATTCTTCTCTCCTGAAGCAGCGGGAAAAGTGCTGATATAGTCTGAGTGTCCGATCTGTTAAGCTCCTCAAGAACTAATATCCCCTTTTCCGGGAAAAGCCCCTTGTCTATAGCATTCTGTGTCGGGAAGAAATCGGGTGCAAGATACTGAGTCGTTCTCGATTCAAGGTCTTTTATAAGAAGACCCATGAAGTCTTCTCCCTGAAGAGATGAAGGATATATCGCCTGATATCCTATTCCCATTCTGTCAGCAAGCTGCTTTACAGCTTCAGTCTTCCCTATACCTTTTACTCCGACAAGCGCCGGAACTATTCTTGTATTGTTAAAAATCTTCTCCACGAAGTTTTTAGTTAATTCAACGTTCATTTTTATACCACCTTTGAGTTTTATTGATAACTGTTATTAATAATATTATACACTATTTTTTCATCTAAGTAAGAATATATTGAAGAAATAAAATAAAGTTTCAGACAGAATTCCGTAAATCGGAATCTATCTAAAACTTTTTTTCTCTTTAACTACTTCATTGTCTTTTATTGTTATTACGAAGTCATTATCTTTAGACATGCTGTCTGTGACAACTATTTCTCCGTTTACAACGAATATTCCTGAATCTATTATATTTTTAAGTGATTCTTCTAATTTCCATTCCAGTTTCCCTATACTTCCGCTGTAATAATTCAGAATTACTTCATTAAACTGCATTAAATTATTTATTACAGCCTTTCCGCTCGAATAATCAGTGCAGCAAACCATTCCTTCAATCTCTCTGAACATGTCAGGGCTCAGCGCAAGCTCTATCTTCTTTGATTCGTCTGCAAATCCAAGCTTTATTTTCCCTTTAACTCTATAATAATCTACGTGCAAAAAAATCGCCTCTTTCAAATAATTCTAATATATATATTATACCCCAAAACTCGGGATTAGAAAAATTTTTCTTGAGAAATCTTATCTTTTTTGAAGATTCTAACATAATTTAACTTCTATTTGATACTCTCTTTTTACTTTTTTTCCCAATATGTTATAATTAAATTACTCTTTTGTTTTAGCTGCAAGAGAGAGAACCAATCCTTAGGTATACCCTCTGAACCGGGGTATACCTCTTTATTTTTAAATTTTTTTAATATTCTATAAAATATTATGATTTTAATACCAAGCAGAAAACCAAATTTACATATACTATTAGAATGAGAGGACGATCATATGAACGTAATACTTAAAATAGTCGATATGACCGATGACGGAAGAGGTATAGGAAAAACTGAAGAGAATTTTACTGTCTTTGTAGATTCATGTCTTCCCGGAGATACTGTCGAAGCTGAAATCTACAAGAGAAAAAAGAATTTTGCAGAGGCAAATCTTGTGAAAATCATATCGTATTCAGAAGACAGAATTGAAAATAAATGTGAAACGCCTTCAGACTGCGGCGGATGCGATTTCATGGAATACTCATATCCAGCACAGCTTGCGCTGAAAGAGCGAAAAGTTAGAAATCTGCTTTCTAGAATCTCTTCAATAGATGCAGATATAAACGATATAAAACACGGTGAGAGCAGCTATAATTACAGAAATAAAGCTGTTCTGCATGTTGATGAAGACAGTATAGGATACTATTCAAAGAAATCGAACGATACAGTGAATATGATTAACTGCCTGATAAACAGCAGAGTTTCTGTTGAAATAAAAAAGTTTCTGTCAGAACTTATAAAGAAATATAAAATTAGAGATATAGAAAACATACTTATAAGAAACTCTAAAAGAGATAAAGAAATCATGGTCGTGTTCATATCTCCTAAGGAAAAAATAAAAAATATAGATAAAATTACTGAAGAACTGGTAAATAAATTTCCTAATATAAAATCTGTCATGCTGAATGTAAATAAGAATAACAGATTCCTCCTTGGGAGAAAATCAGAAGTTCTATACGGAAGAAACTATATAGTAGATTATATAAAAGATATGAAATTTAAAATATCACCTGAAACCTTCTTTCAGGTGAATGCTGATGTGACTGAAATAATGTACGATACAGTTCTTAAATATGCAGACCTTAAAGAAAATGACACTGTATTCGACATATATTCCGGTATAGGAACAATATCTCTGTTTCTTGCTCAGAAAGCAGAAAAAGTTATTGGAATAGAGTACGTTCAGAAATCCGTTGAGAACGCAGCCGAAAATGCGGAAATAAACGGAATAGAAAATACAGAATTTATAGCCGGAAAAGCTGAAGAGATACTTCCGAAATTCGATAAAAAAGGAACTAAAGCAGACGTAATAGTAGTCGATCCTCCGAGAAAAGGATGCGACAGAAATGTGCTGTCTGCCATGGTAAATATGAATCCCAGAACTATAGTCTATGTATCATGCAATCCGGCGACTTTCGCAAGAGACCTCGGATACCTTGCCGATAACGGATATGAAGTAAAAAGAGTGCAGCCTCTCGATATGTTCTCTCATACAACTCATGTGGAGAATGTGGCGCTTATAGAAAGAGTTTAAAACTATATATGTTCCAGCGATTTTTTAGAGAAACCCTAATGAATGTGTAAAAATAGCCATTCTATGAAAAATGACAATAATTCTCTAATCGCTGGAACTTTTTTGCGTAATAGGCTATAATACTGTACTAAGGAAGGATGTTCAAAATAAGAACGGCTATTTTACAGGCGATGATCTTTAACATATGATGTGTTTAAATTATCAGCCAAAAGAAAAGAAAATAGAAAACAAACAAGATGATCTTTAACATATGATGTGTTTAAATTCATATTTCTGTTTAAGTATTTGACTTGCATTGGCGATGATCTTTAACATATGATGTGTTTAAATTAGAGTATGCTATGTCTATTTTCATACATGTTCTTTGATGATCTTTAACATATGATGTGTTTAAATGAGGTTGATTTTATTAAAGAATTGATGAAAGGTCAACGATGATCTTTAACATATGATGTGTTTAAATGGAAATAAAAATCCTATTCAAGCATATTTTGCAAGATGATCTTTAACATATGATGTGTTTAAATGCGAAATATAGCAAATAGAAAAGAAGAGAATAAAGGGATGATCTTTAACATATGATGTGTTTAAATAGCCTTGGCTTTATAGAGAGCGGGTCTCCCATTTGATGATCTTTAACATATGATGTGTTTAAATAGTATAAAAACTAAGGACCCTTATAAGGGTCCTTAAGTATTTTTATTGCCAGCCATATTCTCCTTTCATTTCTACGAATCTGACTCCCAATATTTCTTCTCTTGAGATTTGTCCTTTATCGTCTTTGCTGATGACGGTAAGGACCTGATGATGCGGAGGTCCTATTGGAACAATCATTCTTCCTCCATTGGCCAGCTGGTCAACCAGATTTTTAGGCTCTTTCCCTGCCGCTGCTGTTACTATAATTCTGTCAAAAGGAGCTTGTTCTTTCCATCCTGAAGAACCGTCTCCAAGTTTATAGTTTATATTGCTGTATCCAAGTTCATTAAGTCTTTTTTGCGCTTTATCTGATAATTCTTTATGAATCTCAACAGTGTAAACTTCTTCAGCAAAATGAGCAAGAAAAGCTGTCTGATAGCCTGAACCTGTTCCAATCTCCAGCACTTTCGAATCTTTTTCCGGATTAAGAAGTTCAGTCATTTTGCAGACTAGACTTGGCTGCGAAATCGTCTGTCCTTTTCCTATAGGAAGAGGTTTATCTACCTCAGCATAAGCCTTGTATTCTTCATCAACGAATTTGCGTCTATCCAAATTATGGAAAAAATCTAGCAGCTCACCGTTCTTCATTTTACTTTTATTCCTTCTTGTTCAAGTTCTTTCAAGTTTTTAATATGGTCTTCTTCATCTACATATCCAAGCATGTCTTTGTAAACTGTAACGCTCTTTCCGTCTTTCAGAAAATCTTCTGCAGTATTTTTTACGCAGTATTCAGATGCTATTCCTACAATATGAACTTCATCCGAAACTGCATCTTTCAGTGCCTTTCCGGATTCATTTTTCCCCTGATATCCTGAGTACTCTTCTTCTTCAGGGTTTCTCCCTTTGTAGTATATATTGTCAGCATTCGGAGCTAAATCTGATTCTTTAAGAACTTTATGAATTTCTGCTCCTTCAGTTCCTTCTACACAGTGCGGAGGCCATATTCCTCCCTGCGCTTCAAAGCTTATATGATTTTCAGGATGAAAATCAGCTGTATAGAAAACGTTTAAATTTTCTTTATTTTCTTTAATAAATTCCGCTATTTTTTCTGCAGCCTCTTCACCTTTCTGACAGGCAAGCGAACCGCTTATAAAGTCGTTCTGACAGTCTACTATTATTAAATCCATTCTTATCACCTTTCTCTTTATATCCTTTTATCGTTCTAAATCTTCTCTGACTATATTATATTAAAGTTTCAGTTTTTTATCTACCGGTCTCATTTCACATCGCCGCTAAGTCTTCTCAAATAATTATAACTGTTATCATTTATCCGTTCACTAACTTTGAATTAGTGTTATAATAAATATATAATTTCAAAGAAATAGGAGTGTTATTTTATGGCAAAATACATTGCAATTGCAGACAGTACGGTAAAAGCTATAAAAGAGTCTGATTATAAAAATTTATTAAAACAGTTCGGCAATCTGATTTCAGAAGGAAATAAAATTGCTATACTGAACGGAGAAAAATCTGAATATGAAGAAAAATACAGCGATTCATTCGAATTCCCTTCAGAAAAAGAATTCTTGGATAATATAGACGGGATTGAAGAGCCTATCGTTTTCATATCCGGAAGAGATGATATATTCGAGCTTTCAAGACATAGAAAAGCTCTTTTTGTATGCCCTATGTGGCTGGAAAATATTGGTGAGAATGCTGAAAAATACGGTGTTAAAGTTTCTACACCTAAACAGGCTTATCAGATAATAAAGCATTCTAACAATAATAATTTCTGGCATACTAGAAAAGAACTGAATGACGGAACTATGGTTTTCACTCTTCTAGATGCTAAGTTCAGATATTTCAGCACTTCAGCTAATGAAGGAAAAATGATAGACAATTTTAAAAAAACTATATACGGCAATGAAAAAACTACTTTTTTTGATGTTCTGAAGTATGCTATGATTTCAGCACTTTCAAACAATCATGAATATTTCGACGATGTCGATATATGGACTGTATTCCCTAGTTCTTCTCTAGAACTTGATGAAAATCTTATGGAATTTAAAAAAGCAGTCGAAGTCGTTACAGGAACTGAAGCTGAAAGCTATATTGAAAAAGAAGATTTCAAAGATAATCTGATTTTAAGACATACTGAAAAAGAAAAAGCTCATGAAGTTCCTCTTTCAGTCAGAACTTCTAACGGCTCGCTTGTAAATCTTCAGACTATCTGTTTAAATCCTGATTTTAAAGGAAAAGTTGAAGGAAAGACTGTATGCGTTATAGATGATTTTCTAAATCACGGATATTCTTTCGAGGCCGCTAGAAATATTCTTAAAGCTGCAGGCGCTAAACAGATTATACTTCTTGCACTCGGTTTCTATCAGAACGACTACGCATATCAGGAATTTGAAATAAAGGGAGATCCTTTCATTCCTGAATTTGAAATTGGAGAAGTTAAAAATACTGAAACAATACTGAATCCTATGTTTAAAATAAACCCTCAGGCTAAAGTTGAAATAGAAACTCTGTTCTCTGTATTCAACTCAAGCTGGTAATAAGGAGAAGATCTATGAAAAAATTTATAAGTCTGGGAATTATATCTGTTCTCTGCTTGTTCCTCTTTGGATGCAGCGAGAGCGATAAAAGACCTATATCAAAAAATGAATTCTTAATGGACACTATATGCACTATAACTCTCTATGAAGGAGATGAAGAAGTTATAGACGACGCTTTCGATTATGTAAGAAGCTATGAGAAACTGCTCAGCAGAACGGTTGAAGACAGCGATATTTCGAAAATAAATGAAAACAGCGGTAAAGAACCTGTAAAAGTCGATCCTGATACTGCCGAAGTAATTAAAAAAGGAATACACTATGGCGATATTACTCATGGCAAGTTCGACATAACTATAGAGCCTATATCTAGTCTTTGGAATTTCGGTCAGAAAGACGCGAGAGTTCCTGAGCAGTCTGAAATTGATGAAAGACTTCCGCTTATAAACTACAGAGATATAACTGTAAACGATGACAATACTGTAATGCTCAATTATGAAGGCCAGGGTATAGATCTTGGAGCGATTGCAAAAGGATTTATAGCTGACAAGCTCAAAGAGCACATGATTGAAAAAGGTGTTAAAAGCGCAGTTATAGACTTTGGCGGAAACGTAGTCTGCATTGGAGAAAAACCCGACGGCGAACCTTTTAAAGTTGGAATTCAGAATCCTTTCCTGAATAGGAATGAAGTCTACGGTATTATAGAAGTTAAAGATAAATCTGTGGTTTCATCTGGAATATATGAAAGATTTGTTGAAAAAGACGGAGTGAAATATCACCATATTCTGGATCCTAAAACGGGAATGCCTTTTGAAAATATGATTGAACAGGTCACTATAATTTCTGATAAATCAGTCGACGGAGACGGTCTGAGCACTTCTCTTTTTGCACTTGGAATTGAAGACGGTCTGGAACTGATAAACGGAATGGAAGGCGTAGATGCCATGTTCATAACGAGAGACGACAGAGTCTATAAAACAGAAGGTTTTGATGAAAAATATAATTATAAAGATTACGAAAAAAAATAATTGTTAAAGCATAAATTCAGACTATGATAAAGAAATATAAAATAGAGGCGGAACTAAAGTTCCGCCTCTATTTCTATTTTCTGTCAGTTTTTTCTAAAAGTTTTTCATATATTTCTTTTGAACTGTCTCCGTCCTTGCTGTCATTCAGCACTAAAGTTTCTCCTTTTGCTTTTATTACAACATATGAGTCACACTTTGTATAAGTATATCTGATATATCTGCCGAACTCATCATTTTCATATTTCCCTATTGAAAGTCTAGGAGAACCGAAGCCGTCAGTTCTGATTCCCTTAGGAGCTCCTTCTCTGTACTCTATGCTTTCTATATCATCGTATTTTATTTCTGAATCTTTCCAGTAAGAAGCTTCTATTTCAAACGAGCTGTCCCCATAGTGAACTTCTATATTTCCTGTAAACATAATAACTCCTATTACTATCAGAACCGCTGCCGTTACAGCGAGTGAAACTTTCATGAATACTGAATTGTATATGCTTTTTTCCAGTTCTGACTTTTCATATCTTCCGTCTTTCTTCTGTTTTTTATAATAACAGTATGAATAGCCGGCTGGAACTATTATGCTTATTGCCACTACAGCCATAGTAACTATCATAATCCATTTAACAGGAAGAAATGCTGAAAACAGAATTACAATTCCTCCAATAAACCATATTTTCCCGCCTATTCTATGCGTTCTATTCCAGTTTTCATCATTAGCCATAGTCCAAGGAAGCTTTATTCCCATCGTATAGTTTCTTTTAGTTTTAGGCAGATAGTTCCCTAATATAATGAATATCAGTCCAAAAGTCACAGGAACTGCAAACATCATATTAATAGTTCTGCCAAAAGCTGCACTCAATACTATTATGCTGGAGAATATAGATATGACCGGCATAATCCAGAAAAACATTCCCACTACTTTTCTGCTCTGATCTTTATTCCTTGAATCTGCAGAAGCTGCAAAAAGAGCAACCCAGTGAAAAATCAGAAGAATCACAGGAATTCCGAATATAGCAAACTTCTTTCCGCTGAATCCGTCTGCATTTCCATCGAGACCCCAATGTGTTTCCATAGTTTCCGGCAGTCTGTTCCATAGAATTAACCCTGCCAGAACCGGTAAAAGAATTACCAGAGATGATACTGCAGCTTTCCATTTATTCTCTCTTATCATTTTCAGAGCCCTCCTTTAAATCAGTAATCCACAGCATGACTTCTTCAAGAACTGATATATTAAGTTCATAATATAAGAATTTTCCTTCTCTTGTTCTTCTCACTAAATCTGCATCTTTCAAAACTGAGAGATGTCTCGATATGGACGCCGCAGTTACTGAAAAACGGTCTGCAATATCTCCTGCCGCCATTCTTCCGTCTTTCAGCATATTGAGTATTTCACGCCGTCTGGGATCGGCAAGAGCTCTAAGTGTGTCCTGTAAAGCCATTTTGCAAACCTCCTTTTTAAATTTTATTTAACATTTAACTTATGTGTTAATTATATTATATAAAAAAAGCAGGAATATTTCAATTCCCGCTTTTAATTTATGTTATTTTTCTTCTTTATCTTCTTCGCTTATATCTATTTTTATAGCGAGCTCTTCAAGCTGCTCTTCAGTAACTCCTGTCGGAGCATCTGTAAGAAGACATGTAGCAGACTGAGTTTTAGGGAATGCTATTACATCTCTCATGTTTTCAGTCTTAGTTAATGTCATAACTAGTCTGTCAAGACCGTAAGCTATTCCTCCATGAGGCGGAACTCCGTATTTGAATGCTTCAAGAAGGAATCCGAATTTATCTTCTATCTCTTCTTTGCCCAGTCCGAGCGCTTCAAACATTCTGTTCTGAATATCAGTGTTGTTTATTCTGATACTTCCTCCGCCGATTTCATCTCCGTTTATTACGATATCGTATGCTTTCGCTCTTACACCTTCAGACTGTTTTCCTAGAAGATCTACGTCTTCATCAAGCGGATGAGTGAACGGATGGTGCTTAGCTACGTATCTCTCTTCATCTTCGTCGTATTCGAATAGAGGGAAATCTACAACCCAGAGTATTTCAAACACGTCTTTGTCTATTATATCGAGCTGTTCAGCTATGTGTATTCTTAAGTTTCCAAGAGTAGTGTAAACTACCGATTTTTTATCTGCAACTATCAGAATAAGGTCTCCTTCTTTAGCTTCCATTCTCTCAACTATTCCGTTAAGTTCCTCTTCAGAAAGGAATTTAGCTATTGGAGAATTTATTCCTTCGTCAGTTATCTTAATCCATGCAAGTCCTTTAGCTCCGAAAGTTTTCGCAGTGTCTTCAAGTTTAGATATTTTCTTTCTTGAATATTCGTCTCCGTATCCTGCAACGTTTATAGCTCTTACTGAACCTTTGTTTTCTATAGCGCCGCTGAACACTTTGAATTCACTGTCTGCAACTATATCGCTTAAGTCTTTAAGTTCAAATCCGAATCTTAAATCCGGCTTGTCTGAACCGTATCTTTCCATAGCTTCTTTGAAGCTCATTCTCTTAAACGGAAGTTCAAGGTCTATCCCTTTAACTTCTTTAAATATCTTCTGTATCATCTTTTCATTTATAGATATTACATCTTCCATGTCCACGAACGACATCTCTATATCCACCTGAGTGAATTCCGGCTGTCTGTTCGCTCTTAAATCCTCATCTCTGAAACATTTAACTATCTGGTAGTATCTGTCAAATCCGGCTACCATAAGAAGCTGTTTCAGTATCTGCGGCGACTGAGGAAGTGCAAAGAATTTTCCAGGATGAACTCTGCTCGGAACAAGATAGTCTCTCGCTCCTTCAGGTGTAGGTTTTGTAAGCATTGGAGTTTCAACGTCTACAAATCCGTTTTCATCAAGGAAGTTTCTTATAACTCTAGTAACTTTATGTCTAGTCTTCAGAAGTTCCTGCATATGAGGTTTTCTTAAATCAAGATATCTGTATTTAAGTCTCATATTTTCAGCAACATCGTCGTCGTCTTTTATATATATTGGAGGAGTTTCTGATTTATTGAGTATTCTAAGCTCCTCAGCAAAAATTTCTATATCTCCTGTAGGAAGATCCGGGTTCTTAGACTGTCTTTCTTTAACCTTTCCTCTTACAGCTATTACGAATTCTCCTCTAAGTTTCTGCGCTTTTTCAAAAGCTTCAGCCGAAACATCGTCGTCGAATACTATCTGTGCTATTCCAGTAGTGTCTCTTAAGTCTACGAATGTAAGTCCTCCAAGATTTCTTCTCTTCTGAACCCATCCCATTAGAACTACTTCTCTGTTCTCATCGTCCATTCTGAGATTTCCGCACATATCAGTTCTTCTTAAATTGCCCATAGTTTCCATATGCTATTTAGCCTCCAGTACATTTATTAATTCATCTATAGATACTTCTCTCTGTTCTCCAGTTTCCATGTTCTTAAGCTGAACAACTTTCTTTTCAACTTCGTCGTCTCCTATAGTTGCGACATATCTTGAATCTATCTTGTTCGCGTATTTGAACTGAGCTCTCATAGATCTTCCAAGATAGTCTTTTTCTCCGCTTATTCCGGCTTTTCTCAAGTCGAAAAGGAGTTTGAATGCGATTTTTTCTGCTTTTTCTCCTATAGTAGCTATGAATATATCGAGTTTATCTTCATCAGGTATCTCTATTCCGCAGCTTTCAAGAGTCAGAATCAGTCTCTCTATACCCATTCCGAATCCGACTGCAGGAGTTTCTTTTCCTCCAAGAGATTCCACAAGTGCGTCGTATCTTCCTCCGCCGCTCACTGTAGCCTGTGTTCCTATATCTTTCGAAATAAATTCGAATGCAGTCTTGCTGTAGTAGTCGAGTCCTCTGACTATTTTAGGGTCAACTATATATTCTATACCCAGAATATCTAAATATTCTTTCACTTTTCCAAAATGCTCTTCGCATTCTTCACACAGATTGTCTATCATCATCGGAACTTCATCGAGCTGTTCCTGACATTTTTCGTTCTTGCAGTCTATTATTCTCATAGGATTCGTCTCGAATCTGGAATTGCAAGTCTCACAGAGATTGTCGAGTCTTTCTCTCAGATAGTCTTTAAGCTTTTCATGATATTCTTTTCTGCATTTAGGACATCCTATGCTGTTTATTCTCAGTTCTATCTCTTCCAGTCCTAAAGACTTTAAAAAAGCGTCGACTAAAGACATTACTTCAACATCGACTTCCGGATTCTGAGTTCCGAAAACTTCCACTCCGAACTGGTGAAATTCTCTAAGTCTTCCCGCCTGCGGTCTTTCATATCTGAAGCACGGTGTTATATAGAAAGTCTTTATAGGCTGCGCTTCAGCATACAGTTTGTTCTCTATATAAGATCTCACTACAGGTGAAGTCCCTTCAGGCTTGAGAGTTATAGATCTGTCTCCCTTGTCCTGGAAAGTGTACATCTCTTTCTGAACTACGTCAGTAGTCTCTCCGACTCCTCTTTCAAAAAGCTCTGTATGCTCGAATATAGGAGTTCTTATCTCTTTATATGCAAATTTATTGCAGAATTCTCTGAATTTCTTTTCTAGGTAATTCCATTTATACGATTCCGACGGTAAGACGTCGTTAGTACCTCTAGGTCCTTTAATCACTTCTTCCCGCTGCCTTTTTTCTTAAATTGTAATTGTCCTGAAGCAGCCGGCAGCGGCTAACCTCCTTCTTACTGCTGAACTGACATTACTGCTCTTCTGCAAACACTCTCTTTCTGTCTATCGCTTCCTCTATTCTGTCGAAATAGACATAGAGGTCTTTGAAATTCGGCACTCTCTCAATTCTGTCCTCATCCGGATAGAAAAATTTTGAAACGGAGCCGACTCCAAGAGCAATTATCGTCTTTTTCTCTTCCATCATCATTATATTATAAATACATTCTTTTCCTGGCGCCGCATATCCTATATTCTCAAAATTTCCCAGAATCTGCTTCTGTCTGTACATATAGTAGGGATGCAGATTCAAATCATGAGCATATTTCTTCGTTATATCGAGCATCTCCTCAATTTCAGATGCTTCCTGGAAGTTGTAATCTTCTATATGCTGTGAAATTTTCGAGATTTTTTTAAGCGCCATCGTATGAACTGTGAGATTCTCCGGTCTGAGTTCTGAAATCTTTTCCATGGTGTATTCCACTTCTTCAGCTCCTTCTCCCGGAAGTCCCACTATTATATCCATATTTACAGAATCGAAGCCTATTTCCTTAGCCATTCTGTATTTATCTATAATCTCTTCTGAACTGTGATCTCTGTCTATTCTTTTCAGAGTCTCATCGCTCATAGACTGTGGATTTATGCTTATTCTGTCTACTCCATAGTCCTTCATGAGCTTAAGTTTATCATAATCTATAGTATCCGGTCTTCCGGCCTCAACAGTGAATTCCCTGTATCCGCCTTTAAAGCATTCCCTGAGCTTTTTTAAAACTCTCTCAAGCTGACCGTTATTCAGTGCCGTAGGAGTTCCCCCTCCTATATATACTGTGTCGAGAACTTTTCCTCCTGAACTGAGCATCTCTGAGACTTCTTCCATCTCTCTTTCCAGATAGTCTATATATTTATCTGCTTTTTTCTCATCGTATTTATTCGATGTGAAAGAACAGTATGAACATCTCGTAGGACAGAACGGTATCCCTATATATAGACTGTATCTGTCCTTGTCTAAAGGATAGATTATATCTCTTTCAAGACTTCCTATTTTCATAACGAGACCCGCTTTTTCTTCTTCGAGTCTGTACTCTCTCATGAGAGTTTTTCTGATTTCTTCTTCACTGAATCCTTTTTCTCTCAGAGTGTGATAGATTTTTACAGGTCTCACTCCTGTTAGTATTCCCCATTTCGGAGGGGTCTCTGTAAATCTTTCCAGCACATTGTAAAGAGACTTTCTTGTGGAAATCTTTTCTCTTTTCAATTCATTATCTTCAAGTATATCAGTCTTTTCGATATCTTCTTCCGTTCTTTCAGTTCTTTCACCTATAGAAACTTCAGATACTGCTTTTCCGTTTCTTATAAAGCTCTCTATGAAAATACTTCTATTATCACAATTTTTCTCAGTTCTCTTTAAAGCTTCAAACTCTTCCCTGTCTTTTAAAACTTTTATTTCAGCTCTGAAAAAGAATGCTTTAATCAGATTGCATATCTCAAAGTCATTATTGTGATTAGTATAAAGGAAAATCAAAATCTGTCACCATTGTCCATTCTTCTTTTTTTCTTTTTGACCGGCTGTTTTGCTTCACGGACGAAAGGATTTACTCTCTTTTCAAGTCCCATAGTAGTAGGAGCTCCGTGTCCCGGAAATACTCTCGTATTGTCGTCAAGACGTATAAGTTTTTCTCTTATAGAATCTATTATATCGTCTCCTCCGCCGTAAAGGTCTGTTCTTCCGATAGACCCTTTAAAAAGAGTGTCTCCTGTAAAGAGGCTTCCTCCAAGCTGAAGACATACACATCCTCTTGTATGTCCAGGTGTATGAATAATTTTTATATTCTGATCCCCCAGTTTCAGGAAATCCCCGTCTTTAAAAGTCTTGTAGTCTGTGAACACCATCGGTTCTCTTACCGGCATCATAGCTGTTAAATTCTTTTCAGGATCTTCGAGAAGTTCAGCGTCGTCTTCATGTATATAGACGTCTATTCCGTATTTCTCTTTAAGCTCTCTGAGTCCGTAGATATGGTCTCCATGTCCGTGAGTAAGAATTATATATTTAGGTTCTAAACCGTTATCTTCGATTATCTTTATTATTTCCTCAGGCTCTCCGCCCGGATCTATTATAGCGGCTTCTTTAGATTCTCCCGGTGCCACTACGTATGAATTTGCTGCGTAAACACCTACAGGCTTTCTTTCTATAAACACATTATCACTCCCTGCATATCTTTTTCATATCATCGGCCAGTCCAAAACAATTCCCGCTCCAAGCCGGTTCATCACCATCTGCTGAAACGGGAAATATTTTAAGCCGTATTCGCTCTGTATCTGATTTATTAAAACTCTTTTCTGCTGTCAATCAGAATAGTGACTGGACCGTCATTAATCAGATCGACTTTCATGTCTGCACCGAATTTTCCTGTTCCCACTTCGGCTATTCCTTCCTCAGCCTTTGCCATTTCTATGAATTTCTCATACATAGGCTCTGCTGTGTCCGGTTTTGCCGCTCCTGTAAAATTCGGTCTTCTTCCTTTTCTGGTATCTCCGCATAAAGTGAACTGAGATACCACTGTTATATCTCCTTTTATATCGAGAAGCGAGAGATTCATTTTTCCCTCACCGTCTTCAAATATTCTGAGATTTACAGTCTTGTCATATATATATTTAAGATCTTTTTCAGTATCGCCTTCTGCAACACCTAAAAGAACTAGAAGACCTTTTCCAGTTCCGCTTATCTTTTCGCCGTCAACAGTAACTCCCGCTCTGCTGACTCTCTGAATAACTGCTCTCAAAAAAATCCTCCTAATTGAATAATTCCATTTTTATATAAAATTTATGTCGTAACTCTGTAGACATTTTTAACTGCTCTAAGCTTATTGATATTTCTCATCAGCTTATTGAGCTGATCTATGTCTTTTATAGTCAGAGTTATCGTTATAAATACTTCATGCTCTTTAATTCTGGTGTTTAAAGCTGTTATAGACAGTCCTGACTCAGCTATAACCATAGTTATATCTGTAAGAAGCCCTTTTCTGTCGAAAGAATTCACTTCTATAGTTGCAGCATACGATTTATCCTGCTGTTCGCTCTCATCAAGCCATTCTACTTCTATAAATCTCTCCGGCTCCTGATTGTTGACTATATTCGGACAGTCTTTTCTGTGAACAGAAACTCCTCTTCCTCTCGTGATATATCCGATTATATCGTCTCCTGGAAGCGGATTGCAGCATCCTGAGAATCTTACTTTCACATTGTCGATTCCCTTGACTACTACTCCGGCTTCATCCGCCTTAGGTTTCTTGTTCTCATTTTCTGCTCTCTTAGTCTCTTTATACTCTTTCTTGCTCAGCATCTCCTGAGCTTTTTCTTCCTGAATTTCTTCCTTGTATTCTTCTCTGTATAAATCTTTGAGCTTTGAAACCACTGCGGATATAGTCGTGCTTCCATATCCGACTGAAGCGTACATATCATCTACAGAATTGAAGTTCAGCCTTTTAGCTATCTTTTCAAGCCATTCTTCTTTCAGAATTTTGCTTTCCTGATAGCCGTCTCTCTTGACATCTCTCTCTATAGCTTCTCTTCCCTTAGCTATATTTCCTTCTTTGTCTTCTTTTTTGAACCAGCTCTTTATTCTCGTTCTTGCCTGGCTGCTCTTTACTATCTTCAGCCAGTCCCTGCTCGGTCCGTTGCTCGATTTTGAAGTCAGTATATTAACTATATTTCCTGTTTTCAGCTTAAAGTCGAGAGGCACTATTCTTCCGTCAACTTTAGCTCCGACACATGAATTTCCGACATCCGTATGGATTCTGTAGGCAAAATCCACCGGTGTAGAGCCGCTCGGAAGATTTATAACATCTCCTTCAGGCGTAAATACGAAAACTTCATCTGTGAAGAAATCGACTTTAAGAGAATCCACAAATTCTTCCGGATCCTGAAGATCGTTCTGCCATTCCATAAGCTGTCTCAGCCAAGTCAGCTTCATATCGAAATCGCTCATTTTGACCGGCTGGCTTGCAGCTCCCTTAGCCTGTCCCTCTTTGTACTGCCAGTGAGCCGCGATACCGTATTCTGCAATCTTATGCATTTCCCAAGTTCTTATCTGTATTTCGCAGAGCTCTCCATTAGGTCCTATAACAGTCGTGTGCAGAGACTGATAGTTATTCGGCTTAGGCATAGCTATATAGTCTTTAAATCGTCCGGGAATAGGTTTCCATATATTGTGCGCAATTCCCAGCACTGTGTAGCAGTCGCTCTTAGTTTCGACTAGAACTCTGACCGCCGTTAAATCGAAAAGTTCATTGAAATTCTTGTTCTGATAGTACATTTTCTTATAAATACTGTAGAAATGTTTTGATCTTCCCGATATTTCATATTTTATATTTTTATCATTCTTATCTATATTTTCTTTTAATATATCTATTATTTCATTTATAAGCTCTTCTCTCTCGGCTCTCTTTTTATTCACTTTCTCCACAAGATCGTAATATCCTTCAGGATCCATGAATCTAAGCGATATGTCTTCGAGTTCAGCTTTGAGTCTCGACATACCGAGTCTGTGAGCAAGAGGCGCATATATTTCAAGAGTTTCCAGGGATTTCTCTTTTTTCTTGGCTTCCGACATATGCTCAAACGTTCTGGCATTGTGAAGTCTGTCTGCAAGCTTGATTATAACCACTCTTATATCTTTAGCCATAGCTATAATCATCTTTCTCAAGTTTTCACCCTGATTTTCTTTCTTAGTCTTGAAATCGAGCTTTTTAAGCTTCGTTACCCCGTCAACAAGTTCTGCAATTTCTTTATTAAATTCCTCTTCAATTTCTTCACAGGTGATATCCGTATCTTCTACGACATCGTGAAGTAATCCACCGCAGATTGTTTCGACGTCCATATTGTATGAAGCAAGTATCATAGCCACATTTTCCGGGTGTATAAAATACCTCTCTCCCGATTTTCTGTACTGCCCTTCATGAGCTTTTTCAGCAAAATAATATGCCTTTTTGACCATCTCTATGTCTGCGTTAGGATTATATGAAAGAATTTTATGAATTAAATCGTCTAACATATCGTATCCCTCTTCGTACCGTTAATTTAAACTACCTTCTCTAATTGATAAATAACCTTTGATTAATAAATTATATCATATATTGCGTTCAATTTGAATTTTCAAATACAGATAATGACGTCATCTGCCCGTTTTTTGAGATTTTACCGGGATATTTATCTGTAATCTGAAATTACTATCTGAAGATTTCTGTTTCCCATATATTCATTTATATTCGGATAATAGATTAAATCCAGCTCCAGATCGTTTCTCTGGCCGCTGAATGCTTTCTCGACTTCAGCATCTCCGAATCTGTTTATCAGATAGTCCTGCATCTTCTCTATATCTCCGAAATAAACGGCTTCTATCTGTCTGCCGTTTCCCTTATCTAAAAACATCTTTATTATCTTGTAGTCGCGTCCTAGAACCATCATCTTGTTGACTGCGACTCCCTTGTCTCCGAAGCACGGCTTTCTATTTCCTTTTCCAAAAGGCTCGAGTATTTCAAGAGCTCCAGGAAGACTCATGCTGACTTTTTCTACAGGAATCTGTTCATCTATATAGATTTTCTCTATTAAATCTTCTTCGGTAAGTTCAGAATTTTCATTTATCTTATCTCTGAATTCATCTATATTCTCAACTTTTAGAGAAAGTCCCGCCGCCATCGGGTGTCCGCCGAATCTTTCAAAAAGCTCTTTGACTTTGCTCAGCTCTTTAAACATATCGTATTCTTCAATCGACCTTCCGGAACCCTTGGCTATTCCTTCATTCTGGGACTTTGTAAGAACTACGGCCGGTTTATAGTATCTGTCTTTTATTCTTCCTGCTATTATTCCGGCTATGCTCTCGTGAATCTCCGGATTGTACACTATTATCACATCGTCATTCACAATATTTCCGCTCTCTATTATCTCTATCGTGTCCTCGAGTCCTTTCTGAGTCATCTCTTTTCTCTGCTCATTCAGTGAAACTAAATGTTCTGCAAGCTCTTTTGCTCTCTCCGGATTTGAAGTCGTAAACAGCTCAACTGCTTCAGATGCCGTATTGAGTCTTCCGGATGCGTTTATGCATGGACCCAGAATAAAGCCCAGGTGATAGACTCCTATCTCTTTTCCTTCAAGCTTTGCCGCTTTAATAAGAGCTCTAAGTCCCAGATTTTCAGTTCTGTTCAGAATTTCAAGTCCCATCTTAACAATTATTCTGTTCTCATCCACTAAATCCACAACATCGCATACAGTCGCCATCGCCGCAAACTGATAGAGATCTCTGAAACTTCTCTTTTCAACTCCGTACCTGTCATAAATATTTTCACACAGTTTAAGTGCAACTGCCGCTCCGCATAAAGAGTCGAACGGATAGCTGCAGTCCGGCCTCTTGGGATTTACCACAGCATCTGCCGGAGGTATTTTCGAAACTTCCTCGCCGTCTTCTATGAATACCGGAATATCGTGATGGTCTGTCACTATTATATCTAGTCCAAGCTCTTTAGCTCTTTCTACTGCATCGAATGCCGCTATTCCGTTATCGCATGTGACTATAAGGTCTACTCCGTCATCCTTTGCTTCTTCCGCCATCCTTATATTTATTCCATAGCCGTCTTTCATTCTGTCCGGTATTCTGAAATCTATATCCGGACTCAGAATTCTCAGCGCTCTCATCATTATTACCGCTGACGAAACTCCGTCCTGGTCATAGTCTCCTATAACTCTTATCTTCTTTTTATTCTTAATCGCATCTATTATTATGTCTGAAGCTTTATCCATATCTTTCATACTGCCTGGACTGTGAAGGCTCTCCTCTCCTCCATAAAGAAAATTTCTCATATCTGAAGGAGGAATCTTTCTGTTGACCATTATCTTAGTTATCACTCTATCAACGCCGAGATTCGAAGAAAGTCCGTTAAGGTCTGCCTTTACTCTTTTAAGCATCCACTGTTTCAAATCATCACTTCCTTTTTAAAACGTATTTTATAATATACATATTCGCAATTATTATATCTGCTATTAAATTTATCACTATAAGCGCTCTTATGAATTTCGTCTCATGAACGAAAGGACTCGTCAGAAGAAGAGTCGAAGCTATTATCATTGTCGAAATGATTATTCCGAATGCTATAGTCCTTCCGACACCTTCAACAGTCTTCTTAGTATCTTCCGTCATATTGTGTTCAAGTCTTACTGAAAATCTGTTCCTTGAAAATATATTAACTATCCTGTTCAGTTTTCTCGGAATATGCTTTGCATTAAGCGCATTGTCACTCATATAATTCATAATTTCCAGAAAAACTGTTTTCAAATCTATATCAGACCTGTACATATGCTTTAGAAAATTAGCAACCATCTCGTCAACACTGAACTCAGGTTTCAGCATATTTATAGTTCCCTGTATAACGACTACAGATTTTGCCAGCATAGTCATCTGAGGCGGAATTCTAAGCATATAGCTCTGAGAAACGTTCATAAGGTCGCTCATCATCTTCATTAAATCCACCTTGTCGAACGGCATATCTATATATGCGTTCATTATTGAGTGAATATCTTTTTTGAGAGAGTCCTCGTCTACATCGTCTATATCCCTGTTTATATCTATCAGAGCTTCCGCTATCCTGTCGGTGTTCTTAGTCCTTATCGAGTTGACTATTACAGATATAAATCTTTTAGTCGAGTTGTCAAGATAACCGACTATTCCGAAGTCTATAAATCCGACTTTCCCTTTATCGACTATTATGACGTTTCCGGCGTGAGAATCTCCATGAAAAACTCCGTCTATGAGAACCTGCTTCATAAAGGACTCCGCCATTATCATTGCGATTTCCTGTTTATCGTATCCCAGCTTTTCGATTTTATCTGTATCGCTGAGTCTCACGCCCATTATTTCGTCCATTACGAGTATTCTTTTCGTAGTGTATGTCCAGTACACTTTCGGTATGACTATATTGTCATCGTCTTTGAAGTTCTTATAGAAAGTTCTCGCATTCTGCCCTTCATGTATATAATCGAGCTCTCTTTCGAGATAATAGCTGAATTCCGATATTATCTTTTCAAAACTCATCAGACCGTCTTTGTTTACAGTTTTATCTATAAGTTTTGAAAGTCTTTCCATAATTCGGAGGTCCATATCGATTTTCTCTTCTATTCCCGGCCTCTGTATTTTTACGACTACATTTTCTCCAGTTTTCAGCTTTGCTCTGTAGACCTGTCCTATAGAAGCCGATGCAAGAGGTTCAAGATCGAATTTTTCAAACTCCTCGAGCATATTAAGACCTGTCTCTTCTTTAAATATCCTCTTTGCTTCCTTGTATGAATAAGTTTCAACATCATCCTGAAGCTTTTTAAGCTCCATAATTATATCAGAAGGAAATATGTCTTCTCTCGTGCTCATCAGCTGGCCGAGTTTTACGAATGTCGGACCCAGCTCCTCTAATGCTTTTCTAAGTCTCTTTCCTCTAGTTATATTCGTATATTTTTCTATATTCTCATTCTTCATCAGAGCTTTTTTCACTACATTATCTCCATTTATCTGGCGCAGGAATGCTCCGAATCCGTATTTGTAAAATACTCTTATAATCTCTTTGTCTCTTTCTGCTTCTTTTATAGCATTTTTCACAGGATTTATCAATTTTTTCACCTCACAGTTCATAAAATTTTCAATATGTAATGAAACCTCCTAGCAGACACTAGGAGGTTATAAGTTTTTTATTATCTTTTCTACTTCTCTCTAATCATAAGAACGTACCAGAGAGGAGTTGCAATGAATATGGAAGAAAGCGTTCCGACTGCAATTCCTATTAAAAGAGGAAGTGCAAAAACTCTTATAGCTTCCACTCCAAGCGCATATATTAAAGCTAAAGTAACGAGAGTAGTTACAGATGTGAAGAGTGTTCTTCTTATAGTCTGAGCTATGCTCGTATCAACAAGTGTTTCATACGATTTCACTCTTCCCTTTCCTCTGTTCTCTCTTATTCTGTCAAATATTATTATAGTGTCGTTTATTGAGTATCCAGTTATAGTCAGTATCGCCGCAATGAAACTGCTGTCCACAGTGAATCTGAATATCGCATATACTGAAATCATTATCAGCAAGTCGTGTATCAGTCCTAAAACCGCCGCTATACCGAATTTAAGCTCAAATCTGAATGTTATATATATGAGCATGAACACTGCCGCTATAATTATTGATATAAGAGCATTTTTCTGAATTTCTTTTCCCACTGTAGCTCCTATGGATTCAACTGACAGCGGTTCATTCGAATTCAAACCGTATTTCTCTTTAAATTCATTGAACATCTGCATAGATTCCTGAGAGCTGAAATTCTTGCTGCTCTTTATCATTATCTCTTTTTTATCTTCTCCTACGTGAACGATACTCGCTTTATCGTCATATTTATCAGTTATTTCTCTGATTTCTGAGGCGCTAACCTCTTTTTCAAGGTCTATTCCGATAGAAGTTCCTCCAGTGAAATCAAGTCCGTAGTTAAGTCCTTTTGTCGCCATGAATACTATTCCCACGATTATAAATATGATTGATATAGCAAAGTATATTTTTCTATGCTTTACAATATTTACCTGTTTCACTTTATCACCTCTCAGACCTTAAAATACTTTTTTTCATTCCGATTCTAGTCTCCACAATAGATTTTATTATGAATTTCGAAATTATCACAGCTGTGAACATCGAAACGAGTATACCGATTATAAGTGTAACTCCGAATCCCTTTATAGATCCTGCTCCGAAGAAATACAGAACAGCTCCTGCTATAAGTGTAGTTATATTCGAGTCTATTACTGCAGTCGTAGCTCTTTTGTATCCTGCTTCAACTGCCGTTCTCAAAGTCTTTCCTGCCTTTACTTCTTCTCTTATTCTTTCGAAAATTACTATATTGGCATCGACAGCCATACCTACTGAAAGTATCAGAGCCGCGATTCCCGGAAGTGTAAGTTTAACTCCTATAGCCGCCAGAATATTAAATGTCAGAAGTATATAAATTACAAGACATAAGTCTGCAACTAAACCGAAAAGTCTGTAAAGAACTATCATGAGAACTGCTATTACAGAAAGTCCTATAGCTCCTGCAAGTATACTTTTATCCAGAGCTTCAAGTCCGAGTGTCGGTCCTATTACAGATGACTGAACTTCTTTAAGCTCAAGCGGAAGCGCTCCTCCGTTTATTAAATTTGAAAGCTCTGTAGCTTCTTCTATTCCGAAGTTTCCTTCTATAATAGCTCTTCCGTCGCTTATCTCAGAGTTAACTACCGGTCTTGAGATTTCAGTTCCGTCTAGAACTATTGCTATAGTTCTGTCCTGATCCGGCGGAAGCGCTGCAAGTCTTCCAGTTTCAGCCTTGAATTTTTCTGCTCCTTCTTCATCAAATTCAAGAGTTACGACCGGTCTCTGCATTACATCGCCTTTTCCCTCATGGTAGGAAACAGATGATGCTTTTACGTTTTTACCTTCTACTATGACTTCTCCTTCCGGATTTTTAAATTCTAGAAGGGCAGTCTTTCCTATCATCTCAATAGCCTGCTGAGTATCTTCAACTCCCGCTATTTCGATTCTTATTCTCTTGTTTCCTTCTAATGCTATATTAGGTTCGGAAACCCCTAAAGAGTCAATTCTCTCTCTTATTATGGCCTTAGTCTGTTCCATTTTCTGTCTCAGATTTTCGTCATTCTCATCAGTCTGCGCTTCGAGAACGACGTCGACTCCTCCAGCAAGGTCAAGACCGAGATCCATCTTCTCACTCATAGGTTTCAGTCTCATGAATCCTAAATCAAGTCCTTTGATTGAGGAATACGAGAACAGAGCTGTGAATATGATTATAAGAGCGAGTATGATCTTTTTGCTAGTCTTCAAATTGTTCACCTCTTTACATCATATTAGCTTTAATTGATATCGCGCATTCGACTCTCTTTCTCTCCATCTCGCATCCGATTTCGTAAGGAATATCTATATCCTTGTTGAAATTATAAGCGTTAGCATGGCATCCGCCGCTGCAGTAGTATTTTGCCCAGCATTCCTGACATGCGTCTTTAGTTAAAACGTTCGATTTCTTGAATCTCTCAACCACTTCCGGTCTAGTTATACCTTCGTCAACAGTCCCTATTTTGAAATCTTCATCTCCTACGAACTGGTGGCAAGGATATAAATGTCCCTCAGGCGTCACTGCAAGATATTCAGATCCTGCACCGCATCCTACAACTCTTTTAACAAAGCAAGGTCCTTGAGTTAAATCTATCATAAAGTGGAAAAACTCAAATCCGTCGTCAGTTTTATTCTTCTCTATATAGTACTCTGAAAGCTTTTCGTACTCTTTGAGAATATCGTCCAGATGCTCTTCGAGAATTGCGTAGTCGTTCTCCGGTTCTGCAACTACCGGCTCCATCGATATTATATCAAAACCTTCTTCTTTTAGGAACTTCACATCGTCCGCAAAATCAAGATTATGGCTTGTGAATGTCCCTCTTATATAATACGATTTATCTCCTCTCAGTTTCGTGAATTCAAGGAATTTAGGCGCTATTAAATCGTAGCTTCCTTTACCTGAAACTGTAGGTCTCATATTGTCGTGAACTTCTCTTCTTCCGTCCAGACTTAAAACGACATTGTCCATTTTTTCATTTATATAGTCCATCTTTTCTCTGTCCAGAAGAACACCGTTAGTAGTTATTGTGAATCTGAAGTTCTTATCGTATTCTTTTTCAAGCTCTTCTCCGTATGCAACTAAATCTTTAACTACTCCGAAATTCATAAGAGGCTCTCCTCCGAAGAAATCGACTTCGAGATTTCTTCTGTTTCCTGAATTCTCAGCAAGGAATTTCAGCGCTTTCTTGCCTACTTCTAAAGGCATAAGAAGTTTTTCTCCGTCGAAATCTCCCTGAGATGCGAAACAGTAATTGCATTTTAGATTGCAGTCGTGAGCAACGTGAAGACACAGAGCTTTCACTATATTGTCTTCATTGTATTTTATTTCCCCTAAATCTGCAGGTTCGCTGTAAAGAAGACCGTTGTCCTCAAGCTGGCCTATTTCAGCCCATGCCTCTTTCAGTGCTTCTTCGCTGTATTTGTCTGAAAGTTCTTTCTTCGCCTCTTCAAAACTTCCATTTTCATATATGTCTATAAGGTCATACACGATTTCATCTACGACGTGCACAGCCCCGCTGTTTATATCTAAAACTATAAATCTGTCATTTAAATGAAATTTATGAGTTTTAACCATTTAATCACCTCATCTGATTTTTTAAAAATTAAAAAGTAGTGGTTAGATAACCACTACCTTTAATTTAAGTAATCTTACTTGTTTTGGCTTTCGCTTTCGCATTTCTGATTTCCAACTGTACATGAAGTTTTGCAAGCAGACTGACAAGAAGTCTGGCATTCTCCGCATCCACGGTTAACTATCATGTCTTTCAGATTGCTTCCGCTTAGTGTTTTTATATGTTTCATGTCATTGTCCTCCAATCTTTCCTCTACCGCTATTATACCATATTACAGGCCTGTTGTGAATACTGCACAGGGTACAGACCCTCTGTCCTTATGCAGTTTTTTTATCGTTCTTTTCTTCTACAGTAGAGATTGCCCATTTTTTCAGCACGAATCTAGTTCTGTCCGCACCTACTTCTATAGTAACTTCGTCATCTTTAACTGAAGAAACTTTTCCTACAATTCCGCCTATTGTCACAACACTGTCTCCAGCTTTAAGCGAACTTCTCATTTCATTCGCTTTTTTCTCTCTTTTCTTGCTCGGTCTAATTATTGCAAAATAGAAGAACGCAAGAAGGAGAATAGGAAACAATAGTGAACCTAGCAAGCTTTGTGCTTCTGCTCCCAAAAGTAAAACTCCTCTCTATTTTAAAATCTCAAGGTCGGCGGCTTTAAAGATTGTGAATCGGTTAAAACCGCCATATTTAATATTATATATGTCTTTCTAATATACTGAAAGCACATTTTAAAAATCTTAAATATATTTAAGATTATTCTGTCAGCTGAAATCTTCATTCTGAAAATTATATTTTTTCAGAACAGACACAGTCCCGAAGAGTCTATAAGTCTTTAAGACTGTAATTCTCCATGTCTCTCAGATAGTCCAGAACTCCGTATTTAGAGTAGAACTCTCTTCTGAACTCTAAAACTCTGTCCTCTTTTATAGCTTCTCTAAGATTGTCCATAAGATTTAAAAGGAATCTCAGATTGTGTATAGTCGCAAGTCTTGAAGCCAGTATCTCGTCAACATTGAATAAGTGTCTTATATAGGCTCTCGAATAGTTTCTGCATGCATAGCAGTCGCATTCAGGGTCCATAGGTCTGAAATCTCTCTTGTATTTCGCATTTTTAACCGGAAGTCTTCCCTGGCTCGTCATAACAGTTCCGTTTCTCGCAATTCTAGTGGGCAGCACGCAGTCAGCCATGTCCACACCTCTTATTGCAAGCTCTATAAGGTAGTCGGGACTTCCCGCTCCCATAAAGTATCTCGGTTTTTCTTTAGGCATGAAAGGCACTGTCGCTTCAAGCACGTCTATCATAAGGTCAGCCGGCTCTCCGACGCTCAGTCCTCCTATTGCATATCCCGGGAAATCTATATCTATTATGTCTTTAGCCGATTTCGCTCTCAGGTCTTTGTGCATTCCTCCCTGAATTATTCCGAATATGGCCTGCTTGTCAGGATTTCTGTTCGCCTCCTTGCATCTTCTGGCCCATCTCGTAGTTCTGTCAACTGAGTCTTTCACATAATGCCAGTCGGCAGGATATGAAACGCATTCGTCAAAAGCCATCATTATGTCTGAACCTAAATCGTTCTGAATCTGAATAGCTTTTTCAGGAGTTAAAAGGTGCTTTGAACCGTCTATATGGGATCTGAAAGTAACACCTTCCTCTTCTATCTTTCTCATGCTGTCGAGACTGAAAACCTGGAATCCTCCGCTGTCTGTCAGTATCGGTCTGTCCCAGTTCATGAATTTGTGAAGTCCGCCGGCTTCTTTAACTATATCTTCTCCCGGACGCAGATACAGGTGATAAGTGTTTCCCAGTATTATCTGCGCATTTATATCTTTAAGCTCTTCGGGAGTCATCGCTTTTACAGTCGCCTTCGTCCCCACGGGCATGAATACAGGAGTCTCTATCGTTCCGTGAGGAGTGTGAATTTTACCGTATCTCGCTCCCGTTTCGCTCGACTCTTTTATAAGTTCATATTTTATTGCCAAATCTATCCCTCCTACTTGATTATCATGCAGTCTCCGAATGAGAAAAATCTGTATCTCTCTTTAACTGCCTCTTCATACGCTTTAAGCACATTTTCTCTTCCAGCCATAGCCGAAACGAGCATTATGAGCGTCGATTCCGGAAGGTGGAAATTAGTTATTATCTTGTCCACTATCTTGAATTTATATCCCGGATATATGAATATATCCGTATTTGCGTGTTTCGCTGCGGCATTTCCGTTTTCATCTGCACACGATTCAAGAGTTCTGACCGAAGTCGTTCCCACAGCAACCACCGACTTTCCTCTTTTCTTCGTATCGTTCACAAGCTCTGCAACTTCAGGGCTTATCTCATAATACTCAGTATGCATTATATGGTCGTCTATATCTTCCTCTTTTACCGGTCTGAAAGTTCCAAGACCCACGTGAAGAGTGACGTATCCTATATTCACTCCGCTCTTTTCTATCTTCTCGAGCATCTCTTTTGTGAAATGAAGACCTGCAGTCGGAGCCGCAGCCGAACCTTCGTTCTTAGCGTAAACCGTCTGGTATCTGTCTTTGTCTTTAAGTTTTTCCGTTATATAAGGAGGAAGAGGCATTTCTCCGAGCTCATCCAGTATCTCGTTGAATATTCCGTCGTATTCGAATCTTACGACTCTCTTCCCGTCTTCAATTATATCTTCAACTTCGCATTTGAGCTGTCCGTCTCCGAATTCTATTCTGCCGCCCGGTCTCGCTTTCTTTCCGGGTTTCACCAGAACTTCCCATCTGTCCCCTTCCGTGTTTTTCAGAAGAAGAACTTCGACAGCCCCTCCAGTCTTCTCTTTTCTTCCGTAAAGTCTCGCCGGAATGACTTTAGTATCGTTCAGTATCAGAGTATCTCCTTCTTCGAGATAGTCCGTTATATCTTTAAAACTTCTATGTTCAACTTCTCCGGATTCTTTGTCGAGAACTAAAAGTCTCGACTCTGTTCTGTTCTTTATCGGAACCTGAGCTATCAGCTCTTCCGGAAGATCAAAATAAAAATCACTTTTTTTCATATACTCACCTGTCCTGCTTAATCGCCTTTATATTCAAGTCCGAAGTAGTCGTAGCAGTTTTTAGTCACGACTCTTCCTCTAGGCGTTCTGTTTATAAATCCGAGCTGGATGAGATAAGGCTCATAGACGTCTTCTATAGTTCCTCTCTCTTCTCCTGTAGATGCGGCAAGCGTATCTAGCCCTACAGGTCCTCCGCCGAATTTCTCTATCATAGTCTTTAACACGTTCATATCTGTCTTGTCGAGTCCCAGCTCGTCTATTTCAAACAGCTCCAGCGCCTCTTTTGCAACTTCAAGATCTATATGTCCGTCTTTCAGAACCTGAGCGTAGTCTCTGACTCTTCTCAGAATTCTGTTCGCTATTCTCGGCGTTCCTCTTGAACGCTTTGCAATCTCTCTCGCTCCGTCTATATCTATATCGACTCCGATTATATCGGCGGATCTCACAACTATATCCGTAAGCTGCTCTACATTGTAGAGTTCAAGTCTCAGCATCACTCCGAACCTGTCTCTGAGAGGCGATGTGAGAAGTCCCGCTCTCGTAGTCGCTCCTATAAGAGTGAATTTCGAAAGGTCTATTCTGATTGACCTTGCACTCGGTCCCTTTCCGATTATTATATCAAGAGAATAGTCCTCCATCGCAGGATAGAGAATCTCCTCAACACTTCTGTTGAGTCTGTGTATCTCGTCTATAAAGAGCACATCGTTCTCCTGAAGATTCGTGAGAATCGCCGCAAGATCTCCGGGCTTTTCAATAGCCGGTCCCGATGTGACCCTTATATCCGAATTCATCTCGTTTGAAATGATATTCGCAAGAGTCGTCTTTCCGAGTCCCGGCGGTCCGTAAAGCAGAACGTGGTCAAGAGCTTCTCCTCTTCCCTTTGCCGCTTCTATAAATATCTTGAGGTTTTCCTTCACCTTGTCCTGTCCTATATATTCATCTATCGTTTTCGGTCTTAAGGAAGCTTCAGTTTCAATATCTTCTTCTCTCATGCTTCTAGTTATAAATCTGTCATCATTTTCCAATATCTCTCACCTCCGCTATCTTCCCATATTCACAAGTGCAAATTTGATGATTTCCTCTACAGTCTTTCCGTCAGTTTCAAATTTCGCCATAACGGCATATACTTCATTTCTTCCGTATCCAAGCGAAACAAGCGCTTCAACAGCTTCATCGATGCTTCCTTCAGGCGGTCCTGAAATCACCGTCTCAGCAGATCCTTCATCTGGAAGAATATCTTCAGCCTTCACTCTGTCCTTAAGTTCCAGAATCATTCTCTGAGCCGTCTTCTTTCCTATTCCAGGAGCTTTCGTAAGAGTTTTCTCGTCATCAAACAGAATCGCTCTTTTTATCTCTCCTGCTGTAAGCGCTGAAAGAACTCCGATTGCGACTTTAGGCCCTATTTTAGAAACAGTCTGAAGGAGTCTGAACATCTCAAGCTCTTCAAGAGTCAGAAAACCGTAGAGAGTCATATCGTCTTCTCTCACTGAAAGATGAGTCCTCATCTTAACATTTTCTCTTTCATTTATATTCTGAATCGTATTGCTCGAAGTGTAGAGAGCATATCCTATATTGTTCGACTCAAGGACTATTCTGTCCTCAAACACTTCCACAATATCTCCTATTATATATTCGTACAAATTATACACCCTAATCTATTTTATTTTAAACAGCTGATCGAAATTTCCCGAGTGGGCATGGCAGATTGCAACTGCTAAAGCATCAGCCACATCGTCAGGCTTCGGAATTTTTTTAAGTCCTAAAAGGAGCTTAACCATTTCCTGAACCTGTCTCTTGTCTGCTCTTCCGTATCCTACAACTCCCTGTTTGACCTGAAGCGGAGTGTATTCGAATAGCGGAATCCCCTTGTTCACGACAGCCAGAAGCTGAACTCCTCTTGCCTGTCCGACATTTATAGCAGTTTTAACGTTTTTATTAAAAAAGAGCTCCTCGATAGCTACAGCGTCAGGGCTGTATTTATCTAAAAGCTTAGTAAGTTCGTCATAAACTATCTTAAGTCTCTGGGGAAATGGAGTGTCCGGCTCTGTGATAATTGCGCCGTAGTCGATCGTTCTGAATTTGTTTCCCGAATACTCTATCACGCCGAATCCGACGATTGCAATACCCGGGTCTATTCCAAAAATAATCAAAAATATTCCTCCATCTAAATTTAAAATATACATATATATTTTATCATATATAAAACTCAAAACAAATATTGATATGAAAAACCCCCTGACTCAGTATAGATACTGATATCAGAGGGTCTTAAAAATTTTAGTTTTTATTTACAGGTCTATTTTTAGTTTTCAGGCTGTTCATCAGTCTGCTCTTCAGCCTTTTTCTCAGCATCTTCTGCTGGCTGATCTCTGAATTTCATGGCTTCTTCGAATACTTCGCAGATATCGTCATGAAAAACGAGTTCAGCATATCTGTCGTATTTCGTGCTGTCTTTATTTATTATTATCAGATTTTTTCCATTGAAATATCTCACAAGTCCCGCTGCAGGATAAACTACTAAAGATGAACCTGCAACTATCATAGTATCGGCATTTTTCACGTATTCCACTGCAGCATTGAGAACGTCCGGATTGAGCGCCTCTTCATAAAGGACTACATCCGGTCTTACAACTCCCCCGCATAAACTGCATTTTGAAAGTCCGATATTTCTCATCACATACTCAATTGAAAATTCTTTTCCGCATTCTGTGCAGTAGTGTCTTGAGAGCGTTCCGTGTATTTCAAGAACATTCTTAGAACCTGCAAGCTGATGCAGATTATCTATATTCTGAGTTATAACTGCTTTGAGTTTGCCCATTTTCTCAAGTTCAGCCAGCGCTATATGAGCATAATTCGGCTTTGCATCCAGATGAATGAGTTTCTCCTTATAGTATCTTGAGAATTCATCCGGATTCTTCTCAAAGAAAGTGTGGCTCAGAAGGTATTCCGGAGCATAGTTTATATCATACTCCTTATTGTATATTCCGTCTTCCGATCTGAAATCGGGAATATTGCTGTTTGTAGATACTCCTGCACCCCCGAAGAACACTATATTATTGCTGTCTCTCAGAATTTCTCTGAATCTTTCTATATCTTTCATATTTAATTCGCCCATAAAAATCACCTCAAAAAATATTCACCTGTACACTAATGATACCATAAATCATTTTTAAGGTCACTTATTGATTTTTACTGACTTCTAAAAAGCATTTCTGCCCTTCTTCTAAAATTGGAATATAATTTTATCTGAAAAAATTTTAATCTGTTAAATCTTTCAATTGTATTCTAATATATTCTAATTTTTTACAGTCCAGTTTCTGGCCTGCTCTCTTTTGTCCCAGAGTCTTCTGTAGATTCCGTTTTGAGACAGAAGCTCTTCATGTGTTCCTATTTCAGAAATCTTTCCTTCGTCTAAGACTATTATCTGGTCTGAATTCATTATTGTGTGAAGTCTGTGGGCAATTACTACCACCGTCTTGCCTTTCACGAGCTCATCTACAGCTTCCTGTATATAGTGCTCATTATTGTAGTCGACTGCAGACGTCGCTTCATCCATGATAATCACAGGCGAGTCTTTAAGTATAGCTCTCGCTATTGAAATTCTCTGTTTCTCACCTCCCGAAAGTGAAGATCCTCCTTCACTGACCATGGTGTCATATCCTTCAGGAAATTCCATGATAAAGTCATGACATCTTGCCGCTTTTGCGGCTTCTATCACTTCTTCATCAGCAGCTTCGGGATTTCCGAACTTTATATTGTTTTTAATCGTATCGTGGAAAAGATACACTCTCTGAAATACTGCCGATATATTTTTAAGAAGACTGTCGCAGGTCATATCTGTTAGAGGAACACCGTCCATTCTGATTTCTCCGGAATCCGGATCCCAGAATCTCATTATGATATTCGCCATCGTCGTTTTACCGGAACCTGAAGGACCTACGAGTGCAGTCATAGTTCCCTGCTTCATTACTGTATCGATATCTTCAAGAGCATTTCTCTCTCCGTCATAAGAAAATGTCAGCCCGTCGAACTCTATATCGTAGCCGTTCAGATCTATATCTTTTCCGTCCTCATCTATAGTCTTTATCTCTTTGACTTTTCTGAATCTGTCCATGACAGCATCGACTATCATGAGAACAGCCACATCTGAAACTATGCTCTGAAAAGGAATGTATATATAGAATGAGAATACTGAAAGTCCCATTGCGTAAATCAGACTTATATCTCCTTCATAAAGTCCTTTTATACTGAAATATATTATTAACGCTGTGGCGATGCTGAACAGAGAAAGATGTATTATTATTGGAAAAATCATCGATCTCTCATAATCTACAGCTTTTGCTCTCGTATCTTCAAGTGCTGAAATCAGCTCAGCTGTCTTTTTATTCTCTTTTGGAAAAGCTTTTATAAGGCTGATTCCCATTATATAGTCAAGAACAGAATCGGAGAGTTTCTCCTGAGATTCCTGTCTTTCAGCAGACTTTTCCTCACTGATATTTCTTATCCATTCCATTACAAAAAGTCCCATTACAGAAATCAGAATCGATATAATGCCCATCTTCTAGCTCATGAACAGTATGAATATATTGCCTATGAGAAGAGAAGTAAAAGCATTTATCATATGCGAAACTCCGTTTACAGACTGCTCTTCGTAGAAATTCAGATCGTTTGTGAGAATAGAAGTTATCTTTCCGAGATTTCCTTCACTGAAAAAGCCGAGAGGCAGTCTTTTAAGATGGCTCCCTATTTTCATTCTCTCTCCATGTCCTATTTCATAGCTGACAAAAAACTGAGTTTCATTGAATTTAATCAGAAGAATTATTCTTATAATTAAAGATATAACCATAGCCGCGGATATCTTTATAATATCTCCGCTCTCCAGATTTCCTTCTACTGCGAGATATACCATATAGATAAAGAGCATTATAGGAATATTGATAAACATTGCCTCAAAAAAGCCTATGACTGCCGCTTTTTTTATATCCTTTCTGTATTTCCCTGAAAAGTTCATATAGTTTCTGAAAAATTTAAACATTTTCAGCACCTCCTATATTCCAGTCTCTGCTCTTCTCTCCCGCATTATACAGATTTCTGTACATTTCAGATTCTTTCATCAGTGTTTCATGATTTCCTTCAGCATTTATTTCTCCGTCCTTCAGAACGATTATCCTGTCGCTGTCTGATATAGTCGTCATTCTGTGCCCTATTACAAATACTGTTTTTCCTGAAATCATTCTGTTTATACTTGCCTGAATTATCTCTTCATTTTCAGGATCTGTAGATGAAGTGGCTTCATCGAGAATCACTATAGGTGAATCTTTAAGTATTGCTCTTGCAATCGTAACTCTCTGAAGCTCTCCTCCCGAAAGCTTTGCTCCGCCCATTCCTGCAACAGTGTCGAGTCCTTCTGGAAGAGAAGACACTGTTTCATATATATTGGCCGCTTTTAAAGCATCCCAGATTTCTTCATCGGAAGCGTCAGCTTTTCCGAGAAGCATATTTTCTCTTATACTCATCTTGAACAGGAAGTTATCCTGTGAAACGTAATATATCATCGACATTAAATCCTGAAACGATATCTCTCTGATATCAGTTCCTCCTATCCTTATATTTCCTTTTTCAATATCCCAGAATCTCAGAAGAAGCTTCACTAATGTGGATTTACCCGAGCCAGATTCGCCGACTAGAGCTGTAACCTCATTTTCTTCAGTTTTAAATGAAATATCTTTCACCGTGTATTCTTCTTCCTCAGGATTATAGCGGAATGAAACATTGTCGAATTCAACATCGAATCTCTCAGGCTTATCTTTCAGCTGTGATTCTTCAATCTCTTCCTTTCCTAAAAACTCAAAAATATTTCTGCTTTTTTCTCCCAGAATCGGCACATTGGGAAGAAAAGTTGCTACTCTCATAAGCGGAACTCCTATGCTCATAGAGAGAAGAGATGCCGTTATAAGTCCGCTCAGACTTAATATTCCGTTTATGTACAGAATCCCTCCGGCCGGAACTACAAAGAGAAGCGGTGTTGAAAGCATTACTGAACAGACAGCCATCGGCTTTATACATGAATCGTTCCAGTCATAAGTATAGTCTCTGTAGTCTGTAACAGCCTTTTCGTATCTTTCAAAAGTTCTGCCGGTCTGATTGAATACTTTTACTACTTCCATCCCGTTTACATAGTCTACTAATGTGTCTCCCATATATTTTACGGCTTCATAGTAAGGACCCATTTTCTCCATTCCTTTTTTCATCATGATTCCCATGAATATTCCGCCGGCTATTATATTCAGCACTATGCAAAGACCTAAAACCGGATGTATCACGAATACAGTTATTAAAACTGCAGCAGCCGCAATCATATTAGATATCCCTTCCGGAAAACCGTGTGCAAGTATCAGTTCCAGTGATTCGATATCTTCAACGAAAAGCTTTTTAATGCCTCCTCTTCCCTGACTTTCTATAGTTCCCAGTGAAATTCTCATCATCTTTTCTGCAACAGATTTTCTTATATTTTTAAGCGTTTCATATGCAAGAGAGTGAGTCATATCGAGTCCGAGAGTATATAGAATCTGTCTTGCAATTAAAAAAGCTCCTATCATGAGTGCTGATTTCAAGACCTCCTGCATATCTACATTTCTGCTTATAACATCTATGAAAATTTTCGAAAAAATGAAATAAGGCAGAATATTGCACAGAACAGATATCAAGAGAACTGCTATTGCGGCAGCCATTTTTCTGCCACTGCTTTCTGCAAATCTTATAACTCTCAAATAAGAATTCATAATTTTTCTCCTTTCTTTAATCTTCAGTTTTGATAATCAGTATCTGCTGTACTGGTATTTTCATTATATAACTGATAATGACTATTAACTACTCTGTAAAGAAAAAAGAATAGCCCGGAAAGCCGAAAACTTTTTCCTGAATTTCCAGCTCCTGAGCTATTCTCTGAATGAATTGAATCTGACCGTTTCTATATCAGAATCTCTTTTATTTTTCATTTTCAGTTTTTCTTTTTCCTTTTTTCCTTTTTTCTTTTTTTCCTTCCCTTTCTTATTTCTGACGGAAGAACGCCATGATATTCTAAAAAAGCTTTTGAAAATTTGCTCGGATTAGAATATCCCAGCTTTCCCGCTATATCTATTATCCTCATTTCATCATCTTCCAGAAATTCTGCCGCTTTCTGCATTCTGATATTCCTTAGATAAGTCATGACCGGCATTCCGTATGTATTGGCAAATATTTCTTTTAGATAAGTCCTGTTGATTGCAAATTCCTGAGACAGTAAATCTATGCTTATAGACTCATCATAGTGTTCGTGTATATATTTTCTTATTCTGCTCACTGTCTCTATATATTCTTTTTTATAGAAGAATTTCTGATGCTTTTTATAATCGTCATAATAAAGAGCATCTCTGTAGAGCAGTTCTAATGCTTTGAATTTAAGAGCAAATACTTCTTTATTTTCTATCGCTTCCTCGACTTCTCTTAAAAACTGATACATTCCTGCAAGAATCTTTGAAATCATCAGTCCTTCATATGAAAAAAGGCCTTCAGAAATAAATCTGAAATGATCTTCATTCATTCCGTAAACCGATTTAAAAGAATCTGCAAGCTCAGCCCTGTCTATGAGAAGAGTTATGATTTCCATAGTGCTGTCTGTTCCCGAATCCGTATACTTTCCCTCTCCCTGATATATTACAAAATCTCCGTCAGTGAAATGAGATGTAAGACCGTTTTCTAAAGAAATATACCCTTCTCCCTTTTTTATATGGTGGATTATAGAGAAGTTTTCGTCAAATTCAATATCGCTTTTATTCTTAGTTTCAGGCATGTAAACTGCAGATTTCATAATGCAGAATCCTTTAACGATATTGTAAAAATACACTTTGCCACTCCCGATTTCCGGCCTCACTCTGTATTCCGTTAAAACTCCGTCAGTGAATAAAGCTTCATAATATTCATTATACATCGCCATAATTTTCATATATATCATCCTTTAAATTTCCCGAGATATTTCATCTATAAGGGCTTTTACTTTCATTCTGCAAATCTGATTTAAAATATAATTACAGTGCTTGCATTTTAATGATAACATATATCAGTTTTGAGTTCACTCTTAAAAATGAATATAAAAAAGAAAGAAAAACCCCCGTCAGCAAAATACGCTGCGGGGATTTACTGTATTATTCTTTTTCAACAAGTTTAAGTTCAACTGGAACCATATCGTCCACTTTTTCGCCGTTTAGAACTTTAACAGCTGTCTGAATTGAAAGCTGTCCCATAAGTTCCGGCTGCTGAGCTATTGTAGCGGCCATTCTTCCGTCTTCAACAGCTTTAAGTCCGTCTTCATTTCCGTCAAACCCTATTATCATTATATCTTTTCCTGCCGCCTGTGCAGCTTCTATAGCTCCAAGCGCCATTTCGTCATTCTGAGCGAATATCGCCTGAACATCAGGATTTCCCTGAAGTATATTTTCTGCAACAGTCAGTCCTTTAGTTCTGTCGAAATCAGCCGCCTGTTTAGCAACTACTTCGAGTTTTTCATCTGCAATCTTGTGGAATCCTTCTCCTCTTTCTCTAGTAGCTGAAGCTCCCGGTATTCCTTCAAGCTCTGCAACTTTAGCTCCTTCTCCAAGTTTTGAAACGATATATTCTGCTGCCATTTCTCCGCCTTTAACGTTGTCTGATGCAACTAGAGCTACTACTTCACCGCTGTCTGCTGAACGGTCAAGCGTTATAACCGGTATATTTGCAGCATTAGCCGCTTCAACTGCTGAAGATATTGCGGCTGAATCAACCGGGTTGATTATAAGAAGGCTTACCCCTCTCTGAATAAGGTCGTCAACGTCGTTGATCTGTTTAGCAGAGTCGTTCTGAGCGTCCGCTATATTTAGTTCTATTCCTTCTTTTTCTGCTTCCGCTTTAACTCCGTCTCTTACTGAAACGAAGAACGGGTTGTTAAGTGTAGATACTGAAAGTCCGATTGAATTTCCGTCGCCGCTTCCTCCGCCTTCCATTCCGGATTCCATACTGCATCCTGAAAGTGTGAGAGCGAAAAGCGCAACAGTCATAATCACTGCTAAGATTTTTTTCATCTTATTCACTCCTATTGTCTTATTATTTTATTTATCCTTTCTGTCAGCCAGAACTGCAAGAAGTATAACTATACCTTTTACAACCATCTGATAGAAAGACGATACTCCCAAGAGATTGAGTCCGTTGTTAAGAGTACCGATTATAAGAGCACCTACAAGAGTTCCGAATATATTACCCTTCCCTCCTGAAAGGCTCGTACCTCCAAGCACAACTGCCGCGATTGCGTCAAGTTCGTACGACTCCCCTGCTGTCGGCTGAGCCGAATTGAGTCTTGAAGTCAGTATCGCACCTGAAAGCGCAACGAGCATTCCTGTTAAACTGTATATTGCCACTTTTATTTTCTTAATATCTATACCTACCAGGTATGAAACTTTTTCACTTCCTCCGACCGCATAAACTTTTCTTCCGAACGGAGTTTTATTGAGTATCACATAGAGTATTGCAAATGCAATAGCCATCGTTATTACCGGAACTGGAATTATCCAGACATATCCTTTCCCGAAAACCTGGAATATGAAACTGTCTCCAAGCCCTGTTATCGGATTTCCTTTAGTTATAACGAGTGTGAGTCCTCTGTATATGGTCATCGTCGCAAGAGTTGCAATGAACGGTGCAACTTTTCCGTAAGCTATCACTATTCCGTTTACAGCTCCCAGAAGAAGCCCTATAATACATGCCGCGATTATTGCAATCACCGGATTTACACCTGATGCAAGCATTTTCGCCATTATAACGGACGAAAGCGCCAGAATGGATCCTACCGAAAGGTCGATTCCTCCTGTCAGTATTACGAAAGTCATACCGAATGCTATAAGCGCATTGATTGAAACCTGTCTTAACAGGTTGAATATATTTGCTGTTCTTAAAAATCCGCTGTTCATTATTGAAATTATGATGACTAGCGCTATAAGTCCTATGAGCGGTCCGAGGTTTCTGATTTTTACGCCCAGTTTCTGCTTGTCATCAAGTCTTTCTGAGTTTTCCATTAGATTCCACCTCCTGTTGCATATCTCATGATTATCTCCTGATCCGCTTCAGCCGTGTCGACTATTCCTCCGACAGTTCCTTCATGAATTACGACTACCCTGTCGCTCATTCCCAGAATCTCCGGAAGATCTGAAGAGGCCATGAGAATTGTAACACCTTTTTCTGTCAGCTCATTCATAAGGTCGTATATTTCTCTTTTCGCTCCGACATCGACTCCCCTAGTAGGCTCGTCGAGTATCAGAATTTTAGGATTCACTCCTACCCATTTCGCAATTACGACCTTCTGCTGGTTCCCTCCTGAAAGCTGGCTTGCAATATGGTCTATTGAAGTCATCTTAACCCCAAGTCTTTCAGCAAGGTCCTGAGCAAAATCTCTTTCTTTCTTCTTATTTATAATTCCTTTATCTGCGAACTTGCTGAGACTCGGAAGAGCTATATTGTCTTTTATGCTGAAATCGAGAATAAGTCCCTCGTCTCTTCTGTTCTCAGTTATAAATCCGATACCTTCGTCAATAGCATCGAGAGGCTTTCCGATATCGGCTTCTTTTCCTTCTATATAGACTTTTCCGGAATCGAGCCTGTCTGCACCGAATATCGCTCTGAGAATTTCACTTCTTCCGGCTCCCATTAGTCCTGCTATACCGAGAATCTCTCCTTTTCTGACCGTAAAAGATATATCTTTGAAATGGCCTTTTCTAGTTAAGTTTTCCACTCTCAGAGTCTCTTCTCCAGGAACAGTCTTTCTAGGCGGATAGTGGTTTTTAAGTTCTCTTCCCACCATCTCTTTAACTACAGTGTCATAATCCGTATCGTCTATATCCTTAGTCGAAACAGAAATACCGTCTCTCATGACAGTTATTCTGTCGCTGACTCTGAATATCTCTTCCATTCTGTGAGATATATATACCATGGAAACCTTGTCTTTCTGAAGTCTTTCCATAACCTCGAAAAGCTTTTCAGTTTCTGTATCAGTAAGCGCCGATGTGGGCTCGTCCATTATTATGACTTTCGCATCAGTCATAAGCGCTCTCACAATCTCTGTCATCTGCTGCTGCCCCATTGAACAGTGTTCAGCAATCTCATCCAGAGGAAGATCTATTCCGACTTCCTGACATTTAGCCTCAGCGACTTCTTTCATCTTTTTCTTGTCTATAAAGCCGGGACCTTTTTTTATCTCCTTGTCTAAGAAAAGATTTTCCAGTATAGAGAGGTTCGGCCATATATTAAGCTCCTGATGAATGAAGGCTATTCCGTACTGTTCGGCTTCCTTCGCATTCTTGAAGACTTTTTCTTTTCCGTCCACAATAATAGTTCCCTTGTCGTACTTATGTATTCCCGTGAGAATATTCATAAGAGTCGACTTTCCGGCGCCGTTCTCGCCCATAAGAGCATGAACCTCTCCTTCTTTAAGATGGAAGTTTACACCTTCAAGAACCTGGTTGCTTCCGAAAGCCTTATAGATATCTTTCATCTGTATATCCACTCTGCGACACCTCCTTATAAAATCCTATTGTGCTATATTTACCCAGTTTTCATCTTTTTTCACATTTTTTACCAGTTTTGAATTATATCAAAAAATCTCTAAAGCTGTCGATTCGTCATTTTCTATTCTGAATCTATTTTAAATACTTCTTTTCTATCTCCATTCTCATAGTCATATTAGGGTCTACCACCTGACACACTTTGAGATTTCCGGCTGCAGACATCAGCATACCCGCCTGATTTAAAGAAAGATCCGACTCTGAGGCTATAAAATCCGCCATATTGTCTATAACGAGTTTTGAAGCTTCTTCCATAGTCTTTCTTGAACCTAGGCTTATCCACTTATCTTCAGTTTCTATCATAGGAAGACCGTGTCTGAAGTCTTTCAGAACTTCGACTCTCACTCTGACCTCTCCGGCTATTTCAATGCCTGAACCCATAACTTCTCCGTCTCCCATAGCCGCATGAAGATCTCCCATAGCGAGAAGAGCTCCTTCAGTATTCACCGGAAGATAGAGACTCACTCCTTCTTTAACCATAGTGCAGTCCATATTTCCGCCGTGGTCATGAGGTGTTCCAGTCGGCACTCCTTCTCCTTCAGGAGCCGTTCCTATAACTCCTATCATCGGACTCAGAGGAATCTTTCTTCCTAGATATTCCGCTTCTCCGTCTTTCACTTTGCATATTACAGTCTCTTCAGACTCTATTCTGTCCGCAAGCTTTCCAAGCCCCGGAGCCGTAACGAGAGCCCCCTGCTCATTCAGCTTTATCTCAAGAATATCCACTTTGAGAGTGTCCCCTTTTTCAGCCCCGTTTATATAAAGCGGTCCAGTTGCAGGATTCACCCTGTCAAAATCTATTTTGCTTATTAAATCATCTTCCGTCTTTATAGAATCGGAAAAACAGTCGCAAGTCTCAAAAACTACCTCGCTTCCGCTGTCAGCCTTCATAACAGGCTCATTTTCTCTGTCCATTACAAAAATCAGTTTATCTCTTTCTATTTTCAATTTCATTCCGCCTTTCTCTATTTGATGACCTTCTATTCGGGTCTATATTCTATATATACTCAATTTGAGGTTTTTCTAACATCACATCGTTTTCAGCATTTAAATAGGGATAATTTCCAGAATTTTAAACTATTGTCTTAATTATTTCCCATTTTCCACTATTTTCGTCATATTTCAATCTTTTTCTATCCTCTGTGTTATACTGTTATAGAGGTGATTAAATGAAAGAGGAGAAAAACAGAACTCTGCTCGCGGAAGAATTTCCCGAACAGATGAACCCAAGATTCGTGCCCGATATTCTTTTAATTATCGGTATTTTTTTAGTTTCAGTTAACTTAAGAACTCACTTGGCGGGAGTAGGACCTCTGCTTCCAATGATAAGCAGAGACTATAATCTGACAAGTTCCCAGATAGGTCTGATGACGACTGTTCCGCTTGTGGCTTTCGGTCTTATTTCTCCGCTAGTCGCAAGATTTACAGACAGATTCGGAATAGAAAAAATGATATTCGCCGGAATATTCACTATGTTCATAACGAGCATACTGAGAGTCTTCACAGGACCTGCAGGACTGTATTTCTTTACATTCATACTTGGCGCAGGACTTTCAATATGCAATGTGGCCCTTCCGAGCCTTATTAAAAAAGACTTCCCTATCCATATGGCGGGAACTATGACGAGCATGTACACTATAACGTTCAGCGGTTTCGGCGCAATAGCTTCGGGAGTGAGCGTTCCGATTGCAAATTCAAGCTCACTCGGATGGAAAGCCGGAATTCTGGTCTGGTCTATAACGGCTATTATAGCTTCTTTAGTATGGCTTCCTCAGCTTAAAAAAGAGCATAAAACTCATCTGGGAAAAGCGGAAGACAAGAAAGAAAAAGTTTCAAAATCTGTAAAAGCATGGCATATATCGCTGTTTATGGGAACATCTTCAGCGCTTCTGTATATAGCTATGGGATGGCTTTCAGAAATAATGCTTTCCAGAGGATTTACAGAAACTCAGGGCGGATGGGCATTCGCAATACTTCAGTTCGCAGTAATGCCTGCAACTATGATAGTGCCTATTATAGCTTCAAAGATGAAAGACCACAGAAAAATCGTAAGACTTGGAATGATTCCATTACTTATAGGAGTTATCGGACTGATAATACCTTCAGAGAGTATAGCATTCGTATACATAGCTTCAATTCTATACGGATTCGGATACGGAACGACTCTGGGGCTTGCAATGGTAATGTTCAACCTCAAAACGAAAACTCCTTCACAGGCTGCAGCAATGTCAGGAATGGCGCAGTCTATAGGATATATAATGGCTGCAATAGCGCCCGTAATATTCGGTAAAATATACGATTTTACAGGAAACTGGTCACAGACTATGATTATGATGATAGTTCTTGTAGTTTTAACTCTTTTCTTCGGATCAAAAGCCGGAAAAGAAGGATATGTAATTGAGGAAGTTAAATTAGAAAAATAAAATATCAATATTATAAAAGGCGCAGGTTTTTAACTTGCGCTTTCTTCTTTGCATTCATAAAATTAGAATCCTGATTTAAAAACTGATATAATTATGTAATATACAGTATAAAAGGAGAGAAAAGCAATGGAAAAAGACCTTACCAAAGGCAGCATATACAAGGCTCTGAGAGATTTTTCAATTCCTTTTCTGATTGCAAATCTTCTTCAGGCCGTATACGGCGCAGTCGACCTTGCAGTCGTCGGAGCTTTCACAGATACAGCAGGACTTTCAGCCGTTTCTATAGGAACTCAGGTAATGCAGATTGTAAACGGACTTATTCTAGGTATAACTATGGGAGGAACTATTCTCACAGGTCAGTTCTACGGTGCTGGAAAGAAAGAAGAAACTCAGAAAACTGTAGAAGCTGTGCTGAGCTCGGGACTCGTTTTCTCGCTGATTATAACGGCGATGATGTTCATATTTACAAATCCTCTGCTGAAACTTCTGAAAACTCCGGAAGCCGCATTCATAGATGCCAGAAATTACGTTCTAGTGGCTTCTGCAGGAGTCATATTCATATTCGGATACAATGCAGTAAGCGCAATCTTAAGAGGACTTGGAGACTCGAAGCACCCACTCTATTTCATAGGAATCGCATGTGTGCTGAACGTAATTCTCGACCTCGTTTTTGTAGGAAAAATCGGAATGAGAGCAGAAGGAGCGGCGCTTGCGACTATAATATCTCAGGGACTGAGCATGGTGCTTGCGCTGATATTCGTAAACAGCGGAAAGACTGAATTCAAATTCAGACTGAGAAGTCTGAGAGCAAATTCAGAAAAGATAAAAACTCTAATTTCACTCGGCTTCCCTATATCGCTTCAGGAAGTTCTCCTCTGGGGATCTTTCCTTGTAATAGTTGCAATTGCGAATTTCATGGGAGTTGCAGAATCTGCCGCAGTAGGAATCGTAGCTAAAGTGGAGACTTTCGCAATGCTTCCTCCAATGGCGCTTTCATATGCGCTCACAGCTCTTACAGCACAGAATATGGGAGCAAAAGAAGTTGAAAGAGCTAAAACCGCACTCAAAGCCAGTATAGGATTTTCGATAGCAATATCAGTTATATTCATACTCTGGGCTCAGATTGCTCCGGAGACGATTATAAAACTGTTCCAGGCAGACCAGCCTGTAATAGAAGTGGGATCAGAATACCTAAGAACGTTCAGCATAGACTTTTTCGCTGTGTCGTTTAAATTCAATCTGAACGGATTCCTGAATGGATGCGGATGCACTACTTTCACCATGATAAACGGAATATTCGCGTCAGTATTCGTGAGAGTGCCGCTTGCATATCTGCTTGCAATAACACTCAGCTGCGGAATGACAGGACTCGGACTTGCAGCTCCGATAGCATCTCTAGTGTCTATAATATGCTCACTAATTTTCATTAAAACTGGAACATGGAAAGAAAAGAGTTTAGAGACGATATAAAAACAAAAAATATTAAATACATTTCTGACGAAATCAGCGGCAGAAGAAAAAACACCCTGGAAGATAATTATCCAGGGTGTTTTTTATTAATCTATTTACTCCATTTTATTTCGACTTCATTCCATCTGTCTTCCACCTGTCCGAAAAGCTCTTCTTCAGATTCTGCCATAACCAGGGTTTTCATTTCTTTCGTTATGCAGAGTTCGCTGTTCACAGTTCTTTTGCCGTCATCGGGATTTTCAACAGTGTAAAATTCAGTTCTGACCTTTACTCCGTCTACAATGTGGAATCTGTCCAGAACATACTTAAGTCCTTCTTTCACTGTTATCTCTATCAGCTCCTTTTCCTGAATTTCACCGCTGTCATAGCTGACACAGGCTCTTAGGAAACTGCTTCCGGCTGCTGTAATCTGTCTCGGGTATTCTCTAATATGCCTTATCATCTGATCTGCATATATTTTCGCCATCTCTCGAAAGCTCAGACAGTCTTTCTCTTCTGCAGCCATAATTATCAGAGTTTCAGCCAAAGCAAATTTATAAGTGCCAGTTATATTCCCTCTGTATATTATATCCTCCCAGTCTGGTCTTATACCGAGACCTCTTCCCCATGCAATTTCATAACCTTCTCTTTCTAAAAGATTGAGGGCTTTATCATAATTCTCTTCTTTCACCAGAATATAGTCAGTATTGAATGTCGACACTGCAAATATTCCAATCTTATTTTCAGCAAGAATAGATGAAATCTTTGAAAGTATTCCGACCAGTGAAAAATCGAGAACACCTTCAATTCTGAACATCTTCCATCCGCTGTCGACTTCTAACGCGTTTTCAGGAACATCTTCTGAAAGACAGACTAATGAGTTCTCCTCGTCAGTCTTTCCTGTAAAACAGAATTCACTGAAGAAATTGACCATAGAATAATCTCTTACCTTGCATATAGAAAAATTTCCGTTTATCTTCTTAATCTTCATTCCATTTCCTCCGGTTAAATTATAAATACTTCTATATTCTATCATTTATAAAAAATAAAGTCTTAGAGCATTTAAACAACTCTAAGACTTTTTGTATTTCTACTATATATTTAATTTCTGTCCCCTTGCGGGGAAATGTTTCTTAAACAATGATAGGCATGATTTGTAAGTTCGACAGTGAAGTCGTTTCCGTCCCCTTGCGGGGAAATGTTTCTTAAACCCTGTCCTCTGCAGCCATTGATATCACTAGGCTGTAAACCCGATTTTCAGATGAGCCGCCTCTTTTTGCTCTTTTTTATCCATTTTTTGCGATTATCATTTTCAAAATCTCTGTACCCGTTGATTTTACTAGGGTATATTTTTCAGACGAGAATAATATAAAAGTGATATAAACCACTTATTTTCTTCATGAAAATGGCTGTTTCAGTTCTAAAGATTCTCCTATCTGATATTATATCAGAGTTGTTCAGTTCTTTCTAGACTTTATCAAGGTAAAATAAAAAGCAGAACAGATCATTTATCTATTCTGCTTTTATAATATTTATTTTTTATCTATCTATATTTCTACTGCTGTTCTGTATTGTATTTAATATTTTCAATTCCTATAATTATATCATCCAGAAGTTCATATGGAATTCCGACAGCCATGTCTTCTTCTCTCCACTTGGCAAGATGTCTCGTGCTTGGACATAGAGTTGATATATTTATTCTTCCAGTCAGATATGGTTCTACTGTAACTTCAG
>JAEZUY010000031.1 GCA_023420895.1 Bacillota bacterium | reverse complement strand
AAAAAAATATTTTTTTTAATCCTATGCTGTAATAAGCGCGGTTAAGATATGATATAATATTGAAGTGAAAATCAGTTTATATGAAATAGAGAGATAAGGAGTATTATTTATGAAATATATTGGACTTTTAGCCGGAAAGCTGGCGCTTTTTTTCGGAAATCTGCTTAACAGAGGTTCAAGTTTTCCAGGGCTCGTTGCAAGAAAAATTTCACCTGGAATTCTCCAGAAAATAAAGTATCCTGATAAAATAATCATGGTTACGGGAACTAACGGAAAGACTTCTACTGCAAATCTTCTTGCAGATATAATAGAAAAATCCGGGAAAAAAGTAATCCATAATACAAGAGGGGCAAATATGATGAACGGTCTTGTGACTGCAATCATAGAGGGAACAGGTCTTGGAATGAAGATGAAGGCCGATGTTCTTCTTCTTGAGATAGACGAGTCTACAATTCCGAAGTTTTTTAAGCTTGTGACTCCGACTCATCTTGCAGTTACAAACTTTTTCAGAGACCAGCTCGACAGACACGGAGAAATAGACACTCTTATAAAGAAGATAATGGGAGCAGTAGATAAAGAGGTATGTCTCGTTCTGAACGGAAATGATCCGCTAGTTCACAGCTTAGGAGAAGGACTTTCAGAAAATCCTAAGATATACTACGGAGTCGAAGAGACTGAATACAGCTATTTTGATGAGACAGAAGTGAGAGAGTCTAAATGGTGTCCGAACTGCAATTCAGTTCTTAAATACAAATACTATCACTACAGTCAGATAGGGAATTACGAATGTGACTGCGGATTTAAAACGCCTGAGCTTAAATATACAGCAACAGATGTGGATTTGCCTAATAAGAGTTTTAAAGTGAACGGCAAAGAATATAAATCTAATTACGACAATATGTATTTCGTATTCAATACACTTGGAGCTATAGCTCTTGCAGAAGAAATAGGAATAGACTATGAGTCTATAAGAGACGCTGTTTGTGAATTTAAAATCGGCGACGGAAGAATGGAAGAGTTCAATGTGGGAGAATACAGAACATTCCTGAATCTTGTTAAAAATCCTGCAGGTCTGAATCAGTCTGTAAATCATATTCTCAACCAGGGAGATGAGTCATTCTCAGTTTTCTTCGCGGTGAACAACAACTGGGCTGACGGTATAGACACTTCATGGCTATGGGATGTGGCTTTTGAGAAATTCAGGGATTCAGGACTCGACAAGTTCATATGTTCAGGAATGAGAGCTTATGACCTTGCAGTAAGACTGAAATATGCAGGAATAGACGAAGCTAAGATAATAGTTCTGCCTGAAATACCGGAAGCGCTTGATTTTCTTAAGAGCAGGACAGATTCTAAACCTTATATCCTTTCAAGCTACACAGCACTTCAGGATTTAAGAAAAGCGCTGAATTCGCTTGAAGAGAATAAAGAAAAGAAATAGGGGTGAAGAGAATGAAGTTCAAATTAGCTTGGATGTATCCTGATCTCCTGGAGCTTTACGGAGACAGCGGAAATGTAATAATACTGAAACACAGATGTGAAGAGCTTGGAATAGAGCTTGATATAGATAAATTCACTGTAGGTGATGAATTTGAAGCGTCAGATTATGATATGGTGTTTTTAGGAGGAGGCTCTGACAGAGAGCAGAGCATATTCTACAACGATCTGATTTCTAGAAGAGACAATCTTATAAAGGCTATAGAAGATAATGTAGTGTTCCTTATAATATGCGGAGGATTCCAGCTCTTCGGGCAGTACTATAAAGACGGAGAAGGAAAGATTTTAGACGGAATAGGAGCTTTCAACTACTATACGGAAACACAGCCTGAGAGAACTACAGGATATATAGTTACTGAAGCCGAAATAGACGGAGAGAAGATGACTATAGCAGGGTTTGAAAATCACGCAGGTCACACTTACGGAGTTTTAAACGGTTTCGGACGCGTTATAAAAGGAACAGGAAACAACAGCAAAGACGATGTAGAGGGAATATTATATAAAAATGTAATAGGAACTTATATACACGGACCTCTTCTTGCGAGAAATCCTGAACTTACAGATGCAATCATAAAGAAGATGGCAGACAGAAAAAATTATGAAGTTAAATTTACAGACAGTATAAACAGATTTGAAGAGAAAGCTAAAAAACAGGTGCTTTCAGAATTCGGTCTGTAATGAGAAAAATATAAATTTATTATTCAAAATAATATTATAGAAATTCAAGTGAGAATTTAGAAAAATACAGCCGGACTTTTTAAAAGTTCCGGCTGATAAAATTTAAAGATTAGAAACGGGGAGATTAAATGGCTAAACTCACTCCGATGATGCAGCAGTATATGGAGATAAAGAAAAGACATGAAGACTGTATTCTCTTTTTCAGACTGGGAGATTTCTATGAGATGTTCTTCGATGACGCTTTAACCGCTTCAAGAGAGCTTGAAATAACTCTTACAGCTAGGGAATGCGGTCTGCCGGAAAAAGCTCCTATGTGCGGAGTTCCTTTCCATTCAGCCGACTCTTATATAAGAAAGCTTGTCGAAAAAGGCTACAGAGTCGCTATATGCGAGCAGGTCGAGGATCCTTCAGAAGCTGTCGGAATCGTGAAGAGAGATGTCGTTAAAATCATCACTTCAGGGACGATTTCTGATCCTAAAATGCTCGATGATAAATCGAACAATTACCTCTGCGCGCTTTATATAGATGAAAAGGGAAAAACGGCTGGAATATCTTATACTGATATAACTGCAGGAGAGATTTACAGTGCGGAGATTCTTTTAAAAGAAAATAGAGATATTTACAAAATTGTAGACGAGATAGGAAAGATAATGCCTGGAGAGCTTCTCGTCAATACAGACATACTGAGCGGAAAGTACAGAGACTTATTCTTGAGATTTGAGAACGTAGTGAACAATATAGATTCATGGTATTTTGAAAGAGATATAGCTGAGAGAAATATAAAATCTCAGTTCGATTCGGGCTCGCTTTCAGGAATGGGAATAAGAGGAGAGTTTGCAGGACTCTATTCTACAGGCGCTCTGATTGAATATCTGTATGAAACTCAGAAGACTCAGCTGGAGAATATAAGGAAACTTAATATATACAGTGTTGAAGACTACATGATTCTAGATATAAATACTAGAAGAAATCTTGAGCTGTTAGAGACTATAAGAGGAAACAGAAAGAAGGGAAGTCTTCTTTCCGTTCTCGACTATACTGAGACTTCCATGGGCGGAAGAATGCTCAAAAAGTGGATAGAAGAGCCTCTTTTAGACAGGAAAAAGATAGAGAGAAGACTCGATTTCATAGAAAGCCTTAAAGGCGATATAATGCTTATGGATGAAATCAGAGAATGTCTTAAAAATATATACGATATAGAGAGACTGATTTCGAGAGTTGCACAGGGCAGTTCTAACGGAAGAGTGCTGCTTTCACTTAAGAATTCAGCATCACAGCTTCCAGGACTTAAAGATGTTTTAATGAATTCAGGACATGAAAATCTGAAGAAAACAGGAGCTATGATAGACACTCTTTCCGATATATACGATTTAATAGACAAAAGTATTGAAGAGGAATGTCCTATAGGGGTCAATGAAGGAAATCTGATCAAGGAAGATTTTTCAGAAGAACTCAGAGAGCTCAGAGATATTTCCAGAAACGGGAAGAAATATCTTCTCAAGATAGAGGAAGATGAGAGAGAAAAGACGGGAATTAAAAATCTTAAAGTGTCTTACAACAAAGTATTCGGATATTATATAGAAGTTACGAAATCGAATATAGACAAAGTTCCAGAGCACTATATAAGAAAACAGACTCTGACAAATTCAGAGAGATATATAATAGATGAGCTTAAAGAGATAGAGAATAAGATACTGAATTCAAGAGACAGAATGATTGAACTCGAGTACAGACTCTTTACAGAAGTCAGAGAGAAGATAAAAGCTGAAGTTGAAAGGGTTCAGAAAGTGAGCAGAATAGTGGCTTCGGTCGATTCTCTTCTTTCCCTTGCAGCGGCCGCATATATGAACGGATATACAAGACCGGAAATTGCAGACGATGGAAAGATAGAGATAAAAGAAGGAAGACACCCTGTTGTTGAGCAGATGGTCGATGAAAATTCATTCGTGCCGAACGACACGCTGCTCGACTGTGAAGGAAGCAGGATAAATATAATTACAGGACCTAATATGTCGGGAAAATCGACTTATATGAGACAGGTGGCTTTGATAACTCTTATGGCTCAAATAGGCTCTTTTGTTCCTGCAGATTCATGCAGAATATCTCTTGCAGACAAGATATTCACCAGAATCGGAGCAACTGACGACCTTTCTGAAGGGCAGAGCACGTTCATGGTTGAAATGACTGAAGTTGCAAATATTCTGAACAATGCGACTGAAGACAGTCTCATAATTCTAGATGAGATAGGGAGAGGAACGAGCACTTACGACGGACTCAGCATTGCCTGGTCTGTAGTCGAATATATAGCGAGAAAAGACAGAATAGGCGCCAAGACTCTTTTTGCAACACACTATCATGAGCTGACTGAACTCGAAGATAAACTTGAAGGCGTTAAGAACTACAGAGTCAGCGTTGAAGAAAAAGAAGGAGAAGGAATAGTATTCCTCAGAAAGATAGAAAGAGGCGGCGCTGATAGAAGTTACGGTATAGAAGTCGCAAAACTGGCAGGGATTTCAGACGAAGTCGTAGACAGAGCCTACGATATCCTCAAGAAGCTTGAAGAGGAAGATATAAACAGAGACAGATGCATTCAGGAGATGTCTTCTTATTCAGAAGGATTTGGAAGTTCCGGTGAAAATGGAATTTCTGAAAATGATGAGTCTGAAGAAAATAAAGAAACTGAAGACATAAGTTCAGACAGCAGCGTTCTTATTCAGGAATCACTTTTCGGTGAAGGAGAGCCTTATCCTAGAGGCGGAAAGAATAAAAATCAGGATTCTGAAAAAAGAGATGTATCTTCCGGCTCTGAAAGAATTGAACTGTCAGAAACAGATTCAGAAATTTTAGAAGAGCTTAAGAATATTGATATAATAAATATGACTCCGTTAGATGCTATGAACAGTCTTTATAGACTTGTTTCAAAAGCTAAGGACAGTTAAAAAAAGCGTGAGACTTGGGAATACACTTGGTCTCACGCTTTTTGTATATATTGAGTTTTAAGTTTTATTTTTTATTAATATCTAATTTATTTCTTCTTGATATGTTCTATTTACTGTTTTTTAAGTTTAAGGCTATGTTGTTGTGAGCATCTAAAAGACTGAAAATGAGGTTGGAATCAAAATTGATATAAGCTTCTGGAGCATTCAGACCGAAATTTATCATGTCTTCTGCAAGTTCTCTGCAGGAGGCTGATGAAAGAGTAAGTTCTTTAATCTTTTTTCCATGCTCCGCAAGCTCACTGCATTTCTTCTGAAAAGCTTTCTTCCATTTATCCGTCATCAGACTGTTGTGTATAATCCAGTCTTCGCGTCCATACTGATCAGTCATCGAGTCAATATCTTTATATATATAATAAGCGGATTTCTTCTCGTCATTGAGAGCTTCTTCATAGCTTTTTTTCTCTTCATAGAATTTTTTGGATTCTATTTCATCTTCTTTTCTGAATTTAGATTTTCTAGAGATAAAATTTATATATTTTGAATCAGAAAATCTGTTGCTTCTGATTGCTGACTTTCCTGTCTGTAAAGCCGGAACAGAATATATCTTCTGTTCTTCTGAAAGGATGGTCTTTATCAGAGGCAATACTGTAATAACAACAGCAAATAGAGCAAAGAGAAATAAATTTTTCTCTGCTGCAGTCATAAAAATTATCCTTTTCCCCTTGAATTTAGTTATTTAAAAATCTAATATTTCCTGAATATTCATTGTGGCATCGAATGCATCAGCGGCCTTTAAAAGCAGGTCCATCTGTTTTTCTTCGTTATTAGTAAAATACGCCTCGGGAGATTCTTTACCTATCTGATTATATGAATCCGCCACTATATTTATTTCTTTATAAAGCTGAGAATCTGTATTTCCTTCAACTTTCTTTATATCGTCAGAATATTCAACCAGTCTGTCACAAGATTCCTGAAAATCAGACGCCCACTGTTCATCATAGTTACCGTCAGCAGCCTGATAAGATTCCACAAGACCTCCATATACGTTTGATTCGTCTATCAGTTTGCTGAATGAGTCTTCAACAGCTTTTACGTATTTGATTTCATCTACACCCAGATTTCCTCCAGTCGCTTCAAGAGCTAAGAAGTTGAATGCAGATACAGCACCCCCTCCTAAAATCATGAGAGCAGATATAACCATAACAATTATAGGAACTTTTTTAGGCTTTTTCTTGGAAATTGTCACTATAAGACCGATTAAACCGCCAATAAATGCAATTATCCCCAAAATAAACAAGATTTGAAAAATTCTCATATTGAATTCTCCTTTCCCAATATATGTATTTGTATTCCCCCTGTATTTATATTATACCATCATTCAACATTAATATAACATTAAACTGACAAAGAAGAGATAAAGATTGAAAAACTTTTCAAACAGCTGAATTTAGACTTTAATTAACTGGAACTCAATATGAAAAAACAAACAGAAACGGGAGTTATATTCAAAGAAAGAAGGCTATATTGTTGACTGTATACATAAAAAAACATATAATATTTAGTAGATAAATTGAATGAAATTTTTAATATTATAATAAAATATGAAAAGATGGTGGAGATATTATGAGGAGAAAATTGACAGCAGTTCTTGCAGCGGCTATAGCACTGTCAAATCCTGCAGTAAGCCTTATGGACAGTGAATCTGCCGGAACAGTGCAGGGAGGAGAATCAGTTTCTGTCTCCGGTTTAGAGACAGAGAATAAACTTGGAATAGAAAATAATCCAGAGAATGAAGAAGAATATGAAGAAAATGAAGGAGGAAATGCAGATTCTGAGAGCGGTTCTGAAAATTCAATTGACGGAAATATGGTGATGATGACTATTTCGGGATCTTTTCCAGGTCTTATTAAAGAGAATGAAACAGATAAGTACTGGGAATTGAAAAAAGGCACTATTCCTTCGGAAGATGACTTAAAAGAAGTTCTAGAAAAGATTTTATTCCCTGGAAAAACAGTAGAAAGCATAACTATGCCTGAAATAGATTTTTCAGCTGCAAGTGATGAGTTAAAAGAGCTTGAAGTGAAGGATATCAAGATACAGGGAAAAGATGAAACAAATACAGGAAAAATAAAAGTTAAAGTTATAGAAACAGAACCTGCAGATTCTATATTCGATGCTGAAGAAGACGGCAGCAAATCTTCAGAAACACCTGATAATTATGTTAAAGTCAGCTTTGAAGCTGAAAAAAACGGAAAAATTACAGGGAAAAAGGTATTTTATGTAGAGCCGGGTGTTAAAAACAAGTTTGAAGGAATGACGGCTGTTCCTAATGAAGGATATGAATTTGCAGGATGGAAAATTGGTGAAGAGGACTGGGATAAAAACAAAGAACATGCTTTTAAAGAAGCCGGTACAATTAAAGCTGTTTTTAAAAAAGTTTCAAAAGCAGAAGCAAAAGAGATAACTGCTTATGTAAACGAAGAAGTGACTGAAGAGGACTACAAGAAAAGCATAACACCTGCCGAAGGAAAAGAAATAAAAAGCATAAAAGTAAAGAAGCCGGTTAAAGTAGATACACCGGGAGAAAAGACGGCAGAAATAGAAATCACTTATAAAGACTCGAGCACAGAAGATATAAAAGTTAAAGTAAAAGTAATAGAGCTTCCTGATATAATTGCAGCGAGCAAAGGAAAGAAACCGTCAGGCTATTTAGAAATTAAGATAGATGTGAACGGCGGAAAGCTCGCTAAAGGCGAAGAAGACAAGTTCTATGTTAAAAGCGGAAAGAATGTAAAGATACCGGTATCTGAACCTGAGCCTCCGCAAGGCAAAGACTTCCTTAAATGGAGCTCAAAAATTAAAAGTATAAGCTTCGATAAAGATACTACAATTAAAGCTGAATATATAAGCAAGCCGAGAGTCAGCAGAATTACTGTAAAAAAAGATTCTAAGCAGGAGCTTGAAGATTTATTAAAAGCGGTGACTTTCCCAAGTGAAATAGATAAAAAAGATATAGAAACTAAATTAAAGAAAAAGCCTGATACTTCTAAAGTAGGAACTGCTGAAGCTGAAATAGAGTATTCATATAAAAACACTGATGTCAAAGGAAAAACGATAACAGTGAAACTGGATGTTACAGAAGACGGAAAAGCTCCAGATGATACATTCAAGGGGGAAAAAGACGGTTCAAAACCTTCGGGAGTTCCTGACAATTACAAGAAAATAACTTTTTCTGCAGGACAGAACGGAACTATGCCTGAAGGCGCAGAAACTGTTTTCTATGTAAATCCTGATAAAAAAGTGACTATAGATGTGAAAGATCCGGTGCCTAAAGCCGGCTATAAATTCACAGGCTGGAGCTCAGATGTAAAGAATGCTCAGTTCGATAAGGACACTTTAATAACTGCTAAGTACGAAAAACTCAAGAAGAATGTCGATGATGACAATCCGGGATCTCCGACTGGCAAAAAAGATGAAAACAATTCTAACAGTCCCGGAACTAATAAAAGCATTCCGAGTACTTTAGCAGAGATAGCAGAAAATCACGGATTTAAGATTTTAGGTCTCGTTTCAGCGGCAGCGCTTGTGTTCTTAGTAAATAAAAGAAGAAAATTATAATATATAAGACTTCCTTGAGGTTTCTCAAGGAAGTTTTTCTATAGAAAATCCTGTACAGAAGGAAGAATAATACTATGAAGAATGATAAACTTAAGAAGAGAGTAATAAATGTTCTAATCGTTTTTTTCGTATTCGCTTTACTCATCAGCATTGGGAAGGTTTTTATAGGAGAGAACTACGGACTCTATAAAATGCAGGCGAAAAGAGCAGTCAGAACTAGAAAACTCAATGAGAGAATAAAGGAGATAGAGAGTGCTCCGATGAATGATGACGGAACCGGATCCGGGTCAGTTCCTGAGCCGACACCTGAAGAAAAAGAAGAGGAGAAAAAAGAGGTTCAGGAATTTATAGATGATATGAAGGGAGACTATCCTGATATGGTCGGCTGGATTACTGTGCCGAATACGAATATAGACAGAGCCATAGTCCAAGGGAATGACAATGAATTTTATCTGACTCATGATGAGTATGGAAGATATGAACAGATAGGTTCGCTTTTTTTAGATTATGAAATAAATCTTGAAGAGGATCCTGACAATTTAATAGTATATGGGCATTATATTAAAGAAGGATATATGTTCGGCCACCTTCATATATATTATGATGAGAACACCTTCAGAAATAACGGTCCTATAAGAATAGAGACTGAAAATGGAATAGATTATTACGATGTTTTTGCAGTGGTCAGTTTTGACCTTACTAACCCTGAAGGATATTTCAATTTCAACGAATATATCTATCTAAATCCGGAGCAGAAAGCTGAGTATGCGAATAAACTCAAAGAGCACAGCATGTTCTGGAAAGATGTGAATATAGATGAGAACAGCAAGTTTCTGACTCTTGCAACCTGTTCATATGCTACAGACGACTCGAGAACTCTCATTGTGGGAATTAAGAGATAGAAAGTATCTTAAATAAAAAAGGATGTTTTTATGAGAAAAATAAAACTTTTGGATGAGAAAACTATAAATAAGATTGCGGCTGGTGAAGTAGTCGAAAGACCGGTTGCAGTCGTAAAAGAACTGGTTGAGAATTCAATAGATGCGCTTTCAACCAGTATAACTGTTGAAATAAAAAAAGGCGGCATCTCGTATATAAGAATAACCGACAATGGAACGGGAATGAGCGGTGAAGACCTTGATATGGCATTTATCAGACACTCTACGAGCAAGATTTCAAAAGTGGAAGACTTAGGAAATATAATAACATTGGGATTCAGAGGAGAAGCTCTTGCAAGTATCGCGGCAGTTTCAAGGCTTGAAATGATAACTAAGGAAAGAGAGAGCAGCTCAGGAGACAGAATAGTTCTCTACGGAGGAGAAGTGAGAGACAGATCTTCTGTGGGAACTAAAGACGGAACTACTATAATTGTGAGAGATTTATTATTCAACGTTCCAGTCAGAAAAGGATTTCTGAAATCCGAAACGGCAGAGGGCATGGCTATAAACGACTTCGTTTCTAAACTCGCTATAAGCAATCCCGGAATATCTTTCACATATATAAGAGACGGAAAAAATGTTTTAAAGACTCCAGGAAACGGAGATTTAAAATCTACAGTATATTCTGTCATGGGAGCAGAATTTATAAAATCGACTTTCTATCTTGAAAAAGAATTCAGAAATATTAGCATAAGAGGATACGTCTCAGACTTGAAATATTACAGAGGGAACAGAGCAAATCAGTTTGTCTTTGTAAATGGAAGAACAGTCCGTTCCCAGGAAGTATCAGATGCAGTTGAAGATGTTTACAGAGAGAAACTGCCTATAGGGAAATTTCCCAACTTCATACTGTTCATCGAAATAGATCCTTCCAAAATAGATGTGAATATGCATCCGACTAAGATGGAAGTCAGATTCAGAAATGAAAGAGAAGTTGTGAAATCTATTAAAAAAGCAGTTTCAGAGAGACTCGTTAAAGAAAATCTGATTCCGGAAATAAAGCTTTCTAAAGAGGATGAAAAGCCTGATTTCGGAATATCGCCGAGAGAATTTCTTGAAAAAAGAGAACAGATACCTGTATTTGAACTAATAGACGAGAATCAGAAAGACTCAGAAAAGAAAAGCTCAGAATCAGAAAAAGAGGATTTAAAAATAAAAGAAGATAATGAAGACAGTGCTGAAAAAACAGAATATTCATCTGAAGAGATGAAAGAAAAGATTGAGAAGGAAATTAGAGAAAATAAGGATAAAATCGATAAAAATACTAAGTTCCTAGATGGAAAAGCAGTCTTCAGAAAAGGCAGAGAAGAGGCCTATAAGATATTTTCAGATGACAGCAGAAGTCTTGTGAAAGAAAGCGGTCCTGAACCGGAAAATAAATTAAAACCTGAAAATGAAGCAAAGGAATATTCCGGGAATGAAAAAGAGCAGAAAGCAGAAAATCAGAAAGACTTAAAAGAGAAGACTGAAAAGAATGTTCCAGCTGAAGAAAAAACTCCAGTTTCAGACTTGAGTTCTGAAATAAGATATGCAGGAACAGTCTTCGATACCTATATACTTTGTGAAAACAGAATCAGAAAAGAATTTCTGATGATAGACCAGCATGCGGCTCATGAGAGAATTCTCTATGAAGAATTCAGAGACAGATATATGAATCAGAAGATAAACACTCAGGATATAATGGGGATTGAGCCGGTTGAACTGTCTGTAAACGATATGATAAAAGTGGAAAACAACAGAGAAATTATAGAAAAGCTGGGCTTCAGATTCGATATATTCGGAGACAATTCAGTTATAATAAGAGGAATTCCGATGATATTCGGAAATTCTAACGGAAGAGAACTGTTTCTCAGCATACTGGACAGTCTGAGCGCTGAAGAGAATGAGAACTTCAATATATACAGCACTAAACTGGACAAGATAATGAAGAAGGCCTGCACATCGGCTATAAAAGGCGGAGACAGAATAGGGAAGATGGAAGCGGATGAACTCATAAAGAGGCTTTTTAAATGTGAAAATCCTTATACATGTCCTCACGGAAGGCCGGTAACTTTAAAAATGAGTCTGAAAGAGATAGAAAAACATTTCAGCAGAATACAGAATTAAAAAGGCAATATATTTCAGCTGAAGAAAGGTGTGAAAGATTGAATTCAGATAATTTAAGAGAAGATGAAAATATGAAAAAAGCAGAAAAAGATAAGCAGAAGCTGATTCTGATAGTGGGACCTACAGCTGTGGGAAAGACTGATATATCTATAAAAATAGCAGAGAAATTCGGAGGAGAGATAATATCGGCAGACTCTATGCAGATATATAAAGGAATGGATATAGGAACTGCAAAGATAAAGGATGAGGAGATGAGAGGCATACCTCATCATATGATAGATATTGTAGAGCCGGACGAAGACTTTTCCGTATCCGATTTCAAAGAGAAAGCATATAAATATATAGAGGAGATTGCTGAAAGAGGGAATATTCCCATAGCAGCCGGAGGAACAGGTTTCTATGTCAATTCTCTAGTTTATAATCTGAATTTTGCAGATTCAGGTTCGGATGAGGAAGTCAGAGAAAAATATTCAAGCCTTGCAGAAGAAAAAGGCAATCAATATATAATGGAAATTTTGAGAAAGATAGATCCTGAATCGGCAGACAGAATCAATATAAACGACAGAAAGAGAATTGTAAGAGCGATTGAAGTATACGAAGTGAGCGGAAGGAAGATGTCTGAAACTTATAAAGACTTCAGAAAAGAGAACGAAGATTTTGATTTAATAATGATAGGACTCAACAGGGACAGACAGAAGCTTTACGACAGAATAAACAGAAGAGTAGATATAATGCTTGAAGAGGGACTCGTAGATGAAGTGAGGTCTCTGCTTGAAAGAGGCTATGATAGGAATCTCACTTCTATGAAAGCCATAGGCTATAAAGAAGTGGCTGAATATATAGAAGGCAGCATTTCTTACGATGAAATGACTGAAATTCTCAAGAGAAATTCAAGAAGATTCGCTAAAAGACAGCTCACATGGTTCAGAAGAGATAAAAGAATAAAATGGTTCAATTATGATGACTACAGCTCAGAAAATGAAGCATTTGAAGAGATAATAGACTATATAGAAAAGAATATATAAGCAATTTGATGAAAAGCCCGGTTTTTCAGCGGAATTTTTAGAATTAACTAAATTTTTGCCGAAACTGGGCTTTAAAAATATTCATAAGAGTTTAATTATGCTTATCTAGGGTATATATATCAACAAGAATTGAGGTGGGTTGATATGCTGCAAAAATTTTTTATAGAGACAGCTAGTAGAAATGAGCTTCAGAATATAGATTACGAACTTAATATGGCTATAAAAAATTCAGGAGTCAAAGAAGGAGTTGCCGTAGTTTACTGTCCGCACACTACAGCGGGAATAACTATAAATGAGAACGGAGACCCTGATGTTCAGAGGGATATGCTCTTAGGACTTGAAAAGATATCTCCTGACAGACTTGAATACAGACATTTTGAGGGGAATTCGGATGCACATATAAAATCGTCCATAGTGGGAGTTTCAGAGAATATACTTGTAGTAGACGGAGAGCCTATTCTGGGAATATGGCAGTCACTTTATTTCTGTGAATTCGACGGACCGAGAAGAAGACATTTTTACATAAAAGTTGTAGAAGGATAAAATTAAAGAAACTGAAAAGACAGTAAAAAAAAGAGGAGTTTACTCCTCTTTTTTTATGGGTATAAGTAGTATTAACAGCAGATACAGAAAATATTTGAGAGGAGAATTATAATGAGTAAAGTTCATGTAATAATTGGAGGAGCAGGCGGAATAGGTATGAGCATAGCAGAATGCCTGAGTTCTGAAGGAACTGTTATAGTAACTGGAATAAATGATGATGAAACTTCTAAAGCATTAAAGGAGCTTGAAGAAAAAGGAATTAAAGCGGAAGGCGCAATATGCGATGTTACAAGCGAAGAGTCTATAAAAGAGCTTGCTGAAAAAGCTAAAGGACTTGGAGAAATAGGAGCTGTTGTAAACTGCGCAGGAGTGAGCGGAGCTAATGCGAAAACTTCACTAGTTCTCAATATAGACCTTATGGGAACTGAAAAAGTTATTAAAGGATTCGGAGACTATGTTGGAGAAGGTTCTTCAGGTATAATGATAGCTTCTATGATGGGAAGTGTTATACCTGATAAGGAAGATTTAAATGAACTTCTTTCAAATCCTCTTAAAGAAGGATATGCAGAAAAACTTGAAGAGATAATAGGGGACGATTCAAACCTTGCGTACAATATGGCTAAAAAGGGAGTAAGACTTTTAATTAAAAAATATGCTGATGAATGGGGAGCTAAAGAAGCGAGAATAACTTCAATATCTCCTGGAATAATAATGACTCCTATGGCCGAAGAGGCGGCTTCAAAATATCCTGAAGAGATGAATAAGCTGAAAAGCATCACTCCGGCAGGAAGAACAGGAAAACCTGAAGATATAGCTAAAGTTGCGAAATTCTTAGCAAGCGATGAAGCGGCATTCATAACAGGATCTGATATATTAGTTGACGGAGGTCTTGCGAACAATCTTCAGAAACTTTCAGAAATGAAAAAATAAGTATAAAATAAACAGTTTATAAACATAAAAAAACAGCACCTTGACCGGTTCAGGAGAACAGCGGAAAACTGAGTCTAAAGTTTTTAAATCAAAGATTAATAAATTATTAAAACTCAGTTTATAAAACGATATCCGTAATTTCCTATGATATAATTAAGTCAAAATTGATGATTGATTTAGAAAGGGGAAATAATCTTGAGAAAGGTCAAGGTGTTTCTATGTGTTCTCGCACTTTTCTGTCTTCCGGCATGCGGATTTATTTCGAAAGACAGCGCTGCGGGAACGAGAAGAATCGGGGCTCAGCTTGAAAGGATGCAGCCTAAAAAGAAGAATCATAAAGAATACAGAGAGATAAATGATAATAGAATAACAGCCTTAGTTCTAGGTTCAGACGGCGGAAGAACTGATACTATAATGCTGGCGACCTACGATGCAGATTTTAACAGATTTGATGTAATATCCATACCGAGAGACACTTATATTGAAACGGGAAGACCAGGTGCAGAAATGAAGAAGATAAATTCTGTATATCAGATGGGAGGCTTCGAAGAGCTTTCTGAAGATATAAAAAAGGTTCTTAATACTGAAAATTTAGAAATAGACAGATATGTAATGCTCGACTATGAAGGAGCCAAGACTATAATAGATGCTCTGGGAGGAGTAGAAATGGATATTCCTGCAGAGATTGCCCAGAATACTGAAAATCTTGTGTCAGGAGTTCAGAATCTGGAAGGGAACAATGCGCTTGAGTATCTGAGACAGAGAAAATCTTT
>JAEZUY010000034.1 GCA_023420895.1 Bacillota bacterium | reverse complement strand
ATGGCTTACAAAATACATCAAAGAAGTAGACAAACAGGGGAAATCGGAAATAAATCTCCGTGTTGAAGCGCACGAATTCAACAGACCTATGGATATAGTTCTGGTAATAGACAACTCTAACTCTATGAGTGTTAAAGATGAAAATGGAGTTTCAAGAGTAAAGGCTACGAATCAGGCTGCGAAAGCGTTCATAGATCAATTCAAAGGTTTCTCAGGTTCTGATAAAGTCGGAATAGCCTTAGTTACTTATGGATTAGATATTTTTGATGGAAAAAGAATTTTCACATCATATATGAGTGGTGATTATTTCTGGGATTCTACAGATACTCATTATAATGTAGAAAATGGAGAAACAAAGGACTTTGCGGATCATGAATATCCGAATAGTATTTATAAGTATTGGGCAAGACAAGACTTATTTAAAGAATATCCTGCAGGATATTCTTTAAATAAAAATCATACAGAATATAAATTTCAGTATTCGGATGAAGAAAAAGAAAATTTAAAACAGCTTATACCGGAGAAAGTGCCTAAGGAGAGAGGAATGCTTGAAGCAGGAGGAACTTTTACTCAGAAGGCTTTAATGGAAGCTCAAAGAATAATCGATGATATCAAAGATACGAGACCAGATTCAAGAAAAATAGTTGTGCTTCTGACAGATGGAGCACCGACTTTTGCATATAAAGTAGATAAGACAAGAGATGGCGACAATGAAATTATTGACTATTCGAATCCCTCAAATGTACTTTATGATAATAAAGTAGCTTCTAGTTTTAAAGGAGATATAGGTGAAGTTTATAACAGAAATAATTATACAGACCATATTTCAGGAAACGGCGAAAAACTGCATTTGGAGAGAGAGAGCTTAAATCTTCAGGAACAGCGATTACAAAAGGAATAACAGGTTACTATAAGAAAAACATTTATAATCAGACAGTATTTAGCTATGATGAAAATGCTGATAAAGAAACAGAAATTGTAAATTATCAAGGAACAAATGGAATATTTTCATGGCCAACAGAAGATCTGTTAGAATCTTACAGAAAACAGAATAATCAACAGGATCCTGAAGATCCTCTGGAATTCTATATCCGATATACAACTGGATGGATGAAACATAGTTTTTATACAGATAAGCAGTATGAAACTACTGATGAAATTCCTATTACCATAAAAGACAATGCTTTTGCAACTATATCTCAGGCAATAAATATGAGAAACTCAGGTACTGAGATTATGACGATAGGAGTCGCTCTGAGGGATGGTCCAATTAGAAATCCTAATATTACCAATCCATACGTTCCAAACAGTATAGGGAATAGTGACGTCAGACTTAAAAAACTGGTATTGAATGACGAAAGTTATATTGATAAGGCTTTGAATGGCGAATTGAGAAACATGATGCTTAATATAGCTGGAAGCGAATACAATTATTATGACGCTGACAAGCCTCAAGATATAATAGAAAAATTTGCTGAACTGGGAGAATATATCAGAACAGCCGTTCCTACAGGTAAAGTTACAGACCCAATTGGAGCATATTTCAATCTGGATATAAATGTAGAAGGAGATCCTGTAGTTAAATATCCTTGGACTGAAGAAACAGATCCGGCATTTGATGATTATGATATAGAGATAACTATGAGTGAAAGTATAATGGAATCTCAGGAAAACTATTATAACAGACTTTTAAATGAGGGACTGACTCCTGAAGAAGCGAGAAATAAGCTTGCCAAGGTCAGCTATAATCATGAATCGGAAACTCTATATATAGACAATATAAGACTTGTTGATGAAGGCGACTGGGTAAACATGAGATATAATGTAAGAGCAGATACTGAGCTTAGAGATCCGGATACAGGTGAAGAAATATTTGAGCCGGGGGTTCTTTATCAGACAAATGGAAGAACGACGTTTGTGCCGGATATAAATGCAAGGAAAAAAATAAAAGCTGATTTCTATGTGCCTTCAGCAAGAGTTGACAGTGTAGATATAGAAGTCGATAAAGAGTGGATAGGATTTACAGAAGATGATAAATTCGACGTTCAGTTCGATTTGAAGAGAAACGAAGACTTCTTTAATAAGGAAGAAGAGCCTTATGTAATAACTAAAGATCCGGAAACTGGAGAATGGAAATTGCGAATAGAGAATCTGATAAGATTCGACAGCAAGGGAAGAGACTACGTATTTGAAGTTTTAGAAAGAACTGATACAGGTGCAAATTATGTAGTAAAAGTGAATGAGACTACGAGCACTATTATCAGTCCGGATCCGAATACAAAATATTTTAAAATAACGAATATACTTCCTAATATGCCGAACACAGGCGGAGAAGGAACGAATATATATAAGATTATAGGAATACCGCTATTTATAGGAGCAGCGGCAATTCTACTTAGAAGACTTTGGAAACATTAAAAACTAAACTGATTAATACGACTATTAAGCGCGGTTAAGATAACTGGGTAATAAATGCTCAGAAATCTTACCGCGCTTTTATTATTAATACATAATATATTCATATTAAATACATATAGAATGCATAAAAACTAATAGATACAATAAGACTAAATCTTACAAAAACTTAATACAATTGCCTTAAATACTTTCATTAAACCCTGTAAATGACTATGTTAAGAGGCAATAAATTAAAATAGAAAAATTGAAAAGAAAACTTGAAATACTATTGACAAATTTAGGAAATATTCATATAATCTAATAAACAAATATAGAAAATGATAAAAAATACAGATATAAGAATACCGCATGCGATTTTCTAATTTGGGGGTAGATTATTATGAATAAAGCAAGACTGAAGAGAGCAGCTGCTTTGATTATGGCGGCAAATATTTTAATACCGAATTTCACAGGAAAGACATCTGTGCATGCTGAAGAAAACAGTTCAGAAGCGGTGCCGATAGCCGGTCCTGCTCCTCAGTTCCATCTATAGAAAACGATTTCAGTTTAGACAGTATAAGCAGATCAAGAACGCTTGAATATGACAAAGCCTGGCTTACTAAATACATAAAGGAAATAGATAAACAGGGAAAGTCTGAAATCAATCTGAGAGTTGAAGCCAAAGAATTCAGCAGAAAAATAGATATAGTTCTGGTCATTGACAATTCAAACTCAATGGCTGACAGTGACGGATTCAGCATGTCTAGAATTCAGGCGACAAAGGATGCGGCGACAAAGTTCATAAGAGCATTTGAAAGAAACGACAGAATAGGGATAGCTCTGGTTACTTACGGAACGGATATAATGGACGGAAGATATGTATACGATGCAAGCAACTGGATAGAAGGAACACTGGATGAAACGAACGTTTACGGGAAAGACAGATACGGACAAGATGTAATAGGAACAGATTATGTGAAAAGAATAAAGGGGCTCACAGCAGGATACGACAGAATACGTTCAGACAGAGACGGACTCGATGCGAGTTATCCGAATTATGCTCAGAAGGAGAGCGGCGGATATCCGTATTTTTTAAATGATGATTACGGCAAAGAAAGCATTATACAAAAAATTCCGGATTATGTTCCGAATGACTACGGAAAGGGATATCTTGGTGGAACATTTACACAGAAGGGTCTTATGGAAGCTCACAATATAATAAAAAAACAGAAAGAAATAGAAATACAGAATAACGAAGAAGAGTCAGAAAAAGTCATAGTGCTTCTAACTGACGGAGCTCCAACTTACAGCTATAAAGTCAAGAGTACAGAAGACGGAAATGGGAGAATAAAGAAATACAGAGATACTGATGATGAGGATTCGGAATTTTATGGTGATATCCCCTATGAAGGAAAAGTTGCAAGAGAGTTTCTGATGCCGAATGCAGACAGCTCAAATGATTTCATATCGGGTAATGGAATGACGATGCATTTAGGTGAAAAAGTAACAGGCTCAGCTGTTCCTTACAAGATGATAGGAAGCACCGGAAATACAGGATATACGGTTGAAAGATATGATGAATATTATCAGCGCTATATTAGCGAACCGCGTTTAGACTACAACACTCCTCAGGAGACGTTCATAGAAAACTGTCAGAAAAAATATGGGATATTCTCTTATCCATCTGAAAAAGTTTTACAGCAATTAGGATACTATCCTGGATATCAGCCTGACAATCCATTAGATTTTTATGTCGGAAACAGCAGATACACTTATCTTTTAGATAAGGAATATGATACAGAAGACGGATTTACAGTCAAAGATGCGGCATTCGCCACTATATCCGAGGCAATAGGAATAAGAGAGAGCGGAACAGATGTATATGCTATAGGAGTCGGTCTTAAAACAGGAACTCTTACAGACCCGTATTTTAATGAACATTACAGAAATCAGAACAGCCAGACAGCTGCAAGTATTTCAACTAGAGATGTATGGGACTACTCTACAAAAGGGGATCTGAACAATATAATGATGAATATTGCAGGAAGTGAAGAGCATTATCTTGATGCAGAAGGGGCTGGAGATATAGCGGAGAAATTCAACTATATATCTCAGGAGATAAAGAAATCTGTTCCTAACGGAGAAGTCAGCGACCCTATAGGAGAATATTTCAATCTCGATTTAAAAGATATTGAAAATCCGGAAAATATAAAAGTTAAATATCCGTGGACAAAAATTACAGAACCTGAATACATGGATTATGATATAGAAATAACTATGGATTCCAGCTCTATTCAGCAGGAGAACGAAAGACTGAACAGAAATTATTCAGAACTGATTGCAGAATACAGCAGCAATCCTGATTTAACTCCTGAACAGGCGGAAGAAATGGCTGCAGAAGAAGCAAAAAACAGAAGACTCAGAGTAGTTTACAGTCATGAAGACGAAAAACTGAAGATAATAAACATGAATCTGATGGGGGAAGGAAACTGGGTCAATATGAGATACAGAATTCAGGCAGATACAGAGATTAAAGATGAAAACGGGAATGAAATATTTGAACCTGGAATCTTATACCCTGCCAATGGAAAGACTACACTGATACCGGATATATATTCTGAAAAGAAGGAAGTTCTTAATTTCTACGTTCCCTCTGCAAGAGCCGGCAGTGTAGATATAGAAGTAATAAAAGAATGGTCAGGTTTCAGTGACGAGGCTAAGTTCGATGTAGAATTCGACTTGAAAAGAAATGGAGAAACTTACAACAGGACAAAAGAACCTTATGTAATAAGGAAGAATTCCGAGACAGGAGAATGGGAGCTTAAAATAGAGAACTTGATAAAATTCGACAGCAGAGGCCAGGACTATACTTTTGAAGTGTCCGAGAGAAGAGATTCAGCGGCGAACTATTTTACTGAGGTTGAAGATATAACGAACGAATTTCTAAATCCCGGCATAAAGAAATTTAAAATTAAAAATATACTTCCAAGTATGCCGAATACTGGAGGAAAAGGCAATATAAACTATAAGCTTGCAGGATATCCGCTGTTTATAGGAGCGGCAGGAGTTCTGCTGGTAAAACTCTGGAAGCATTAAACAAAATGACAGAACTAAATTTCAATTTATAAAGGCTGCAAAACTGAACTGCTATATGGCATAGAATGATTCTTCATTTTACATGGTGAAAAGTTGACTAAATGGACAGAATTATCTATAATTTATAGTATATATAATGACAAAAGGTGGAAAATCAATAGAATTAATTGATTTTCATTACCAAATATCTGAAATATGGAATAAATTAATGGAAATCAAAGACATTTAAATTATATATAGATAATTAGGTTAAATAGAAGATAGTCGAAATATTTTATGCACATAGGAGGGAACGGTTTTGAGAAAAAAGTTATTCTACAGTCTTCTATCGCTAATGATGGTTCTGAGTACAGTATTTCCTGTAATTCCGGAGGTATCATTAGCGATAGAGAGTTCAGAAATCAAGGCTGTTCAAGGTGAAAATACAGAGAAATTCATTATTGAGCAGGATAAAAATTCAATTGAAGATGAAATTGTAGAAATAAGTGATTTGAGGTTCAATGCTAAAACGGGAAAAATCACAGGAATGAAAGATGCCGGCGATAAGTATGATGGTAAAAATCTAAAGATAGAGGTTCCTGCTGAGATTAAAGGAAAAGCAGTTACGGGAATTGAGCCTCTGGCTTTCTATGACAGAAAGGATATTAAGGCGGCAGATTTCAGCAGAGCGGAAAATTTAAAAGAAATAGGAGATTATGCATTCGCTTTTTCTGGAATAGAAAATATTGATCTTTCAAAAGCTGACAATCTCGAAAAGATTAAGAGCTATGCGTTCTTCGGAACACCTGCAGAAGAAATTGCTCTTCCGGAAAGCGAAAGTCTCAGAAAAATTGAAAAATCTGCTTTTGGAAATCATAAATTAAGCTTTGAAGAGATAGATGAATATCTGACTGTTTATGAAAAAGACAGACCTGAGCTTCAAACAGAAGAAGCTCTTACAGAAATGAATCTTGAAGACGAAGAACTTCAAAGAGCGCTTGAGCTTGAACTCTCAGAGTTTGAAAAGAATATGAGACAGGATAAGCAGAGAGAAGAATCGCTGAAGAGAGAAAGCGAAAAAGAAGACAATAATAGTGAAGAAACAGAACAGAAAAATACTGAAAAAGAAGACAGATCTTCAGATTATGAGGAAATGGAACGTAAAAAACAGGATTTCATAAATGAACTGAGCATAAATGATATAACTGCGGCTCCTATAGGGCTGAGACTTATGAATGCGCCTATAGCCATGATGAACACAGGAAATACTGAAGATGAGTGGACGGTGAGTCCAGAAGTTCCAATAAACGGAAACTCTATGAATATACAGAATGTTTCAGTAGTAAAAGATTCGAGCGGTTATTTGAAGTGGACGATAGACGCTATTCACACAGGACCTTATTCAGGAGATAAATACTGGTATTTATATGTTTCAAGTGAAAATCTCAGAATAGAGTCGGTAGTTTCAAGCAAAGATGAATTAATAGAGGTATCAGGAGGATATAGACACAGAAATAAAAAAGTAGGAAGTAATGAAGAGACGGAATTTACTGTATTTACGAGCGATCCTGAAACAGACAGCGTAAGACTGAGTGTTGAAATCAGCAGAACTACTGCTAATGGAAATATTCACGGCAGAACAACAGTGAATACAGTGCTCACGGCTGAAAGACCCGTTCCGCCCGAACCTGAACCTGAGGACTGGAACTTTACAGTTGTAGATTCCGAGACACAGGAAGCAGTAGAAGGCGCAGAGATAATTATAGATGAAGCAGGTTCAGCAACGACAGACAGCACAGGAAGCGCTGCAATAAATTCAATATATGAAGACAATAAAAGATATTTTATTACAGTTAACAAAGACGGATACTATCCGTACGATTCAGAACTCATTTTTTATCCCGGGAATACTGATGTCGCTATAGAACTGGACAGAATTCCGGCGGATAAAGTGATGAATATAAAAGTGAGGGGAAATGACGGACTTCCGGCAGAAGGAGTTCAGGTAAGTGTAACGGATGACAGCGGCGAAGTTTTAACAGGAACGACATCTGCAGAAGGGACAGTTCAGCTTACAGGGAGATTTACAGACGGAAAGTCTTACAGTGCAGAGCTGACAGTTCCGGAAGGATATTTTCAGCCGGAAGATTCTGTAAAAGTCATGTACAGCGGAAAAACAGACAATCCGGATGAATCAGAAATGAATAAGGTTACTGTAGATAAAACAGATATATATCCAGGGAATCTGAATATAACGACGAATGTTTCTGATACAGATATTGTTCTGAAAATATATAACGGCCAGACAGCAGATGAGACATCTTTTATAAGAGAAGTTTCAATTCCGGCAGGAGAAAGCGCAAAAGTCGATAACCTCAATGAAAACAGCATATACACTGTGAAAATCGACAGCGTAAGCAATGCTGAATATTCCGGAAATACAGGTTCAGAAACTGTTTTTGTTTATAACTACAGCAAACCGAATCTGAAAATATATCTGGACAAGGATTCACAGGAAAATACGTTCGAGATACGCATACACGAAAATGGCAATCTCGGACCGCTTACAGACAAGCTTGAAAGAAGAAAGATAACTATTAAGCCGAAAGACGGAACAGAAAATATAGAAGCTGTTATTTTTGAAGGGAAAGCAGTGTTCCATAATATATCGGGAGTTTATGAAATAGTTAAAACTCCAAGTCTCGAAGGCTATAAAATAATTAATCAGGGAAAGGAAATTGATATCCAGAGTTCAGGATATCAGGACTGGTCTCTAGTTAAGTCAAGTTCTAAAGTGTTTCTAAATGCGACAGCTCCAGTCGGAGAAAACTTCCCTGGAGATATGACAGTGAGAATACAGGACTCAAGAGGAAATATAGTAGGAGAAGTTAAGAATATAGGAAATGGACAGGTTGTATTTGAAGATGTCCCGCAGGGAGAAACTTATAATATAATCTACAGCAATGTTCCGGCAAACTGGACACATAGCGGAAATATGATGGAGAAGTTCACAGTTGCAGAAGATGAAATAGCAGTTACAGTGAACGACAGTTTCGGATACGACAATTCTGATGCTGATGTTTCTGAATTTGCAGTTTTAGTTGTAGACAATTACAACAGCCCGGTACAGGGATATGAATTCCAGCTTTTCAGAACAGACGACAGTTCAAATCCTGTAGCAACTATAAATACAGATGCATCAGGAAACGCGAAGACGGAACTTCCAAAGCTTTCACCGGGACAGTACAGAGTGGTGAATACGAAGTCGAAGGAAGGATATAACAAAGTTGTATTTAATGATATTGTTATAACAGAAGAGGATTATAGTATAAAACTCGACGCTTCTGTGAGCAGATCTGCAGGTAATCTTACTAATGTAAATCTGACTCTTGTGAGTGAAACTGGAGAGAAGATTCCTTATGAATATTTAGAGTTTTATGAAAACGATGCGCTGATGCCTGGAGATTATCAGACAGATCAGAATGGTAAAACTTATATTCATGGAATTTCGTACAATCAGACTTCACAATACTATGTGAAGCTTAAAAATGGAAGCATGTATGAATTTACAGACGGCTCTGACAGCAGACTGCTAAATATTGAAGAAGGTGCGGAAAACAATATAACAGCTGAGGTGAAAGTTAAATCTGAATATGGAAGAATTAATATAAATGCGCTGACTGATGAAGGAAAATCCGTTTCAGGAGTTTTATTCCAGATATTCAGCGAGAATTCTTCAGAACCTATTAAATTTATATCTACTGATTCGAACGGAAACTATATGTCTGAATATCTTCCGGAAGGAAATTATACAGTTAAGATAGTTCCTTCAGACAGATACAATGTTGTCGGGGAATCAGAAAAAAATATTCAGATTTCATCTGAGAATGAAAATAATATAGTGACTGCAGCATTTACACTTGAAGAGAATTATATAACAGTGGAAAATGGCGGAAGCGTTTCAGTTGAAGGTTCAATGATAAATATGGAGTCTGACTGGACGGTTACTATAGTTAAAAATGCTTCAGAAGACGGACAGACTTTGAGAGCGCCTATAAATATGATAAGATTTTCCGAAAAAGAGCTTATAAATCCGAATCAGCTGAAACTTATAGTTGAAGAGAACGGAGTTCAGACTGAAAAAGATATAAACGGACATTTCACTAAGGTTGACGGATATTATGAACTCATAGATGACAGAACTTTTGAGAAGTCATCTGGAGAAGTTAAATATATATATACTTTTAAAGCACAGGGACTCAAGAACCCGCCTAAAACATTGAATCCTGAAAATCCGGACGATACAGAAATGAAATCAGGATATACTGTATATGCAGGAACTAAAATAATGTCGGACAATCCGAAAGAGACAGTTCCCAGAATATCAGCCGCAAAAAAACTTATGAGTGTAGGTCATAATGTTGTGATGAATGCTCAGGGAATTGGATATACTTTTAGAGATTTCACACAGAAATGGACTTACAATATAGAAGCAAAGTCGGATGTCAGCTATGGAGATATGATATTCAGCGTTTCGATACCTGAAGATGAACTTCAGAAAGGTATAAGGAATATGACGCTTTATCCTAGAAAAGAGGACGGAACTCCTGATAAAAATGACCCTTATAAAGATGTGATATTTAATATTTCTGAAGACAAGAAAACTGCTTCTTTCAAAGTTCCGGATGTAGGTCCAGATTTAAAAGGATATATTCTGGAAATAGAAGGAGATGCAAAAACAGACAGCTTCCCTTCGGGAAATTATGAACAGGAAGCATCTCTAGAATTTAAAATAGATGATATAACTATAGATAAGAAAGATTTTACAGCCGAAGCTCCTTCAATTAATTCACTGCCGCCAGTATACAAGTCGGAAGTGAAAGGATGCGGAGATGACAGAAAATTCAATATCTACATGGAAGGCTATATCACTAATGACAGAAAGAATATTCAGTGGATAATTAAAGCTACAAATATCAGCAGTTCCAATGGAAGCTGGCCTGTGAATATGGAACTGACACCGGGAGCAGGTCTTGGAAATATAGAAGGACTTTCAATGATATCAGAAGGTCAGATGTTCCCTTATATAACTCAGGATTCATTTGATCCTGAGAGTGAAAATCTGAAAGACACAGTAAAAGTTCAAGTAGGACAGGGAGTATACGATATATATAATTCCATGGGGCTTGACCATAAAAATGAACTTACTGAAGACAATATAGCTGATATGATGAAATATATGCCTTATACACTGAGAGACGTCAATATAAACAATAACCTTATACAAAGACATACGTTCCAGAAAACATCTGTAACGGGCACTACTTCAAATCTTCATAAAGAAGACTGGGGAGCGAAGGAAAGAGATGAAGTTAAAATTGTCAGACCGGGAGAATTTGTGGAGATGTCATTCAGCACACCGATAACAGATTTATCACAAGTGAAGAATGGTTATACTATGAACTTCAATATAGATATGGTCGGATCCGGATGCGGAAAGCTTGAAGAAAGTCTCTCTATTCAAAGAGGAATTTTCAGAATAAATTCATCGGATGTCACCTTAAGAACAACAATGGTGATGTAAGACTTTTAGGAAAGCTGAACAGCACAGGAGATGCAGTAATCTGGACAGCAGAAGTTCAGAGCTACAATGGAGGAAATATAGATTTAGACTTCAACTTTACAGATGATGAAGGAAATTATCAGAAACTCAGCAAGCTCGGCATGATGCAGCCAGGAGATTCTGATAAAAAAGGAAAACTGAACGGAAATGAAATAACAGATATGAATATACTGAGCTTTAAACAGAGCGTGACAGGTTCTGTTCCGAGATATGAGCTCAATATAGACAATCCGGATAGAGGCGGCATATACGTATTTGAGATGACTATGCCTATTGACGAAACTAAGACTGATATAAGCCAGTACAATCTGAAAGTTTCAGGAATGATAGGAGGTTCCAATATAGGGGAGTGCATCTCGAAGGTCGAGGGTATTTACACAAGTATTGAGATTCAGAAATGGTGGACTAATATACTGAAAGGACAGAGTCTTCCTAGAGCAGAATTCGAGATAATAAGATACGACGAGCTTGGAAAATCTGAAGTTCTCGATAAAAAATCTGTTTTTAAAGCAGAAGACTTAAAAGACCCTGACAATACGTATACGATTCCTCCAGAAGGATTATTTTATGCTCAGAAAATAAATAAAATTTCAGGTCTCAGAAATTATGATGAGAACGGAAACAAATACAGATATGCAATAAAAGAGGAAGAAGTAGATGGCTATGAATCGTTCATATACGTTTACAGTCAGGAAAAAAATCAGTTTATAGCTGAGAACAGAAGAATAAATAAATTTGAACAGCAGCAGGATCCTACGGAATACATTACTACAGATTCCGGACAGTATCCGGAGGATTTCCGTCAGGACGGACCGGATATAAGGAACTCTTATACTCATCTCGACAATACAGAGCTGAATTCAGAAAAAGTTCCGAAGGGTCAAGATAAGGGAGAGCCTTATAAAATAGATTATCCTGATGCGAAGATAGGAAAAAGCGGACAGCAGACTGATATTCCCGGAGAATTTGATATGGATCTTACCGTAGAGGGAAAAGGTTCAGGATATGAATCCGGAGTAGACGTAGTGTTTGTACTGGACAACTCTGCATCGATGTCAAAATCGATGAATGATTACGTTCAGGGAGCTGAAGATGATCAGCTTTATAAATATATCAGACCTACTAATGAAGAGTTTAGAAGCAAATATGAAGATGAGATAAGAGCAGGAATAGGTAAATGGCAGGATTTTTCAAAGTATAGACAGAAATATATTTACAATAACTCTAAAATGGTGGCGCTCAGAGAATATACAGAATATGCCGTAGACAATCTTCTGAATCTGAATGATGAAAGCAACAGTTCAAAAGTGCGCATTGGACTTGTAAACTATGCAACAGATATAGATCCTATAAAAGCGAGTCAGGAAATGGCTCAGCTTCCGGATCCTTATAACAGACAGATGGATTACTATTACAGAAAAGCAAAAGCTGTAAATGGAGAGCTTATGAATTTCGTTTACTCGACTCCATATGCGAATTTATCCAGTGATAAAGCGGATATAGAGGATGCTTTGCCGAAAGCATACAGATCCAATGACGGATCCGGAAGCGGAAGTGGAGATTATCTTCTGTCGAGTGATATAGACGGACAGACTAATATTCAGGCTGGTGTAAGGAAAGGTATGGAAGTTCTATACGGAGGAGACGGAAATCTTAATGACGGAAGAAAGAAAGTTCTAGTCGTTATAAGTGACGGAGCTCCGTCAGCACACTATGATTTGAGAAACGCATCGAATATTGAAAACTCGAACAGCAGCTCTATATTCTCTACAGGTAAGTATCATATTGGAAAAGGTATTCAGTATGACTTCAACGGCGTGAGAATAACTGACCACGGTATACCTGCACTTATGGAAAAAGACTACTGGATGGAGAGATACAGTTCGAACGCTCCTGAAATAATAACAATGTCCATAAACTTAGGACAGGTTAATGACGGAGCTTCAGTTGAAGAACAGAACGAATTCCTGAGAAATCTGTCTACAGGAGAGAATGGAGAAAATGCTCACAGCGTCAAGCTGCCTAGACAGTTTATCGAAAGTATGCAGGCAATAGAGAATAAAATAATTACTATGAACACTAAAACGATAAACAACGGTATAGTCAGAGACCCTATGGGAGAAATGGTCAATATAAAAGATATAAACGGAGACGGACTTATAACTCTTGCAAGTTCAAGAGAATTATTAGATGGAGACGTTTATATAGAAGACAATAGAGGCACTCATCTTGACAGTGAAGAGAGAATACTCAATTCAGAGAATCAGCCGGTTTCAGATGGAAACACTCTTCTAGAGGATATTGCTGTCAGCGGCATTACAGATTCTGAAGGTAAAATGGGATTTGAAGTCTCAGGACTGAATCTTGGAGATGATGACGAAATCAGAATTCACTATAGAATCAATATAGATACTGAAAAAGAGGGCTATTATGCAGGAACCTATTATCAAGCGAATAAGACGACGACACTTGAGCCCAGATTCAAACCTGAAGAACCGGAAGAAGACAAGATATTCAGATACTTCCCGATTCCTTCAGTAAAAGGGCCTGAGCAGAAGATAAGTCTTGAGAAGATATGGAAAGACAGCACAGGAAAACCTCTTAGCGATGTCGAACTTTCAGCGCTTGAAAATCTCGGCGCAGTATTCAAGCTTGAAAGATATAAAGCAGACAGACCATATGATGCCGCAAATGCTGAAGAAACTGAGTTTAAAAAAGATTTAAGCTTCAGCCCGATATATCTTATTCTAAACCAGAAGAATGACTATGAAGCTCAGATAGAAAATTTTCTCGCTTACGACAGTACAGGACATGAGTACAGATATAAATTCAATGAGCTTGAACTTCCAGACTGGGAGTTTGAAGGAAAAGTGAATAAGGTAAACGGCAAAGAAGTGAATAATTACAGAATGGTTTACAGTAAAGAATACGGAACCAGATTCATAGGAGAAACAGGCAGCATACTGAATCCTGAAGAAGAAGGAAATCTTACTGTAGAATATTCTAATAAGAAAAAAGAGACTATTGAACCGAATATTCCTAATTCAGGCGGTAGAGGAACAATTTTATTCACAGTATTAGGAACAATGTTTCTGGCAGCAGGATCTCTGTTTCAGTTTTTCAGAAATAGAGAAAAGACGGTTAAATAGACAGTTATATATGTAGAAACTATATATTATAGAATAAAATAGATATTTCCGGGTTGATAGCATAAGATATCAACCTGGAATATTTAACAGATATGAAAACGTATACACATTATGGCGAAAATATGGCTGAATGTATCATTTTTTGAACTGATTTTAGCATTTTGCCATTAAAGCCATGAAAATATTATAAAAATTACAAAGCGTGTCATTCAAAAAATTGAATGGACTATGAAAAATGGAAACACGAGGATTTCAAGACAAAACACTAAGAAAAATAGTCAAAAAAGTGTTTGAATTTGTTTTGCAAGGGTATATAATAATATAAAGAAAATGTTTTGAATGACATTAAAAAAACTATTGACAAGTTTGGACAAAGTGCTTATAATATAATAAATATAATATAAGAAAGAGAAATAGATTAGGAATTAAGAACATATGATTTAAAGTCCAAATTTGATAATCATATGAATATCAAATCAGTAATTATACTTAAAAACAACTAAAATATTTCTCAAAGCACAAAGTCGGTTCTCGGATCCGACAGAAATAAAAATCTGGGGGCAAAAATTTAAAAATAAAAAAAGAGGAGATGAAGGAAATGAACTCTAAACAGAATTCAAAGAGAAGCATATTTAGCATTATTCTTTCAGTAGTAATGCTAGTATCTGTATTTTCGACATTCTCTATGGCTGAGTGAGCAAAAACTACATCAGTTAATATTCACAAACTTATGATGACTCCTGAAGAGCTTGAAAATTATCAAGAACCGCTTGATGAAAATGGAGAAAGAAAATACACAAGGACAGAAGACTTTGGAGCATTCAAAGCTCTGTTTGAAGGAACTACTGCACAGAATTACAAAGAAGCATGAAATGTTTTCTTCATAGTTACAGATGTTAATAAAAAAGTTTATTTAGCGGACGGTTCGCTAAGTGACAAAACAATTGCAAATGTAATAGCAGAAGGAACAGAAAATGGAGTAGAAAGTCTAAAAACTACTTACCTTTGCGGCGTAACAACTGATACAGGTCTAACATTAGATGTGTCAGCACTTGATCAGAGTGAACCTAATAAATACTATATTCATGAGGTAACAGAATTATCAACTTATTCTGGTGCTGATGATGAAATGATAACAGCAAACAAAGCAGTGCCAGTTGAAATCACACTTCCTTTTGTAAATAAAAATGGAGTTGTA
>JAEZUY010000029.1 GCA_023420895.1 Bacillota bacterium | reverse complement strand
AATATGCTTTTATCCGGTTTTCCTACTCCGAAATCTTCTGATATATATATTTTGTCGAACCAGTGTCCGTATCTGCAGTGTTCCACTTTTTTATTCTGAAGCACTGAGAATCCGTTAGTCAGACCGTATATATTTCCTCCTCTTCTCTTGAGTTCATTCAGAAGCTCATATACTCCTTCATATACTGTATATCCCTGAACCCAGTTGTCTTCGAGATCTTTTATAAGTTTTTCTGCTGTGTCATAATCGTGTTCTCCGCCAGTTCTTTCAACCGCTTCTTTTAAGAGTCTGTGTTTGAGTTCTTTTCCGTCCGTCTTCAGATATTCTCCAATATCTTTATTGAAGAACACATCGTCCAGTCCGAAGCCGTAAGTCATAAACTGCTCTCCTTCGTATTTAGCGAGCTCCTCTCTTATAACGTCGAGAAAATTTCTGTTGAAAGTCTTGTAGTCCAGCTCTGGAAGGTATCTGTTCGATACATATTCAAACAGAATTCTCTTGCATTTTCTAGTTTCAATTAATGTCTCGTCAAAATCGAATATAATGTTTTTATATTTCATAATATCTCCTCCTAAATCTCAGTTTTCTCTATATGAATTTACTATTCTTCACTTTTATTTTCTTTTTCTTTTTTATCTCTCTTCTTTTTTCCGTTCTTTCTGCCGTTTCCGTTATTGCCGTTTTCTATTATCTTTATCTCTACTTTCTTAAATTTCTTACCTTTAACTCCGACACCTGTCATCATATATTTGTTGTTATATATTTCCGCATGCTGATGAGGGTCTCCGTCTTCAGGTATGAATCCAAGAAGTTCTATAGTCAGTCCGCTTATAGTTTCATAGTTTTCTGAATCTAAATCTGTATCGAGTTCATTATTTATATAGTCAAGTTCCAGATGTCCGTCCGCTATATAAGTATTCGAATCGACTTTGACTATCTTGCCTATTCCTCTGTCGTATTCGTCTTCTATTTCTCCGACGATTTCTTCAACTATATCTTCAACTGTGACCATTCCCGAGACTCCGCCGTATTCATCGATAAGTATTGCAACGTAGTTCTGTGTATTCTGAAGTTCAGTGAGAAGCACGTCTATATTCTTCGTCTTCGGTGTGTAGTATACATCTTTCATCACTTCATCTATAGACAGTTTTCTGTATCTGTTGCTGCAGTATTCCCTGAATATGTCTTTTACAGTTATAAGTCCTACCACATTGTCTATGCTGTCTTTATAGACCGGTATTCTTGAGAATCCTTTTTCCAGAATTTCGGGTATCGTTTTTTCGCTGAATTCATCGTAATCTACCATGTACATATTAATTCTCGGTGTCATTATCTCATAGGCCAGCTTGTCGTCAAAATCCATTATGGAAATCATCATCTCTTCACCGCTCGGATTTATAACTCCCTGTTCCTGTCCCACTTTTATATAGCTCTTAATCTCCTCTTCAGAAATCTTCTCTTCAACCTGCTCTGAGTATTTCCCGAGCATTTTTAGAACTGCCGTCGTCGATACTGAAAGGAGTTTTACGAAAGGTTTTGCAATTTTTGAAAACAGCTTTATCATATTGGCTGATCTCAGCGCCACCTTTTCAGCATTCTGAAGCGCTATTCTCTTCGGAACGAGTTCTCCGAAAACCAGAGTCAGATAAGAAAGTATCACTGTGACCACTACGAATCCGACTGCTCCTGAATAAGGTATTCCGTATTCTGCCAGCTTATTGCTCAGAACTACTGAAATACTCGTCGCTGCGGAACCGGACGAGAAAAACCCGGCAAGGGTTATTCCGACCTGAATCGTAGAGAGGAATTTAGTCTGATCCTCAGTCACTTTAAGAAGCGTTTTAGCTTTCTTATTTCCTTCTTCTGCAAGCGTCATCACTTTATTCCTGTTGAAAGCGACTATAGCCATTTCAGCCGATGCAAAGAATGCGTTTACAGCTGTAAGTACAAGAATGAGTATTAATTTGCCCCATAAATTTTCTGCTTCCATACAATTCCCCCGTCCTTCCGTATTCCTAAAAACCCTGTATTAATTTATATACCCTTTTTTAAGTGTGAAAAATAGGATAATGTGGAATTTATCAGAATACAGCTGAATTTCTATATTTTAAACATCAAAAAAAGGGAGAGATATCTCCCTTTTTAATATTTTTATCTGAATAAAATTCTTTTCCAGAGCTCGTCAGTTCTTTTTTCTCCTGTCTTTTCATATCTGTGAGAATTTGAAGCTTCCATTATTTCATAATATGCCCAGTGCTCTTCGAATATATCTTCGAACTCTGTGAGACCTATCCTGCTTATGAGTCCGTCAATGCTCTCAGCATCTGCTCCTCTGTCAAAAAGTATGTTGAACATCTTAACGGCTTCAGCTCTTGTAATGCTTTCATCAGGTCTGAAAGTCCCGTCCGGATAGCCGTTCACTATTCCTTCTGCATATACTTTCTCTATGGATTCTTTCGCCCAGTGTCCTTCTATATCTGAAAAATCTGTTTCTTCTCCGTTTCCTTCAAACTGCTTAGATATCATCTTTGAAAGCTCGGCTCTAGTGAGAGGTTTTTCACCTCTGAAAGTGCCGTCCGGATAGCCGTTCATTATGCCTTTCTCTGTCATATACTCTGCATAGCCTGAATACCATGCACCGTCTATATCATCATAATCAGTGCTGCCTGAACTGATGAAGCTGTCTTTTTCAGCAATCAGTCTCGAATATATTGCAGCGGCTTCTCCTCTTGTGAGAACGCCTTCAGGTCTCACTGTTCCGTCTTCGTATCCGTTAAGATACTTCTCGTGAGTAAATCTTTCCTTTTTCAGATCAGGAACTTCTATATTTATGTCTATAGGCGGTATTCCGTCTGAACTCTCTTTAAGTATCTTTTCTATCTCTTCCGCTATTTCTTCTGCTCCTTCAGGCAGTGTGAGTTCTCCCGTTTCAGGATTATAGCTCGCTGAACCTATATTTACAGAATCCGGAAGGAGTTTTTTTATCTCCTGATTAAGATAGTCTTCAAGAGTCATTGTGCTTCCGTCCGGAAGTGTTATTTCGGATTCCAGAGGATTTTCTTTGAGATTTCCGTCTTCATCTACGAATACATCTTTAATGCCTTTTATAATTTCTTTTAATTTATCTTCTGCTTCAGAACTGCTGTTTTCTGAACCGCTGTCTTCAGGGTTTTCATTTTCTGAACCGCCGTCTTGTGAACCGCCATTTTCCGGACTGTTCTCCTCTGTACTTCCGTCTTCCGCATAGACAGTTTCAGCTCCTGAAGGAATCAGTTCATTCATATTTCCTGGCACTATAGTTCCTGAAACTGCAATCACAGCAGTAAGCATTCCTATCCCCAAAACCTTTTTAACTGACATTTCCATTCCCCATTTCTTTTATATTTTATGTAAATTAAAAAATTTGTCCTTACTTATATATATACCCGTTGCAGTATGCTCTCAATTATTATATTTTCCTTTTTATTTCTGCCTTATAATACAAAACAAAAGTCTCATTGAAATTTCAATGAGACCTGTTTTATATCCGTTTATACAATTTTCATCAATAAATTCTATTCTGAATTGTGAGATTATTCTTGAACTATAGTTCCTTTAGTTTTAGCACTTCCAAGAATTCCTGCGAATGATGATAGTGCCGCTCCTATTAGAAGGCCGATGAATAGAACTACTGCAGCTCCAGATGCTTTATTAGTAGCACTGTCTGCTTTTTCTTTTCCTTCTTCAACCATCTGTTCAGCTTCTGCTTTCGCATTCTGAACTTTTACTTTTGCTTCTTCAAGTTTTTTCTCAGCTTCAGCCTGTGCTTTTTCAACACCTTCTATAGCGTTGTCAACAGCTTCGTCAGCTTCTGCATCTGTCATATCAGTATTTTTAGCTACTGAATTTTTAACAGCATCACGGTCAACTTCTTTAGTTATATTGTCTATACGCGCCTGTATGCTATTTGAAAGATCGTCTATTATCTGATCTGAATTTTCAGGGTTTACAGCTAAATCTTTAGCAGCCTGCTTAACATCTTCTTTTGCAGCGTCTAATTCTCCCTGAATATATTCTGGCTGAAGTTCTTCAACTTCTGTATCTCTCAGTATCTGTTTGCTTTCTTCGCTTAACTGGTCAGTATCTATAGATATCTGATCTTCAATTCCTTTAAGTGCTCCGTCAGCAGCATCTCCTGCTGTTCCTGCAGCACTCTGAACTGCACTTCCTACAGCTCCTGTTATTGATCCTATTGCATTTCCTATCGCTCCCATCGCGCTTGATGCAGCCGATGTTAAAAGAACGAACACTAGTATAGTTGAAAGTCCCCAAGTTAAAAAACCGTGGAGCATTCCTGTTTTACGTGCCGCAAGTCCTGCAACAAATCCTCCTGCGAATAATGAAACTAGTATAGATATTACTGTCCATATTGCCATTCCAGTTCCTACTCCGCTCATTGCCTGAGCATCTGTAGGATCAAATGTACCTAGCCCTATAGCTGTCGTAATTAATGAAAATAACATAAATACTGCGAAAAATGTAACCGTACCAGCTATAACTGCTCCCCATGAAAGATTGAATCCTGCTTCTAAATCAAGATTACGGGACCAGAAATCTCGTCTTCTTGCTGGTCTTCTTGCATGATTACTCATAAAATCAACTCCTATTGTCAAATATTTTTCTTATATATCTATATATGCCCATTTCTCAACGTTTTAAACATTTATGGCTTAAACCCTCTATATATTTATGCATTGAAATATAAGTGCTGATTTCTGTTTTCCTCTTAATTCCAACGGTTTCAGAGGTTTTTCTAACTCTTCTCAAAGTTTAAAAAAGTTCTTATATTTTTAGATTTTTAATGATTTAAGAACAAAAAAAGTCCTCCCATACGGGAGGACCCTTTTATTTTTTATTTAAACTCGATTACTTTACAAATTCAATTCTGTATCTTGCAACATTGTGTCTGTTTTCAGATATTACAACGAATTCTTCCATTTCTGTTACAAGATCAAGATTATTGTCCTTAGTTATTAGAGCGTCATCGAATATAGGCTCTATACCTTGAACATCATACAGCTGATTTGAGCCGTCTTCTGAAGTTATCATAGCAGCAAGGTCTGTAGCCATTAATCCTTCAGCCGGTTCAGTCATTCTTATAACTCTGTGAAGGTTGTCTATTTCTTTTATCACTGAGTTAACTCCTTTAACAGCAATCTGAGTAGATACGCTCTTGTCGCTGTTATCTTCCATTATAACGTAAGTTTTAACTTCCGATTTGTCTTCTGATATAACTTTGATTATATCTCCGAAGCAAGCTTTAAGGCTTGAATCTTTAGGAAGTTTGTTTCCATAGTAAGAGTCTGTAACTAGAAGTTTAGCTTCTGATCCGTCTTCTAATTCAAGTTCTTCAAGAATCTCTTCGCAAGTAGCGCCTGCAGCTATGTATATAACTTCAGCGCCTCTCTGTAAGTCGATTCCTCTCACATTTTCGCTTAGTCTTTTTACTGAAAGATTTGTTTCGCTGCTTAATCTTAATTCTTCTTCTAGATTTTGAAGAAGCTCCTCATAATTTAGTGCATTTGTTACCGCTTCTGGTGTTGACATTCTGTTTATTATAGCAAACATATCTTTACACCCTTTCTATCAAATTTCATATTTTGTTAGTATTTTTCTATATCTCTTGGTTATTATTATACTACTGTTTTACTCATTTTTCAAGATTTAAGTCGTATTTTGTCGATATACTATCGCTCTCATATACTATGCGAGCTTTATATACTTAATCAGTTCTGAAATATAAGTCTTCGTAAGCGGCGCTCTTTTCTGCTCTTTTTTAACTTCTGAAAGCATCACAAATACGAGTTCAAGCTCCGGAACTATGCTGAGATATTTGTCGTCTACTCCTATTGCTGAATATACATTATATCCTTTTATCTTCTTTATCCAGCCCTGGTATCCGTAATATCCGTATCCTTCCGCTTTGACTTTGGGACTCATGGCGTTTTTTCTGAATTCTTCAGTTATAAATTCTGAAGGTCCTAAAAATATCTTTCCTATTTTCAGAAGGTCTTCTGCCGAAAGTCTGAGTGCAAAAGAGCCGGCATTCTGTCCTTCTGGAGTTATGTCCCATCTTCTGAAGCTTTTAAACGGCTTCTCATCGATATAGTATTCAATATATTCAGCTTCTTTAGAATATTCTATCCCGAGAGGGCTGAAAAGATATTTTATTGCAAAATCTTCTAAAAGCATTCCTGATGTTTCCTGAATTATTCTCCCTAAAAGATGAGACGATGCGCTTCCGTACTGGAATTTTCCGATATTCTCTTCTATTACTTCTCTCTCTGAAATAGTTTTAATCCAGTCTTCTCTGTCATTGAGTATTTTCTCATCCCAGTCTATTCCCGGACTCATAGTCAGAAGTCTCTCTACTGTTATTCTTTCGTCTATATCGTATCCTCTTATATAATCGCACGCTCTGTCATCTATATCGTATCCTCTTATATAATCGCACGCCCTGTCATCTGTGCTTTCTATAAGCCCTCTTTTAAGAGCGATTCCAGTGAGAAGAGCCGTCACAGTCTTCGTTATAGAGTTCACCGGAACAGTTTCATCTGTATTTCCGCATTTATGAACTGTTTTTCCTGAAATATATACGATTTCCGAATGTATTTTTTCATTTCTGCATTTATCCATTCTTCTCCCCGCCTTCTATTATCTGAACTGTGGGATTTACAAAAACTTTTCTTCCCACTTCTATTATCTCATCTAATTTCAGACTTTCTATAGTTCTTAAATTGTCTTCAAATTCATATATATCCCTGTCCTCCATAATCTGCCCCATCACATAGTCCGATATATGCTGAGGATCTAAAAGAGCTGAAGCTATAGAAGTTTTAAGTATCTTCTTCATAAGTCTCACAGATTTCTCATTTACGAGTTTTCCTTCTTTCACTTCACTTAAAGTTTTCTCTATTATCTCTTTTGCATGTGTAAGATTTTCTTTAGAAAGAGCAGTATAGATATAGAGAGTCTTCACATCTTTTGAAACGTCGAAATCGCTGTAGACTTCATAAGTCATTCCTTTTTCTTCTCTTAGTCTTTTAAATAGATGAGAGTTCGAATTTTCTCCGAGACTGTAGCTTAAAACGCTTAGCGCAAGCTCCTCTCTCCTGGTCAGTCCGCCGAATGTGAAAAGATATAGTATATTGCTCTGTTCAAAATCAGGTTTTTCTATGATGTATTCTTTTTCTCTGTTTTTTTCCGTTATCACTTCAGGATGACGGGTCTCTCTGTATTCCCAGTCTCTGAAGTACTTTTCTATAAGGCTGAATACGTAGTCTGAACTGAACGATGATGCAATTACAATAACCGAATTGTCCGGATTGTAGTATTTTCTGTAGTATCTTTCTATATCGTCTCTGCTGTATCTTAAAACATCGTCCATATCTCCTGCTATATCCCAGGCTAGGAAGCTCTTTTCAAAGGCTTCTTTCTCTATTCTGAAATATGAATAGTCCTCTATATTGTCAAGATCAGATTTTATTTCTGAAAGAATCACGTCTTTCTCTTTTTTAAATTCTTCTTCAGGAAATACAGGATTTCTTATAAGATCTGACAGAATTTCGACTGCATTTTCAAACTCTTCATTAAGCGCCATGAATTTAAAAACTGTATCTGAATAGGAAGTATATGCATTGGAATATCCGGCAAGCTCCTCTATATCCTCATTTATCTTTATATTGTCTCTTTTCTCTGTGCCCTTGAAAATCATATGTTCTACAAAATGTGTGAGTCCTTTTTCAGACTCGGATTCATATTTTGAACCTATCTTCACTCCGAGATTCAGTGAAAAAAGTTCTGAATTCGTCTTTATATGGTAGACTTTCATTCCGTTTTCCAGCATTCTTCTTTCATAGCTGAAATACTTTTCCATTGTTTCACCTCTATTTTGAAATCTCCGAATGAAAAATCGGAAATTCTGTTTAAAAAACCGAAAAGTCCAAAGCTACTCTTCGGTATCTTTGGACTTCTTTTCTGTGTATTTGACATCTATAAACTGACTGTCTCTTTCGAGATGTTTCTTTTCTTCCTCATATAGCATGAGCTTTCTGTATTTTACTACTGATGTAGCTATTACTGCGGCTATAGGTCCGAGCATAACTCCAAGAGGACCCATTATCAGAGTTCCCAGTACAGCTGATATAAAAGTGTAGAGCGGTCTTAAGCCTATGCTGTCCCCTACTACTTTAGGCTGTATCAGCTGTTTCAGAACTGTTAGAACTACGTAAAGAAGCGCTATCTGGCCTCCTATTGCCTGAGAGCCTGTTGCGAATCTGTATATCGCCCACGGAATCATTATTATTCCGCTCCCGATTACCGGAACAGCGTCTACAAGAGCTATTCCGAGTCCTTTGAGCACTCCGTATTCTATTCCTATGAGCTGAAAACCTATCAGCAGAATTATCCATGTTATTATGCACATTATAATCTGCGATTTTATATATCCTTTAACTCCTTTTGCAGTATCTGCAAATACAGCTAGAAACCAGTTGTTCATATTTAGCCTCCTAAGTAAGCTTTTCTAATGTCGTCGTTATTCATAAGATCTTTCGCATCTCCTGAAGTAACTATCTGACCTGTTTCTAGAACGTATGCTCTGTCAGCTATTGAAAGCGCCATATTGGCGTTCTGTTCAACTAAGAGAACTGTTGTTCCCAGATCGTTAACTCTCTTTATTATATCGAATATTTCTCCAACCAGTATAGGCGCAAGCCCCATTGAAGGCTCGTCCATTAGAACTATCTTAGGCTTAGTCATGAGCGCTCTTCCTATAGCAAGCATCTGCTGCTCTCCACCGCTCAGTGTTCCAGCCAGCTGTTTTCTTCTCTCTTCAAGTCTCGGGAAGCTTTTATAAGCTCTCTGGAATCCGTCTTCTATTGCGTCTTTGTCATCCAGTATATATCCTCCGAGTTCGAGATTGTCCTCTACTGTCATATTCGGGAAGATTCTTCTTCCTTCCGGAACATGGGCTATTCCATTTCTTACTATATTGTAAGGCTCTATCTTTAAAAGGTCCTGACCTTCATAAGTTATTTTTCCGCTCTTAGGCTTTATAAGTCCTGAAAGAGTCTGTAATATAGTAGTCTTTCCCGCTCCGTTTGCTCCTATGAGTGTAACGATTTCTCCGTCTTTTACATCGAAGCTGATGCCTTTTATGGCATTGATAACTCCGTAGTAAACTTCCAAGTCCTGAACTGAAAGCATTTAATTACCTCCTCTATTCTCCTAAGTAAGCTTTTATAACTTGCGGATTATTTCTTATTTCTTCAGGTGTTCCCTGAGCCAGAAGCACACCGTAGTTAAGAACTACGATTCTCTCGCATATTCCCATTACAAGGTTCATGTCGTGCTCTATTAACAGTATCGACACATTGAACTTGTCTCTTATGAAAGATATAGTGTCCATAAGCTCTCTAGTCTCCTGAGGGTTCATCCCTGCAGCAGGCTCGTCAAGCATAAGAACTTTAGGGTCTGTTGCAAGAGCTCTTGCGATTTCCAGCTTTCTCTGTCTTCCGTAAGGAAGGTTTTTAGCTGTCACTCCTGCAAGGTGCTCCATGTCGAAAATTGCCAAGAGCTCTCTCGCTCTCTGATCTGCAATTCTCTCTTCTTTCCAGTATTTAGGAGTCTTTATTATTCCTGAAAGAATACTGTAGCTCATATTTTTCTGGAAAGCTATCTTTATATTGTCTATTACTGAAAGTTCGCCGAACAGTCTTATATTCTGGAAAGTTCTCGCAAGTCCTCTGTCAACCGTCTGATTCGGCTTGAGGCCGAGTATGCTCTTTCCTTCAACGAATATATCTCCTGATGTCGGCTGATAAACTCCTGTAAGCATATTGAATGTCGTAGTCTTTCCGGCACCGTTAGGTCCTATAAGTCCTACAATCTCATTGTCGTATATTTCGAGGTTGAATTTGTCTACCGCCTTCAGTCCCCCGAACTGTATTCCTATATTTTTAGCTTCTAGTATAGGCATTATTCTTCACCTCCGAGACCGGATGTCTTCACGTCTTCTTTAGAACGTCTTCCGAAAAGCGAGAACTCTTTCGTTCCTAAAAGTCCTTTCGGTCTGAAAAGCATCATAAGAAGAAGCACTAATGAGTAAATGAGAAGTCTGTAGTCTGAGAATTCTCTTAAAAGCTCCGGAAGGAATGTAAGAATTATAGCGGCTATTATAGAACCTGTTATACTTCCCATACCCCCAAGAACAACCATAACCAGTATCTCTATCGAGAACATGAAGTTGAACTTTTTAGGGTCCAGAACTGTCATATAGTGCGCAAACAGTCCTCCTGCAACTCCTGCGAAGAATGCAGAAAGAACGAATGTGAATATCTTGTAGAAAGAAGTGTTTATACCCACAGCTTCTGAAGCTATTTCGTTTTCTCTTATCGAGATGATACTTCTTCCGTATCTTGAATTCATAAGAGAGAATATAATCATTACGATTACAGCCATTATCCAGTATATGTTTGTAAATGTAGAATAAGGCATTATCCCTCTAAGTCCAAGAGCTCCTCCTGTTATTTCAAGGTTCACCAGAAGAACTCTTATGATTTCTCCGAAACCTAGAGTTATGATCCCAAGATAGTCTCCTCTAAGTCTCAGTGCTGGAACTCCAACTATGAATCCGAAGATTCCTGCTATAATTCCTCCAACTACTAAAGATATTAAAAGGATTATAGTGTCAGGAAGTCCCATATTTGTATTCATAGTGAATATTGCCGATGAATAGGCTCCTACGGCCATAAACCCGGCGTGCCCGAGCGTAAGTTCGCCCAGAAATCCTGTTGTCATGTTAAGACTTGCAGCAAGTATTATATTTATACCTACCATTATAAGAATACCTTCGTAATAGGCATCCAGAATCCCAGAGCTCATGAGAAGTCTGAATACTGCAAATACTATTATGACAGCAGCTAAGTTCAATGCATATCTTTTTCTGTTATTTGCCATATTTCACACCTACACTTTCTCTCTGGTATTTTTTCCGAATATACCTGCAGGCTTAACTAAAAGCACTATTATCAGAATTCCGAAAACTACGGCATCTGAAAGCTGCGAAGATATATACGATTTCGTCATACTTTCGGCAATCCCCATTATAACTCCTCCGAGCATCGCTCCAGGGATTATACCGATTCCTCCAAGAACTGCGGCAACGAATGCTTTAAGTCCCGGCATCATACCCATATAAGGGTCTATCAGAGGATATGCCATACTGTAGAGGATTCCCCCTACTGCTGCAAGCCCCGAACCTACGGCGAAAGTTATAGATATCGTCTTGTTGATATTTATCCCCATAAGTGTCGATGCCTGAGCATCCTGCGATGTAGCTTTCATCGCTTTTCCGTTTTTCGTCTTGTTGACGAATATTTCAAGCGCTATCATAAGTACAACTGATACTACTATTGTAACTATAGTTATACCGTCTATCTGTACTCCCCCTAAGTTTAAACTTGGAAGACTGAGCACCTGAGGGAACGGTCTAGGGTCCGGCTTGAAGAGGACCATAAACAAGTTTTCAATAAACAAACTCACAGCTATCGCTGTAATAAGAGCCGATATTCTCGGTGCATCTCTAAGAGGTTTATACGCAAACTTCTCTATTACAACTCCGATTATTATACATAGAATTATACTTATCAATATAACTAGCCAGAAAGGCAGACCCGCTGATATCATGAAATACGCTGAGAATGCGCCTATCATCAGAATATCACCGTGTGCGAAGTTTATAAGCTGTATAATTCCGTAAACCATTGTATAACCCAGAGCTATAAGAGCATAAATACTGCCGACATGCAGTCCGTTAATCAGCTGCTGAATAAACTTTTCCACAGTTTTCTCCTCCTATATTTCTGTATTTCTTTTAATTTGTTCTGCTTCTTTTCTGTATTTCCGTATTTCTGTACTCAAGCATAATTATTAAAAGGAAACTATAGACATAGTTTCCTTTTAATTTAAAACAGTTATTTTAAACTACTTATCTAAAGACACTTTAGTTTCTAGTTTATATTTTCCGTCTTCAACTTTGATTATAGAAACTTCTTTAATTGGATCTCCGTTTTCATCGAATTTTGTTTTTCCTGAAACTAGAGGAAGGTCTGTTGCTTTAAGAGCTTCAACCACTGCAGCTTTGTCAGTGCTTCCTGCTGCTTCCATAGCTTCTATCATAGTTTTCGCAGCGTCGTATCCAAGCGCTGAGAATGATTTAGGCTCTTCACCGTTGTAAGTCTCTTTGTACTTAGTAACAAAGTTCTGAACTACTTCATCTTCATCATCTGGTGAGTAGTGGTTACTGAAGAATCCGCCTTCTATAGATGCTGGGTCTATTTCAAGAACTCCGTCCCATCCGTCTCCACCAACTAGTGTAGCGTCAAGTCCTGCTTCTTTAGCCTGTTTTCCTATCAGCGCAACTTCGTTGTAGTATCCTGCAAGGAATACAACGTCAGGATCTGCCGCTTTTATATCAGTTATAGCTGATTTAAAGTCTTTGTCTCCTGAACTGTAAGCTTTCTCTGCAACTACTTCAGCTCCGTTATCTTCTGCATATTGTTTGAAAGCTTTTGCAAGTCCCTGACCGTAGTCAGTCTGTTCGTTAAGTATTGCAACCTTTTTAGCTCCAAGATCTTCTAGAGAGTATTTAGCTATTATCTCTCCCTGCTGTCCGTCAGTGAAGCATGAACGGAAAACAGTGTCGTTTCCTATAGTTATGTCTTCTGCTGTACCAGTAGGTGTTATCATTGGAAGACCGTCTTTACTTGCAAGCGGTGCTATAGCAAGTGTGTTAGTACTTATAACTGGTCCTATAAGAGCGTCTACATTGTCACTTGTTGTAAGTTTCTTGTAAGCGTTTATAGCTTCATTGTTGTCACCTTTGTCGTCATAAACAACTGTTTCTATTTTCTTTCCGCCAAGTATTCCTCCAGCCTCGTTATACTCGTCGATTGCAAGCTGAGCTCCGTTAAGAGCGGCTTTTCCGTAAACTGCAACCTGTCCAGTTTGCGGAGCTATAATTCCAATTTTTACTACATCGCTATTTTCTGAGCTCGATCCGCTGTCTGCACCCTGATCTCCAGAGTTTCCGCATCCTGCTAGAAGTCCTGCTGTAAGAACTGCTGCAGAAAATAGAGATACTATTTTTTTGAATCTCTTCATATGAAAATCCTCCTATATTTATTTACATTATAAGATGAATTATACCATAATTCATGCTTTATTAATAGTATTATACAGCAAAAAAGCCCCTTCATATGAAGAGACACTATTTGCTGCTTACAAGCATATATATCGAAACTACTGCTATTACCACTACAAGCGCCTGCATGAACACTATTCTCTTATACGGTATTCCCGATGATATATGCATCGAATATGCCAGTATATACAGTCCCATTGCTCCAAATCCTATATATCCGAAGTATATCGGAAGAATCATCACAGCAAACATGGTTACTGCAAGCAGTATTCCGAAGTTTCTGAAAAAATCAGCCCTCTTCATGTAGTTTATGAATCTCGGGTCCTCTTTCACTTCTAAAGAAGCTGAATGACCTCTTTTTTTAAGAAGAACTCCTGCGAGAGTCACTACAAACCCTATCATCATTATTATAAGGCTGACCTTCATTTCCATTCCGCTATCCATTCCACTGTCCTTTCTAAACTTTAAAATAATCTGAGACTTTACTTTCTGTCTCTGTTTTCCGCATATTCAAGCGATTTTTCCACCAGCATTTTAAACAGTCCGAAAGTCTTGTCTCCTGAAGGAGCCATATGTTCAGGATGCCACTGGACTCCAAGACCGAAACTTCTGCTTCCGTCCGTAAGCTGAACAGCCTCTATAACTCCGTCCGGAGCTTCCGCTATCACTTCAAGATCTCTTCCAAGATTTTTTATTGCCTGGTGATGATAACTGTTAACATAGTGTCTGTCTCCAACCATATCGTAAAGCGGATTTCCTTCCCAGACTTCTATCAGATGCGTTCCTTCACTGCTTGCCGCCATCTGAACATGTTTTATTATATCTGTCTTTTTATCTGCTTCAATTTCTGCAAGGTCCTGATACAAGTCTCCGCCTTTCACTATATTGAGCATCTGATATCCTCTGCATACAGCCAGAAACGGCTTGTCAGTCTCCTCTACCACTGTTCTTATGAACTCATGCTGATATTCATCGAGCTCAAGCGAATGGACATTCAGGTTCTGATGCGGTTCTGCTCCGTAAACTCTCGGGCTTATATCCATTCCTCCAGGAAACAGAAGACCGTCGCATAGCGATATCTGCGCTTTTATATTGTCCTTTCCAGTTAAAGGCAGCATTATGGGCATTCCTCCTGCCATAGTGACTGCTCTGAAATAGTCTATAGAAACGCTGACTCTGGTAAGGACTTCATTAGCGGGCATGACCTCTCTCGTCATCGACCCCAGAACTCCTATTATAGGCTTTTTCATAAAATATTCTCCTCTTCAAGCAGCTAGTCTCCTATTCTCAGACATCGCTGCATCTTTCTGTATCGGAATTTATCTGCACCGGTTTCTGTAAAAACGAATCCCGGTCTTTCTGCTGCTAAGCTCTTTTCAGAAGATGCTCGAATATTCCTTCAAGTATCTTGCTGTTAATAGCTTTTTTCTTTTCTTCCGCCTCTTCATTTTCTTCATTCTCAAGCTCTTCATAGTTTTCAATATAGTTGCTGAGAAGAAATCTTCTGTCGGAAAACTCAAGAAGCAGCTTAGTTTCTGCCCTGTATCCAGTATCTTCTACGAACTGATACGATTTCAGATCTGAAAACTTCATCACTCTGCACGATGTTGTCAGACTGCTGTCTTTTATTTCAAAACTCACTTCCAGCATTCTGTCGTTTCCAAAAATATATACGGTTTCTTCGACATTCAGTTCATAAAAATTAGATATGTATATCTTCACATCATCGGAATCAGGAAGATATTTCTTTATCTTCTTTAGAGCTTCGTATTTATCCTTATACAAATTCACATAGATTGAATTCTTTTCGTAATATTTTAATAAAGCATCCATCTTTTCACTCCCTCTATATAAGTATAGAAGAAATTTCAGTTTTCTACAAGAGAAAACCATATCCCCTAAATAGAGAATATGGTTTCATTAGTTTTTTCCACTTCTTCATCAGTTAGATCTCTGAGAAGAAGCTGAATATCGTTTATCTCATTGAGCGCTTCTTCTATCTCGTCAGAAACGTTCACTGTTATCATTCTGAACTGCTTTTTCTCTTTTACAGCTTTAAATTCTTCTATAAATTCATCGTCAAGCGGAGCTTCTCCGTCCGTTATAAATATTATATCTGCATATTTATATCTGTAGGTGTTCAGAAGCTTTAAACTTTCTGTCAGCGGCTCTACGAAATTCGTGCCGCTTCCAAAGAACAGAGTTGCAAGATCGTATATCTTCTTAGGATCTATTCTGTTCTTAGTGAATTCAATCACTGCTCCGACCTTGTATGAGAAAAGAATCGCCACAAAATCTCTTCTCTGTTTATGAGCTATATCGAGAAGAGTGAGTGCAACCGACTTTGACCATACTTCAAGGTCTCCCTCCATTGATGTGGAAGTATCCACACAGCATATTATCGGTCCTTTAGACTGAATTCTGTTGTTCCTGTATTTATATGAAAGAAGCTCTTTCTGAGTGTACTTCTTCATAAAGCTCTTCTTCGTCTTTTTATTTCCGAGAAGCATTCTTTCTGAAGGCAGAACTTTGTGAATTTCATTTCCAATTTCAACTCCGCAGATTTCCTGTCCCTGCTCTCTAGTCTTCTTTCTCTGAAGATTGCTCGCTGATGCTCTGAATCTTCCCGTCATTTCAGAAATATCTCTGACCTTCTTCATCTTTCTCAGTTTGCTGCTCACGACTACTTTTTCATCATACGATTCCGGTGTGAGTTTTCCGTCATCGAGTCCCCATGAATTTATGGAGTTCAATGTAGCCATCATTTCCTTGTAAGCACTGCTCAGAGTCTTATAGAAGAAGTTGCTTGCGAACATTATTTCATACATGTCTTCTGCAAGTTTTTCATAATATTCTCTGTCTTTCTCTTCATCGTATATGCTGAAGTTCTTTCTATACGCTTTCATCATATTCTTGAACTCAAAATTCTGTTCTTCGAGTTCCTCTATATTTTTGACGGCTTCTCTTATTATAAACTCCGTTGCAACTATAGAATTGAGATATTTAAAAGTAGTTCTCTTTCTAATCGCATTGACTTCATAATTTTCATCTATCTCCTGAGTTATCCTGCTGTTCAGAAGATATCTGCCGTCTAAATCTTTCTCAGGTTCAAAATTTATCCTGTTTTTGAAAACGAGTATATATATATCTTCAGACAGACTGTCTATCGGAGGAAATATTTCTCTTGCCTCATCGAAGAATTTTCTCAGTCTCTTTGAAGTCTGAAATATATTGCTGTATATATCGAGTTCTACAGGACTAACTGCTACACTGTTCATTAAAACACTTCCTATTAATACATCATCATGTCTTCTTCATCGCCTATCTGGCTCTGAAGATTTTCTAAAAATCTCTCGATTTCTTTCTGAAGAGCTGTGAATTTATTTATATTTCTTTCATCCATAAGCTCTTTGTCTTTAAGGAATCTGTCGACCTTGTCTTTTACAAGTTCTGCAGAACCTTTGACTTCTACAAGCATTCTAGTGTCATTCATATTTTTAGTAGATCCGACTAAGCTGTCGTATCTTTCTCTCACATAATTGTATTCTTTTTCGAAAGGTGAAAGAAGTCTTTCTTTAAGCACTTCATCTATTATCTCTATGTCTTCAAGATCGTTCCATAAAACGTCTCTTAGAGAATTGAAGTCTTCTGTAATTACTTCGTCTCTCTTGTTTATAAGCGCGTTCGCTTTTAGAACTTTAAGAGCCTCATTCTGTCTTCTGTCAGAAACTACTACTCCTTCTTGAAGAAGCGCGTTCATAAGGTATATATATTCTTTAAGAATAGATTCGCTCACTTCTATTTCATCAAGCGCCTCTCTTAAATAGTTTATATCATTAAGACTTATAGTCGTATATTCTCCGTCTTTTTTTCTATTTAAAGATCTCTTAAGCATAAGCATCTTGTTCTCTACATCGCCTACATAATCCACATACATTCTGTAAATCATTCTGTCGTACAGAGCCATAAGAGATTCTTCTTCAGGGAATTCGTTCGATGCCGCAAATAGTGTTATCAGCGGTACCGGAATCGGATTTCCGTCATTGTAGAATACTTTCTCGTTTATTATCGGAAGAAGTATATTAAGTGTAGGTTCATTACACTTAAAGACTTCGTCAAGGAAAACTATCTCAGCTTCTGGAAGCTTGTTTTTCGTAACTCTTACGAATTTATCATTTTCCATCTCTTTTATACTGAACGGTCCTAGTATTTCTGCAGGGTCCGAAGTTCTGTTAAGAAGCCACGAGAAATATCTTCCGTGATCTATTCTTCTGCACAGTTCTGTAGCCAGCGCCGATTTTGCAGTTCCCGGAGGTCCTACAAGCAGCACTGCCTGTCCTGTTATAAGTGCTTTTATGCTGTTCTCTATTGCATTGTCTCTTTCAACAAAAATATCTTTCAGTTCTGAAGCTATCGCTTCTAGTCTGTCTATAGCCTGAACAACTTTCACATCTTCTAAAAAACTCTTGCTCAAAGCTTTCATCTCCTATTCTTATTTTTCCCCACAAAAAAGGAAATACAATCGAATTGTATTTCCTCTTGTATTTCCTAACTGATTATAATAGTTTGTCTTTAAGGGCTTTGTCTGTTTCTTCGTGTGGAGCTGGTATAACGTGCACAGCTATTACAGTTCCGTACTGTCTAGCCATATCCGCTCCGGCGTCTACTGCCGCTCTAACTGCTCCAACGTCTCCTCTTACCATTACTGTAACATGTCCTGCCCCTGTTGACTTATATCCTTCAAGCTCAACGCTTGCTGCCTTAACCATTGCGTCAGCAGCTTCTATCGAAGGTGTAAGTCCGTAAGTTTCTATCATTCCTAGTGCTTTTCTCATCAAAAATCCTCCTAAGTCAAAGATACTGTCTTATCCTAATTATAACATATTTTCAATTATTATCTATTAATAATTAAAAATATTCTCTTTTGCAGATTTTCCGGGATTCAATTCCTATATTCTTCTCGAAGTTACTTTGTTCATAATATTATAAGCTATTACCATTATTATTGCATTCATAACTGCTGTGAGAAGAACTACAGACTGAAGCATAGCGAGTATTTCTTTTCCTCCTGCAATCTGTCCTATAGCCAGAAGTGATGAAAGGAAAAGAATTCCTGAAATAACAGTTCCGATGAATCCGACAACCGCCGCTTTAACACTAGTGATTCTGCCCATAGCTTTCAGTATGAAGAACACTGCAACTGCAGAACCTAATTTATCCACGATAGAAGGAATCTGCCCTCCAGGCATTCCTGTAGTCATAGCCGCTATTATTCCGGCAACTATTCCTATAGCTATCATGTTCTTAGCTTCCGCTTTATATATTATTGCAAGGAACATCATCGCCAAAAGAAAATCAGGCTTTATCCCTGCGAATAAAGGCGGCATTATAGCGTGAAGTATCGTTCCCAGCGCCAGAAGAACTGCCGCTACTACTAGATCCTTTGTTTTCATAAAACAGACCTCTCTTTCTTTCATTTTATAAAGCGGTAAAATACCACTAGAATATTATATCATAATATTATTTAATTTATGTTTAAGTTCTGATTATTGAAAGTTCTGTTTTTCTGTTCTTAAGGCGCTCTGATAGAGATTTCTCTCCTTTAGCTTTTTTTCAAGATTTCCTATCACATATATTTTGTTTCTCGACCATTCCGGCTCTATTAAAAGCTCTCTCGGCGCATCTCCAGTAATTCTGTGCACTGTCATATGTTCAGGCATTCTGGATATCAGCTCTGTTAAAGTGTCTATATATTCATCGGCGCTCATTATATAGAAAGGATTCTCTTCATAATATTTTTCAAGATCTGTTCCTTTCATTATATGAAGCATATGAAATTTAACTCCCCATATTCCGCAGTCTATTATAAAATCGAGTGTTCTGAGATTGTCCGAAATATCTTCTCCGGGCAGGTTTATAATCATATGGGCAACCGTTTTTATACCCAGTCTGTTTAATTTTTCAGCCGCTGTTCTGAAATCTTCGCTGCCGTATCCTCTTCTTATAATCTTTCCCGTTTCGTCATTTGAAGTCTGAAGCCCCAGTTCCACCCATAGAAAAGTCTCTCTGTTCAGTTCAGATAAAAGCTCAAGAACGTCTTCTCCTATGCAGTCCGGTCTTGTAGCTATGCATATTCCAGAAATATTCGGATTGCTGAGAGCTCTGAGATAAATATCCCTTAAATTTCCTATGCTGTCGTAAGTATTGGTGAAATTCTGAAAATATGCGAGATAAACTGAATCCGGCCATTTTCTGCTGTAAAATTCAATCATATCTTCTATCTGAGAATCTATGCTCTTGAGTCTGTCCCCTGCAAAATCCCCGGAACCTCTTTCTGAGCAGAATATGCATCCCCTGCTTCCTTTAGTTCCGTCTCTGTTCGGACATGTGAATCCCCCGTCCAGCGGAAGTTTTACCGTCTTTTTTCCAAATCGGTTCTTCAGATACCAGTCGACCGTATTATATCTCTTTTCTCCAAAAAGCATATTCTCACCTCTTTCAAAAAATAAAGACGGCCAGAGCCGTCTCTATTCATATTATATATGATAAATTTTCTGATAAGTATCTCTTTTCGATAATTAATGAACTCATTTTAAGCTATAAGCATATACTGACACATTCCCATCATATTCTGGCAGTATGCATAAACTTCTGCAGCATCCGCTTTGTTCATAATCATAAGAAGCGCCGCTATTACTATAATAACTGCCACTACTATGATTGCAATCTTTGCATAGCTCTTAGGATACTGTCCTGAAACGTTTCCCGTTTCTCCGTTTATAAGCACATTGTAAGTCTTTCCTTTAAAGCCGTAAGATGTGGCATATATAGGAAGCATTACATGCTTATAAGTTTCGTTGTAAAAATTCGATGTTATGCTTGTAACTCTAGCCGTATCGTATCTTCTCAGTATGTCGTTCTCTGCAAGTTTCTTCATGCTGTTCTCCATAATATTCACCGCTTCGCTGTGTGCGGTCTCTATAGGAACAGTGTATCTTTCTGCCGTGAATCCTGACATATATTCAGGAGCATATCCTTTAAGATTAGAAGCTGTCGTAAAAGCTCCTACAGATTTCATGCATTTCTCATCGAGAGTAGTCGCCGCTCTGACTTCTATATCGTCAAAGCTCGATCCGACTTCTCCGCTTGTAGGATACCAGTCTGTAACTGTTCTAGTGTGAGTTTCTCCTTTGTCATCTCTGTAAGTTTCTTCTCTGTATATTCCTCCCTGTCCTTTGTAATATGACTGAACGTCTGCATCGAATGTCCAGTAAGGCATATATACTGGAAGAAATTTGTCTTTCTGATAGAGATTTTTAAGTGCAGAGGGTGCAAGTTTTTTTCCCTTTATCCAGTTCATGAAATTCAGATTCGCCTGATTCATGTCCACCTTAAAAGGCATTATTCCATCCGGAACTATAGCTTCTTCCTGTTTTTCCGCAAGCACTATATGCGAATTGCAATAAGGGCACGATGTAGCCGTTATCTCAGGTGAAATCTCTATAGTCGCTCCGCATGATTTGCACACCATAGTGGTGCTTTCCTTGTTCTCTACGCTTTCAGTTTCAGTTTCAATTCTGTTAGTCTTCTTGTACTCAGCATAATTGTGTTCTATAATCGGTCTTTCTGATACGATTTCTCTTTCTGTCGAGCAGTTAGGACATTTAAGCTTTCCTGATTTTATATCGTAGACCATTATCCCTCCACAGCTGCTGCAGTCGTATCTATTCCCCATTTTCTGTAATCCCCCAGTCTTATATTAGTTTTGTTCCGCAGTTAGAGCAGAATTTCGCTCCGTCTGTCTTGTTTCCGCACTCAGGGCAGAATTTAGGTCCTGCAGCCGGTTCTGATGCTCCTCCGCCTCCTTGAGGCTGCTGCATCTGAGGATTCTGCTGAGGCTGTCCCTGCTGCTGTTGCTGCTGAGCCTGCTGCATATTGTCCATCATCTGCTTGCCCATCATCATTCCCATCTGCATGTTCATCATGTCTCCTGCAACGCTTCCGCTCTGCGAATTAGCCATTGAGTCGGCCGCCGCCATCTGCGTATATTTGTTCATATCTCCTACCATGCTCTGAGATGCCGCTTTATTGGCCATAGCCTGAATTTCTTCAGGATATGAAACGCTCGCTATATTGAATCCTGTTATTTCAAGACCTATTTTTCTCATCTCCATATCGAGATCTTCTTTTATCCCTTTAGCTATTTCAAAAGCATTGGCCTGAAGATTGAATATATCTTTTCCTTCAATCGATATCCATTTCATTAAAAGCTGATCCAGAACAGCTATAACTCTCTCTTTAACATCGTCTATAGTGAACTGATGCTTTATTCCCGCTATTTTTTCTATAAGCACATTGTAGTCGTCAACTTTGCAGTTGAAAGTTCCGAAAGCTCTTATAGGCATACCTCCCGGAAGACCCGGAGTAGGTATATTTATAGCATTCTTAGTTCCCCATTTCACTGTGAACTCTTTTGTATTTATAAAAAGGACTTCCGCTCTCATGCCTGTATTGAATCCGAATTTGAATCCTTTCAGTGTAGAAAGAAAAGGAACTATTTCAGTTTCTATATCGAAACTTCCTTCATCTTTGAAAATTCCTTCCACTTTTCCGTTGAACATGAATATAGCATCCTGTCCCTGTCTTATTATAAGTTTACTTCCTTTTTTTATCTCTTTATTTGCCCATTTCCAGAATATAGTCTCGTCATTGTATTCTTCCCATTCAACTACATTCGCAAACTGATTTCCGAAAAATCCCATAACTTAATCCCTCTTTCTTAATAATCTGCGTGTTATTCTGTTTTTCCAAGTTCAGCTTTAAGAGCTTCAAGTTCCGCATCTATATCGCTGTCTGCGACATCTGAACTGTATTTAGCTTTGAGATCTTCTATATCGTCATTTCCGCCTTCAAGCTCACTCATAGCATTGGCTTCATCCAGCATTCTGTCGGCTTTTTCTTCAAGCGACTCGAATTTTCCTGTGCTGGTTCCGATTTTATCAAAGGCGCTCACTTTCTTCGTAGTTTCAGCTATTGCGACTTTCGATTTTATTTCTGCTCTCTTTCCTTTAAGTCTCTCTATATCTGAACACAGTTTATCGTGCATTTCTCTGACTTTTTTTGCATTTCCGTCTGCAGAATCGCTTAAAGCCTTGAGACTTTCTCTCTTAGTTTCAAGCTCTTTTTTCTTTTCGAGGAAAGTTCTTGCATCTGCTTCACTTCCGGCTTCAAGAGCTCTTTTTGCATATTTTGTCATCATTTCTATTTCTTCTTCACATGAATTAAGATCTCTTTTAGCTTTAGCGGCTTCCGCCATAACTGAAGCAGTTTCAGCTTTCACCTTGCCTAAATCGCTTTCCATCTGTCTTATATACTCATCTACGAGTTTCGCAGGATCTTCTGCTCTATCTAAAAGTGAATTGATATTCGAAGACATTATATCTTTAAATCTTGTAAGTATGCTTGCCATAATTATACCCTCCATTTCTCATTTTTAACTATTTTCATTTGAATTTATTTAATTGATAACGATTTCCTGACTACACTATCATTATAACATCTATAAATCTTTAATACTATATCCGTTTGGGTATAATATGATATACTAAAGTATATAGTTTAGGAGGAGAATATTAAAAAATGAAAGTTTTACTGGTTGAGGATCACACTATTCTAAGAGAGTCCTTTTCAGTTATGCTGAATTCTTCCGGAAACTTCGAAGTTGTAGCTTCAACTCCCAACGCTTCAGACGCATTAGATTTATGCAGAGAATATAAGCCGGATATAGTGCTTATGGACGTATATACTGCAGATGGAAACGGAATCGATGCCACTGAAGATATAAAGAAAGAGTTCCCAAATATAAAAGTGTTCATTCTGACCGGGATGAAAGAATATATACTTATAAAAAGGGCAAAGGAAGTCGGCGCAGACGGATATCTCTATAAAGATATTCATCCTAAGAATCTTATAAGCATGCTTCAGACTTCACTGGAAGACTACAAAATCTTTCCGAGCACATTTGTCGGCTATTCGAAAGATACTGATGAAACTTATGAATTCTCCGACTTGGAAGTGGAAATACTGCAGTATTTATGCTGCGGTTTCAGTGTGAATAGGATTGGCGATAAGCTGGGATACAGTCACAACACGATAAAGACTTATATATCCAAACTGCTTGAAAAAAGCGGTTTCGACAATAGAGCCCAGCTGCTTGCATATGCAACAAAAAAAGGATATATAGATCCGGAAATTATGTTTGATGAAGAAACGATGGAAAAAAAATTATAGCCGAGGTCATTTGACCCCGGCTTTTTTACATCCTTATGCAGGTACCGTTATTTTCATCTTAAATCCGTCTGTTAGAATTATCTCAAGTTTTCCCCCGAGATCTTCTTCAACTCTTCTTCTTATTCCTCTCATGCCTGTTCCTTCAGATATCTTAGTTTCTTTAATTTCACCATTATCCCATATTTCAATAACAATGCTGTCTATATCTTCTTCAATCTTCATATTGATTTCATTTGCATTGGCATGACATATAGCATTAGTTATAGCCTCTCTTAAAATTAAGGCTATGCTGTTTCTGATTTTCGGATTTTTAGGTATCTTTCCTTCTATATCTATATTCACTCCGACTATGCTGAAAGACTCTTTAAGATATTCAAATATGTCATCGTAAGTTCCGAGTCTTTCTCTCTTCAGGTCTTCAATCAGAGTGTCTATAAGCTCATTCAGATCTTCAAGCTTTGCATTTGAATGACCCGTCATTTCTATTTCGCCGGTAGCCGCATTCACAATAGAAAGCCTCTGCCCGATTATATCGTGAACCTGCTGTCTGATCTTTATAGATTCCTTTTCAAGAATAATATCGTCTATATTTTTCAGTATTTCCGATATCTCTTCATTATAGTATTCCAGCTGTTCATTCTTCATTTCCAGCTTCTTGTTCAGATTGTACAGTTTCGTTATATCGTTGAATACTGCCTGTATATATTTCTTATTTTTTATTTTTACTTCATCTTTTATTATCTGATAAGTCTTTCCGTTCTTAAAAGTCACAATCCTGTCTTTTCCGAAGCTTCTGACATCAAGTTTTTCGAACAGTCTGCTTATTTCTGAAAGATTCTCTATTCTATATATTCCGGCTTCTTTCATAAGTTCCGACATATAAGGATTTATCAGTCTCACTCTTCCTTTTTTATCTGCAAATATAACACCGCTCTCAAGTTTTGCGAAAGCTTCTACTATGCTTATCAGAGTGACATTTCTTTTTAGATACAGAAATGTCCTTATTCCTATAGCAGTATTTTCATCTATAAGAAGAATGCATGCTATATAGAATATGACTTTATGAGCCGTATAGCTTATAAATGAATCAGTAAAAGGAAGAAGAGAAATAATCACCAGAAGTTTCAGTACAGCAAAAACAGTTCTGACTTTTTCAGAAAAATTATTCTTTCTCAGCTGATCTATAAACATTATTCTGGCTCCTGCACTGTACAGCAGAAGATATCTTATATCTGAAAACTCTCTCACCCTCACTCCGTAGTTGAAGTTATAAGATATATCTATCAGAATGAGCAGAAAGGTAAAAGCCGCGACGAGATTGCTCAAATTATAAAGCGCGAACTTGATTCTTCTTTTTCCTTCAAATGAATAAAAAGAAAGTACGAATATCACCAGATTCAAGAAGAGAGTCAGGAACATCAGAATTGAAAATACTTTTATCAGAAATTCTTCAAATTTATAAAGTTCCAATATCTTCACCCTCCTCCTTAGGAATTTCATATTCCAGAATCATATCTTCTTCATCGTTTGTAAGCTTTATTCTCCTTTTGAATTTTTCCTGCATTCTGTCTATCTTAGAAGTGAAATCGAGCATATCGCTGGCGTCCATATTCATATTAACTACTATTTTGACAGAATCTTTTGAATTTACCAGTCTGCAGAACATAGAGGAATTTTCATACCTGTAATAAGTCTTCAGAAGACTGTAGAAAAACTGATGTATCTCTATCAGTGAGCTTACAGATATCTCTTCATCTCCTGCAATAACTATGAAGAAGTCGAACTCTTTATTCTTAAATTCATCTACTAAATCGTTGAGCACTTTGAGAGTTCTCTCTTTGTTCATTTTTTCATTCTTCATCGCCAGAACTGACATCTGCGCTCTCTGTTTTATATATCGGCAGAGCATATATATATGATCTGCATTGTATTTCACATTTTTCCCGTCATAAAGATCTTTCAGATAGACTTTGAGATTTTTCAGATTGTCTTCTATTGCATATTCTATATTGTTCATAAGATTTACGCTCACTCTCAGAGAAGCAAGCTCTTCTCTTACATTTCTCTCTTTCGAAAGCAGTTTATGCTTATTCCTCAGTTCAATATTTTTATTGTTCAGCTCCCTGTTCAGTTCATATATTTTTGTCATGTCTTCAAGCATCATAATATAGCCGTTCATTCCTCTGTAAAGCTTTCCGAAATATCTTTCAGGCATATCCCTGTCGAGTATGAATCTCGGTCCGTCAAGATATTCCATTTTCTGCGCCAAAAGTTCTCTGGTCATATATTTTCTGAGTTTTTCTCCGTTATTGCTCATATAGACTATATCGAGCTTGTCGTTGAATATTACCATTATATTATTGCTTTTCTGGAAAAAAGGCATGTCCATGAACTGATTCTCAAAAAGCAGATATCTTATTTTAAGCTCCATCCCTATGATAATCATTATTATCATGCTGAGCGTTATATTCAGCTCTATAATTCCTTTACTGTGAGCTGCAATATATAAAGCGACAATTGTAAAATATATTAAAAATACTGCCGAAAGAAATTTCTTGTTTCTTCTGAAAAGAACTTTATTCATATGGTAAATTCCCATGCATACCAGTGTTATAATCCACAAAAGATTCAGATAGTACATAGGCTGATATTTATAAACGCCCCCGGTCTCTGTATTCGGTGTAATAAATATTCCGTGAAAACCGTTAGTAACTGCTATTATTATGAATATCGCTGTTATAGAAACTGTAATAATAAAGTTTTTCCTAGGTATATCTTCCACATCTCTGTTTCTGTAAAGATAGAATATATAGTAAAATACCAGAGACATGACGTTCATAGGAATATAGTAAAGATATGACAGATGTTCTCTCACTTCATAGAAACTTGGAATCGATTCTGCATATCTTATGCTCGCCCAGAATATAAGCATAAATGCTTCAATTGAAAAATACTTGCTTATATTGTTGTCCGGAAGTCTCTTCAGTCCGTAAAATGACCAGAAAACTATGAATGTCGAGAGCAGAATCAGCTTTATTCTTATATTGGGATAAGTTCTCGCTCTGTAAAATCTGTTGAGGGTCGTATTCCACGCATTATAATCTTTAATCTCAACAGCTGAACTGTAGCTTTCTTCATCAGGATATATTTCTATATTCGCATCCTCATGAATAGTCCTGTATTCATTGTCTGCTAGAAGCTTCTGTCCTTCTTCACTCTTGAGAAACTTTGTTATTCTGAAAAACTCATCCGATTCTCTTCCTTTTTCGCTGGTGGACATCATTCCCATAGTGGTCGTTAAAGTTCCGTCTTTGGGAACTATCAAATCGAAATTTTCATTTACATTGCTCTTTATATATGCGGCCTGATAGTCCCAGAGTACCATTATAGGGTACTCTTCCGGCTTGGATATGTTTATAAGATTCATATCATCCTCTTTATATTCATTCAGATATCCTATTCTGCCGTCTTTCTCCATTTCTTTGAAAACTTCCTCAGCATGGGTCAAGTTTTTTTCATTGTATCCCAGACTTATATTCATAGCCAGCAGAGATGAAACTCCCAAGTCTTCTTCTAAACTTGAAAAAAGAACTTTGTAATCCGAATCTATGAGACTTTTCCATGAATCTATATTTTCATTTACTCTGGTTCTGTCCACTGCAAAAACTACAGTGGGCTTTATAAACGGAACGTATGTCTTGTCTCTCAAGGCAGTGAGTCTTCTCTTCACTTCGAACATATCTCTTTCGCCGTAATTTTTCATCATGAACTCTCTTTCCGGAACGGCTTCAATCCGAAGTCCTTCTATTCCGAGTTCATGCACTGTTTTATCGAGAACTATTCCGAATGATGAAAAGTCATCTTTGACCATATAAAATCTTTCTTTTTTATTCACATTTTTATGCATTATTGAAAAGAATATTGCCAGTATAAGAAATATAGGTATTAATACAGTGAATTTTTTCAATTTCCCGCTTATTTGCAATCCGTTTCCTCCTTTCTGCATATTAAAAAAAGAGAGACGTTTTCACATCTCTCCGTTTATTTATATCTGTTGAACACTCTGTCATTTACAGCAGCCCATAATGACTCTTGATAAAGACGGTTCAGATGAGGTTTGATTTCATCATTTAGATATCTTTCTATTGATTTCAGTTCTATTTCATTGAGTCTGTAAGCAGAAAGCTCCGCTTCAAACTCGTTCATATCCGTATTGTAACTGAACTGGCCCGCCATGTATTCTTCTAAATTAAAAAGTTTATTCATCATTATTCTGTGTATGAATCTGTCCGCCAGTGTATTCATATACGTCTGGTTCTCAAAATTAGCGCCCATTATATCTGTAAACGACTCTTTCAGCTCAGTGAAATTGTCATCATTCAGTATATATCTGAGATTGTCTCTTTTATAAGTAAAACCTATTCCGTACATCTTTATAATTTCGTATTCGAGAACATTGGCAAGTCTCTTGCTGTTATACCCGTCTTTATAACCCTCGAGGTAGAAACAGAGTTCAAGTCTGTTTATATCTTCATGAAGAACTACTGATATATTATGAACAGTGCTCTCCGCTTTTTCTCTTTTCTGAAGAAATTCTCCGACTTTAAGCTTTATATCGGATAGAGAAATATATCTCGGGCGAATACTGTTTATATTCTCCTCCAGATCGTATAAAGCTAAAAGCACATATATTGAGTTTAAATCGTTCTCATAAAGAAATCTGTTTTTAAGGCCTCTGTAGATTTCTTTAGACTTTTGAGCCTTATACATAAGACCACCACCTCTATCTGTATATTAAATTTCAAGATCGTCAGGCATATCCCAGTTATTGTAAACGTTCTGAACGTCATCGTTGTCTTCAAGCGTTTCTATAAGTTTTACCATATTTTTTATATCTTCTTCGCTTTCAAGCTTCGATGTGTTCTGAGGTATGAATCCCAGTTCAGCTGTTGAGAATTCATATCCGTTTTCCTGAAGACTGTCCCTTACCTGAGCAAATTCGTCCGCTCCTGTAATTATCTCGAAATAATCTTCTTCTGCTGTGAAATCTTCCGCTCCTGAATCTATCGATTCAAGCATCACAGTTTCTTCATCCATATCGTCAGTTCTGTCTATTACAAGAATTCCTTTTCTGTCGAACATCCATGAAACACATCCTGTAGCTCCAAGATTTCCTCCGAATTTATCGAAAGCGTGTCTCACGTCAGATGCAGTTCTGTTTCTGTTGTCTGTAAGACATTCAACTAGAACTGCTATTCCTGAAGGTCCGTATCCTTCGTACTGTATCTCTTCGTAATTAACTCCTTCAAGATCTCCAGTACCTTTCTTTATAGCTCTTTCTATATTGTCATTAGGCATATTTTCAGCCTTAGCTTTTTCTATAGCACTTTTAAGAGCAGCATTGTACTCAGGGTCTGCTCCCCCTTCTTTAACTGCAACTGTTATATATCTAGATAGTTTAGTGAATATCTTTCCTCTCTGAGCATCCACTTTACCTTTTGTGTTTTTTATCTTCGACCATTTATTATGTCCTGCCAAATTTACACTTCCTTTTTTTGCAAAATTCTACTTCAATATTCTATCATAAAGACAGTACTCTATCAACAATATAGACTACTGCTCTGTTTCTTCGTATTTGAATATTGGCGGAAATACTCTCTTATGCTCTGTAATCTTGTACAGCGTGTCTATTTTTTCTTTTTCTGAAAAATTGTCTATTATTCCCGTCTTAATATATCTGTCTATAGTCTTGTAAGTTATTCCCATCTCTTCTTCATCAGTCTGCCCTTCCCAGAGTCCTGCTGACGGAGCTTTGTCTATTATCTTTTCATTTATTCCGAGATATCTTGCTATTTCATAGACTTCCGATTTTACAAAGTTTGCAAGCGGAAGCATGTCTACACCGCTGTCTCCGTGTTTAGTGAAATAGCCCACTTTAAATTCGGATTTGTTGCTCGAACCGGCAACTAGATAGTTCTTCATCTGAGCATTATAGTAAAGAGCAGTCATTCTCAGACGCGGTTTTATATTCGCCGCGGCCATAGTATTCTCTTCACCCTCCAAATTTTTCATAAGCTCATCGTATGTCGAAGTGAGATCCACCTTTTTAAGCTGTATTCCGACTTCTTCAGCTACCAGTCTTGCATCTTCTTCGTCTTCATCAAGACTGTGGCATGGCATTATAATGCCCAGACAGTTTTCGGGAAATGCTCTCTTTGCAAGTCCTGCAATTACTGCCGAATCTATTCCTCCGCTCATTCCGAAAACTACTCCCTGGCATTTTGCTTCTTCAGCCTTTTCCTGCATCCATTTTACTATTGATTCCACTACTTTTCCTACATCGTTCATATTTAATTCCTCTCCATTCAAGCTCTGTCTTTCTCCGTTTAAAACCGGCTTTAAATTTCATCAGTATAATATAATTATACCCGCTATCGGACTGTTTTAAAATAGCGCATATCTTTATTATTCTTGCCTACTCAATCACTTTTCCGTTTACAACCGACAGATAGTTCTCTTCTGTTATCTCATATTCAAAATTGTCGCTGCTCATCTCTCTTATCATTGAAAGAAGCTCCTCAACTTTATCCTTTTCACACAGAATATACAGACTCACAGCCGTTCCGTATTCCGTATCTTTAACTGTGTATTCATTAGACATCAGCAGATTCTCAAGTTTTCCCTGAAGAGTATATTCTATCGTGACTTTAACAGTGCTGAACAGTCTCTTTTCAACTATCTTTGCAGCGTCCAGTCCTATCTTTGCTCCTTTTATATAAGCTCTCACAAGTCCTCCCGCTCCGAGCTTTATTCCTCCAAAATATCTTGTAACTACTACTGCTGTATTTCTTAAATCTTCTTTTTTTATTATATCGAGCACAGGAATTCCTGCAGTTCCTGTCGGCTCTCCGTCATCGCTGTATCTCTGAATATTGTTAGTTTCTCCGACAACATATGCATATACGTTGTGAGTGGCATCGCTGTGTTTCGACTTTATCTCATTTATAAATTCTACAGCTTCATCTTCAGATTCAACAGGCTTTGCATATCCTATGAATCTCGATTTATTTATTATTATTTCATCGCTTCCGAAACTGTGCAGTGTCTTAAAACTCATCTTCATCTTCCTCTTCATAATCTATTATATATTCTTTAAGTCTTCCGGTCATGCTCTCATCAAGCATTGCTTCAACATAGACTCCGTCTTCTCTGTATTCATTTTCCACTACCAGATTGTCTTCAAAGAGATTTGAAACTTCCGCACTCTCCTCATACGGAAAGAGCATTTCATATTTTGTATATTTCTTCGGAAGATTCTCTCTTATAAGTTTCAGCAGTTCATCCAGATTTTCTTCTGTCTTTGCTGAAACCATTATCTTGGAATCCGGAATAGGATATTCTATAACGTAGTCGTCTTCTACTCTGTCCGCCTTGTTTAGAACGTTTATGACCGGTTTATCCATAACCTCGAGCTCTTTCAGTATATCAAGAGTTATATCCATCTGTATTTCAAGGTCTTCATTCGTTATGTCCATGACGTGAAGAATAACGTCAGCATATTTTATTTCTTCAAGAGTTCCTTTAAATGCCTCTATAAGCTTAGTAGGAAGTTCGCTTACGAATCCTACTGTATCCGTCAGAAGAAATTCTCTTCCGTCATCGAACGCCGCTTTTCTGAAACTCGTTTCAAGAGTCGTAAAAAGCATATCTTTCTGAAAAACTTCTTTATGCTCTTCATAATCAGGACTTCTCTTTATAAGAGCGTTTAGAAGTGTGGATTTTCCTGCATTCGTATATCCTACTAAAGCTACTATGGGAAGCTGCGAATCCATTCTTCTCTTTCTCTTAGTCTCTCTGACTTTTGAGACTTTTTCAAGCTGAGTCTTTATATCGCTTATTCTCTTGAGTATATGTCTTCTGTCGACTTCAAGCTTCTGCTCTCCCGGTCCTCTAGTTCCTATACCTCCTCCAAGTCTTGAAAGATAGTTCCTGTATCCGACAAGTCTCGGCAGTCTGTACTGAAGCCGAGCAAGCTCAACCTGAAGCTTACCTTCTTTGCTTGAAGATCTGTTTGCAAATATATCGAGTATAAGACTCGTTCTGTCTACAATCTTCTTGTCGAGTATCTTTTCGAGATTTCTTATCTGTCCTCCCGAAAGCTCATTGTTGAATATTACTGTATCTATTTCCATTTCGTCCATTATATTCTTTATTTCATAAACTTTTCCTTTTCCAATATAGGTCGCATTGTCTATCTGGTCTCTGTTCTGAACAGTAGATGCAGCGACCTCTGCTCCTGCCGCCTTTGCAAGTTCTTCAAGTTCAGCCATTGAACTTTCAATCGATATACTTCTGTCAGGCAGGTTGACTCCTACAAGCAGCACTTTTTCCATTGAATCATTCCTTTTCAGTTAATTTATATTCTGTATTTTCTTCCGTTTTTTCATGCCTCTATATTGATTATAGCACAGTGCGGGCTCTTATCCTTATATTGAAACTTTCAGTTTCCGTCTTTCTCAGTTTTTTTAATTTAGTTTCATTTTTGTAATAATTGCTTAATAATAAACTCATTTAATATAATCTGCTCTTGTGTTATAATAGATTATACTTTATAATCGATGACTGTGTCTTCGGTTAGACAAGTCTATTTCAACATTTTTAAAAAATAATTAGTGATTAAATATAGCTGCACAAATGCAGCTGAAATCTTTTATATTAAAAAAGAAGAAAGGTGGTGCGGCTGCTGCTCAATTTTCTGAGTAGCTGATTTTATATGATTAAAAATTTAGCAGACAAATTTACCAATCTTTCTCTGGGTAAAAAGATTCTTACAGTCATACTTATAATTGTACTTATAGTGATTCTGATAGGACTAGGTTTCGTTATACATGCCGTAAGAACGAGTCCTGATGTGGATCCTAAGAACATACTGAACGATATGAGTCTGAATTCAGAGATAGTTGACAGCGAAGGAAACCGTCTTGAACTGCTTCAGTCAGATGAAAACCGTTCTATAGTCTATCTCGATGAGATACCTAAAGATCTTCAGAACGCTTTTATCGCTATAGAGGACCAGAGATTCAGAAGTCATAACGGTCTCGACTATAGAGGAATCGGAGGAGCAATAATTCAGAATATTAAAGCGGGCCATGTTGTAAGGGGTGCGAGCACTCTTACTCAGCAGCTCGTAAAGAACGAATATCTGACTAGCGAAGTTAAATTCGACAGAAAGCTGAAAGAAGCTTATCTTTCTAAGAAACTTGAAAACAATCTTTCTAAAGATCAGATTCTGGAAGCTTATCTGAACAGTATCTATCTTGGAGAAGGGGCTTATGGAGTTCAGGCTGGAGCATCTACTTATTTTGACAAACATGTTTCAGATCTAAACCTTGCGGAATCTGCCGCTATAGCAGGAATAACTAAAAACCCTTCATCTTTTGCGCCTTATCTTCTAGTATCGCCTGAAAATGTCGATCCTTCGGCAGAAGTTCTCGGTGAAAAAGAAATACTCGGAAATACTTATAAGGCTGTTTACAATCCTCAATGCATCGAAAGACAGCGTGTTATTCTGGATAAGATGGTTGATCTCGGATATATAAGCAGAGATGAAGCTGAAGAGGCAAAGCAGTACGATATAAAAGCAAATCTTGTGGTAAAACAGGATGAGCCTAAAGAAATATCATCTTATTTTTCAGATTATCTTAAAGAGTCTGTTGTAAACGACTTCATGACTAAAGAAGGACTGAGCCGTGAAGAAGCTGAAAGAAAAATGTATACTGGCGGACTCAAGATATTTGCGACTGTAGACAGTAAGATGCAGGCCGAAGTTGAAGAGATATACGACAATCTTGCGAACTATGTCAATATGTCGAGTCTCAGCACATGGAAAAATGATGATGAAGGCAATATAATAACAGATGGAAAAAATCCGGGCATAGTATATTATGCTAAGGAAAATATAATTAATGAATATGGAAATGTTGAAATATACCCATCAGAATTCGAACAGAATGAGAATGGAGATGTAATAGTCAACTCGTCTAAGATAAACGTGTTCAGCGGCGCTATAGACTTCAACGACTATTATACGATAGACAGCTATGGAAATCTGGTGACTCACGATATGGGAAGAATTTCTCTAAGTCCTGAAAACTATCAGATAAACGATGACGGTTCTGTAGTCTTCGACGGTCAGTTTTTAGCAGAACATTATGATTTCGGATACGTTGATTCTGAATCAGGAAATTTCGTAGTAGACAAAGCTTTCTTCTCAAACGATGAAGACGGCGTAGTTCAGCCTCAGTCGGCCACTGTTATAATTGAACAGTCTACAGGCCAGATTAAAGCTATGGTCGGAGGACGTTCAAACAATGGAAAAAAAGTCGAAAACAGAGCTTCTAAACCTAGACAGACAGGTTCAGTTATGAAGCCTCTTGGAGCTTATCTTCCGGCGCTTGACAACGGATATACGGCTGCAACTCCTATAGACGACGTTCCTTTCATAAATGAAAAAGGAAATGTATGGCCGAACAACTACGACTTCAGATCCCGCGGACTTATGACTCTGAGAGAATCTGTTGAACAGTCTATAAATGTTAACGCTGTTAAAACTGTTAACGATATAGGAATAAAGAAATCTATGGAATACCTTGAAAAAATGGGGATAATATCTCCTGACGGAAACGATGATTTCGTAACTGCTGAAGAAAATCCGGAATACAATGACGAAAATCTTTCAGCACTTGCTTTAGGAGGATTCACGCACGGAGTGAGTCCTGTGAGAATGGCCGGAGCTTATGCTTCAATCGCCAATTACGGAATGTTCAACGAACCTAAAGCGTATTCTAAAATAGAAGACCGCAGCGGAGAAATTGTTGTAGACAATACAGGCGGAGCACAGGAAGTAGTAGTTCCTCAAGTTGCTTTCGTCATGACAGATGTGCTTCACAGCACAGTTTCTGAAGGACTTGGAATAGCTCAGAAAGCCAGAATAACTTATGACAATGAAACAATTCCTGTTGCAGGTAAGACAGGAACTACAGACCAGAACGCCGATGTATGGTTCATAGGATATACTCCTTACTACACAGCAAGCGTATGGGTCGGAAACGACTCTATGAGCGTAAAGCTGACTCGTGATTCAGGTCTTGCGGCTGAAATATGGTGCACAGTAATGAGCACTGTTCATCAGGATTTAGAACCGAAAGAATTCGAAGAGCCTGAGGGAATGGTGAGAGAAACTGTCTGCACTAAATCCGGAAAACTTTCCACTTCTAAATGTCTTGCAGACCCTAGAGGTGTTGTAAAAGAAGAACTGTTCGTAAACGGAACGGAGCCTACTGAAGAATGTGAACAGCACAGCTACTACAGAGTTCACACTCTCACAGGAAATCTTGCAGGGGCGAACTGTCCTAACTATCTTACTCAGTTAAAGCTCTTCTTCAAGAGAGAGCCTGAATACGATCCTAGCGAACACAACAATGTTCTTCCAGAAGATTATGAATATGAGCCGCCTAAGCAGACGACTTACTGCAATTAGGCTGATATAGAATACTCCCGGATATATTCCGGGGGTGTTTTTTTGTAATATTTTACATTAAAAACAAAGGTGTATACAAATAACCTGAAAATGATATATACTTTTATATAAGAGATAAAATGGAGGTGGTTTGCTTGGTTATTGAAGTTGACGGACTCGTTAAGAAATACGGAGAACGTACAGCTCTCAGAGATATTTCATACAGTGTTGAAAGAGGTGAGACTTTCTGCATAATAGGACCTAACGGTTCAGGAAAAACTTCTCTTATTGAATGCACTGAAGGTCTAAGAGAAGTCAATTACGGCGATATATCTGTTCTTGGACTGGATCCTTTCAGAGACAGAAGAAAACTCTACAACAGGATAGGTGTTCAGCTGCAGGAGCAGGTTTTTGCTTCTGAAGCTAAAGTTGATGAAATATGCAAACTTTACAGCTCATTCTACGAAAGACCTGCTGACTACAAAGAACTGCTTGAAGAATTCGGTCTCATAGACTGGCTGCATCATCATGCGAACAATCTTTCTTCCGGACAGAAAAAGAAGCTTTCTTTCATTCTTGCTATGCTTCCAAATCCGGAAATAGTCTTTCTAGACGAAATAACTTCTTTCCTCGACCCCGGTTCGAGAAAAGATATGGTTAAATATATGCTTGATCTGAAAGAAAAAGGAACTACTATAGTCTATATAACTCACCATATGGATGAAGCTGAACTCATAAGCGACAAAATCTGTTTTCTGGATGACGGAAGAATTAGAGAACTTGACAGTGTGGAAAATATAGTTCAGAAAGCTCATCTTCCAAGAATTGTAAAATTCCATTCTATGGTCCCCCAGCATATTCTGGATCCTCTTGTGGAATCTGAATTCGTAGATTCTGTTTCATGCAGAAATCACCATTTCGTAATAAGAGGAGAAAAAGACAATATCTATCAGACTGTTAAGAGCTATCTGATAGATAATGATATAAAATTTGATACACTATATACCAGAGATCCTAATCTGGAAGATTTCTATCTTCACAGCATAGGATACTACGAGGGGGTATATTAATGCTGAGATCCACTTTACAGCTTATTAAATTTGAGTTCAGACAGATTACGAGACTGTTTCCGAACCTGTTCTTTTCAGTAGTCTTCCCTCTGCTTCTGCTTTTAGTTTTTGGAAGCCTGTACGGAAATGAGCCAAGCGACATATTTTACGGATACGGATCTGTTGATATTCTGACGCCGTCGTATATTGCAAATATAATTGCTGTCAACAGTCTGACAAATCTTCCTCTGTCGATTTCATTCTACAGGGAGATTAAAGTTCTGAAAAGATACAGAGCAACGCCGATAAACCCGGTTCAGGTTCTGATTTCTCAGTTCATAGTCTATTTCATACTTTCAGCAGTGAGTTCAGTAATACTCATAATAATAAGCTATATGGCTTTTGACTTGAGATTCGAAGGAAATATATTCCTTTTCATAGTCTATTTTGTGCTTTCAGCTGTGAGTATGTCTTCTCTAGGACTTCTGCTGTCGAGTCTTACGAGAACATCGAAATCGTGCATAGCGCTTTCTAATTTCGTCTATTTCCCTATGATTTTCCTTTCAGGAGCTTCATTCGCAACAGAGCTGATGCCTGAGGGAATGATGGAAATAAGCGCCTTCGTGCCTTTAACTTACAGCGTGAATCTTTTGAAATCTGAATGGCTGAACCTTGATATCGCCAATGTTCTGATGTCGGTTCTTATACTGATAGGCATAACTATAGTGTCTATCGCCATTTCAACAATAACTTTCAGATGGGAATAAAGAGCAGGAATATTTAATGCTTTCATTCTCATTATTTGGGTATATAAATATATATTAAGAGGGGTGATTTTTTTGTTAGCTAAGGAAATAATGACTAAAGAAGTGTTCACAGTTCATGAAAATGATACAGTGGAAGATGCAATGAAAATTCTTCTGGATAAAGATGTAAGCGGAGTTCCCGTAGTTGACGATGAATATAAAGTTGTAGGAATAGTTACTGAAGGAGATTTAATATACAAGAGTAAAAGTTTCCATTTTCCTCTTTACTATTCTATCTTCGACAGCTATATATTCCTGGAAAATCCAAGCATAATAGAAGAGCAGCTTGAAAAAATGACTGGATACAAGATATCAGATGTCATGACTAAAAATGTATATACAGCTATGGAAGATGCTACAGTGAACGATCTTTCCACTATAATGACTAATAAAGATGTTAACAGAATTCCTATAGTGGATTCTGAAAACAAGCTTTTGGGAATAGTAGCCAGAAAAGATATAATAAAGAGCTACATAGAGAAAGCGAAAAATGAATAATTCTGTTTTAAATATAAAAAACCTCAGGAAATTCATATCCTGAGGTTTTATTATTATGTATGAGCAAGCCCATAAGCCGGGTTCTGTTTACAATGGTCATCTATCTAGGCTTATCGTCACCGATAAGCTCAAGCAACCTACCATACTGGGGGATGACGGGCCGCCATCTTTCCTAGCCCCTGACTTGGTTTTGCTTCGGATGGGGTTTACATAGCCGGCTAGTTACCTAGCCGCTGGTGAGCTCTTACCTCGCCTTTCCACCCTTACCTGGACGAGCCAGGCGGTATATCTCTGTTGCACTGTCCTTAAAGTCGCCTTCACCAGACGTTATCTGGCACCCTGCCCTGTGAAGCCCGGACTTTCCTCACGTGCCCTAAGGCACCCGCGACCATTCAGCTTACTCAAATAATATTATATTCTATTTTTTAATTTTTTTCAATGAACAGTTCTCCATATTTATATGAGACTGTATTTAGAAATATTGTCTTTCATTATATCTATTTCTACATCTTCACATTCATTTTCAAGGTACTGTTTTAAAGCATTCAGAACATGAACTTCAGTGTGGTAGTGACCGGCATCTATAAGGCATATTCCGAGCTCTCTTCCTATCTGAGCGTCGTGATGCTTGAGGTCTCCTGTAATATATACGTCTGCTCCGGCTCTTTTCGCATCTCTTATGAATGAAGAGCCGCTTCCTCCGCATACTGCCGCTCTCTTGACTTTCTTGTCGAGATGCCCGTAAACTCTCACTGAACCGCCCGAACTGCATCCTAATTCATCCTTGACTCTTTTTGCAAGTTCTCCGAGCTGCATTCCCTCTCTGAGACTTCCGATTCTGCCATGTCCGAAAATTTCTCCTCTGTTCAGTATCGGATATATATCGTACGCCACTTCCTCATACGGATGAGCTCTTTTAACAGTTCTCACTGCATCTGATATCTCATCTTCGTATACTAGAAATTCTATCTTCTCTTCATCTACTACTTCTACTTCTCCGATTTCTCCGAGAAAAGCGTCTGAACCTTCTTCAGGCTTGAATCTGCCGTGTCCCGGCGCTGAAAACGAACAGTTCGAATAGTTCCCTATAGTTCCGTATCCCATCTCTCCTACGGCTCTTCTTATATCTTCTGCATACTCATCCTCAACCGGCGCATAGACTGCTATTTTAGCAAGTTTTCTTTCTTCTGAAGGCACGAGAGGCTTTACGTTCTCTATACCGAGCATTCCGCATATTACATCGTTCACTCCTCCGTCAGCTATATCGAGATTCGTGTGAGCGCTGTAGAGCACCATGTCATTTTTTATCAGAGCTCTTATTATTTCTCCTCTGTATCCGTCGAGAACTATCTTTTTAGAGCCTGAAAAGAAAAAAGGGTGATGAGTTATTACCATATCATACTTTTCATCTACAGCTCTCTGACACACTTTCTTGCTCATATCTAGGGCCAGAAGTATTTTTTTTACTTCCATATTGTTTGAACCGAGCTGCAGACCGCAGTTGTCCCAGTCTTCTGCAAATTCAGGTTTCGCAAGTTTCTCCATTCTCTGCATTATTTGTTTTGAAAGCATTAATTACACACTCCTAACAATTTTTCTCTTTTGCTTTTCAGCCTTTCAAGATATTCCAGATTATCTCCGCTGCTGTTCTTCTCTATCGATCTTATAATTTTTTCAAGCTTTGCGGCTTTCTTTTCTAAAAACTCTTCAAGATGAGGGTCTCCGCTTGAAAGAAGAGCTCTGCTGATTTCATATTTAAGCTCCTCATCTTTCAGTATCAGCTCCGCATTTTCATTCAGCTGCTCTTCTGAACTGTCTTTTTCTCCACAAGACTTCTCTACTTTCAGCACCTGATATATCTTGTCTCCCTCTTTCGCAAGAGATTCTTCTGATATATCGTAGAAATTTTCTTCCAGGTACTGAGCAAGCTCGCTTCTTCCAACCATAGGCTGAAGTACGAATTTATCTATGCTGTCTGTGAGCTCTCTGTTGAAATCCATTATTTCAGTTATAAGTATTCCGCCCATTCCAGCCATTATTACTGTATCCGCCTCTCCTTTTTCAAGGACCTGCATTCCGTTTCCCAGTCTGAGTTCCACTTTATCTGAAAGTCCGGCGCTTTTTACATAGTTTTCCGCATTTTCAAGAGGCGCCTCGTTTATATCAGAAGCTATTACTCTATCCATGCCTTTTTCTCTTATCAGATATACCGGTATATATCCATGGTCCGTTCCTATATCTGCAACTCTGTCTTCTTTATTTATAAAGTCTGCAATTTTTTTAAGTCTAGGTGTCAGTTTCAAACTCTCATCCTCTCTTTTCCAAATTTAAAGAGCTCAGATTTCTGAGCTCTTAATTATTTATATTATATCTGTATTTTCTCTGTTTATTCGAGGAAGTCTTTAAGTTTTTTGCTTCTGCTCGGATGTCTAAGTTTTCTTAGAGCTTTTGCTTCTATCTGTCTTATTCTCTCTCTTGTCACATCGAATTCTTTTCCGACTTCTTCAAGCGTTCTCGCTCTGCCGTCATCAAGACCGAATCTGAGTGTCAGAACTTTCTGCTCTCTTTCTGTGAGAGTGTCTAAGACATCTACAAGCTGTTCCTTCAGAAGCGTGAATGTTGCCGCTTCCGACGGCGCCTGAGCATCGTCATCCGGTATGAAATCTCCAAGATGACTGTCTTCTTCCTCACCTATAGGTGTTTCAAGCGATACAGGCTCCTGAGCTATCTTCTGAATATCTCTTACTTTTTCTACATCCATATTCATCTCTTTTGCAATCTCTTCAGGTGTAGGATCTCTTCCTAAATCCTGAAGGAGCTGTCTTGAAACTCTTATAAGTTTATTTATAGTCTCAACCATATGAACAGGTATTCTTATAGTTCTGGCCTGATCGGCAATTGCTCTAGTGATCGCCTGTCTTATCCACCATGTTGCATAGGTGCTGAACTTATATCCTTTTGTATAGTCGAATTTCTCAACCGCTTTTATAAGTCCGAGATTTCCTTCCTGTATAAGGTCGAGGAACAGCATTCCTCTTCCAACATATCTTTTAGCTATACTCACAACAAGTCTCAGGTTTGCTTCAGCCAGTTTTTTCTTGGCTTCTTCATCTCCTGCTTCCATTCTCTTTGCTAGAATAGTTTCTTCTTCTGCTGTAAGAAGAGGCACTTTACCTATCTCTTTAAGATACATTCTTACCGGGTCGTCTACATTTATGCCTTTTGGAACCGATAAGTCTTCTTTTGCCGGATCGTCATCTTCATCGTCGTCCGAATCGGAATCTTCTTTGGATTTAAAATCTCCCACTATTTCTATGTCTCTGTTCTCAAGTTCTTCAAAAACGTTCTCTATTTCTTCGGTATCTAGTGAAACCTTTTCTAATGATGATACGACCTCTTCGCTCGATAGCATACCCTGTTTCCTGCCCTTTTCTATAAGGGCTTTGACTGCTTCTAATTTCTTTTCAGTCTCTTTATCCTTAACTTTCTTGTTTTCCGCCTTGTCATTTTTATGCATCAAGTCGCCCCCCTAGGTCTTTATTTTATTAATAAATCTATTCAGTTTTTCCAGCTCTGTCACTAATTCAAAGAGTCTCTGTCTGCTTTTTTCCGGACCGAGCTCTTCTATTGCTTCAGAACTTTCCAGCTTTCTCATTTCATTCATTATTCTGTCTTTCTGAACAGAATAATAATCTGTTTCCATTCTTATCTTTAAGTCTTCAAAAGCCTTTTCCATTTTGCTGTCGTCCACATTGAGCTCAAGGCTCTCTATTTTTTTGACTCTGTCCGATATTTCATCACTCAGAGATTCCGCATTTACAGCTATATCGCTCTCTCCGTCTTTATAGATATTTATGAGAGTCTCGTAAATTTTTCTGTTTGTACTGTCTCTGAATCTGTCAGGCTTAAAATCGTCTGCCATAACGGACATATACTTAGGTCTCTTCAGCAGTATATTGAGAAGTCCCATTTCAGCTTTGAAATGAGTCTCTTCGTGAGTAGGCATATTAGGCGCCGTTTCTTCTCTGCGCTGATGATTTGAACTTTTCTGAGTCTGAGGATTTTCGCGGTATGAATTTCCGCCTCTCCTCTGATCTCTCAGAGCTTTCCTCTTCTTCATGGACTCCAGCTCTTTTTTAACAGCCTCTTCGCTCACACCAGTTATCTGTGCAAGCTTGTCTATATATATATCAAGCTCAACCGGACTTTCAATAACTGAAAGGTATCTGCAGATTACATTTACGAACTGAAGTTTATCTTCGGTAGAATTTAAATTATATTTCTCTTTATTAAATCCGATTATAAAATCCATAAAATGTTTAGAGTCTTTGACTCTTTCTCTGTATTCGGCTGAGGTGTATTTCTTGAGATACTCGTCAGGATCCATCCCTTCGTCAAGTTCGACTATCTTAGGGCTTATTCCTTCCTTCTTAATAAGAACTGCAGCTTTGACTGCAGCCTGTTTTCCAGCATTATCAGAATCATAAGATATGACTATATTATCAGTATATCTCTTTATCAGCTTAATCTGCTCCGGCGTAAGAGCCGTTCCAAGAGATGCCGCCGCATTGTTGATTCCGTGAACTGAAAGCGCTATAACATCCATATAGCCTTCCACGAGAATTATCTGCCGTTTTTCTCTTATAGAATCTCTCGCTTTATTGAGGCCGTAAAGATTATTTCCTTTTATGAATACCGGACTGTCTGGGGAATTCAGATATTTGGGCATATTTTCCTGCTCCGTTATAAGTCTTCCTCCGAATCCTATTATCCTGTCCTTAACATCCCATATAGGGAACATTATTCTGCCTCTGAATCTGTCAAAAGTGTTTTTTCCGTTTCTGCTTTTAGAAACGAGTCCTGCTCTGTCGATATCTTCAAGGGCATATCCTTTCTTCGTGAGATAATTAAGCAGTCCGTCCCAGCTCTCACCTGCATATCCGATTCCGAATCGGTCCACTATATTATTATCTATACCCCTTTTTGACAGATATACCATAGCTTTTCTATCTTTTTTCAGATTTCTATAAAAATATATGGCTGCTTCTCTGTTCATCTGGTAATATTTTCTATTTTCATCCACCTTTTTCCTGTCGTATCCCGTCTGTTTCTTTCTGAGCTTTATATTGGCCCTGTCTGCGAGCTCCTCTATAGCTTCTCTGAAATCCAGATGATTGTATTTCATGATGAAAGCTATCGCGTCTCCGCTCTCTCCGCATCCGAAACAGTGAAATATATTTTTATCAGGAGATACTGTGAAAGAAGGTGTCTTTTCATTGTGAAAAGGACAGAGACCTTTGTAGTTATTCCCTGCCCTTTTTAAATCCACATATTCCGAAATTATATCTACAATATCCGTACTGTCTTTTACGCTCTGTACATCATCTTCATCTAAATAATAAGACATATGTCTCACCTGTTTTCAAGTAGTCGTTTTTTAAAAAACATCGCTGTAGCTGAGGTTCAGGAGTTCAGTTATTATAGAAGCCGTCTCCTCAACTGCTTTATTAGATACATCTATTATAGGACAGCCGAGTCTTTTCATAAGATTTTCGGCATAATCTATCTCTTTTAAAATTCTGTCTATGCTCGCATAGTTTGCTGTATCTGTAAGTCCTAAAGACTTAAGTCTTTCCTGTCTTACTTCATTCAGCTTTATCGGGTTTGTAGTAAGCCCTATTATTTTCTTCGGATCAATTTCAAAAAGCTCGTCAGGCGGCGGCATTTCCGGAACTAAAGGCACATTCGCCACTTTAAGATATCTGTGTGCCAGAAGCATCGACAGCGGTGTCTTAGAAGTTCTTGATATTCCTAGAAGCACTATATCCGCTTTCTTTATACCTCTAGTGTCTTTTCCGTCATCATATTTAACTGCAAATTCTATTGCAGCCACCTTCTTGAAATACTGCTCATCCAGTTTTCTTATTATTCCGGCTTCTTTTTTAGGTTCCAGACCTGTAGTCTGACTTATAGAATCTATAAGCGATGTCATTAAGTCTACAGTAACAATGCCATATTTTTCTGTTTCCTCATCTAGAAACACCTTGAGTTCATCCACTACCATAGTATATACGATTATAGATTTCTCGGCTCTCGCTTCATCTATTATGCTCTTTATATGTTCTTTTTCTGTAACATAGGGATGTCTTTTTATTTCAAAAAAAGCATTGTTTTCTCCAAACTGGCTTACTGCGGCCTTTGCAGTCTGTTCACCCGTTTCACCGACTGAATCCGACAATATATGAATAACTAATCGTTGATTTGTCATAATTATCCTCCTAAGTATTTCTTATACATATCTACAAATATGCTGACAATATTCGTTTTAGATATTTTCCCTGTGACTTTCAGGTTTTCTTCGCCGTTCTTTTCAACTTTTTCAACTACAGGCAGACTGTCTACTTCATGATTTATAATCTTGACTGCCGCATCTACTATACTGCTTTCAGGAGATATCGTCACTATATTCGGCATTCTCGTCATTATAACTCCTACAGGCAGTTTTGTAAGGTCTAAACCTCCTATTGCGCCTTTGAGAAGATCTTTTCTTGAAACTATTCCCAGAAGATAGCCCTCATCGGAAACTATGTATACCGAACCTGTATTTTCAAGAAACATTTTCACTATTGTGTCCGAAACTGATGTCGATTCATCAACTACTACAGGAACTGATTTAACTTCTGAAACTTTCAGAGTGTTTATCTGTTCCATTTTCAAACTGTCTGATACATTTCCTGAATAAAAATAACCTACTTTCGGTCTTGCTTCCAATATGCCTATCATCGTGAGAACTGTAAGATCGGGTCTCAGCGTCGCTCTAGTGAGATTCAGCTTCTTTGCTATTGCTTCCCCCGTTATTGGTGGACTTTCTTTTACGATATCTATTATCTCTTTCTGTCTCTCAGTAAACTTAATATCATTCACCACCCAGCACTTCCTCTGTGTAAGGAAGATTTTTTAGTGTAACTCTATATAGTATAACACTTTGGCGGGGTTTTTTTCAATATGTCACACTATATAGAGCTGTTTTATATTATTAATTCTGTTCCTAGAACAGCATTTTTTCTTCTAGGAAATCTTTAAGATCTTCTATCTTCATTCTCTCCTGACTCATTGTGTCTCTGTCTCTTACAGTTACGCATCCGTCTTCTAGAGAATCATAGTCAAATGTAAGACAGAACGGTGTTCCTATTTCGTCGTGTCTTCTGTATCTCTTTCCTATGCTTCCAGACTCGTCATAGTCAACATCGAAGTATTTAGAAAGTTCATTGTAAACTTCGAGTGTCTGTTCTGAAAGTTTTTTAGTAAGTGGAAATACTGCCGCTTTGAAAGGAGCTATTGCAGGGTGAAACTTAAGCACTGTTCTCTCTGTCCCGTCTTCAAGCTTTTCTTCATGATAAGCTTCTGAAAGGAATACGAGCATAAGTCTGTCAACTCCTACTGAAGGCTCTATACAGTAAGGAACATACTTTTCATTAGTAGACGGATCTGTATAGCTTAAATCTTCTCCTGATTCTTCCATATGTTTAGAAAGGTCGTAATCAGTTCTGTTTGCTATTCCCCAGAGCTCTCCCCATCCGAACGGGAATGTGTACTCTATGTCGGTAGTAGCCGTACTGTAGTGTGAAAGCTCTTCCTCATCGTGGTCTCTAAGTCTTATATTCTCTTCAGATATATTCAGATTCAGAAGGAATTCTTTACTGCAGTTTCTCCAGTATTCAAACCACTCCATATCTTCTCCGGGCTTGCAGAAGAACTCAAGTTCCATCTGTTCGAATTCTCTAGTTCTGAATATGAAGTTTCCAGGTGTTATCTCATTTCTGAACGATTTACCTATCTGTCCTATTCCGAAAGGAACTTTCTTTCTTGAAGTTCTGGCAACATGCTTGAAGTTCACAAATATTCCCTGTGCCGTTTCCGGTCTTAAGTATATCTCAGCTTTAGAATCTTCAGTTACTCCCTGGAACGTTTTAAACATAAGATTGAACTGTCTTATATTTGTATAGTTGAACTTTCCGCATTCAGGACATTTTATCTGATGCTCATCAACATATTTTTCCATTTCTTCATTAGTCCAGCTGTCTACCGGAACTGAAGGCTCTTCTCCATTCTCTTTCATATATTCTTCTATAAGATGGTCCGCTCTGAATCTAGATTTACATTCTTTACAGTCCATAAGAGGGTCACTGAATCCTCCAACGTGTCCTGAAGCTTCCCATACTCTAGGATTCATAAGTATTGAAGAATCGAGTCCTACACAGTTTATAGGCTCCTGAACAAATTTCTTCCACCATGCTTTCTTCACATTGTTTTTAAGAGCGATTCCTAAAGGACCGTAGTCCCAAGTATTCGCAAGTCCCCCGTATATTTCTGACCCTCCGAATACGAATCCTCTCGACTTGCATAGTGATAAAATATTTTCCATAGTTTTGTAACTTTCCATAAAAAAATCCAGCTCCTTCTTACTTTTTAAATACATTTTTTACTTTGTCTACAGTCTTTTCTGTAGTGCTCTTAACTTTATCAAAAGTTTTATCTGTCATATCATTTATTCTTATTACTTCGCCGTCCTCTTTAACTACTTCTATATCGCATTTTGCAACTAGAGCGGCAGTAAATCCTATTGCTCCTAAATAAGGTGACAGTATTATTCCGACTGCTCCCGCATTTACAGGTATGTTCATAATAATCTCATCATCTTTTTTCACTACTATCTTAGTGACATTTCCTTCTCTTATAAGAGATTTAAGTCTTTCTATTATCTCGTCGCCTTTAGTAGTCATCTTTTCATCTTCAGGCTCTTTCACTATTTTTTCAGCGGCTATAAGCGCCTTTATAACGTCTCCTTCATTCTCTTCAAGAAGTCTGTTAGCTTCTTCATAGCTAAGCCCTGTTCTTTCTCTTATTTGATCTATTTTGTCGAGTGTAATCATTTTTTCTCCTCCTGTTCAGGCTAAATTATATTCATAGATTTAAGATTTTTTAAAGATTTGTAATTCTGCTTTCCTGTATGGAAGACCATATAGCTGTGAAGAATATGGCCTATTTTAATCCTCTGATAATCATCCATTTCTATTTCATCTAAATCTTCAAGTTTTGAATACAGAAACTTTACGAGTATTTTTATAATATCCGGCTCAGTCTCTATTTTATAATTAAAATTTTTTTCATGCCTGCCGGATATTATGCCGCCGTCTTCATAATTGAAAAAATAAGGCGGCTGCGCTTCTGAATCATAAAGTTTCAAAAGCGGTTTAAAACCTATAAAACTCAGAAACTTTATCTGATACGAAAACATGAGTTTTACAGGATTTATCTCTTTCTCAGACATAAGTCTGAAAGTCTTGTTCAGCAGTTCATAAAGTTTTTCATTTTCCTGCTCATCTTCCAAAGCTGAACATGTGATTTCTGAAATATAGGCGGCTATGAACATTCTGTCTATATCTTCTCTTATTCCCTGATAAGACTCTATAATACTGCTCTGGTTGAGATAGTAGAATTTCTTCCCTTCCACTAAGTTTGCATTGAGTCTGCAGAAAGGCTCTGAAATATTGCCTTTCATTTTTTTAAACTCTCTTGCATTTCTTGCAACTGCCGTCAGTTTTCCTTTCTCTTTAGTGAATATCTCTATTATCTTATTCCCTTCGCCGTAATTTACAGTCCTCAGGATAATTCCGTCATAGTCTCCGCTCATTCTATATATACCCGAACTGCTTTATAAGATTCTCTTTATCTCTCCAATTCTTTTCAACCTTCACCCAGATTTTAAGATTTACTTTAGAACCGAGCAGTCTCTCGATATCCTCTCTTGCGCTTTTTCCTATTCCTTTGAGCTTTCTTCCACCTTTTCCTATTACTATTCCCTTATGACTTTCTCTTTCGACATAGATAACTGAATCTATATCTACAATATCTTTATTGTCTCTCTTTTTCATTCTCTCTATTCCCACTGCAACACCGTGAGGAACTTCTTCTTCAAGATACTTAAGAGCCTTTTCTCTTATTATCTCCGATACAATTACCCTTTCAGGCTGGTCTGTAAGCGTATCTTCCGGAAAATACTGAGGCCCTTCAGGAAGCATCGACTTTATATTCTCCATAAGCATAGCCACACCGCTTCCTTCTGTTGCAGATATAGGAATCACCGCCTCGAACAGCTCTTCATGCTCGGCATAATTGTCCAGTATATGCTGCACATCGTCCGGCTTTATATTGTCTATTTTGTTAATCACGAGTATTTTCGGAGTTTTGACATCTTTCAGCTCATCGAGTATAAATCTGTCTCCAGGCCCTATTTCAGGACTGTCATCTACTAGCCATAATATCAAATCTACATCGTTCAGAGTCTCTTTTGAAAGATTCACCATATAGTCTCCGAGTTTATTTTTCGGTTTATGTATTCCCGGAGTGTCTAGAAATACTGCCTGAAAGTCTTTTTCTGTATATACCGCCTGTATTCTGTTTCTAGTAGTCTGAGGCTTGTCCGATATTATCGCCACTTTTTCTCCGACTATTCTGTTCATAAGTGTGGATTTTCCTACATTCGGTCTGCCTATTATGCTTATAAATCCTGATTTAAACATGTATTCACCAGCTTTCTATTCATTTTCTTTCAAATCTTCCGGTCCGAATGAATGCGGAAGCAGTTCACTCAGTTTATATACTTCATAATCGTCTGCCGACTTCACAATTACTATATCCATATCTCCAAATTCCCATAGAAACTGTCTGCATACTCCGCACGGAAAAGTCTCTTCCGAGCTTCCTGCAATCGCTATAGCTTCTATATTTCTGTACCCTTCCGATACAGCTTTTGAAGCTGCAACTCTTTCTGCGCATATCGTGGGTGTATAAGAGGCTGACTCTATATTACAGCCGGTAAATATTATACCGTCCTCCGTAATAAGAGCAGCCCCCACTTTAAATTCAGAATACGGAGAATAGGAGTTTTCTCTTGCCTTAATCGCAGCTTTTGCAATTTCTCTGTACAAATTAATTCTCCTTTTCCTCTTCCTCTTTTTCTTCTATTTTCTTTTCTAATATGACAACTTCGACCTGTGTCACTCTTCTGTTGTCCATACCCAGAACTTTCATTCTGAGATTTGAGAACTCGATTATATCACCCTGCTCAGGTATTCTTCCGAGTGTGCTGAAAACATATCCTCCGAGCGAATCGAAATCTTCTTCCGGAAGTCCCGAATCAAACATCTCGTTAAGTTCTTCAAGAGAAACTTCTCCCTGAATAATATATCTATCAGGTCCGAGTTTCTTTATAAGATCGATTTCGCTGTCGTATTCGTCGAATATCTCTCCTACTATTTCTTCGAGTATATCTTCTATCGTGACTAGCCCCTCAGTACCTCCGTACTCATCGAGGACTATCGCCATATGAATCTTTTTGTTCTGAAGTTCTTTCAGAAGCACGTTGATTCTCTTCGTCTCAGGAATATAATGAGCTTCTCTCATTATTTCTTCTATAGTCGTTGTATTAGGATCTTTCGTAGAATCAAGAGCTATAGGTATTAAATCTTTTACATAGAGTATACCTACTATATTGTCTATGCTGTCGTCATAGACAGGAATTCTTGAAAATCCGAAGTCCAGAGCGTCACCGAGTATTTCACTCAGCTTCGTTTCTTTCGGAAGAGCGAATATATCTATTCTCGGAACCATCACTTCAGCAACTTCGAGATCGTCTATCTCGAATATGTTCTGAATCATTTCCCTCTCTTCCATTTCGATTATACCTTCTTCTTCTCCTGCATCTACAAGCGATCTTATATCCTCTTCTGTTACAAGAGTCGTCGCTTTAACTTCTCCTCCGATAATTTTAAATATGACTGAAGTCACCTTATTCAGTATAAAAACTACCGGCTTTACAAGAGTTGTAAGAATTGTAATCGGTTTATATACTTTTTTTGCGACACTTATAGGTTTCTGAGCCGCATACGATTTCGGAGTTATCTCCCCAAAAATCAGCACCAGAACAGTCATCACTCCTGTCGCTATGACGAGTGCATTTCCTCCTCCGAAAAGCTTTATGGCGACTTCTGTAACAAGCGATGTCGCCGCGATATTAACGAGGTTGTTTCCTATCAGTATCGTTGAAAGTATACTGTTTATATCTTTTTTCATATTGATGAGTATTTCTGCCGCATGCTCATCTTCTTCTTTCAGTTTCCTTATCTGCGAAATAGTTATTCCTGTTATCGCAGTTTCAGAACCAGAAAATATCCCTGAAAGAATTAGCAGAACAAGGATTATCCCAATCCGGATATATATGTCCGTCGTAACCAAAGCTATTCCTCCATTTAACCTATTATCTTAAATACCAGTATAGTAACTATTATACCCAAAATTCCTCCGACTATAGTCTCTCTAAGTAAATGTATCTTCGATTCTACCCTGCTCTCTGCAATTATCAGTGCCATTATATAGGCAAGAACTGCCGCAAGCGAGTCCTGAGTTATAAATGATATAGCCGTTGCAAGTGAAAAGCCGAGTGCTGAATGGCCGCTTGCAAATCCTCCCTGGAGAGGAGTTCCTGTTTTCGTTACAGTTTTTATCGATATGACTATTATCACTATCAGAGCAAGACTTATAAACGTCAGATGGATAGGCGCATTTTTAACCCTGTTCAGAATCTGAAGCGGATAATGTCCTATCCGGTCAAAGAACAGCAGATATGCAACTAGTACTGCCATTATTGCTGTCACTAGTACTGCTCCTGCCGCAACGTCTTTTACAAGTTTTGCCAGCGGATGATAGTCTCCGGTGATTAAGTCGATAGTTTTCTCAATTGCTGTATTTATCATCTCAGCAGTAATTACCATTCCGACTGTCAGAATTAATATAATCATTTCCACCCTGCTGAAATTGAAGAACAGACTTAAAAACAGAACGAGAAACGCTATTAAAAAATGTATCTTCATATTCGGTTCAGTTTTAAGCGCCTGTATTATCCCGGATATGGCAAAATTAAAACTGCTTATCATCCTTCTAAGTCTCATTTTACTTCTCCTAATTTCATCATTTTCAATTTCTGAATATCTTGAGTTCTCTCACTATCTTTTTCTCTTTCTCTCTCATTTCTCTCTTTTCATCTTCCTGCATATGATCGTATCCCAGAAGATGGAACATGCTGTGTATTGAAAGATATACTATCTCCCTTCTAAGAGAATGTCCGAGTTCTTCAGCCTGTTCTTCTGCTCTTTCCACAGATATAACTATATCTCCCAGAAGCGGCTCTATCTCCTCTTCTATTTCTTCAGGGATAAACATATCTTCTTCCATCATAGGAAAAGAGAGAACATCTGTAACAGAGTCTTTATCTCTGAAGTCTCTGTTCAGATTTTTTATCTCTTCATTGTCTACAAATGTGAGACTTATCTCATAGTCCGTATTTTCTCTTTCTTCTTTCAGACAGAGAATAACGGCTTCTTCTATATCTTTTTCTATTCCTTCAGGAATTTCTTTTTCCTGCTGATTATTTATATAGAGCTTCAATTCTATACACTCTCCATTTTTGGATATTCAATTCTGTCGTGATACATTCCTGAAATAGTATCCACGAATGAAGTTTCCATAAGTTTCAAGTCTTTAAGAGTAAGTCCGCTTTCATCAAGCTGACCGTCTTTAAGCTTTGAATTTATTATATTTCTTATAAGTTCTCTGAGTTTTTCTTCATTAGGCGATTTCATGCTTCTGCATGCAGCCTCTACCGAGTCAGCAATCATTATGATTCCCGCTTCTTTCGACTGAGGCTTTATTCCGTCATATCTGAAATCTTCTTCTTTTATATCCGGATCGGCTTCTTTAGCCTTGTAGTAGAAATACGTAACGAGCGTAGTTCCATGATGCTGTATCATCATATCCGATATTTCCTTCGGAAGATTGTTCTCTTCTGCATATTTTACTCCGTCCTTAGTATGACTCGTTATAATGAGCGTACTGAGTGCGGGACTTATATTGTCATGAGGATTCTCCATATCTGTCTGATTTTCTTTAAAGAAGAAAGGTCTTCTAAGCTTTCCTACGTCATGATAGTATGAGGCAACTCTTACAAGAAGCGCATTTGCTCCTATCGCGCTTGCCGCTCTCTCTGCAAGATTTCCCACAAGTATGCTGTGGTAGTAAGTTCCCGGCGCTTCCATTAAAAGTCTCTTGAGAAGCGGATTGTTCGGATTCATTATTTCCAAGAGTTTAAGCGGTGTAAGCACCCCGAAAAGATTTTCCCATATCGGAAGAGTTCCTATTGCTATAAGTGCGCATAGTGCTCCGTTTATAAGTCCGAAACCTGCTCTTCTTAAAAGCACAGACATATCGAGGTCGTTTGCAAAACCGAATCCCAGTATCATCACCATGTTCACAAGAGCTACAAGTCCTCCTATGAATATGACATTAGATCTCTGCTGTATATTTCTGCATGCGAAACTTCCTATAATTCCTGTCATGAGGAACATAACTGCTATAGACATATCTATAGGAGTCATAACACCCAAGAGGACTACTGCAAACATATTGAAAACAATTCCGAATCTCTCATTAGATATTATGGCCACTATTATGCTGACTGTCGCGACCGGCATCAGATAAGGCGATATTCCGTTTATCATCTTCGAAACCGCAAGAATCAGCACTGTTATAGCTATTATTACAGACATCTTTTTAAAGTCTGCAAGAGTTTCCTTTTCAAAAAATTTCAGGAAAAACTCCATTACAAGTTCTAAAACTACTGTAAGTATTAAACATCCTATGAAGAGCTTAATATATGCTTCTCTGCTTGTAGTTATAAGACCTGCTTTTTCAAGTATGCTGTAAATTCCTCTGTCTATATTCGCATTCTTTGCAACTATGAGTTCTCCTTCTTTGATTATCACAGGCTCAACGAGCGTTGCTGCTCTTTCTTTCTCTTTTTCTGTGTTCTGGATATCTGGAAATTTATTTCCTATAAGCTTGAAATTTATAATTTCAACTCCGGCTTTTTTAAGTTCGTCAGGAAGATCCGTCGCTGAAGCGAGTATCTCTCCTACTCTTGCTTTTGCGCTTTCAACTTCCTCGTTTGTAATACCGTCATTCATTACCTGGCTCAGTGTATCGTAAATAGTGTTTTCAAGCAGCAGACCTCTTTCCTGATCTGCTCTTAGAAGCATTTCATGAACGCTTCTGTCCACCTTTACATAGTTCTGAGCTTCAAGTTCATCCAGTTTCTGATCGAAAGTCTTGCTATTGTCCGCCTGAAGTTCTCTAAGCAGTTTAAAATACATTCTTATATCAGACTTAATCTGAATCTGTATAGAGGCATCGATATTGTAAATCTGTTCAACCGATTCCATAGCTTCGAGCTTCAGCTTCTGAGTTGCCACTTCGTCCACAACATCGCGTGTAGCCCTTATATCCCTAGGTGCAGGCTCTCCAAGCTGTATGTTTATTTTCTGCGGCAGAAGACTTCCGAAAAGGATAACGAATATTATTATTGTGCTGACTGCTATAAGCAGTTTATTTTTAGAATCAGTCCTTATAATTCTAGGCAGTCTGATCCTTCTTTTTTTAGTTTTCATTTTTATCCTATTGTATCCTCCAAATTTTTATTTACTGTTCACTGTCTTCTCCAGTTTTTCCGGCTTTTGCAGCTCTCTCAGCTTTCTTTTTCTCTTTTTCTTTGTCGAATACTTCATATGCTTCTATTATTCTCTGAACAAGTCTGTGTCTTACAACATCGGATTTTTTGAAATAGCTGAACTCTATTCCTTTCACACCTTTAAGTATAGATTCAGCCTGTTTAAGACCCGATTTTTTACCTCTTGGAAGGTCTATCTGAGTTATATCTCCAGTTATAACCGCTTTAGATCCGTTCCCGAGTCTCGTAAGAAACATCTTCATCTGTTCATTCGTCGTATTCTGCGCTTCATCCAGTATTATAAAAGATGAATCAAGCGTTCTTCCTCTCATATAGGCAAGAGGCGCAACTTCTATAAGTCCTCTCTCTTTATACTTGAAATAAGTTTCCCCTCCAAGTATATCGAACAGAGCATCGTAAAGAGGTCTCAGATAAGGGTCAACTTTTTCCTGAAGATCTCCCGGAAGGAATCCTAAACTCTCACCCGCCTCTACAGCCGGTCTCGTTAAAATGATTCTGTTAACTTCTTTATTCTTGAACGCTTTAACTGCAAGCGCCATAGCAAGATACGTCTTTCCAGTCCCTGCAGGTCCTATTCCGAACACTATATCGTTGTTTTTTATAGCGTCCACGTATCTTTTCTGACCAAGAGTCTTCGGTTTTATTATTTTCCCTGATGATGCCACTACAACAACTTCATCGAGTATCTCACTCATCTTGTCTTCTTCACCCTGAAGGACCATGTCTATAGTATATCCCACGTCCTGTCTGGTTATACGCTCTCCTGCATCAACTTTTTCCTCAAGTTTCTTGAGCGCTTTTGCTGCAAGTCTGGCGTTTTTGCCGTCTCCTATAACTTTGACTTTGCTGTCTCTGCTGAGGATATTGACAGAAAAAGCCTCCTCTATCAGCTTCATATGCTTATCATAGCTTCCGAATATTGCTGATATATTTCCCGGATCAATATCTACTGAAATTTGCGTAGTTTCTTCTGACACTAAATCACCTCTAAAATAAATTATATATTCATTATATTTTATCATATATCTACTATCTATTTAATATTCTTACCCATTTATCTGAATTAAAATGCCGAAAACATAAGAAAACCTGAATACAGAGTATCCAGGTTTTCTTTTTATTTCAAATAATCTTTAGCGATTTTATTAACAAGGGAGCCGTCTGCCTTGCCTTTTATCTTAGGCATTATTCTTCCCATTATTTTTCCCATATCTTTCATTGACTCAGCCCCAACTTCGTCTATAGTCTCTTTAACCATAACTCTGACTTCGTCTTCTGAAAGCTGTTCAGGTAAGTATTCAAGTAAAACGCTGACTTCCTGTTCAGTCAAATCTACTAAATCATCTCTATTTCCTTTTTTGAAGTCCTCTATTGAATCTCTTTTCTGTTTTACCTGTTTAGAAATAATATCAATAATACCTTCATCATCTAATTCGATTCTCTCATCTACTTCTTTCTGCTTTATAGCAGATCTGATCATAGTCACAACATTTTTTCTGACTTTATCTTTATTCTTCATAGATGTTTTTAAATCGTCCATTAATTTTTCTTTTAAAGACATAGATCTTTCACCTCTTATCTGCCTCTGTGATTTTTTCTTCTCGCAGCTTCAGATTTTTTCTTACGTCTTACACTAGGTTTTTCATAGTGTTCTCTTTTTCTAACTTCAGCTAACACTCCTGATCTTGCACATTGTCTTTTGAATCTTTTTAGGGCATTTTCTAGTGATTCGTTTTCTCCAACTTTGATTTCTGACATAATTTCTCCCTCCCCTCAACCTCTTATAAGGGTTTGTAAATTACTTGTTTGACTGATACCAACTAATTATACATTAAGATTTAATTCAAGTCAACTTTATAATTTGTAATTTCTGCGACTTAAACGAATTTTTTAAATTAGATAGGCCAGCCGAGTTCTTCTCCTCCCATGAGATGGAAGTGAAGATGTTTTACAGTCTGTCCTCCATCTTCACCGATATTGTTTATGATTCTATATCCGCTTTCAGCTATTCCTTCTTTTTCCGCAAGTTCCTTCGCTTTAAGAGCTATATCCTTTACTATATCGCTGTTAGTCTCGTCAAGGTCATTGAGAGACGCTATATGAACTTTCGGTATTATCAGAATATGAACCGGCGCCGCCGGATTTATATCTCTGAACGCTAAAAGTCTGTCATCTTCATAAACTATATCTGAAGGTATCTCTTTATTTATTATTTTGCAGAATAGGCAGTCTGCCATGTAAATCCCCCCTGTTCTTATATAATATTATATCATAATATGAAATTATGTGAATTTTCCTATTGTCTAAAACACTTACACAAGGCGTCCTATAAGCTTTTTATCAGCGGCTCTTTCTATCAGAACATCTCTTATTTCATTTTCCAGTTCTTCTATATCGCCTTTAACAGCAACTCTGATGTAATTGTCTGTATATCCTTCAATGTATTCAGGATGCTTGCTGTTTTTCTCTTCAAACAGAACTTTCATCGTCTTTCCTATATGCTGTGCATTGAATTCATTAGTTAGCCTGTCTGCAAGCTCTATAAGCGTTTTTGATCTCTCATGCTTTATATTCCCGTCAATCTGTCCTTTGTATTCAGCCGCAGGAGTTCCCTTTCTAGGCGAATACTGGAATACGTGCACTCTTGAAAATCCGACTTTTTCTACAAAGTCGCAGCTTTCCTGAAACTCTTCGTCAGTTTCTCCGGGAAATCCCACTATAACGTCTGTCGTAAGAGCTATATCGTCTATTTCCTCTCTCAGCTTGAGGACTGATTCATAATACTCTTCAGCCGTATATCTCCTTCTCATTCTCTCAAGAACCGAAGTGCTTCCGCTCTGAAGCGAAAGATGGAAGTGGCTGCAGGCTTTTTCTATATTTTTATATCTTGAAAGAAACTCGTCAGTTATGACATTCGGCTCAATTGAACTCAGTCTTATTCTTTCAATTCCTTCAACTTCATTTATTTTTTCAATTATATCTATAAGAGATATATCCTCTTTTAAATCTTTTCCATAGGAAGCTACGTGAATTCCTGTGAGAACTATCTCCTTATAGCCTCTTTCAACGAGATTATGAACTTCCTCCATTATATTTTCAGGCTCTCTCGATCTTATTCTCCCTCTTGCATAGGGAATTATGCAGTATGTGCAGTACTGATTGCATCCGTCCTGAATTTTCAGAAACGCTCTAGTTTTCTCCTGAATTCCCTCACTGTCTATTTCTTCGAATTCTCTTACTTCCATTATATCTTTTACTATATTGATTCTTTCTCTTTCTTCTATATATTCATCACAGAGCTCTACTATCCTGTTTTTATCGCTCGTGCCTATTATTATGTCAACTTCCGGTATCTGAGCCACCTCGTCAGGCGACACCTGTGAATAGCACCCAGCTACTACGACTATCGCTTCAGGATTCGTCTTTTTTGCTCTTCTTATATACTGTCTGGACTTTCTGTCGCTCAGATTAGTAACTGTGCATGTATTTATCAGGTATATGTCTGCGAAATCCGATTCTGAAATTTCATACCCTTTGTCTCTAAACATATTAACCATGGCTTCAGTCTCATACTGATTGACTTTGCAGCCCAGTGTCAGAGTTGATATTGTCTTCATCTGAACACTCCATTCTATATTTCTCCTAAATCTCCAAGTTCATACATTATTATAGAAGATGCGGCAAGAGACACTGTCTCAGTCCTCAGAATTCTTTTTCCGAGCGATGCCGATTTAACGCCTCTTTCCATAAGTTCCTCTATCTCTCTGTCTTCAAAGCCGCCTTCAGGCCCTATTATAATAGAGATATCTTTTCCTTTAAAATTTTTAAGCATATCTTTAAACGGCTGCTGCTCCTCATTTTCAAAGAAAACTACTGCAAGCTCTCCGTCAGAAACAGACTTCTCCATTTCAGATAAAAGCTCTTTAAAGCTTAAAACTCTGTCAACAGCCGGAATAATACCTCTCCTGCTCTGCTGTGCGGCAGATTCTGAAATCTTCTGCCATCTCTCAAGCTTTTTCTGCATCTTCTTTCCTTTTTCAATCTTTGAAACTGCTCTTGCCGTCTGAACTGGAATAATCTCGTTCACTCCCAGTTCAACCGATTTCTGTATGATGAGCTCCATCTTGTCTCCTTTTGGAACTCCCTGGTAAACTTTGATATTTATATCTGATTCTCCTTCTGACGGAAATCTCTTTTCGATTTCTACTGTCACTTCATCTCTGTCTATATTGACTATTCTGCCTTCAAAATCCATTCCTTCTCCATTAGAAAGAGAGACTCTGTCATCTTCTTTAAGTCTTAAAACCCTGTTTATATGATGAACATCGTCACCAGTTATTCTGGCTATTCTGTCCTCTGCATTTTTCGGGTCTATAAAAAATCTGTGCATATAATCACCTTTATTTTCTCAGTCTGGACAGTATGCATGCCCATTCTCCTTTAGTTATCACATCTATCACTTCAAGTCCCGATTCATCGAGAGACTCTTTCACTTTATCTATCTTGTCTAAAATTATTCCCGATGCTATGAAAAGCCCGTCGTCTTTAAGACATTTTCTTATGTCCTTATTCAGTATCACGATTATTTCAGCCAGTATATTGGCAACTACAAAATCGTATTTTTCGTCGACAACGTTCAATAAATCTCCTTTTCTGAAATCTATTAAATCAGAAACTCCGTTTATCTCAGCATTTTCTCTTGAAACTTTTACCGCAAGCTCGTCTATATCGACTCCCACTATATCTTTCAGTCCGAGCTTAGCCGCAACTATTGAAAGAATTCCGCTTCCGCATCCAACATCCAGAAGTGTGCTGTCTTTATCCGCATTTTTCTCAATCTGCTCAACACATAGAGATGTAGTCTCATGAGTTCCTGTTCCGAAAGCCATTCCGGGATCAAGCTTAATCACTATATCTTTCTCTTCAGGTTCATAGTCTTCCCACGAAGGCTTTATAACTATGTTTTCTCCGAGTCTTGTAACCTTGTAGAACTGTTTCCAGTTGTTCGCCCAGTCCTGTTCAAAAACTTCATCCAGCTCTATTTCACCGTAAGGCTCTCCGTTTTCAGCCTTTGGAAGAGTCACTATATAGTTCTTTATATCGTCGAGTATAAGCTCGAGATTCTCTTCGTCAGAAAAATAGGCTTTTATGATTATTTCGTCTGTATCGTATTTTTCAAGGAGCTCATCAGGCTCTATATAGTCCCATGAAGGATCTTTGGCCTTTTCTATTATATCTCTGGGATCTTCTATCGCGAGTCCCGCTACTCCTATATCGTAAAGAATTGACGATACGATATCTTCATACTTTGGTTCAGTTTTGATTTTAACTTCGGTCCATTTCAAGATAAACACATCCTTTATATATTCTCAATCATTATTATATCAGATTGAAGCCGATATGGCTTTCTCTAATTCCGCAAATATGTACAGAAAAAAGACCCGGCAGCCGGGTCTTTAAATATATAATAATTATAATTTCATTCTTTTAAATCTAGTCTTCAAATTTCTCCTTTATTTTATCGAAAAATCCCTTTTTTCCGCCTTCACTGCTGTCTTCTCCCATAGCTTTGGCGTACTCTCTCAGTTTTTCTTTCTGATCATCGTTCATTCTCTTAGGAGTTACTATTTTCACTTTAACATACTGATCTCCAGGTTTTCCTGTTCTGACATTCTTTATTCCTTTTCCTTTGAATCTGAATGTAGTTCCAGTCTGAGTTCCTTCTTTTATAGTGTAATTCACATCGCCTTTCAGAGTAGGAACTTTTATTTCTCCTCCGAGAGCCGCTGTTGTAAACGGTATTGAAACTTCGCATTTTATATCGTCGCCGTTTCTAGTGAATATATCGTGAGGAAGAACGTTTATATGGATTATAAGGTCTCCTCTGGGACCTCCCTTATCTCCAAGTTCTCCTTCGCCTCTGAGCGGAATATACGCTCCTGTATATACTCCTTCAGGAATATCAACATTGAAAGTTTTTCTTTTTCTTTCTTTTCCTGAACCGTGACATTTATCGCAAGGTTCATCTATTATCTCTCCTGAACCGTGACAAGTAGGACATGTTCCTGTTCTCATCATCTGTCCGAACGGAGTTCTCTGAACCTGCTGAACTTCTCCAGTTCCGTGACATGTAGGACATGTCTTTTTCTCAGTTCCAGGTTTTGCTCCTGTTCCTCCGCATTTAGAACAGTTTTCATCTCTGTTTACAGAAACTTCTTTCTTAGTTCCGAAGGCCGCCTCTTCAAATGTCAGATTCAGATTCACTTCTATATCTGCACCTCTCTGAGGCCCTCTTCTTCTATGGCCTCCACCACCAAACATATCTCCGAAAATGTCTCCGAAGATATCTTCGAATCCGCCGAAGCCCTGACCAGAGAATCCTTCAAAACCGCCGAAACCGCCATATCCTCCGCCGGCCTGGCCGTTCAGTCCGTCATGTCCGAATTTATCATAGACATCTCTCTTCTCTTTATCTGAAAGCACTTCATATGCTTCACTAACTTCTTTAAAGTTCTTCTCAGCTTCTTCATCGCCTGGATTCAAGTCTGGATGGTATTTTTTAGCCAGTTTTCTGTAAGCTCTCTTTATCGTCTGTTCATCTGCACTTCTTTCTACACCGAGAACTTCATAATAATCTCTTTTGCTCATGCTGCACCACCCTTTTTTCTCATTTACAGTGAAATATCAAAGCCCTAAGGCTTTGATATCCACATTTAATCTATATCCGTTTCTTTATTTCAAATCTTATCTATTATTTCTTTTCATCAAATTCAGCATCTATAACGTCATCATCGTCATCAGATCCTGATCCTGCTGCTCCGTTTCCAGCCTGGTCTCCCTGTTGAGCCTGCTCTTGTGCAGCCTGCTCGTAAAGTTTTTGAGAGATTGTGTGGAATTCTGTAAGAACAGCTTCTTTTTTAGCTTTGATATCTTCAACATCGTCGCCTTCAAGCGCTTTCTTAAGCTCTTCAACTTTTGCTTCTACAGCTGATTTTTCATCTGCAGATACTTTGTCTCCTAATTCGTTAAGAGTTTTTTCTGTCTGATAGATTACTGAGTCAGCTTCGTTTCTAACTTCTACTGCTTCTTTGTTTTTCTTGTCTTCTTCAGCATACTGTTCAGCTTCTCTTACTTTCTTTTCTATTTCGTCTTCTGAAAGATTAGTTGAAGCTGTTATAGTTATTTTCTGCTCTTTACCTGTTCCAAGGTCTTTAGCTGAAACGTTAACTATACCGTTAGCATCTATGTCGAAACTAACTTCTATCTGAGGAATTCCTCTTGGAGCCGGAGCTATACCTGTAAGCTGGAATCTTCCTAAGCTTGTATTGTCACTAGCCATTTCACGTTCTCCTTGAAGCACGTGGATGTCAACTGCAGTCTGATTATCTGCCGCTGTTGAGAAGATCTGGCTCTTTCTTGTCGGTATAGTTGTATTTCTTTCTATCAGTTTAGTAGCTACTCCTCCAAGAGTTTCGATACCTAGTGATAGCGGAGTTACGTCTAGTAGAAGAAGGTCTTTGACTTCTCCTGAAAGAACTCCCCCTTGTATAGCCGCACCAAGTGCAACAACTTCGTCAGGGTTAACTCCTTTATATGGTTCTTTTCCTGTTATTTTCTTAACTTCTTCCTGAACTGCAGGTATTCTTGTTGAACCTCCAACTAGGATTACTTTGTCTATTTCTGAAGCTGAAAGTCCTGAGTCAGCCATAGCTTTTTTAACCGGTTCCATAGTTCTTTGAACAAGTCCGCTAGTTATTTCATCGAATTTAGCTCTTGAAAGGTTTATATCTAAGTGCTGAGGTCCTTCCTGAGTAGCTGTGATGAATGGAAGATTTATATTAGTGTTAACTGAGCTTGAAAGCTCTTTTTTAGCTTTTTCTGCTGCTTCTTTAAGTCTTTGAAGCGCCATTTTATCGTTTCTAAGGTCTATTCCTTTTTCTTTCTTGAATTCGTCTGCAAGATAGTTCATTACAGCTTCGTCGAAGTCGTCTCCACCAAGGTGGTTGTCTCCGCTTGTAGCTATAACGTCGAATACACCGTCACCAAGTTCAAGGATAGATACGTCGAAAGTACCTCCCCCAAGGTCGAACAGCATTATCTTGTGGTTTTCTTCGTCTTTATCAAGTCCGTATGCAAGCGCTGCTGCAGTCGGCTCGTTTATTATTCTTTTTACATCAAGTCCTGCTATTCTTCCAGCGTCTTTTGTAGCCTGTCTCTGGCTGTCTGAGAAGTATGCAGGAACAGTGATTACTGCTTCTTTAACTTCTTCTCCAAGATATGCTTCAGCATCAGCTTTCATTTTTTGAAGAATCATTGCTGATATATCCTGCGGTGTATATTCTTTTCCATTTATTTTCTCTACGTGATTAGAACCCATATGTCTTTTTATAGACATTACTGTTCCTTCAGGGTTTGTAACTGCCTGTCTTTTAGCAGTTTCTCCAACAAGTCTTTCTCCGTCTTTGTTGAATGCAACTATTGAAGGAGTAGTTCTGTTACCTTCTGTGTTAGTTATTACTACAGGTTCTCCACCTTCCATAACTGCAACACATGAATTTGTTGTTCCTAAGTCGATTCCTATTACTTTACTCATTATTTTATTCCTCCGTTTTCGTAAAATATTTCATCTATATTAAAATCTTGTACTCTATTTTGAAACTACTACCATGCTCGGTCTTATAACTTTTTCTTTAACCTGGTAGCCTTTCTGATAAACTTCAACTACAGTGTTAGATTCATGATCTTCAGACTCAACCTGCTGAACTGCATTGTGATAGTTCGGATCGAACTGTTTCTCAAATGCATCTATCTCTTTAAGTCCTTCAGACTCTAAAGTGTCCAGAAGCTGTTTCTTAATCATTTCAACACCTTCGAAGAAGCCCTGATCTTTAACTTCTTTCTTGTTTTCTTCTGAAAGAGCTCTGTCGAAGTTGTCGAGAACCGGAAGCAGTTTTTCTATAACTCCCGCACTCGCGAATTTAACTATATCGGCCTTTTCCTTTTCTACTCTCTTTCTGTAGTTGTCGAAATCCGCCTGAAGTCTTAAAACTCTTGTAGTCTTTTCTTCAAGCTCTTTTTCAAGCTTTTCTATTTCGGAAGGTCCTTCTTCGCTGTTCTCTTTTTCTTCGCTTTCTGATTTCTCAGCATTCTGCTCTTCAGTTTCTTCATCTATTTCATCTTTTATTTCTTCATTTTCATTTATTTCTTCATTTTTCTTTCTTTTCAACTTCATTCCTCCTAACTATCATCATCCCAGAAGATAGGTTTTTATTATCCTGTTGAGATCATCGGTCAGAGCTTTTATCAGATACATAACTCTCTGATAGTCCATTCTGGTCGGTCCTACAAGACCTATCTTTCCGAATGTCTCTCCTCCGACTCTGTAAACCGATTTTACAACCGTTAGATTCTGCATCTCCTCTTCTTCGTTTTCGCTTCCTATGCTGACTTCCATATCATCGGAATCCATACCGTCGCTCAGAAGCTTCACTATTCTGTCTTTATCATCGACAAAATCGAGGAACTGCTTTGCAGCAGTTATATCATCGTATTCTAAAAAGTCGAGAGCATTTGTTACTCCTTCGAAGAAGACATCTTTTTCCTGCTGATTTTCCGCAGTGCTTAAAATCACAGGTGCAATCTTCTTAGCGAGAGATTCATTTCCCAGTTTCTTGAGTTCTTCGTCTTCAACCGACTCCTCAACCTCTGAAAATCTCTTTCCCTGAAGTTTTGTATTTAAAAAATTGTTGATTATATTAACTTCATCTTCTGTTATCTCGTCATTCAGTGTGAAAACGTCACTCTGTATGACTTTTGTATCAGATATCAGGAGTACCATTATTTTCTCTTTATCTATAAGGATGAGCTGCACTTTCTTTATCTTCGGACTTTCAAAATCCGGAGATACGACTATCGCCGTATAGCTCGTGCTTTTTGAAAGCACCCTTATAGCTTCCTGCAGAAGACCTTCTAAATGGTTGATTTCTCCGCTTGCTAAATTTATGAGGCTTGATTCGCGGCTGAAATCCATGTCTTCCACACGGGGCAGAATCTGATTAACATACAGCCTGTATCCTTTGTCTGCTGGAATTCTGCCAGCTGAAGTATGCGGCTGAATCAGATATCCCATTTCTTCCAGGTCTGACATCTCGTTCCTGATAGTTGCGGAACTAACTCCTAAATCAGAGTCTTTAGATATCGTTCTGGAACCCACAGGCTCTCCTGTCATTATATATCTCTTTATGACTGCATGGAGAACTTGTTTCTTTCTGTTATCAAGCTCCACTATAATCACATCCTATTAATTTTATTAGCACTCACTGAGTGCGAGTGCTAACTCCATGTATATATACTAACATCTTGTATACTGAATGTCAAGTGTATTTCAAAAGTTTTTTCATTTTTATTGAACTTTACGTCAAAAAAGTGAATATTATGCTGTTTCGAGCTCTTTTTATCATATAATTATGCATTTAAATTAAAATATGGAAATAGAAAAACGGCATTTTCTGCCGTTTTATTTTTAAAAATATGATTCTTTTTGCAGCTTTCTACATTATATATAAGTTTTTTAAGTCTTTTTCCGGCCATTAAAATCTGTAATTTCTGTTCTTTAATTTTTTTCTGCAGTTTTTTCAGTGATTTTTCATTGTGAAACCATCTTATTACTGCAAAGTCAGACTTTTAAATCAGAAAATCGACGTAAACCTGATTTGCCAGATCGAATCCTCTGTCTGAAAGACAGATTTTTTCTTCATTTTCTTCAAGAAGTCCGTCTTTTAAATGTTTCTCTATTACTTCTCCGTAAATATCATTTATATCTTCCCCGTAGCGCTCCTGGAATTCACTTTTCACAATTCCGTCGTTAAGACGCAGTCTTAGTATACAGTATTCAGATATTTCCTCTTCTCTTTCTATAACTTCAACTGTATCTTCGTCTATCGGAAGTCTGCCCGATTCTATGATTCTGAAATAAGTTTCAAAATCTGAAACATCAGAATATCTTTTTCCGTCTATATTGGAAGCGGCTGAAAGTCCCATTCCTATATAAGGTCTTACGTTCCAGTAAACGAGATTGTGCTTAGATTCAAATCCTTTTTTAGCAAAATTTGATATTTCATACTGGAAAAAACCTCTTTCCTCAAGGATTTTCTTCCCGATATGGTACATCTCTCTCTCTTCGTCTTCTGAAGGCAGATTCAGAAGTCCTTTTTCCTCTCTTCTGGCAAACTCTGTCCCGTCCTCTACTTTCAGCGCATAGAATGAAATATGGCTCACTCCTGATTCTGCAGCTTTAGTGAGACTTTTCTCTATATCGTCTGCCGTCTGATTCGGAAGACCGAATATAATATCTATGGAAATATTGTCTATATATTTTTTAATCATTTCTATATTCCTGATTACAGTTTCAGAATCGTGTATTCTGCCTATATCTTTTAGTATTTTGTCATTAAAAGACTGAACACCCATTGAAATTCTGCCGATTCCCGCTCTTTTGTATACATTAAGCATCAATTCATCAACTGTTCCGGGATTCGCCTCCAGAGTTATCTCCTTAAAGCAGTCTCTATCTGTGTATTCATAAATTTTCTCAAGAATTTCTTCTATATATATGCTGTCTATGGACGAAGGAGTTCCTCCTCCGAAAAATATAGTATCGGCTCCTTTGAGCTTTCCGCTCCTGCCATATATATCTATCTCTTTTTTAAGCGCTTCAATATACGGCTCTATTAATATGTTCTTATCAGAATAGGTATTGAAGTCACAATAGTGACATCTGCTTTTACAGAACGGTATATGTAAATATATGCCTTTATTTCCCGATTTATCGTATCCCATAATTATCTCCTGTCCGTTTTATTTTATTGTAACTAAAATAAGACCGGCGCATTCTTCTGCCAGTCTTATTTCAATATATATTATTTTTTATTCCGCATCAGGTCCGCAGTATGAATATACTATTGCGGTCATTGCCTTAGCAGATATTATCAGGCTTTTTTCATTAAGCAGGAATTTAGGATGATGATGAGGATAGTATTTTCCGTCATCCGGCATTCCGCCGACAAAGAGCATAACTCCTCTTATCTTTTTGAGATAATTTGTAAAGTCTTCTGACGGCGCAATCGGAGGCGTCAGTTCAATCCCCTTAAGCTCCTTTATTCCAGCAGATTTTATCACTTCTGCCGCTCTCAATGTAAGTTCTGTATCGTTTTTAAGCGGCGGATGAATATCCGTATAATGAAGATCGCATTTAACTCCGTAAGTCTTCTCGAGTCCTTCAGTCATCATTATTACATTCTTCTTTATCAGTGCTTTGTTTTCATTCGACATGGCTCTGATATTTCCTTCTATAGTAACAGAATCTTTTATAATATTGTCCGTTCCCTTCCCGTCAAATGAACCTATAGTGACTACTCCCATATCGAAAGGATTTATTCTTCTGCTCACTATAGTCTGCAGATTCATTACGAACGCAGCGCCTGCAACTACCGGGTCATTCGACTGATTAGGCAGCGAGCCGTGTCCTCCTTTTCCCTCTATATTGAGATAAAAGGAAGCATTTCCCGACTGTGCCGGTCCCGGTTTATAGAATATTTTTCCTGCTTCCATATCCACATATACGTGAATTGCAAAAATGAAGTCCAAATCGTCTAAAATTCCAGACTCTATAATAGTCTTAGCTCCTCCGGGAATCACTTCTTCTGCAGGCTGATGAATTATCTTCACAGTTCCTGAAAGCTCGTCTTTCATCTCGGACAGAACTCTTGCAGCAGTCATCAGATAAGCTGTGTGCGCATCATGACCGCAAGCATGCATAACACCCGGATTTTTAGAGGCAAAAGGAAGACCTGTCTCTTCCTGTATAGGCAGAGCATCAAAATCAGCTCTGAGTCCTATAACCGGACCGTCTTTCTTTCCTTCTATCACTGCAACTATTCCCGTTTCTCCGCCTATATTAGTTTCAATTCTGTCTATGTCTAAATTCTTGTAATATTCTTCTATGAATTTAGATGTTTCATATTCCTGGTATGACAGTTCCGGATTGGCATGAAGATGCCTTCTAAGACTTATCATTTCATCTTCATATTTCTCTATAAGCCTGAATGCTTCTTTAAGCCCCATCTGTTTCACCTTCTATTTTAAATCTAGTTCTCATCGTATTTCAAGACAGTAAGGAATGCTTCCTGAGGAACTTCAACATTTCCTATCTGTCTCATTCTTTTCTTACCTTCTTTCTGCTTTTCAAGCAGCTTTTTCTTTCTTGAGATGTCTCCTCCGTAACATTTAGCAAGAACGTCTTTTCTAAGCGCTCTTACAGTCTCTCTCGCTATTATCTTTCCTCCGACTGCCGCCTGGATCGGAATAGCGAACTGGTGTCTAGGAATTACATCTTTGAGTTTCTCAACTATATGTCTTCCTCTTTCATAAGCTTTGGATTCGTGAACTATCATCGAGAAAGCGTCCACTAATTCTTCATTTATAAGAATATCCAGTTTAACGAGTTTGGACTGCTGATATCCTTTCATTTCATAATCCAGTGAAGCATATCCCTTAGTTCTCGATTTAAGAGCATCGAAGAAATCGTATACAACTTCGTTAAGAGGAAGGTCGTATTTCATATTCACTCTCGTCTCTTCAAGGTACACCATGTCCTTGAATACTCCTCTTCTGTTCTGACAAAGCTCCATTATAGTTCCTACGAAATCTGTAGGCGTCATTATTGAAGCTTCAACTATAGGCTCTTCCATATATTCTATCTCTGTAACTGGAGGAAGATTGGTAGGATTCTGAATCATCAGCTCTTCGCCGTCATTTCTCATAACTCTGTATATAACCGAAGGAGCTGTAGTGATTATATTGAGATCGAATTCTCTTTCAAGTCTTTCCTGGATAATCTCCATGTGAAGAAGTCCGAGGAATCCGCATCTGAACCCGAATCCGAGAGCAGCTGAACTTTCTGCTTCAAAAGTAAGCGATGCGTCGTTTACCTGAAGTTTTTCAAGCGCTTCTCTTATATTGTTGTATTCTTCGCCTTCTGCAGGATAAATTCCTGAATAAACCATAGGTGTAACCGATTTATATCCTGGAAGCGGTTCTGCCGTCGGTCTCTCTTTAGACGTTATAGTGTCTCCGACTCTGGCATCTTTTACATTTTTAATGCTTGCCGCAATATATCCGACCTCTCCTGCTGACAGTGAAGGCACCGGTGTGTGTTTAGGAGAAAATGTTCCGACTTCATCGACTTCGAAAGTCTTTCCAGTCGCCATCATCTTAATCTCCATTCCTTCTTTAACTTCTCCTTCAAATATTCTGGTCATAGCTATAACTCCTCTGTATGAGTCATAGTAAGAGTCGAATATAAGCGCTTTAAGAGGCTCTTCCTTATCTCCTTCAGGAGCAGGAACTTTCGCAACTATTGCTTCTAAAACGTCTTCTATGTTCAGTCCTTCTTTTGCCGAAATAAGAGGCGCATCGTGAGCTTCAAGCCCTATTACATCCTCTATCTCTTCTTTTATTTCGTCAGGTCTTGCGCTTGGAAGGTCTATCTTGTTTATTACAGGTATTATCTCAAGGTCCTGTTCAAGAGCAAGATACACATTTGCAAGCGTCTGTGCCTCTATACCCTGCGCCGCATCGACAACGAGTATAGCTCCCTCGCATGCCGCAAGACTTCTTGAAACCTCGTAATTGAAATCGACATGCCCCGGAGTGTCTATCAGGTTCAGGTAGTATTCATTTCCGTCTTTAGCCTGATATACGAGTCTTGTAGTCTGAAGCTTTATAGTTATTCCACGCTCTCTTTCAAGATCCATATTGTCAAGCAGCTGATCCTGCATTTCTCTTTTTGTAAGTGTTCCAGTAGCTTCTATAAGTCTGTCCGCTAAAGTCGACTTACCGTGATCTATATGTGCAATTATTGAAAAATTTCTAGTTCTTTCCTGTTTGCTTAACGCCATACTTTACTATCGTCCTTTCTTGTAAACATCTGATTCGTAACAATTATATCACGAATTACAGTATAAAAAAAGCAGACAGAATTAAGGTCTGTCCACTATGAATGATTTCACGAGCGCGCCCGCTTCTCTCAGATACATTTTTACAACCGTATGCCCAGGAGTTTTTGCCGGCAGCCCCTTAGCTTTTATTCCGAGTCTTCCTGCTATCATTTTCGATCTGAAAATATGGTATCCCTGTGTAACTATCAGAACTTTTCTGTCTTTAAGACCGTAAAGTTCATCCGAAAACTTGAGATTTTCAAGAGTAGATGTCGATTTATCCTCAACGAGTATTCTATCCTCTTCTATTCCGTTTTCTAAAAGATAGTTCTTCATAGCATGAGATTCCGGAATCTCTTCATCTGCTCCCTGCCCTCCTGAAACTATTATTTTAGTTTTCTCATTGTCTCTGCTGTATTTAAGCGCCGCATCCAGTCTGTTTCTGAGAGATTCAGACGGTTCTTTTCCATGCAGTTTAGCTCCCAGAACTACTATATAATCCGCATTTTTCCACGGTCTTGAAAAATTTCCCGATATGACTATTATTTCTAAAAGTATGAATACTATTAAAATTACTGCAATCGTCTTTTTTAAATAAAGCATTCAATCACCTCATAAAAAACAGCCTGAACTGACGCCCAGACTGCAATGTATTTTATATATTAATCTGCAAGTTCTTCTATTCTGCTGAACGGATAATATCTCAGTCCTGCTCTTCCGACTACAGAAGATTCTTCTATGAGTCCGAGACTTCTGCTGTCTTTGCTCGCTCCCGGCTCTCTATTGTCTCCTAATACGAAAATTTTTCCTTCAGGAACTTTCCATTTATTTTTGTCATAAGTATTAGTATACGCTCCCGGAGCTGTATAAGGCTCTTCAAGAACTTTTCCGTTGACTATGACTTTTCCGTCCGTTATTTCCACTTCATCTCCCGGAACACCTATTACTCTTTTTATATATTCGGTGTTTTCTCTGTCCGGCGCATGAAGAGTTATTATATCTCCTCTTTCAGGCTCATTTATTCTGTATATTATCTTATTTACAAAAATTCTGTCGTTTTCATGCAGTGTCGGCTGCATAGACGACCCTTTAACCAATGTGCTGTTGAAAAGGAATGTCTTTATGAAAAAAGCTATAGCAAGAGCGATAACTATGCTCTTAATCCATTCAACTGCACTGTCTTTTGCTGATTTTTTATCTGCGCTCATTCATTCATCTGCCGGGCATCCAGGCAGACTCACCGCCTTTCAGTATATATGCCGTGTTTTATTATTACCTCGATATTATATAATATAATCTTCGAAACTTCAATTATTTATCTGAATTTATTGCTCATTTTTCTTGATTTTATAACGACTTCATGATAAAATGAATTTTGTTAATTGCACATGGGAGGTGAGATTTAATGGCAAATATTAAATCGGCAGAAAAAAGAATCAAAGTTATAGAAAACAAAACAGGATTCAATAAATCTAAAAAAACAGCTATAAAAACATATATAAATAAATTCGAAGCTGCTCTAGAAAACAATGATATAGAAGAAGCAAAAGCTATGCTGAAAATAGTTGAGAAAAAACTTTCACAAGCTGGAGCTAGCAACACTATACACAAGAAAAACGCATCAAGAAAAATCAGTCGTCTAACTAAAAAACTTAATGACGCTATGTAATATAAAGACCTCTTTGGAATTGAGGTCTTTTTTTATTGTCTATTTTAGACTATCTGTAATTTTCAATTTTTATTATCAGCTTTTCGAGTCCCAGTCTCTCTTCTATTTTTCCCGTCTTCATTTCAAGATCTAAATCTGCGCAGTCTTTAATCGCCTTTTCAAGACTTTCAACCGAAAAGTTTCTCGACTGTTTTACGAGTTTATTCATTATGAAATCATATCTTATATTCATTTTATCTCTGACAGCTCCCTGGGTATATCCTCTGTTAATATAGAGCTTTACGGAATAAATCATTCTGAACTGTCTCGCTATCATATGAAGAATCACTGGGACGACTCCTCCCGATTCAAGCATATTTTCAAGATTTCTCACCGATTTAGAAAGATTCTTGTCGGCAATGGCGTCCACTAAATTGAATATACTGCTCTGAAGCGATTTAGTTATAACCGCTTCTATATCTTCAGATGTAACTGTGTCTCTGTCTCCTGTGTAGTCCGCGAGCTTCTTTATTTCATTTTTGAGACTTAGAAGATCTGTATCTCCTTCATTGTCAAAATATCCGGTATATTCTATTATTTTCTCCACTCCGCTTCTGCTTATCTTCTTTCCTTTCTCTCTGAGATGCTTTTCTATCCATCCTGAAAGTTCATTTCCTGTAAGCTTATTGAGTTCAATCACCTGAGCGTGTTTCTTCAGCGCCTTGAATATTTTTCTTCTGCCGTCTATCTTGTCAGTATTCAGAAGAAAAATCAGAATGCTCGATGTATTCGGATTTTTTATATATTCAGTCATTCTTTCTTCCGCTTCATCGTCTTCTCTGCTTTTTTTCATAAGAACGCTGTAGTCTTCAACTATTACTACCTTTTTTTCTGCCATAAACGGAAGAGTTTCATTTGCATTTTCTATATCGCTGAAATTCACTTTCTGTCCATCCATATATATATAGTTCATGCTCTCAAATCCCGGATTTACAAACTTCTTCTTAGTCTCTTCTATCAGAAAGTTTATTAGAAATTTCTCCGTTCCGTAAAAGAGATATACAGGATGAGGAGCTCTGAGCTGATTTAAATAGTCTCTGTAATTCATTTCATTCTCTCCATATTCCGAATTTCTTTACACTTTTTACAGAGATAATTATATCACAATATCTGAGATTCTAAGAATTCATAATCTTTCTCCTGAATTCTGGAAATTCTGGATTTTCAAATTTTCAGAAAGATTTTCCCTCCAGAAATATATTATAAGGAAGAATGCTGCAAAAGCTGAAGCTGCGCTGATTAAAGCATATTTTCTCTTTTTAAGCTTTTCTTCCAGGCCGTTTCTCAAGAAAAAGTATTTATCAGTTTTTCCGTCTGAATCTATGACTATCTCTATCATTCCTTCCAAATCGTTTCTCAGTATTTCGGTCCCCCTCTCTTTATATCTCTTAAGAACTTCTTCTGAAGGATGAGAATATCTGTTTGACACTCCACACTGTATCACTGCAGTCTCAGGTCTGACTCTGTCTAAAAGTTTTTCAGAAGAGGATGTTGCACTCCCATGATGAGGAACGTTTATTATATCGGCTTTAGGAATATTCATACCGGAAAAATATTTCTCAGCTTTTTCTTCAGTATCTCCGGGAAATATTATTCTTCTCCCGTTCACTTCTGCAATTATGAAAAGTGATTTTTCATTCTCATTTTCTTCATTTAGAAGTTTTCTGTCTGGAGGAATTAAAATGAGACCAAGTCCGCCTTTCTGAATTTTTGAAATTTTCTCAATTTTAATGAGTTCTGTATCTCTCTTCTCCGCTTCTTTTCTTAACTCTGAAGCGCATTTATTCTCTTCCGGAAAATGGCTCATATATACTTTTTTCACATTTAATCTTTTGACTATTTCAGCCGCATCGCCTGCATGGTCTGAATCGAAATGAGATATGAAAAGTCCTTCTATATCTGTATAGCCGTTTTTGAGAAGATATTCTGTGACATTCTCTTCTCCCGTATCGAAAAGAAAATTTCTTCCTTCCGATGAAATCAGTGCAGAATTTCCCTGTCCTATATCTATGAATTTCACATAGGCATTTTTATCCCTAAACGGAGAAATGCTCATAAGCATAGAAAATACTGATGAAAAAATTAGAAATCTGAAGAAAAATCTTCTGAACAGTTCAGGAATTTTTACATAGAAGTCTGAAAATATAAATGTGAAAATCAGAAAATAGACTGTTATCAGTTCAGTCAGATTTAAGCTTTTAACTTCTAAAGCCTCTATATAGAAGAAGTCTATAAGTCTATGCATAACTGTCAGAAGAAAATCTGATACTGAAAAAATCATCTCCGAAATTTCTGGAAATAGAGGAAATACGGCTATTCCTGCTGCTGAAAAATAGAATGCCGCCGCAAAAGGAAGCAGACCGAAAACATTTGAAAAAACATGGCTCACAGAAACCGAATTGAAATAAGATGCAGATATTGGGAGAGTTCCCGCCATTATACCCAGCACTGTGCTCAGTCCCATTTTTTCTGTGAATATTTCAGACATTTTCTCAGAGAATATATAGATAGACATGACTCCTGAAAAACTCAGAATAAAGCTCAGACTGTAAAAAAGTTCTGGACTGAATACCAGCATTGTGAAACCTGTAAATCCCAGAATATTCATGCTGTCTGTTCTCCTCTCCATAATAATCCCGATGTTCAGTGCCAGAATCATCAGAAAGGCTCTGAGGGCTGAAACAGGCATTCCTATCAGATTTATGTATATCAGGACTGCCATAAGCGATATGATGGCTGAAATACGTCTTCTGAACCTTAACAGACCGGTTAAAACAGCTGAAACTGCCGTAAACAGCAGTCCTGTGTGAAATCCGGAAACTGCTATTGCATGACTCAGTCCAGAACTGCTTATTTTTTCGAGCTCCTCTTTCTCTATGAAAGAGCTGTCCCCTGTAATTACAGATTTCATGAAATTTGCGTTTCTTTCGTCTTTTATGAGGCTCAGTGCAGAATCGGCTAAATCTCTGAATTTCTCTTCCGACTCGAGATCTCTTCTGCCGCTCTCTCTTATAAATTCTGAATAATCTGCATCCGTAATGGTGAATATCTTTTTAGATTTTAGATAATTTCTGTAGTCGAAGACTTTCGGATTTCTTCTTCTGCCGGGATATCTGATTTTTCCTTTAACTTTGACTATATCGCCTTTTTTAAACTCCGGTCCGTTATTGATTCTCAGTAAAGTTTTTTCTCTGTATTTATCGGATTCCGCTTCATAAGATATGCCGTAATCTCCTTCTTTTTTCTCAGTTATTGTAAATACTTCTTCAATTTCAGCTTTAAAATGTTCTGAAGTCCCTGTATTTTTAACTGCCGTCTCTCTGCCTTTTAAATATTCTTCTGATAATTTTGAAGATGAAGTGCTTATTTTAAAATTCAGACCTGTCAGGAGAAAAATGACTAAAATAGAAAGAATAAAAAATGAATTTCTTCCTGGAGAATTTGAAATATCCAAACTGATTTTAATTTGCGAGAATAAAAATGAAAATATTATGATTGAAAATCTCAATATCCATATAATAATTCTTTTATCGGTAAAAATTTTAAATTCAGCTAAAACTGAATCGAATATATAAATTGAAATGAATATAAAAATGAAAATTTTTAAAAATGGTCTCTTGAAATATATCACCGCTTTCAAAAATGGTTAAAAGGCCGCCTAAAAGCGGCCATATATAAAATTATTACTGATTTCCAAGTGTTGCAACCATGATTGCTTTTATAGTGTGCATTCTGTTTTCAGCTTCATCGAATACAACAGACTGCTCTCCTTCAAAAACTTCATCTGTAACCTCAAGCTCTTCCATTCCGTACTGCTCTTTTATATCCAGCATTACTTCAGTTCCAAGATCGTGGAAAGCTGGAAGGCAGTGCATGAATATGGCATTTTTATCAGCTTTAGCCATCATATCAGAATTAACCTGATATTTTTTGAGAAGATTTATTCTCTCTTCATACATATCTTCTTCTCCCATAGAAACCCATACATCTGTGTAAACTACGTCAGCTCCGCTTACAGCCTGATCTATCGATTCACTGAAAGTCAGCTTTCCGCCAGTTTCTTTACAGATTTTTTCTGCTTCTTCTACAAGCTCTTTTTCCGGGAAAAGAGATTCAGGCGCTGCGATTCTGAAATCCATTCCGAATTTAGCGGCTCCTATCATAAGAGAATTCGCCATATTGTTTCTTCCGTCTCCGACATAAACGAATTTTATGCCTTTAAGATATCCTTTATGCTCTCTTATAGTAAGGAAGTCTGCAAGTATCTGAGTCGGATGGAATTTGTCAGTAAGACCGTTCCAAACCGGCACTCCTGAGTATTCTGCAAGCTCTTCAACAGTTTCATGCGAAAAGCCTCTGAATTCTATTCCGTCGAACATTCTTCCAAGAACTCTTGCAGTGTCTTTTACAGATTCTTTTTTCCCAAGCTGAATATCGCCTTTTCCAAGATATTCAGGATGAGCTCCTTCATCTGCAGCTGCAACTGCAAAAGAACATCTAGTTCTTGTAGAAGGTTTTTCAAATATAAGCGCTACATTCTTTCCTTCAAGATTTCTAGGCTTTATTCCGGCATATTTAAGCTTTTTAAGGCTTTCTGCCAAATCTATCATATATGTTATTTCATCTGTACTGAAATCAAGAAGCTTAAGAAAACTTCTTCCTTTTAAATTTATCATATGTCTTTTCATTCCTTTCATTAAATAATTACATTATTTTATAATACCCATGATTCAAGCTTTTCTCTGTCGAGAAGTCTTATATTCTTTCCAGAAACTGAAATTATTCCAGATTCAGCAAAGCTCGAAAGAATTCTGCTGACCATCTCTCTGCTTATTCCGACTATGCTTGCAAATTCTGATCTGCTTATTCCAAGATTGAAAACTGTTCCGTTTTCGAGCTCCATCTTGTAATAATCCTCAAATTTAAGAAGCTCTTTGGCCACTCTGCTGTAAGAGTCTTCAGACGAAAGCTCTTTGATTTTTTCTTCTGCGGCTATCAGTCTTCTGCACATCTGTTCCACAGTGTTCTGTGCAAAAACCGGATCTTTTTTTATAATACTCATTAAAATATCTGCAGGAATCATTGCCACTTTAATATCTGTGACAGCCTTTGCAGACAGATGAGCACATTCGTCCTCTATAAAACCCGGATTTCCCGCAATATCATTTTTTCCTTTTATATGGATAATTACCTCACTTCTGTCCTCAAGCTGTTTAAAAAGCTTAACCAGACCTTCTAAAACTATGTAGAGGTGTTCAGCTTTTTTATTTTCTGCAGAAAGAAGAGTCCCTTTTCTGTACTTTCTAACCTCAATATTTTCATTGAAAGTGCTAAGCGATTCTTCTGATATACCTCTAAACAAACCGAATTTTTCTAAATTCAGATCCTCTCTCTCTAAATTTTTTTTATAATTCAACCTCATTCACCCCAAATTGCCTCAATTTTAAAATAAAATACGGTTTTTAATGTTAAAAAAATGTACTATTAATTTAAGAATAACACAAAAGGGTATATATAGATAGATGTACTTTTAGAAAGGGGTTATTTTTATGAATATGAAAGCGTTAGTCAAGGTGACTTTTTCAGACGGGAAAGTTAAGGAAGTTCCTATAGGAACGAGACTTATAGATGCTCTAGATGAAGAGGTGAAATCCAGAGACGGTGATAATTATGTTATAGCGGCTATAATAAACGGAAAAGCCGTAGAGCTGTTCACACCGATATATTCAGACTCCAAAGTTAAGCTCATACACGTTCTCGACAGAATAGGATATTCGATATATGCGAGAAGTATGAATTATCTTGCAGTTATCGCTGCAACTCATGCATTCGATAATGTCGATGTAGTAATAGAACACTCTATAAACAATGAAATATACGGAAAATTATACTTAGGAAGAGAAACGACTGAAGAAGATGTCGAGATTCTGAAACAGAAAATGAAATCAATCGTAGAACAGGACCTCCCTATAGAAAAGATAAAGGTTCTGAAATCAGTTGCGAACAATATATTCACATCCTACAATATGCCTGATAAAACTTCTCTTATGAGGCATGCTGATGAAGAATATGTCAGTCTTTATAAATGCGCAAATATCTATGATTATCTGTACGGTCCTCTAGTTCCTTCGATGGGATATCTTAAATCATTCGATGTGAGTTTCTTTGAAGAAGGATTTCTTATATTCCTTCCTGAAAAGAAAGAAATATCGAAAATATCTTCATTCAGAGATATACCGAAACTGAGAGCCGCATTTGAAGAAACTAAAGAATGGGCTCATATACTCGGACTTTCAAATGTCGGAGATATAAACGACATACTGTCGTCATCAGTTGAAGCTAGAAGAGATATGTTCCTTGTTGCTGAAGGACTGCATGAAAAGAAAATATCCAAGATAGCAGATTCTATTCTTGAAGATATAGACAATACAAAACTGATACTGATTGCAGGACCGAGCTCATCAGGAAAGACCACTTTTGCAAACAGACTCTCTATTCAGCTGAGAGTTCTCGGACTTGAACCTAAGAGCATCTCTGCAGACGATTATTTCGTAGACAGAGAGCACACACCTAAAAAACCTGACGGCGAATATGATTTTGAATCTCTCGAAGCGGTCGATGTTCAGCTTCTGAACACTCATCTTTCAATGCTTCTGAACGGTGAAGAAATAGATCTTGTGAAATTCAACTTCATTACGGGCGAAAGAGAGCTTACCGGAAAGAAATATAAGATGACCGACAAGTCGGTGCTTATAGTTGAAGGTATACACGGACTGAATGAGGCTATGACGCCTTCAATACCTAAGGAGCATAAATACAAGATATACGTTTCAGCTCTGACTCATATAAATCTGGATAAACACAGCAGTGTCTACGTTTCAGATATAAGAACTCTGAGAAGAATGATAAGAGACAACAGCCACAGAGGAATGGCTCCTGAGGAAACTCTTGTAAACTGGCCTTCTGTAAGAGCCGGCGAAGAACAGAATATATTCCCTTATCAGGAAGAAGCCGATATTATGTTCAACTCGAGTCTCGTTTATGAAATACACGTTCTCAAGAAATATGCGGAACCGCTTCTGAGACAGATTCCAAGAACGAGTCCTGCCTATGCAGATGCAAGAAGAATACTCAAGTTTCTGAGATTCTTCAAATCGGCTGACGACACATTCGTTCCTCAGAATTCAATAATGAGAGAGTTCATTGGAGGATCTTTCTTCTAATAGACAATAAAAAATTCGGACTGAATATATAAAAAAAGACTGCGGCCTGAGAAATATCTCTCAAAGCCGCAGTCTTTTCTTTTTTATCAAGCATTTATTTAATTACTTGCTGAGTTCTTCTAAACTCTTTTCAAGTATTTCGACAGCCTTGTCTATTTCCTCTTTCTGTATTATAAGAGGAGGTATGAATCTCACAACATTCTTTCCTGCTGAGATTATAAGAAGTCCGTTCTCTGTGCATTTGTCGAGTATCGGTTTAAGACTCTCGTCTTCAACTTCCATTCCCTGCATAAGTCCGTATCCTCTGACATCTTTAACTACATCGAATTTATCCTTTATTTCAAGAAGTTTTTCTCTCAGATAAGCTCCCTGTTTTTCAACATTCTCAAGAAGTCCGTTGTCTATAAGTTCTTCAAACACTACTAGTGAAGCAGCTGATGCAAGCGGATTCCCTCCGAATGTAGATGCGTGATTTCCGGGTTCGAATGCATCTGCAAATTTAGATTTCGCCATCATAGCTCCCATAGGGATTCCTCCGGCAATTCCTTTTGCAGTACATAAAATATCAGGCTCTACTCCGTATATTTCATAAGCGAACAGCTTTCCTGTTCTTCCGATACCTGTCTGAACTTCGTCAAATATCAGAGCTATATCGTTATCTGTGCATATCTTTCTCACTTCTTCCACAAATTCAGGCTTAGAAGGATGAACTCCCCCTTCTCCCTGAACAAGCTCCATTACGATTGCACAAGTCTTATCGTTAACTAATTCTTTTACGCTTTCTATATCGTTGTATATAGCGTTTTTAACACCGGGTATCAGCGGACCGAAGCCTTTCTGATACTTAGTCTGTCCTGTTACAGTTACAGAACCCATAGTTCTTCCGTGGAATGAATCTTTCATAGTGATTATTTCATATCTTTCATCCCCATGATTCATGCTTCCGTACTTTCTTGCAAGCTTAAGAGCCGCTTCCATAGACTCAGCTCCCGAGTTGCAGAAGAAAACTTTATCGAAAGCAGTGTTCTTAACTATTTTTTCTGCAAGATTTATATTAGGCTCGTTGAGATACAGGTTCGAACAGTGATGAACTTTCGAAAACTGCTCTGTAACGGCATTTTTAAGTTTTTCATTATTATATCCAAGAAGGTTTACAGCTATACCCGATACGAAATCGAGATACTCTTTTCCTTCTTTGTCCCATAGATATACTCCTTCTCCTCTGTCAAGAACTACCGGAAACGAAGCATAAGTTCTCATTATATAGTCCTGACCTTTCTGAATCAGTTTATCCATAATCAATATCTCTCCTTATTCACGGCCGAACATAGTTCCTATACCGTCCTGTGTGAAAATCTCAAGCAGCATGCTGTGGTCAAGATTTCCGTCTATTATGTGGACAGTCTTCACTCCGTCTTCAACTGCGCTTATGCAGCATTCAACTTTTGGAATCATTCCTCCGTATATTATTCCGTTTTCTATATTTTCTTTTGCCTGTTCAATATTCATATATGATATTAGAGAATTCGGATCGTCAATATCTTTCATAACTCCTCTCACATCTGTCACGAATACGAGTTTAAGAGCATTGAGCTCTGACGCTATTGCAACTGCTGCATAATCGGCATTGACATTGTAAGTATTCCCTTCTTCATCTCTTCCTATCGGCGCTATAACAGGTATAACTCCTGCATTCACAAGACCGTTTATAAGGCCCGGATCAACATCAATAATTCTTCCCACATAGCCTAAATCAACATTGTCTTTCATTAATTTTTCAGCTTTCAGAGTCATTCCGTCTTTACCGCTTACCCCTACAGCCTTAAGGCCGAGCTTCTGTATATCGTTCACTATGCTCTTATTCACTTTACCTGAAAGCACCATTTCAACTATTTCCATAGTTTCTGAATCAGTAACTCTCAGTCCGTTTTTGAACTCCGGAACCTTGTTCATTCTGTCCAGAGTTTCATTTATGAACGGTCCTCCTCCGTGAACTAGAACCACATTTATCCCTATAAGTCTGAATAGAGCTATATCCTCTATCATCATTTTCTTTATATTTTCATCAATCATTGCGCTTCCGCCATATTTTACTACTACAGTTTTTCCTCTGAACTTCTGTATATAAGGTATGGCTTCTACAAGCACTTTAGCTTTATTGATTTTCTCTTCCATAAACATTTTGCACCTCTATTAAGTTCTGTAATCTGCGTTTATTTTGACATAATCATAGCTTAAGTCGCATCCCCAAGCTGTTGCAGATTCTTTTCCTTCCTGCATCTCTATCATGACTCTTATCTCATCTGCAGCAAGCACTTTTCTCGCCTGCTCTTCTGAGAAGTCGAGCGGATTTCCCTGCTCCATTAAATCTACTCTTTCACCGTCCGAAGTGAAGTAGATATCAGTCTTTCCTAAGTCGAATTCTATTTCAGTATAGCCCATTGCACATACTATTCTTCCCCAGTTGGCATCTTCTCCGAAGAATGCGGCTTTAACCAGATTCGAATTTATAACTGATTTAGCCATTTTTCTCGCATCGTCTTTAGAGGCAGTTCCTGAAACTGTAACCTCTATGAACTTTCCTGCTCCTTCTCCGTCTTTTACTATAAGCTGAGCAAGTCCCAGATTTACTTTATGCAGAGCTTCTTTAAATTTATTGTAATCTTCATTTTCGCTTTCTATTCTTTTATTTCCTGCAAGTCCGTTCGCAAGCACTAGAACTGTGTCATTAGTGCTCGTGTCCCCGTCTACAGAAATCATGTTGTAACTGTCTACTGTGCTCTCTTTAAGCGCTTTTTTAAGCATTTCCGCGCTTATATCGGCATCCGTAGTTACATATCCGAGCATAGTTCCCATATTTGGATGAATCATGCCTGATCCTTTAGCTATACCTCCGATATTCACTGTTTTTCCGTCTATTTCTGTTTCTACTGCAAAAGATTTCGGGAAAGTGTCAGTAGTCATTATGGCTACTGCGGCATCATGACTGTCCTGTTTAGTGTCTCCAAGCAGTCCGTAATTGTTCTTTATTCCTTCAGCAATCTTGTCTGCCGGAAGCGGAACCCCTATAACTCCTGTTGAAGAAACTAGAACTTCTTCTTTCTTAATTCCCAGAACTTCTGCAGCGGCTTCTGCCATCTTTTCAGCATCAAGCATTCCCTGCTCTCCTGTGCATGCATTCGCATTTCCGCTGTTCACTGCTATCGCTCTCACAGGATTTCCTGCATTGATTATTTCCATATCATAATAAACCGGAGCCGCTTTTACAGTATTCTTTGTAAACACCCCTGCAGCCGCGCAGTCTTTTTCTGAATATATAAGAGCTGTGTCATTCTTCTTCTTTCTCACACCTGAGAAGAATCCAGCAGCTTTAAATCCCTTGGCGTTAGTTACACCGCCTTCTACTTTTATCATTATAATCACCCGCTTGTCTGTTAATCTGTCGGTATATCAGTATCTTTTATACCGGGAAGATTGAAACGTCTTCTAAACCTTCTTTTTCATCAAATCCGAACATAAGATTCATATTCTGAAGAGCCTGGCCTGCTGAACCTTTAATCATATTGTCTATAGCTCCTATAACTATGATTCTGCCTGTTCTTTCATCTATCTTTATTCCCACGTCGCAGAAGTTCGAACCTTTAACCCATTTAGTTTCAGGAAAGATTCCTTCTTTAGTGACTCTTACAAAATATTCATCTTTATAGTATTTGCTGTATATTTCTTTTATTTCATCATAAGTCTTTTTCTCTTTAAGCTTAGCGTAAGCTGTTGTAAGTATTCCTCTGTTCATTGGAACAAGGTGAGGCGTGAAGTTAAGCATTACATCGCTTCCCGAAAGCTTTCCAAGCTGCTCTTCTATCTCTGGAGTGTGTCTGTGTGAAGCTATTCCGTAAGCTTTGAAACTCTCATTGCATTCTGTAAAATGAGTAGGAACGTTCACCGATCTTCCTGCTCCTGTAACTCCGGATTTAGCATCTATTATTAAAGTATCCGGATCTATAAGATTCTCTTTCATTAAAGGAAGAAGAGAAAGTATAGAACTTGTAGGATAGCATCCCGGATTTGCAACTATTCTGGCTTTCTTTATTTCTTCTCTGTATATTTCAGGCATTCCGTAAACTGCCTCTTTAAGTATATCTTTAGAACCGTGCTCAGTATTGTAACAGCTTTCATAAACTTCCCAGTCGCTGAGTCTGTAGTCGGCTCCCATATCTATTATCTTAGTCTTGTCGAGAATTGAACTGTCTATCTCCTTGCTGGCAATTCCGTGAGGAAGCGCAAGGAAAAGCACGTCCACTTCTTTTGCTATTTCATCTATTTCTTTATCGCAGCATTCTAATTGAAAAACATCTCTGTAGTTCTCATATATATCATCGTATTTCTGTCCTTCATACGATCTCGATGTTATATGAGTTATTTCTACTTCTTTATGTTTTTTCAGAAGTCTTACAAGTTCAGTTCCTACGTAACCTGTAGCTCCTATTATGCCTGCTTTAATCATTTTAAAATCACCATCCGTAAAAATTTCCGTTACAAATATTTATAAATTAATATTCTTTAGTTTTAATATATATTAGAGTATACCCCTATCATTGTATAATGTCAACTTCATTTTGTATATTTATGTTAATTATTGACTTCAAAAAATCTCAAGAGGGCAATATGCCCGCTCTTGAGATTTATACTGTTCAATCTATTTATTTTTTAAGTCTGAATCTGCTCTTTATCGATACAATTCTGTTGAATACAAGTTTTTCATCTGTAGATTCTTTCGGATCCACATTGAAATACCCATGTCTGTAAAGCTGAACTTTGTCCTGAGGCTTCATATCCTTCATATTAGTTTCTATGAATCCCTGCTTAATTTCTAATGATTCTTTATTAATATCTTCTAAGAAATTATCAGAAGCTTCTTCGCTCTTTATAAGGTCGTCATAAAGTCTGAATTCTGCAGGTATAGCAGTTTCCGCATCCACCCAGTGAATAGTGCTTTTAACTTTTCTTCCTGTGAAATCAGTACCGCTCTTAGTCTCTATATCGTATGTGCAGTGGATTTCAGTAACGTTTCCGTCCTCATCTTTTACAAAATCATTGCATTTTACAAAATATGCATTTTTAAGTCTTACTTCATTTCCCGGATAAAGTCTGTGATATTTCGGCACAGGCTCTTCCATGAAGTCTTCTCTTTCTATATAAAGCTCTTTAGAGAACGGCAGCTGTCTTGATCCGAGCGACTCGTTATCATCATTGTTTGCAGCATCCAGAAGTTCAGATTCGCCTTCAGGATAATTAGTTATAACCAGTTTCAGAGGATTTATAACAGCCATCATTCTAGGCGCTTTTATCTTAAGATCTTCTCTTATGAAATACTCAAGCATCTGTTTATCGACTAAGCTTTCATTCTTGGCAACTCCTATTTCTCTGCAGAAGTTTCTTATCGATTCAGGTGTATATCCTCTTCTTCTGAGTCCAGATATAGTAGGAAGTCTCGGGTCGTCCCATCCGTCAACTATACCGTTGTCTACAAGCTGTTTAAGCTTTCTCTTGCTCATAACAGTATTCGTAAGATTAAGTCTTGCAAATTCTATCTGTCTTGGAACATGCTCCATCTCGCATTCTCTTACAAACCAGTCGTAAAGCGGTCTGTGGTCTTCAAACTCAACTGTGCACAGTGAGTGAGTTATTCCCTCTATTGCATCTTCAAGAGGATGCGCGTAGTCGTACATCGGATATATGCACCATTTGTCTCCAGTATTGTGATGCGATTCATGAAGTATTCTGTATATTACAGGGTCTCTCATATTTATATTAGGAGAGCTCATATCTATTTTAGCTCTTAGAACCTTGCTTCCGTCTTCGAATTCTCCGTTCTTCATTCTTTCGAAAAGATCAAGATTCTCTTCAATCGTTCTATTTCTGTAAGGACTCTCTTTTCCCAGCTCTGTAAGAGTTCCTCTGTATTCTCTTATTTCGTCTGCTGTAAGTTCGCATACGAAAGCTTTTCCTTTTTTAATAAGAAGAACTGCTCTTTCATACATTTCATCAAAATAGTCTGATGCGAAAAACAGATCATCCCACTGATATCCAAGCCAGTTTACATCTTCTTTTATACTTTCAACATATTCCATTTCTTCTTTGCATGGATTAGTATCGTCAAATCTCATATTAGTTTTTCCCTTGAACTCATCTCCAAGATCAAAGTTAAGAACTATTGACTTAGCATGTCCTATATGGAGATATCCATTCGGTTCAGGAGGAAATCTCGTTATTATACTGTCGTGTTTTCCACTTTCTAAATCATCTTCAATTATCTTTTTAATAAAATTTTGAGGCACTTTTACTTCGCTCATCTATTCCCTTCCTTTCATACTCTCTTATTTCTAGTATATCACTAATCTATTCTCTCTTCCATAATTAAACAGTCATTAATTGACAGTATAGGCTTCGCCGTTGTAAAGCGAGTATATTATCTTCTCTTTTACAGGCTTCTTCAGTATATTGCTTATTGCTTCTTCATAAAGTCCGAGCTGGTCCCTGTAGTTCTCTATAAAATAATCTGCATTCCTGTTTCTGTCCGTTTTGTAGTCAAGAAGAACTATTTCTCCGTCTTCTTCGAAGGCGCAGTCTATAATCCCCTGAATATATATGTCTGATCCTATATCTTCCATCTTATATACGAAAGTCTGTTCCTTTCTGATTTTAGAAGCATTCAGAATTCTGTCATAGAGTTCAGATTCAAAGAATTTCTCTATAGAACCGAAATCTATTAACTCAATTTCACTTTCAGTTATTATTTCACGCTCTCTGAGTTCTTCAGCTTTTGCTCTTATACTTTCAGCATCATGCTTTTTAGTAAAATCCATACTGTCTATTATACTGTGAACTGCTGTTCCGATCTCTGCTCCAGTCACTTTTTCCTCTGCAGCCTTCATGAAATTCGGAATTTCATTCAGTTCTCTTAAATCCTTGTGAATATCGTGCTCTTCTTCATTCATCATTCTGAGATATGCCGTTGCTCCGAATCTCGATTTGGCTTCAGTCTCTTCCTGATAAGGATATTCCCACTCAAGTCTTCTGATGCAGAGTGAATCTTCATATTCTCCGTCTTCGAGAGTTTTCAGTTTTTCTTTCAGTTCAGATTTTCTCTCGTCTCTCTTTATCTCGATATCTCTTAGATCCTCTCTGCTCTTTATAATTATATTGTAGTTTCCGTCGTAAGATCTGTCATTTTCGATGGCAAGTCTTATCCAGTCCATATAGCTGTTTCCTTTTATTATATTGTGGAAAGATATATTTCCTTCTGTGCTGTCGAGACTCAGATTTTTTTCGCCTTTTAAATCTGCCGTTCCGAAAAGTATGAGCTTATCTTTTGCTCTGGTCATTGCTACATAAAGAACTCTCATCTCTTCAGAAAGCAGCTCTATATTTATCTGCTCTTTTATGGCTTTTTTTGAAATAGTGTTTATCTTCACTCTTCTTTCAATATCTATATAATCGATTCCTATACCGAGATCTTTATGGAAAAGAAGAGGGTTTCTGAGATCCATTCTGTTGAACATCTTGCTTAAATCAGCGCATATTACGACTGGAAATTCCAGCCCCTTGCTCTTGTGGATGCTCATTATTCTGACTACATCCTCATTTTCTCCTAAAATCTTGGCCGTTCCGAAATCGCTGTCTATATCCCTCAGTCTGTCTGAAAATCTTATGAAATTGAAAAGTCCCGAGATGCTCGTCTTCTCTATCTCGTTCGCCTTGTCTACCAGCATTTCGAGATTTGCCTGTCTCTGCTTTCCGTTCACAAGTGTTCCTATATAGTAGTAATAGTCGCTTTCTATCATTACTCTCCAGATGAATTCATCTAGTTTATAGACTCTGCTCATCTCTCTCCATCTGTCTATTCTTTTAAGAAACTCTCTTACTTTTCCGCTCAGTTCGTCATCATTTTCTTCTGCATATTCGAGAAGAGATTCATAGAATGAACTGTCTTTCTTTCTCAGTCTTATCTCTGTAAGCTCTTCCAGTGAAAAACCTCCGATAAAAGACTTCATCGTGCTTATAAGAGGTATATCCTGTCTTCTGTTGTCTATTACTCTCAGAAGATTCAGAAATACTTTTATCTCTACCGCTGAAAAATAGCCTTTGTCCGCATCCGTATAAACCGGTATTTCTGACTCTAAAAGCACCTGTTCATATATATCGGCTTTATTCTTCATCGTTCTTAAAAGAATGACGATATCTCTGTTCTGAATCTGTCTGAACTCTCCAGTTTTGGGATTGTAAGTCTTCTCTGTTCTGAGCTCCTTTATTCTCCTGGCTATGAATCTGGCTTCTATCTCCTCTTTTTTAAGCTCATTCAGGTAGTCGTCAATTTCAGATTTTTCTTCAGTTTCTGCAGTGTCTATTATATTTATTTCTGTCTTTCTGTCGTCTTCACTCTCTTCATAAGATGCTCCGGTATACAGTTTTGAATCGTCATCATATTCAACTTCTCCGACCTCTTCCGACATTATATTGCCGAATATGAAATTCACCCATTCCAGAACTTCTCTTCTGCTTCTGAAATTTTTATTGAGATCTATTCTTCTGTTGTATTCAGTATCCGTTCTGAACTTCTTGTATTTGTCTATGAAAAGAGTTGGGTCTGCAAGTCTGAATCTGTAAATACTCTGCTTGACATCTCCGACCAGGAACAGATTGTTCTTTCTCTGAATTCTGTTTATTATCGTCTCCTGGACAATATTGCTGTCCTGGTATTCATCTACAAATATATGAGTGAAATATTCTCTTAAATCCTGTCTTATATCTTCATCTTCAAGAACTTCTAACGCTCTGTGCTCAAGGTCATTAAAGTCCAGTGAACCTCTTTCAGTCTTTTTCTCTCTGTATCTGTCTTCAAATTTTTCAATCAGAGTTCCTAGATATTTCATCGGCTCATACATCTCATTCAGCTCTTCAGCCTGTTCTCTGAAATCTATATCCGGATAGTTCTTTCCTAAATCTTTCAGTTTGTCTTTAGCGCTGTTTCTCAGTTCTTTTGCCTCATCTCTGAGCTCCTTGCTGCATTCGCATTTTTTGCTTGAAAGTCTTCCGAAATTCACTGAATTCGCTTTTGAAACCATTTCAGATATGTCATAGCTGGAAGCAAGCGCATCCTCAACCGCTTCAAGCTCTTTCTGAAGATTTTCAGTATATATGAAAGGCCCGTTTTCCATTTCAGATATTTCGAGAGCTTCTTCTAACAGGTCTCTCGCTATCTCTATATCCGCTGTGAGGTTCTTCGTTATGACTTCATACCATTCGCTGTCTCTCAGCTCATATTCATCCATTTTAAATTTTTCTATCTGTTCATCAAGCCATTCATAGGGATATGGCTGACTCTGTATGAAATTGTAGACCTGATTCACTATATCTTCAATTCCTCTGTCGTCTCTGTCTCCCGTAAACATCTCTATAAGTTTTATGAACTCTTCATTTCCTTCTTCTTCCGACTTCTTGTATTCTTCCTCAAGTATCTCGTCTAAGCTTTCCTGTTTCAGAATATCAGCCTCTACTGTCTCCATAACTCTGAAATTCGGATCCAGATCTATTCTATGGAAATACTTCCTCAGTATATGTGTGCAGAAAGAATGTATAGTCATAATCATAGATTTGCTTATGAGGTTTATCTGTCTTTTCGCAAGCTCTATATTCCCGTCAGGAGACATTATTTCTCTGTTGAAAGCTTCCATTATCCTCTCTCTCATTTCAGAAGCCGCGGCTCTCGTGAAAGTCACTATGAGCATTCTGTCTATATCCGCTTCTCCGTTCAGTGCAAGCCTCACTATTCTCTCAACGAGAACAGCAGTTTTTCCTGAGCCGGCCGCAGCTGAAATCAGAAGATTCTTGCCTCTGTCCTCTATTGCCAGACTCTGCTCTTCTGTCCATTTAGGCATCGCTTTCACCGTCCTTCTCTTTAATGCTGTCTATATCCATTTTTTTGAGTTTTCTGTACTCGTTTCCGTCAAGACTTATATCGAATTTGCAGATAGAACTGTATTCACAGTATGAACACGGCGTTTCCCTGCCGCTCTCATTCATATAAGGCTCTATCTTGACATTTCCTTTTTTTATTTCAGTTCCCGACTCCTTTATTATCTCTTCAACATAATTAATCATAAGAGCTATATCTTCAGGCGCTAAAATGTCGCTTCTTTTTCTCATTGTTTTATTCTTATTTATCTTTATATCGTAAAGCGAACTTTCGTCTGAGTTCTCTTTAAGCTCCATATCCATGAGTTCAGCTATTCTTCGGTCATTCACCATTATTCCCGATATTTTCTCGCCTTTTCTTCTCTTTTCTTCAGCTTCTTCAAGACTTTCTCCTTGCGCTATAGGGTCCTTCAGCTTAAAATAGAAAGCTCCCGCAGGATACAGTTCAGTCTCTTTAAATTCAAACATAGTCTTTCCGCCTGAAATTATGGCGTCCAGATAAACTATGAGCTGAATCTGAAGTCCCTGAAGCGCTTTTGAAATATCGAAATCCTGATTTCCCGATTTATAGTCTATAACTCTGAAATACGTTTTATCCTCGTCTCTGCATATATCAAGCCTGTCTATTACTCCTTCAAGCTCTAAAACTGTTCCGTCCTCAAATCTGAATTCGAGCGCCGGAATTCTGTCTCTGAATGCAAGCTCGTACTCTACAGGCGTGAATTCTCCGGCTTCTATCTGTCTAGTCGCTTTTCTGATAGATCTCCTGCTGACTCTCTTCAGCTTATTCACAAGATATCTGTATCTCGCTGAAGCTTTGAATATATACTTTCCGCTTTCTTCAAGACTTTCATCTATTATTCCGTCGATTATCCTGTCCATTTCCTCATCTTTCACATCTGTCCACTTTCTATTTTCAAGTTTCAGATTTTTTCCGTATCTTTCTAAAGTCTCGTGCAGAATATTTCCGATATCAGGATATTCCACCACGCATTTTTTTCTCTCTCTTGGAGATATTCCATAAGTCATGAAATGGGAAAAAGGACATGAATTGAACTTTTCTATCCTCGAAACACTCGCTTTCATAGGCGTGCTGTAAACTCTTCTGGCATATTTCTCTTCTATATATTCCTGCTGATTTACAAGAAACAGTCCTTCTATTATATTTTTAACCCTGTTTCCTTCATAATCTTTCTCTTTTTCGTTATTCATATGCCAAGAGTAGATATTGTACCATTCATCATCTATATCTATCCCGTCTATATAATCTCTGAAAGACTCAGAGAGATATTTTATAGAAGGTCTCTTGGAAACTATCTTTCCGAGTCTCATATTTTCACTTATGTCCATATGGCTTATGATTTTTATATCCGGAAAAAGATGTTTCAGTCTGTCTATTATAGTAGAAGGTCTCAAGCTGGCTCCTGTCTGCGATGACATCGGAAAAGATATATAGAGTTTTTCTTCAGGTTTTGTGAATGAAGAATATATTTTAAAGTTTTCTGATTCTATCATCATATTTACGTCCATATTCATATCGAGGCCATTTTCTTTCATTCTTTCCCTGTCTTCATCGAGAAGAATTCCGGAATCTTCCATATTCTGAGGCAGAACTCCGTCATTCACTCCTATTACGAACAGATATTTAATATCTCCCGACTTAGTTCTGTCCAGACTTCCGAATATTACCTGATCAAGAGTCGGAGGTATTATTCCGGCTTTGTAATTCGCAAGACCCGATTCCATTATATTCACATATTCCGAAATACTCACCTCAAGATCTCCCATTATCTCAGTCATCTGGTCGAATATATCCATGAGTATATTCCATATCTGCGCAGTTTCATTTGCAATATCTATATTTCCCGCCTCAAGCTGCTCTTCCATGAGACTGTCAGTTTTCTCTTTCACTCCCGTGTCTCTCAGATATCTGTAAAGTTTTTCGTTTATTTCTCTTATAGATGCCTTTCCTTTTAAAGCTTCTTTAAGAGGCGTTATCTCCTCTGCAAATTCAGCTCTTATTTCCTCAGCTTCTTCAGGGTCCCCTTCTCTCAGTTCAAAACTTCTGAAATATTTTTCTCCTTCTATATTGTACTGAAGCGAGTAGTTTTCAAGTATATCAACTTCTTCTGAGCTTAAAACTGAAAGATCTGTTTTAAGAAATTTAAAAACATCCTGATATCTGAAGCCTCTGTCTATTGCATTTAAGAGATCTATCACATAAACCATCAGATTGTGACTCGATATATCTCTCTTCTCGTCGAGGAAGAAAGGTATTCCGTATTCTGAAAAAACTCTCTTCACAGCAGTCTGATAGCTCTCCATATCGTTTGATACTACCAGAATATCTCTCCATCTTGCTTTTCTTTCCATTACGAGCTTAATCATTTCAACTGCTATTCCTTCCACTTCCTCATTGGGATTGAGATATGAATTTATAGATACAGTATCCGGCTCTCCCGGGACAGACTCAGAAGGATATGCGTACAGATTTTTTTCCAGATGTTTCAAATATCTGTTTTCTATATAGTTTTTATTTTTCCTCTCAACTTTTGCATATTCTCCAAAAAGCTCCATGCTCATGCTGTCCAGTTTCCTGTAAGTTATATCAACTGGAGTGAATAGCGAAAAATCTCTCTGGAATTTATCGTCCATGAAATTAAGAGCCACAGTCACGCTGTCAGCGCTTTGCGCTATAGATTCTATTACTTCATATTCTCTTCCTGAAAACACATCGAAACCGTCTATATAGACATTTTTGCCTTTAAGCCAGTCAGTTTCTTCTATGTTCTGAGAGAGCAGAACCATCATATCGTTGTGATCCATGTACTCGTTCTTCATATATTCGTTCATTTTCTTGTAAATTATATTTACATCTTTAAGTTTTTTCTTGAGAATTCCGCTTCCTTCTTCCGCACCTAAAAAATTATCTATATCTTCAGGATTTATGCAGTTCTTTTTAAAACTCTGAATTACTCTGGACGTTTCTTCAAGAAATCCCTTTTTTCTGTAGCTCTGTTTAAAAACTTCAAGCTCTTCTCTGCTCTCTTCAGCCGCTCTGCTCGTCAGTATATATATTCCGGTATCGTCTATCAGACTTCTGTTTTTTCCTCTGTATCTGGATCTCAGAATATCAGAAAAACTCGTGAAACTCAGAACACTCAGATCTATTATTCCGTTGGAATCAATATTTCTTATGAAATCCTGTTCCGACTGAAGTGTATACTGTTCCGGAACAAGCAGAACTGCTTTTTTTCCGTTCTTTATATCTTCCTTTATATATTCTCTTATCTGAGCAGATTTACCTGTTCTGGCTCTGCCCATGATTATTTTTATACCCAAATTGCGGCGAGTTGCGGTTTTCCGCACTCTCCTCCTCTCTATTTAATTCTTTCTCCATTTTTATCTGAAATTTCTGTAAACCGATTTTAATTTAATATATGCTTTAATTCCGAATTTAATTATCTATCTGAAAAAAGGATAATGATTTCTCATTATCCTCTAAACAATAACAAAGTTTACTTTGTGCTTTATCTTCTTCTTTAAATCTTTTACTATGGGGTGGCTTTTTTCATCTTTTCCTTTAGGCGACACCCCTATAACTACACATCCTACATCGTTTTCTACTGTATAGTCTGCCAATGCTTTCGTTATATTGTCGTCTTTAATAACCATTAAATCGGCATCAGCCTTTCTGGCAATCGAAAACAGATATTCGAGAGCCTCTGAATCGTTTGAATTGTAGAGGAAGTTCTCATCCTCTTTAACGACATTTATAATAAACATTTCATCATAATCTTTGCTTTCTCTGAGACTCACGCCTTTTTTTATCAGTTTTTCGCAAGTCTTCTGCTGAGTTACACAGACCATAATATTATTCTTTTTGGCCAAATCCGTTTCTGCTACTCAATTTACCGGACTCCGTATCTAATCTTCTCTTCTTCCGGAGCTTCTGAGCTTCCCTGAAACTTAACGAAGTTCTTACAGTAGCTAATTTATATTCTGCAATAAAATTTTCCGCTATTGTATATGCGGAAATCTTTCTAGTTATCCTGTTATAAAGTACTTTTGAGTAACAGTTCCACCACCTTTCTACCTAATTATAACAAAAAAAACTCATTTCTTAAAGAAAAGCAGAAATAACTCTTTCTCTTTAAGCAATTCATCAGTTCATCCTATGTGTTCAAGCTGTTTGAAAAACTTTTCAGATATTTAATTTTAATTTTTGAAGAATATGGGATATAATGATATATGCGCAGAACCTTACAGCTTTCAAGCTGAATTTTCAGAAGGCGGGGTGGACTATGTTAAATTTCAGAAAAATCATTAGAAAAATAATCGTTCCATTGACTTCAGCAATAATAATATCAGCATCTCTTGCAGGATGCAGTTCACCAAGTCAAGTGACTACTTCAGAAACCGGACAGCATGAAAAAGAAAATACAGATGGCGGAAATGCGGCCCCAGAAAAAGAAATAATAGGATATTCAAATGAAGATTTTGAATTCTTTGAAGGAAATTCGAAACCTGAAATATCGGATATGAAAAATGATCCGGCAGGAAAGAAAAAGATTCTTCTAACTTATACGGAGAATGAGTTTCTTCCATTTGCACTTAACTATAAGAAAGAATATATGAAGCCGGGTGAAACTCACTTTATAGTCAATTTTTCGAAATCTACCACTACAAAAATAGCTGATAATGGAGAGTTTCTGGATATTTCAATAACAAAATATTCTGAAGGTGAAGAAGAAAATGCTGAAGTTATCGGTCAGGGAGACCTTTTAGGCGAATATTATATATTCAGCTCTGACAAGAGCATAATAAGAGTCAAATAATTCATATTCAGAACTTTGAAAGTTCTGATTTAAAGCTGAGTTTTAGAATGGCAGTGAATTTTCGGGTATGATTCAGGCTGTTCTTAAGATAAATAAAAAAGTCTGTATTAGAATTTTCTAATACAGACTTTTCTTTATTATGGCGGGAATGTGTGGGAATCGAACCCACCTAAGACGCTCCTAACGCCTCATGCTAGTTTTGAAGACTAGAGGGCACACCAGCACCCATCCACCCCCATGGGATTTAATTTTTGTCAGTATCATAGATTATAATAGATATTAAAGATTTTTTCAATAGTTATGGTAAATCTATTGAAAAAATCTATAGTTAAATCTTTCTCTTAAAGACTAGTTTTGTATTTTCTAAAGTATAGCGCTGCGAGAGAGACTGTCCGAAACAGTCTCTTTCACAGCAAATTTCTGTTTTCTAGAAAAGAACTCTCTTGTCATCAACTCTTTTAGTTATCTTCATATCGTCAAGAGTTTCTGTAACTGAGAGCGCCATTTTTCTGTTAGTGTCTAAAAGATCTCTAATCTCTCCTATTGCAGCTGAGCCATTTTCTTCTATATATTTCTTAATCATCTCAACTGCTTTTTCGAACATTTCTCTGTGTATATAGACATCGTCTTTCAGTTTCATTATAGTTCCCATATCCATAAGCGCTTCGAATATCTGCTCCACTTTATTTTTCTTATATATTTTAGAAAGCGAATTTACTGTATCTTCTCTCTTTACTACTGCAAAATCTGCATTCAGATATTCTTTTTCTATTTTCTCTCTTATCTCTCCGTCTTCGCCTTTGAATTCCACCTGGAATCCTTCTTTCTGAAGTTTGTCGCCAGCCTGCACTATATCAGTCTCTTCACATATAGAAGATATTATGCTGTCTCCAAGCTTCGGTTTCGCTTTAGAAAGGAATCTGCTTCTTATCTCTTCTTTAGAAATTCCCTTTCTGAACGGATATTTTTCATGATATTTTTCCACTTCTGCTTTTATATCTTCTCCAAGTTTTATTAGATAATCTTTGTGAACTACGTATCTGTCTTTAGCCAGACTGTATATGACAATTCTATCTTCTTCCTCAAGTTCTGAAAGATAAGTTTCAAGCTCTTCCAGCGTATTGGATGTCATAACTGAGAGGTCCTTGACTGTAGGGAATTTATTGCTGTTTTTTTCAACTATATTCTCTATAACTTCAGTCTGGTCTCCCTGAGATTTTATTTCAAGAGCCTCTATAGTCTCCTCATCGAATCTCTTTTTCTTAGTAGGATTAGGATCCAGAACTTCTCCCCCTCCTATAGTTATCATCGGAGAGTAGAATCTGACTATGAACTTGTCTCCTTTAGATGCAGCTATCTTCTCTTCAAGTCTCAGCTGGGCAAAACACTCTTCTCCCGGCGTAAGGTTTTCTTTGTCGAGAATTACAGCTCTGCAGAGAACTTCTTTTGAACCTATATAAAGTCTTATTCTTGTTCTGTTCTCTATTATTCTCTGAGAATCTTCCAGAAGCTTCAGTTTTACGTCAAGCATCATTGTAGGCTCCATAGTGTCTTTCAGAGCGATTACATCTCCTCTGTCTATTTCAGACTTTTTAACTCCCGATATATTTATTGCGACTCTCTGGCCCGCATAAGCTCTTTCCACATCCTCATTGTGAACCTGAAGATTTCTTATCTTTCCTTCCAGTTCTTTAGGATATATATTTATTTCATCACCTATGTTGAATGTTCCCGAAACAAGAGTTCCCGTAACTACAGTTCCAAATCCCGAAATAGTAAATGCTCTGTCTACAGGCAGTTTCGGATTTCCGAATACTTTCTTGTCTTCAGTGATTTTAACCATTTCCTGAATTTTTTCTATAAGTTCAGGAATTCCCGTCTTATCTATGGAATCGACTTCGACTATATCAGAATCTTCAAGGAAAGTTCCTTCTACTCTTTCTCTTATATCTTCTTTTACAAGCTCTCTCCATTCAGGATCTGTCATTCCGCATTTAGTCAAGACTATTATTCCATTTTCAAGTCCAAGGAGATTCAGAATATCTAAATGCTCCTTAGTCTGAGGCATTATTCCCTCATCCGCAGCTATTACAAGCATTACTATGTCAATTCCTGTAACTCCTGCCAGCATGCTCTTTATAAATCTCTCGTGACCCGGGACATCCACTATTCCCGCTCTCGTGCCGTCAGGAAGATCGAAATACGTAAAGCCGAGCTCTATGGATATTCCTCTTTCCTGCTCTTCTTTCAGTCTGTCAGTCTCTCTTCCTGTAAGCGCTTCAATCAGCGTAGTCTTTCCGTGATCTATATGGCCTGCTGTTCCTATTATTATATTCTTCATTAATATCTACACCTCGCTTAAAGCCTTGTCAAAACCGCTTATCATCTCTTCTATCTGTTCATCGAACACGGTTCTGAAATCCAGATAAAGTGAGTCTTTAAAAACTCTTCCTATTATAGGAAGTTCAAGCTGTCTCATGCTTCTTTCAAGCTGAGAAATTTTAACAGTGTCAGAATCTATCTTAACCGTTTTCGTAGCCAGTCTCTCCAGAGGCATCGATCCCCCTCCAACTTGAGAAAAATTATCTGTTATTTCTACATTTATTCTGTCTTTATTTACTCCTTCAGCAAATTTTTTCGCTCTCTTTTCTATATCGTCTATATCCTGAGTCAGCATTCTCACTGTAGGAATCTTTTCAACAGCTTCCTTTTCGTCCAGATAATATCTCAGTGTGGCTTCAAGAGCCGCTATTGTAAATTTATCTATTCTGAAAGCTCTGTTCAGCGGATGTGTTTTCATGGAGTTTATATATCTGCTGTTTCCTATTATTATCCCTGCCTGAGGTCCTCCCAGAAGCTTATCTCCGCTGAAAGTTATTATATCAACTCCGGCCTCGACCGACTCCTGAACTGTAGGTTCATATTCCAAACCGTACTTTTCAAGATTTATCAGAACACCGCTTCCAAGATCTTCTATAACAGGTATGCCCTTTTTTTCTCCAAGCTCAACCAGCTCTTCAAGACTCACAGATTCTGAAAATCCTACTATTCTGTAATTGCTCGTATGAACTTTGAGCAGAGCTCCTGTATTTTCATTTATGGCTCTTTCATAGTCTCTGAGATGTGTCTTGTTAGTAGCTCCGACTGCTATGAGTTTCGCGCCGCTCTGCTCCATAACTTCCGGTATTCTGAAACTTCCGCCTATTTCAACAAGCTCTCCTCTGGATGTGATGACTTCTTTTCCGTCACCCCATGATGAAAGAGCGAGTATCACAGCTGCAGCGTTGTTATTGACTACAAGGGCGTCTTCTGCTCCTGTTATTCTCTTTATCAGTTCCACTACAGTATCGTATCTCGAGCCTCTCTTTCCAGTTTCTAGATTGAACTCAAGATTCGAATAGTATTTTGTCATATTGAAAACATGCTCGAGAACTTCATCATTCATAAGAGATCTTCCCAGATTCGTATGAATGACTGTTCCTGTAGCATTTATTACATTTTTAAATTTAAATTCATATTTATCTTTAGCTTTAGAAAGCGTCTTCTGAACAACTGTCTCTATTCTGAATTCATCACGGGATATATCTAATCCCATTCTTATCTTCACTCTTATTTCATCTAAACTCTCTCTTATAGATTCAATTACTAAATCTCTAGAAGTCTCATCTATAAGTTCTTTTATTCTCTCATCTTCTATAATCTGATCTACTTTAGGTATTCTGCTATAAAGATTTTTCAATACTATACCACCTTTTCTCTGCAGTTAATTTACTATTATATCGTAATCTCCTTTTTTCTCAACTCTTCCTATTACAGCATATTCAGTCGGAGAACCTTCAAGCTCTTTCAGAAGTTCATCCACTTTATCAGCTTCAAGAGATATCAGAAGTCCTCCTGATGTCTGAGGATCAAACATCAAATCTCTAAGTTCCTGTTTCACGCTGTCTGCAAATTTAACCTTGTCGCCTATAAATCTCGCATTTGCATAAGCCCCTTCCGGAACTAATCCGAACATCGCAAGATCCAGCGCTCCTTTTATAAGAGGAATCCTGTCTGAATCAAGAACTATAGTGACTCCGCTTCCTTCAGCCATCTCCAGAGAGTGTCCGAGAAGTCCGAAGCCTGTCACGTCTGTACACGCATTAGCTCCTACCTTCATCATCGCATCTTTTGCAAACTTGTTCAGACAGCTCATGTTTTTAACTGCATCGTCATAGGATTCCGGCTCTGCAATCTGTCCTTTTATAGCCGCATTAACGATTCCCACTCCTACAGGTTTCGTTATTACGAGTATATCTCCTTCTTTTGCTTCACTGTTCTTCATAACATCTTCAGGACTCATAAACCCTACAGCGCACAGGCCGTATTTAGGCTCATCATCCTGAACTGTATGTCCTCCTACTAGAAGAGCTCCTGCTTCGACTATTTTATCATGCCCGCCCTTCAGTATCTCTGCCATTATATCAGGACTGAGACAGTTTGGAAAACATATCAGATTCATAGCAAGACTCGGATCTGCTCCCATTGCATAAACGTCACTGAGAGAGTTTGCCGCCGCTATTTTTCCGTAAGTGTACGGATCGTCGACTACAGGCGTAAAGAAATCAAGTGTAAGCACTATTGCCTGTTCGTCGTTTATCTTATAAACTGCCGCATCATCAGATGTTTCAATACCCACAAGGAGTCTTTCATCTGCATACGGGTTTGGTAGCTGACACAGAACCTGTGCCAGGGTATCAGGACCTATTTTCGCCGCTCACCCCGAAGTTTTAGTAAGTTCTGTCAGTCTTTTCTGTTCTGCCATTTATCTCACCCGTTCCTCTTTTATTTTCAATACTCTGAATGCTAATGAAATTCAGAATATTATTTAACTGTTATAAAATCCTTCATTGATTCAAACTTTTTTTCTCCAATTCCCGAGACATTCATTATATCTTCAGGACATTCAAATTTATTTTCTTCTCTATAGTCAATTATTTTTTCAGCCGTCGCATCTCCCACTCCATTGAGTTTTTTAAGTTCTTCCTTATCAGCAGTGTTTATATTTACAGTATCCCCGCTATTATCATTCTTATCCGGTTTTCTGCTCTCTGAATCAGAATATTCATAATATGACTCCCCGGATTCAGTTTTTTCTCCTTTGAAGGGAATATATATCATATCCTCATCTTCAACCGTTTTAGCCAGATTCACAGCATTTATATCGGCATTGTCAGTAAAACCTCCGGAAAGACTTACTATGTCTGCTATTCTGCATCCTGATTCCGCCTCAATTATTCCGGGACTTGCAACAGCGCCCTTTATATCTACTATTATACTACTATTTTCATCAGGTTTGTCAGATTCACTCCTTTTTTCTGACTCTGAACCTTCTGCATTCTCATTATCTTTCAGTTTTTCATCTTCAAAGTCTTCAGAAATTTCTTCATAATATTCCATTGAATCTGTATCCGACTGGACGTCTTTCAGCTTGAAATAGCCGAATACAGCGCTCATTCCTATTATCAGTACAGCTATATGAATTTTTTTTGTAAAGTTCACGTTCTCACTCCTGTCACTCTTGTTTTGTATTTATCTTTTATGAACATTTTATTCATGCAATATGTGTTATAATATTTTTAGAAATTTTATTTTAAAGGGAGGGGATTATTTGTTTAAAAAAATTATATCTGCTGTTCTCTGCTCAGCTATTCTTATAATTACAGCAGGTCAGTCATTTGCTGAACCTGAGATATTCGGTGATACTGGAGTCATTATAAATGCTGAAACTGGACAGGTTCTTTACGATAAGGAAAAAGACAAAATTATGTATCCTGCAAGCACTACTAAGATACTCACTGCGATAGTCGCTCTTGAGAACTCTGAAATGACAGACAAGGTAATCGTCGATGATAAGACTCCTGTCGAAGTATGGGGAGGCCATATAGCCCTTGAAGCAGGCGAAGAACTGACTATGGAACAGCTTATGGAAGCTTTAATGCTCAATTCGGCCAATGATGCGGCTATGGTTATTGCGAGACATATAGGAGGCACTATAGAAGGTTTCAGCGACATGATGAATTCTAAAGCCAAAGAAATAGGCGCTGTAAACACACACTACAGAAATCCGAGCGGACTGCCTGACAAAGAGCATACTACTACAGCCTATGATCTTGCTAAAATGGCGCAGTACGGACTTAAAAACGGATATTTCAGATACTTTGTTTCAAAAGTGGAAGGATATATACCGCCTACGAACAAAAAAACTGAAGGAAGATATCTTCTGAATTCGAATAAGCTTCTTTACAGCGACAAAATGATAAATGTCGACGGAAATGAAGTTCCTATGAAGTATGAGGGAATAACAGGAGTCAAGACGGGATATACTGATGATGCTCAGAACTGTCTGGTGTCATCTGCTAAAAGAGGAGACAATGAATACATAGCAGTAGTTATGCACTCAAACCTCAACAATGTCTATATTGATTCTCAAAAACTTCTGAATTACGCATTCGACCAGTTCAGCCATGAAACTATTCTTTACAAAGACGATGAACTGGCTTTTAAATACGATGATAAGGATTTAATAGTGAAAGTTCCGAATGATATTAAACATGATTTTAAATATGAAACTATTGTAAATGAAAGTCCGGATGTATTTGAAAGATTCGGAATTGAAAAAGAATTTATTCCTGACGAAGCTGTACTAGATGAAGTTTACTATGAAGGCGATAAAGTAGGAGAAGTCGTATTCACTCAGAATGGAAATGAAATTGCAAGAACTGATGTCAACGCATTAGAAGACAAGAAAGGCCTTGAAGCTTTTCTAAAAGGAAAGAAAAATACTGACAGTTCATCTGTAGATAAGCTCAATGAAGTGTCTCATGTAAATATATTTCTAAGCATTCTTATTATAGGAATCATAATAATTTTAATAATTGCTTCTGTGAGAATGTTCATAAGAAAGCGCAATATGAAAAAGAGACAGAGCGAAACTCTGAAAAAAGATGATAAAAATTAATTTGAATTTATTTTAAAATGAAAGCCTCCAGAAAGTGGAGGCTTTTTTTATATTTATTTTACTAATGCTACTGCTTCTATTTCTATATTTCCGTCTTTAGGAAGTCTTGCAACTTCAACACAAGATCTAGCCGGCTTATTATCTGAGAAATACTCACCATAAACTTCGTTTATATCTCCAAACTGATTCATATCTTTTATGAACACAGTAGTTTTTATAACGTCGTTAAGAGATCCTCCAGCAGCCTCTATAACTGCTTTAAGATTTTCAAGCGACTGTTTCGCTTCCTTTCTTATATCTGAGTTTTCAAGTTCTCCTGTTTCAGGATTTAATCCTAACTGACCTGAAGTGAAAATCATATTTCCTGATTTCATTCCTTGTGAATAAGGTCCTATTGCTCCTGGCGCTTTTTTTGTTGATATTACTTCTGACATATTATTTTCCTCCTTATATCTTTTACTAGTCTATGTCGTATGATTCGGCATCAAGCCACAGCTTTTCAAGGTTGTAGAATTCCCTTTCATCTTTCTGGAATATGTGAACTATCTCGTCGCCGTAATCCAGAATAACCCATCTTCCAGTTCTGTATCCTTCTGTACTTATAGGCTCTATTTCTTCTTTAGTCATTCTGTCTTCTATTTCATTCCCTATAGCTGCAACCTGTCTGTCTGAGTTTGCACTCATTATTATATAAAAGTCCGTTATCGAACTCATTCCTCTTAAATCTATCACTTTTATATCGAAAGCTTTCTTATCCTCAGCCGCAGATATAATAGTGTTTATTTCCTGATTAAATTTCAAAATCTATTCTCTCCCTTGTAATCAGTATATTAATATCCATATCCCTGGTTGTCGTAATACATTCCGGAATTGTCGTAATACTGCTGACTGCCGTCATAACCCTGGCCGTCATCATAGTAATATTCTCCTGAACTGTCATCTGTATAATCTGTTCCGTCTGTATTCTGTGTTCCTTCTTCAGTTTCTTCATCTTCGTCATTTTCTTTCTGGACTTTTCTCACTTCGAACAAGTCATGAATCATTTCTTCTGCTTCACCATATCTCATTATCATATAAGAGATTCCGTCAATCATAGTCGGATCTGCCGGAAGCGTTTCAAACTGAGTATTGTCCATGCTGATTTTAGTTACAGCCGTAACGTATGAAAGAATTGTGCTCACTGACATATTAGTATCTATATTCTCGCTAGTCGCTTTCAGGATTACAGGCGCTTTTAAAATATATATAGGGTTCTTCGCTTTTTCAAGAACTGCCTGGACAAATGCCTGCTGCGCTCTAATTCTTCCTAAATCCTGATCAGGATATCCTGATCTGAATCTCAGAAACTGAAGAGCTTTTTTTCCATCTAGTGTCTGTTTTCCTTTTTTCAAATCTATTTTTAACGGAGGATCCGCATAAGGATCTTCATAATGCATGTCTACAGGAACATCTACTTCAACACCGTTTATGGCATCCACTACTTCCTTTACAACATCGTAATCCACTCTCACATAATACTTTACATTCATATCGAAAGTCTGATTTATCGTTTCGAGTGTGAGCTCAGGCCCGTCAAATGCATGAGCATGGTTAATCTTATCTTCTCCGTACCCGGGAATTTCAACAAGAGTATCTCTCGGTATAGACATAACTGAAAGTTTATGAGTATCGCTGAAATATTTGCACAGCATTATAGTATCTGTTCTCTGCCCCATAGTGTCCTCTTCGCCTTTCGCGTCGACACCCATCATTACGAAAGTCAGATCTTCATCTGGCGCTTCAACTTCCTCAACATTTTCAGGAATCTCAGTTTCTTCTATTCCCGTGCCTTCTCTGTTTTTAATATAGAAAAATCCAACTACTATCAAAGAGAAGATTACAACCCAGGATAGAAACATAAGTACGAATCTTTTCATTGTTTTCCTCCAAGCCTTTCCTTTATTAAAAAGTTTCTAGCTCTTACAGTATCTAAATGGAGAATCTTTCCTGAATCAATTAAGTGCACAATCGTATTTTCTAAAACATGAACCATAGCTTCATCAAGATTTCTCTCCGAAAGTTCTCTGGCTTCCTCTACCCCTTCAAATTTCCTTCCGTATTCTGTATAATCTGCTAGATATATTATTTTTTCAAGTCGGCTCATATTTTCTCTTCCTGTTGTATGGTATCTTATTGAATTGAGTATATCCTCGTCATCTATTCCATAAACCTTCTGAGCTATGAGCTTGCCAAATTCACAGTGAAGATTAACTTTATCTTCTCTGATTTTTTCTTTTAAAATTATATCAAAGTTACTGCATATTTTCAACATAGTATCTTCATCTCTGACTTTTCCTATATCATGCAGAAGGCCTGCAGTATAAGCTTTGTCAGAATCTTCGCCGAAAATTTCAGCAAGTTCCGCAGCGCGGTCTGCAACTCTCAGACTGTGTCCATATCTTGACTCTTTCAGAGTGTCTCTCAGCTGCTTTTTTATTTCTTCATTCATCTATAAAATCGCTCCTAAATACTTATACTCTATTCTTTTAGGTATAAAGATTATTTTTTTCAATGTATTTCACTATTTCATCAGGCACTATGTATCTGATGCTTCTGCCTTCTCTTACTCTTTCTCTTATAAGAGTGGAAGATATATCTAAAATAACTGAGTCGACGAAAATTATCTGAGAACACAGTTCTTCTTCAAGCTGAACCTTTTCTTTATCAAAGTTTGCTCTTCTGTAGCATACAAGAGTGCATAAATCGAATATCTTTCTATACTCTCTCCATTCATGAAAGTTCATGACAGAATCACTTCCCACTATAAAGAAAAATTCATCTTCTGGATATTCATCATTCAGTTTCTGCAGTGTTTTAACTGTATACGAATACTCTTCTCCGCTTATTTCAATATCTGAAAGCAGAAAGTCTTCATTGTCTATTATTGCCGCTTCAGTCATTTCAAGCCTGCACTTGTCAGGCGTTTCTGCTTCCTTATGCGGTGGAGTGCCGTTTGGAATAAATATTATTTTATCTAAATCAAGTCTTTCTTTAATATCTTCAGCTATGAACAGATGACCCATATGTATGGGATCGAAAGTTCCGCCCATGATACCGTATCGCATTCTCTTAAAACCCCTATTCATAATTATACCATTTATAAGTCATTTATTTAACTATATTTAAAAAAATAAAGCCCCCGGATTATTTAGGGAGCTTTATTTTTTTATTTTCAGATGATTCTCTGTATATAACCATTTTATTTCCTATAGACTGCACGAATTCTGCTTCTAATTCGTCGCATATTACAGAAAGTATTTTATTCTGATCTTCTAAACAGTTGTTCAGAACTTTTATTTTAATAAGCTCTCTTGCTTCTAAAAGATCGTCAAGCTGATCCAGAACTCCGTCTGTAAGACCTGCTTTGCCTATCTGAATCACAGGATCCATATCGTGTGCAAGAGATTTAAGATAACTTCTCTGTTTACCTTTCAAGTTTTTCATCCTCTCAGCATATATTTCTGATTTTATTGATTATTCGAAGAATTCAAATTCATACCCGCAGATATTTACTGAATCTTCTTCTCCGATTCCCAGCTCTCTAAGTTCATCAAGAACTCCTCTTTTTCTTAAAACTTCCTGGAAATGTCTTATAGAGTCTATATCGTCAAAGTTTGTAGAATCTATAAGTTTCTGTATCGGATTTCCTTCAACAAAGTACATTCCATTTTCTTTCTTGACTGTAACTTCATTGTTCTTTTCTTTCATAGTATAGATTGCTTCTGGAGACACTTCTTCGTGAATTTCTTCAGGCTCATAAGTGTTCACCATTTCAAGTATCTTATATTCAAGCTCTTTTACACCCTGCTGAGTTACTGCAGAGATAGCCATTATTTCATATCCCGCTTTTTCAACTTCTTTTTTCAGTCTTTCAAAATTCTCCTCAGTTCCAGGTATGTCAGTCTTGTTTGCAACTACAAGCTGAGGTTTTTCTGCCAGTTTCTCGCTGTATTTTTCAAGCTCTTCATTTATCTTGTAGAAATCTTCTACAGGATCTCTTCCGTCCTGAGCCGAAACATCTACAAGATGAACTAGAATTCTAGTTCTCTCTATATGTCTCAGGAATTCGTGTCCCAGTCCGACTCCTTCGCTCGCTCCTTCTATAAGCCCAGGAATATCAGCTATTACAAAGCTTTCTCCGTTATCTACCTGAACTACTCCGAGATTTGGAGACAGAGTTGTAAAATGGTAATTGGCAATTTTAGGCTTTGCATCAGTTATCACTGAAAGAAGTGTAGATTTTCCTACATTCGGGAATCCTATAAGTCCGACATCAGCTAAAAGCTTCAGTTCAAGTCTTATGTCTATCTCATCTCCCTTAGTTCCTCCTTCTGCGAAACGCGGTGCCTGTCTTACGGAATTTGCAAATTTGGCATTTCCTTTGCCGCCTTTTCCTCCTCTTGCTATTACGACTTCTTCGCCATGCTCTTTTAAATCCGCCATGACCAGTCCTGTCTCTTCATCTCTGACTACCGTTCCGGGCGGAACTCTGAGCACTAAATCCTGACCGTTTTTTCCGTACTGTTTCTTATTTTTCCCGTTTTCTCCGGGTTCTGCTTTATAATGTCTTTTATATTTAAAGTCCATAAGCGTTCTCAGGCCTTCATCGACTTTGAGGATTACTGAACCTCCGTCTCCTCCGTCTCCTCCGGCAGGTCCTCCTGAAGGTTCAAATTTCTCTCTTCTCCAGGCTACTGCTCCGTGACCTCCGTTTCCCGCTTTGACATGAATTTTTGCCACATCTATAAACATATTTCCTTTTCACCTTCTTTTCTTTTAAAAGTGACTGCAATTAAAAAAAGCCTACTTATATTACATAAATAGGCTTTGTTTTTATGATAAAACTGCTTCCTGAGCGCAAATGCTCACTTGCTTTTTGTTTTTACCTTTTCTTTCGAATTTAACTATACCGTCAACTTTAGCGAATAGTGTATCGTCAGATCCTCTTCCTACGTTTTCTCCTGCATGGATTTTAGTTCCTCTTTGTCTAACTAAAATGTTTCCTGCTAAAACGAACTGTCCGTCTGCTCTTTTAACACCAAGTCTTTTAGCTTCACTGTCACGGCCGTTCTTTGTACTACCCACTCCTTTTTTAGAAGCAAATAGCTGTAAGTTCATTTTTAACATTATAGATCCACCTCCTCAATATTAAGGGTAATATAATCAGGATATGCTTCGATGAGACTCTTAAAGCCTGTAATCATCGTCTGCATCACTATCTCAGAGAGGTCCATCTTCTCTTTCGGTAGGTCAAAATCCAGACACAGTCCGAGATATCCTTCATCTATTTTAAAATGTATCGATTCTTCGTCAATTTTACAAACTTCATTCAAAGCAAGTATGACTGTCTGAGACATAAAAGATACGGCTGAGCACACGATATCGTATCCGTGCTCCGCATATCCGGCATGGCCCTCTATTTTGAAAGCCACCGTATAGCCGTCATTCTTTATTATATCTATATTTGTCATTATAAACTATCCGTTTATTTTGCTTATTTTTATTTTTGTGAATGGCTGACGATGTCCTTGTTTTTTTCTATAGTCTTTTTTAGCTTTGAATTTATAAACTATTATCTTTTTGCTTTTTCCCTGTTCTTCGATGCTAGCGCTAACTTTAGCTCCTTCAACGTAAGGTTTTCCAACTTTTACATCGCTTCCGTCTGAAACTAGAAGAACTTTATCTAGTTCTACTGAATCACCAGCTTCTCCTTCAAGTTTTTCTACAAAAAGAACGTCTCCTTCTGAAACTTTATATTGTTTTCCACCTGTTTCTACTACTGCGTACATACGTGCACCTCCTCTATCCAGTCTCGCCAAATTATGGTACTAAAAGTTTTATCAGCCGCTTTCCGCTGATCACGGCTTTTTTCAACCATATCCGAGCGGCTACCTACATTAGAATATTTTATCAGCCGCAGACTAATTTGTCAATAATATATATTAATTTATTTTATACTTTCTAAATAACTTTTTACAAAGTTTTCTGAACCCATTCTGAGAATTTTTATATCGCCGAAATCTATATCTCTATTCGGTCTGAGAATCATCTCTATATCGTAAAAATGCTTTATGTCTGAATAGAATTCCTCATACTTGTCTTCTATATAGTCAGTTACTATGGGATTCACTTCTATAGCTATGCATTCCGCATTCGTATTTCTGAACAGTCTTTTCGCTTCATTCTGAAGCTTGTTTATCACCGTGTATTCAGAAGCTACTCTGCCCCTTCCTCCGCATGAAGGGCATTCTCTCAGCATTCTGGTAGTGAGTCTTCCTATAGTCTTCTTTCTCGTCATCTCTACAAGACCGAGTTTAGTCATTCCGAGAATCGTAGTTTTATTTACATCTTTTTGAAATTCCTTCTTCAGAACATTCAGAACTTCATCTATACTGTCCTTTTTTCTCATGTCTATAAAATCGACTATCACTATACCGCCTATATTCCTCAGTCTCAGCTGCTTTGCAATTTCAACTGCAGCCTCAATATTTACTTTAAGCACAGTATCCTCAAGAGATTTTTTGCCTGTAAATTTCGCTGTATTCACATCTATTACTGTGAGCGCTTCTGTCTCGTCTATAACTATTGAGCCTCCGCTTTTCAGAGTAACTTCCTTCTGTATCGCGTTTTCAATCATCTTCTCTATTCCCAGATATCCGAATATATCATGACTCTTGTCGAAATATATTAATTTATCTATACTTTCTTCTGAAATAGATTCAAATATATTTTTAAGCTCTTCTATTATCTCTCTGTCATTTACGATTATCTCATCTATATCTTCTTTAAGATAGTCCTTTACGACTTTCTGCACTATATCGAGTCTTGATATCAGTTTTGGAGCCTTTGTATAGGAAGATTCTTTTTTTATTCTTTCGAGCTTGTTCACAAGATACTTTATATCTGAATGTATATTTTTCTCTGATTCATTTTCCGATACAGTTCTCATGACTATTCCTACGCCTTTCGGAAGATGTTTTTTTGCAATATCTCTCAGTCTTTTTCTCTCTTCCGGATTCTTTATCTTTCTGGAAATCCCTATATAGTCGGTTCCTTCCATTACTACTGCATATCTTCCTGTCATGCTGATATGAGTAGTCACTTTTGCTCCCTTAGTGTTGAAAGCTTCTTTCTGCACCTGAACTAGTATATTCTGGCCAGGCTTCAGAACGTCTTTTATGCTGTAATCCGTTATTTTAAAATCTTCAGCTTCAATTTCGTATCTCGGAAGCGCATCTCTCAAGTGAAGAAACGCGTTTTTCTTGAGTCCAATATCTATAAAAGCCGCCTGCATACCCTGAAGCACATTAACCACTCTTCCAAGATAGATATTGCCGCTTATTCTTTCATCATCTACTCTGTCCAGATAAATGTCTGCCAGTTCATCATCTTCAAGTATAGCTATGCGGCTTTCTCTTATTCCGGAATCTATCACTATTTTGTTCATTAGCGCTGAATTTCCTTTCTAAATTTATATTATATTCACAATCTTGTTGTTTTCTTCAATCAGAAGCTCTTTTCTGTATACTCTTGGATAATCCGTTTCCATTTCTAAATCCGTATATTCTTCTATCTTTTTTATAACGGTTTCCGGCTTAAGATTTCCGTTGCTTCCAGTTTTAAGGAACATGAAAAATTTAACTTCCCCGTCTTCTGCTGAAATCAGTTCAAGATTCTTTATTAAGTCTCTTATGTTGACTTCTCTTCTTATTATTTTCTTCTTCTTTTTCTTTTCTTTTATATCTATAATTTCATCGAGTTCAAGAAATTTATCGATTTCTTTCTGAATTTCCTCTTCAGTATAATCTTTTTTTAAATCTGCTTCAACCTCATACGTTCCCCACTCTATGAGGGACATTATCGAGGCTTTGTCCGTCTTTTCGGCTCCTCCGAGCATTTCTATTCCATCCGGAAGATTTTCGTTCAGTCTTTCTATAAGCTCATCTATTTCAATATCTTCTGCAAGCTCTATATCCATGTATTCTGAATCACTCTCAGTTCCAAGAGCCAAAGCTGTCGCAAAAGACATCTTGGGCTGGGGATTAAACCCCTGAGTGTATTCCATCTTTATTCCCGCTCTTCTGAAAACTCTCTGAAGGAGTCTCATAAGGTCGAGATGCGATATATATATCATATCTTTTTTCTTGCTGAATTTTAGTCTTATATCTTTCATACTATTTCTCCTAACCGCATTCAATTTCTGATTCTAACTGCAGTAATCTCCAGTGAAATGCTCATTAACTCCGCATCCTATACATCCTTTTCTGCAGTCCTTTGAAAGCTTTCCTTCTACAGATCTTTCAAACTCTCTTTTAAGGAACTCTTTCGTAACACCTACGTCTACGAAGTCCCACGGCATTATTTCATCATAGCTTCTATGTCTGTTTGCGTAAAAATGAGGATCTACTCCTGTCTCTTCAAACGCTTCCATCCATTTGTCATAGTCGAATAAATCGCTCCCTCCGTCAAATTTGCATCCCTTTTCGAATGCTCTTATTATAGATTCTCCGACTCTTCTGTCCCCTCTTGCTATTACAGCTTCAAGGAAACTCAGTTTTCCGTCATGACTGTTATATACAATTTTGTTATTTCTTATATGCTTTCTAAGAAGAGATATCTTTCTTGCAAATTCCTCTTCACTGTCCTGACCGAACCACTGGAACGGTGTAAAAGGCTTTGGAACGAAGCACGATGTGCTCACAGTTATTCTGAGATTTCCCTTTATCTCCTCTTTCGGTCTTCCGAAGAATTCATCTTTAACTTCAAAAGCGAGATCTTTAATTCCGAGAACGTCTTCATCAGTTTCTGTAGGAAGCCCTATCATGAAATAAAGCTTTACAGTTGACCAGCCTCTGCTGAATGCCTTTCTGACTGAATCTATAAGGTCTTTTTCTTCTATTCCCTTGTTTATTACGTCTCTCAGTCTCTGTGTTCCTGCTTCAGGTGCAAAAGTCAGTCCTGTTTTTCTGACTTTCTGAATTTCTTCTATCATTTCTATTGGAAATTTATCCAGTCTAAGCGAAGGAAGCGATATTGAAACTTTTTCATCTTCAAATTCTTCCATCATTCTCGATACTAATTCCTCTATTTCAGGATAGTCGCTCGTACTCAGCGATGAAAGAGATATCTCTTCATATCCTGTAGAATCTATGAGCTTTCTGGCTTTCTTAACTATCTCATCTATAGATCTGTTTCTCACCGGTCTGTAAATAGTCCCTGCCTGGCAGAATCTGCATCCTCTTGTGCATCCTCTGAATATTTCAACCATAACTCTGTCATGCACGGTCTCTATATAAGGCACAAGTATCTTTTCAGGAAAATATGAGTTCTCAAAATCTTCAACTATTCTCTTTCTTATAGTTTTCGGAAACTCATCTGAAACAGGTCCGAACTCTTTTATAGTCCCGTCTTCATTGTATTCAACCTCATAAAATTTAGGAACATAAATGCCTTCTATCTTGGCAGCAGCTTTCAGAAATTCATCTCTTGGCTCATTTCTCATTTTTTTGTATAGTTCCATAACTTCAATATTCACATCTTCGCCTTCACCCATTATGAAAAAATCCATAACTGGCGCTAACGGCTCCGGATTGTATGCGCAGGGACCCCCGGCAATTACGAAAGGATCTCCTTCTTTTCTGTCTTCTGCTCTTATAGGAATATTCCCAAGGTCGAGTATATTCAGTATGTTTGTATAACTCATCTCATACTGAAGTGTGAAACCTATAAAATCGAATTTAGAAATCGGATCTTTGCTCTCAAGTCCGTAAATCTCTATATTTCTTTCTCTCATTATCTCTTCCATATCTGTCCATGGAGAATAAACTCTTTCGCAGTATACGTCGTCTATGCTGTTCATCAGATTATAAAGCAGATGTCCTCCTAAATGCGACATCCCCACATCATAAATATCAGGAAATGCAAATGCAAATCTCACTGTATTTTCATCTATATCTTTCTTTACTGAATTGAGTTCGTTCCCTATATATCTGCTGGGCTTTTCAACTCTCATCAGAATGTCTCTAAGTTCTTTATCATTCATAACCTCAATCCTTTTCGATTAATCTCTATATTATTTTATCATTTAATCAGTTAATGTACAAAAAATTAAACATTCTAAACAAAAAATATAAGCAGGATAAAATATCCTGCTTAATGAAAAATATATTATATTTATGATTATTCTTCTGTATCTTTCAGAACCTTTTTTATAGGTATATTTGCAACAATCTGAGTTACAGGAGCACTCTCCATGTCCTTTTTAGTTCTGCTGATTTCAAGTTCAACTGCATCAGCGTCCACTTCAGCATATTTAGACATAGCCGCTATTATATCTTTCTTCATATTGTCTAATAGGATTGGAGAAACTTTGTTTCTGTCCTGTACAAGAACGAGCTTGAGTCTTTCTTTAGCTACATTTTTGCTTTTTTTCTTTTTTCCGAATATTTTAAAGATTTCCACTCAATTTCCCCCTTCCTACTTTTTGAAAAATCTCTTTATCTTGTCTAAAAGACCTTCCTCCTGATTCAGATCAAGAAGAGGAACATCTTCTCCCATTATTCTCTTAACTATATTTCTGTACGCCTTTCCTGCAAGTGAATTGTCATCAGTAACTGCAGGCTCCCCTCTGTTAGTAGAAACTACTATAGACTCATCGTCCGGAACTATTCCAAGAAGATCTATTGCGAGTATTTCGACCATATCATCGATACTCATCATATCTCCTCTGTTCACCATATCCTGTCTTATTCTGTTAACTATAAGTTTCGGATTGTTAAGTCCGTTCGCTTCTAGAAGTCCTATTATTCTGTCAGCATCTCTGACTGCTGAAACTTCCGGAGTTGTAACAACTACGGCTCTGTCCGCTCCTGCTATTGCATTCTGGAATCCCTGTTCTATTCCTGCCGGACAGTCTATTATAACGTAGTCATAAAGCTCCTTTAAATCATCTGTAAGCTTCTTCATCTGCTCAGGAGACACTGCTGTCTTGTCTTTTGTCTGAGCTGCTGGAAGAAGATACATATTTTCGTATCTCTTGTCTCTTATAAGACCCTGCTTAAGTTTGCAGTTTCCTTCAACAACGTCTACTATATCGTATACTATTCTATTCTCAAGACCCATTACAACATCCAGGTTTCTGAGTCCTATATCCGCATCTATTATAGCTATAGATTTTCCTGTCATAGCTATTCCTGTTCCTATATTTGCAGTCGTAGTAGTTTTACCTACTCCTCCCTTACCTGAAGTTATTACTATGGCTTCACCCATCTGTTTTTCCTCCTAATCTGCTTTGTCTACTTTTTCATAAGCTCTTCTATGACTATGTGCTCGCCGCTGATTCTGGCAATTTCCGGAACTTGTGATTGATAAACTTCTCCATCCGGCATTCTTGTAATCATTCCTGCTATCCCTATCTGAGTAGGCTGAAGTCTAACTCCGACTACAAAAGCATCTCTGTCTCCTGATTTTCCGGCTTTAACAACACCTTTCACATTTCCGAAAACTGCTATATGTCCGTCAGCTTCAACTTCTCCTCCCGGATTTATATCTCCTATAATCACAATATTTCCGTCATGAGAAATCACCTGTCCCGATCTCACTGTCGTTCGCAAAAAGAGCGTTTCCTGTTTTACTTCTCTATTTAAGTATTCAAGCGCCTGATTCATTCCTTCAGCTGTAACAGGACCTTCAATTCCCGCAGCTTCTGCCGCTTCTTTTATGTCCTCTGCCGTTACAGTCTGAACTCTGTCATCTTCCGCTTCATTTTCATCTTCTGCAGGCTGAAACTGCTCATTGTCTATATCGTTCAAGATATCAGTATCTTTTATTGATATATCGAATTTGTTCCAAAGGAGCTCTTCTATAAGCTTCATATCTCTATATGATAGTGATTCACCTATTATCTTATTCACTACTGCGCCTTCGAAGAAGGCTCTAGAAGATTCAAGCTTATCTTCTAATTCTTTTAATGCCTGCGAAATACTGCCTTTTTTTATAAATATATTTATGGCTTCATTATCACCTTTTAACTGAATAAGCTTATTTTTCATCTCTTCCTCCTTCAGAATTTATTGAAACTGTTTATTCAAAATAATTTTTGTAATTGTTTCTATTATATTATATATCATTTATCAAATAATTGATATACCTTCTATCTTATCAGAGGATTGCCATATTGAAAACGCCTCCAGAAAAATTTAAAAAAGATTTTCTTCTTTGAAGCTGAAATACCCGTTTTCTCCTACGATTATATGGTCGAGCACTTTTATTCCCACTATCTTTCCGCATTCATCGAGTCTTTTCGTTATTGCTATGTCTTCGCTGCTCGGAGTTATGTCTCCGCTCGGATGATTATGGACGAGTATTATTGAAGCGCTGCTCCTTTTTATTGCATTCCTGTATACTTCTCTTGGGTGGACTATTGCTGAGTTGAGTGAACCTATTGAAACGTTATAGACTTCTATGATGTAATTTTTATTGTCCAGCATTACTATATTGAAATGTTCTCTTTTTAAATGTGCCATCTCATTTATAAAATAATCTGAAATATCTGAAGGACTCTTTATTTTAAATTTTTTGAACTTCGCTGAACCTGCTCTTCTTCCAAGTTCAAGAGCCGCTATTATCTGTGCGGCTTTCGCATCTCCTAGACCTTTGACTTCTTTTATCTCTTCTGCAGACATCTCCGCTATATCCTCTATTCCTCTCATAGTTTTTGAAAGCAGGCTGTTTGCAAGCGAAAGAGCGCTCTCATTCTTAGAACCGGTCCTTATTATTATAGCTAGAAGCTCCGCTGCTGAAAGCGCACCCGGGCCTTTTGACAGAAGTTTTTCTCTCGGTCTTTCCGTTTCCGGCAAGTTTTTCATGAATTATTACCTCCAAAACTGTTTTAAACTGAAATGATTTTGAATATGATTTTCTGAAATGATAAATTAATACGTTTAATTTTTAATTTTAAAAAGCAGATTTTTACTGTGAACAGGATGAGTATCTGAATATGTGTTCTCAAACTATATTATATCCATTTTTCTCACTTAGTCAATTTTCAAATCTCTATATAAGATTAGCTTTAAACTTATAGGGGTATATATAAAATATATCACAAATTGAAGAGAGGATGAGGTTTATGAAGAAAGTGGTTGCACTTTTAGGATCACTCAGAAAGAAATCCTATAACAGACAGCTTATGGAAAAAATTATAGAACTCACAGAGGGAAAAATTGAATTCGATGTAATTACACCGGATATGATACCTCTTTACGACGGAGATATAGAGTATCCTACACCGGCTTCAGTTCAGGATATGAGAGATAAGGTGAGAGCGGCTGACGGAATATGGATATTCTCGCCTGAGTACAATCACTCAATACCCGGAGGACTTAAAAATATGCTCGACTGGCTGAGCAGACCTATGGGCGAAGGAAAAGGCCAGGCTATGAACGGAGTTAAATGCGCAGTTTCGGGAGTGACTCCAGGAATATCAGGAACACTGAATATGCAGGATGATTTAATGGCATTTCTGTGCTTCCTAAAGGCAGATATAATGCTTAAAAACAAAATATATTTCAATGCCATAGATGATGCTGAAGATGAAAATGGAATTATAGATTTTTCATCCCGTATGCATATAATTGAAAAGATGATAGAAGATTATATAGAATTTCTTGAATGCGACAAAGTATGTAAATAGAGATTTTATTTAGTAAAATAAAAGCCTGAAGAAAATTTCAATGATTTCTTCAGGCTTTTTTCTATATAAGTCCTTTTTCAGTATGTTTTTTCATCATTTCATCTAATTTAACGAGCGGAAGTCCTACTATATTTGAAAAAGATCCCTCGAACCTTTCACATAGAATTTCTCCTATTCCCTGTATAGCGTAGCTTCCCGCTTTATCTTCATATTCTCCGGTATCAAGATAGTTTTCTATCATACTGTCAGTCAGTTCTCTAAAAACCACTTTAGATTCTTCATAATCAACTGCTTTTAAATTCTTTTCGAGATTTATGAGCGCAATTCCAGTTATGACTCTGTGCTCTTTTCCGCTTAGAGATTTCAGCATTCTGAATGCATCCTCTCTGTCCTTCGGTTTTCCTAATATTTCTTCTCCTGCAACTACTGTATCTGAGCCTATGACTAGACTCGATTCGTCAGTTCTCTTCGCCGCATCCCAGGCTTTTTCAAATGCTAAAGTCATCACATCTATTTCAGGAGATGCTTCTGCTCCCAGATTCTCATCTATTCGACTTGGAAGTATTTCAAAATCTTCTATATATCTCGACAGAAGTTCTATTCTCCTTGGAGACTTAGAAGCTAATACTATTTTCATTAAAATCCCTCTTTTCTGATTATCGGTGATGCATTTTTTTCAAAGAAATACACTGCAAGACCCGTAAAATATCCTGTAAACAGACTTATAAGAGCCATATAAGGATAATAGACAGCTATTCTGAAATTGTTCATTATCAGACAGGCAACTATTATCTGAGTCAGATTATGAACCAGAGCTCCTATTATACTGACTCCCATAAGACTGAATTTATTTCTGAAGAAATTATATGCCGCAATCATAAAAAGTGTGCTCATTATCGCAGACGGCAGGCTGTACATAAGTCCTGAAAAATTTCCTGTTCCCACTGAAACTATGAAAGTTCTCAAGAATGCTGTAAGAAGAGATTCTTTATATCCTATCATCACTATTACTGCAAGCTGAACTATATTTGCAAGTCCCAGTTTTGCTCCGAGAACCGGTATTGGGACCGGCAGACTGTTCTCTACAATTCCAAGAACTATTCCTACAGCTATTAAAAGTGCTAAAAATATATTTTTTCTGGTATTCTTCATATCTATCACCTATCGGCTGATAAAATCGACTTCATTTTCATCGTCCGATTTCTTTCCTTTTATTTCTATAAGAAGCTTATTGGGCAGGCAAACTATTACCTCTCCCGGCTTAGATATTCTTCCCTGCTTGACATCCAGCTTGTCGGGACACGAAGCTTCTATAACTCGAACCGTTTCGTCTTCTATTTTCAGCACGTTTCTACCGTATTCAGTCTTTATTTCAATTTCTTCATCCATCGAAGGATCCATAAGTATTTCTTTGTACTTTTCGCCGTTCACTTCTATGTAGACTGTTTTTGAGCCTGAATCATTTACAAATTTCTTGCTGAAAAATATTGATCCTATACTGAAGACTATGACGGCTATTATCAAAATTTTATCGTATTTAGTAGTCATTTCAACCCTCAAATCTAATCTTTTCTATATAGATTCTATCATTACTGACATTGTCCTTCAATAGCTAATTAAAAACCAGTTTCATTTAATTCAAATATAAAAAAGAGCCGAATGTTTCGGCTCTCTTATATTTATGCTGTTGTAGTTTCTGTCTTCTCTTTAGGCTTTGCTGCAGGTTTCTTTTTCTTCTGCAGCTTTCCGAATATAGCCCCTGTAGGACATGTATTAGCACAGATTCTGCAGTTAGTGCATTTATCATAATTTATAAATGCAAGATTGTCTTCGAATTCCATCGCATCGAAAGAACATGCTCTAACACACATCTGACATCCGATACATCCGACCTGACAAGAATCTTTAACTACTTTACCTGTTTTATGGTTCTTACAGTCAACAACGACTTTCTGTTTGTAAGGAACCAGTTCTATAATCTGCTTAGGACATACTTCTATACATGCCTTGCACGAAGTACATTTCTCTTTATCTATAACTGCAACTCCGTCTATAATTCTTATAGCGTCGAAATTACATACTTTCTCACAAGAACCATATCCAAGACATCCGTAAGAGCAAGTCTTAGATCCTCCGGCAACTAGTGCTGCCGCTCTACAGTCTGTGATACCTTCATATTTATATTTTTCTGTCGCATTTGTGCAAGTCCCATTACATAGAACTCTTGCTACCTGTTTCTCTGTAGCTCCTGCTTCTGCTCCCATTATCTTTGCTATTTCTGCAGCGCATGATTCTCCTCCTACAGGACATGCATTTACTGGCGCTTTTCCTTCTGCTATAGCTTCAGCAAGACCGTCACATCCTGGAAATCCGCAGGCACCGCAGTTTGCACCCGGAAGTGCTCCTCTTACCTGAACGATTTTAGCATTTACGGGAACCTCAAATACTTTTGCCGCTATACCTAGTATAATACCGAAAGCTAACCCCATCACACCTAGTATAGCTACTGCTACTAATATACTATTCATATTATTCTCCTCCTATACTAGTCCAACGAATCCTAGAAAGGCTATCGACATAAGTCCCGCTGTGATAAGCGCTATCGGGAACCCTTCTAGTGCTTTTGGTATATTTGCAAGCTCAAGTCTCTCTCTTATTCCTGCAAATAATACTATTGCAAGTGTGAATCCTAATGCCGCACCTAATGAGTTAACTACAGTTTCTATGAAATTGTATTCGTTCTGTATGTTAAGGAGTGCCGCCCCTAGAACCGCACAGTTTGTAGTAATCAGTGGAAGGAAAACTCCCAGTGATTTATAAAGCGAAGGACTCGCTTTTTTTATAAACATCTCAACTGCCTGTACAAGCGTTGCTATTACCAATATAAAGAATATGGTCTGCATGTACTGAAGACCGAATCTCTCAAGTATTGCATATTGAACTCCATAAGTAACTATACCTGCTATTGTCGTAACGAAAGTAACTGCTACCCCCATTCCAAGAGCAGTTTCAACCTTTTTAGAAACTCCTAAAAAAGGACATATTCCAAGGAATCTAGAAAGGACGAAGTTGTTAACAAATATAGAGCTTATTATAATTCCTACTATACCCATTTAAATCTCCTCCTATTCTGCCTTAGCTTCTTCTGCTGCTTTAGCCTTAGCTTCTTTTCTGTTTCCTGCAGCTGTTATTCCTGCTATTAATAGTCCTAAAACAAAGAATGCTCCTGGTGGAAGTATTAGGATAAGTGCAGGCTGGAAATTAGCCCCGAATACGCTTATTCCGAATATGCTTCCTGCTCCAAAAATCTCTCTTATTATTCCGAGGATTGTAAGAGCTCCAGCAAATCCAAGACCCATTGCAAGTCCGTCTACTGCTGAATCTGAAACTTTGTTCTTTGAAGCGAATGCTTCTGCTCTCCCTAGTATCAGACAGTTAACAACTATAAGAGGAATGAATAATCCTAGTGTTTTGTCCAGTTCAGGGAAATAAGCTTTTAGTATCATCCCGATAAGTGTAACGAATGTCGCTATAACAACTACGAACGACGGTATTCTTATCTCATCAGGTATTATCTTCTTGATTAATGATATAACTATGTTTGATCCTATTAGAACGACTGTTGTTGCCAGACCCATTGCAAGTCCGTTTATAGCGGATGTAGTAACCGCCAGTGTAGGACACATACCTATCAGCTGTACTAAGGTCGGGTTGTCTTTAATCAGACCGTTCTTTATGATATCTGTCTTTTTCATTTCCTCACCCCGATTCCTTTACTCGATTTCGCCTACTACTTCTATTGCTATATTAACTCCGTCAGTAACGGCGTCCGATGTTATCGTAGCCCCTGTTATTGCAAGTATATCAGTTTCACCCGGTGAACTCTTAACTACTGTAAGCTGTTCTGCCGGTTTTTCTGTATACTGTCCATTAAACGACTCTTCTGTCGCTAATGCTCCAAGCCCTGGAGTTTCCTCGTTATTACCGATTCTAACTCCTTCAATTATATTTTCTTCTTTATTTATTCCTGTTATAACTTCTACTACTCCGCCGTAACCTATAGTTCCAGTTTTCACAGTATACCCAATAGTTTCTCCTCCGGCTTTTCCTTCGTAAACGTCAATAACTTCCGGGTGTGCAGACTGTATTTCCGAAAGTTTGTCTGCATCTATTTCTTCAAACTCTTCCGCATCTGGAAGAACCTGTTCTCTCGATTCATTATTCGCAGCCTCATTAACCTGTTCTATAAGAACTGCTGTTTTCTGATTGGCAAATCCCAGAATTCCTGCCGCTATAACTGTTATAACGAAAAGAATTCCTCCTAGCTTAGCTATCTTCATTTACTTCACCTCCCCAAATACTCTTGGCTGTGTGAATTTCTCTATTAAAGGTGATGCTAAGTTCATTAATAGTATTGAATATGATACCCCTTCCGGATATCCTCCCTTAAGTCTTATCACAGTAGTCAGTATACCTGCTCCTATACCGAATATTATTTTTCCTTTCGGTGTTATAGGTGTTGAAGGATAGTCTGTCGCCATGAAGAATGCTCCAAGTATAAGTCCACCTGAGAATACGTGGTAAAGCATCGGCTCTACCCCTCCTGCAAATATAAATGTAAGTACTGCAACTGTAAGGATATATGCTACCGGTGTTCTCCAGCTTATTACTTTTCTGGCAATAAGGTAGATTCCGCCTATAAGAAGAAGTATTACTGATGTTTCTCCTATACATCCTCCTATATTTCCTATAAAAGTATCCATAATCGGCGGAAGTGTTCCGACTGCTTCTCCGCCTTTAAGTATTGCAAGCGGTGTTGCCGCTGATACTGCATCCGGTCCCGGATTAACCCATGTAGTCATTAGAACCGGCCATGATGCTAAAAGCATCGCTCTACCTGCAAGCGCAGGGTTTATAAAGTTCTGTCCTATTCCTCCGAATGCCTGTTTAGCTATTCCTATAGCAAATATTGACCCTATAGCAACAAGCCACCAAGGCGCTGTCGGCGGAACGTTGTATGCTAATAAAATACCTGTTACTACCGCACTTAAATCTGATATTGTAACCGGCTTTTTAGTCGCCTTCTGGATTACAAACTCTGTCAGCACAGCCGCTGCAACAGATACCAGTGTAAGCTTAAGTGCAGAAAGTCCAAAGAAGTAAACAGCTCCGATTAATGCCGGTATAAGTGCTATTATGACATCTCTCATTATCTTGGTAGTGTTTTCAGTACTCAAGACGTGAGGTGCAGCTGTTCCTGTTAATCTCTGATCCATTTTTGTACCCCCTCTGTTTTAATTGCTAACTCTTTTCTTAGCTAATTCTTTCTTTGCGTATTTAAATGAATGCACTAGTGAGATTTTTGACGGACATACGAAAGAGCATGCCCCGCACTCGATACAGCTCCAGATATTGTAATCTTCTTCCAGAATCTCAAATCTCTCCTGTTTGATATTCTGGTTCATAAGTACCGGTTCCAGATTTACTGGACATACATCTACACATTTAGCACATCTTATGCACTGATTCTGCTCAGGCAGCTGAGCTTCCGCTTTTGACAGAGCCAGTATCCCTGATGTTCCTTTTATTACAGGAACAGTGTCGCAGAACTGTGCCATTCCCATCATAGGACCTCCCATTACGAGCTTTTCTACTTCATTTTTGTAGCCTCCGCACTGCTCTATAAGGTCGCTGAACGGTGTTCCAAGTCTTGCCATGAAGTTGCTCGGCTCGTTTACAGCTCCTCCTGTAACAGTCACTACCCTCTCTATAAGAGGCATTCCTGTTTTTATAGCTACGGATACCGCATAAGCAGTTCCTACGTTGTTTACAACGACTCCCACATCCATTGGAAGTCCTCCTGCAGGAACTTCTCTTTTAGTTATAGCGTCAATTATTCTTTTTTCATCCCCTTGAGGATATTTTGTTTCGAGTGACACTATCTCTATATTAGGCTCGTTCTGAGCGGCTTTTTCCATTGCCTGTATTGCATCTTTTTTATTATCTTCTATGCCTATATATCCTTTGTTGACTTTAACGGCTTTCATTATAGCCTTAAGTCCGTAAATTATGTCTTCGCTTTTTTCAAGCATAAGTCTGTGGTCAGCAGTTAAGTAAGGTTCGCACTCAGCTCCGTTAAGTATAACCACATCGACATTTTTGTCTTTTGGCGGTGTGAGCTTGATATGCGTTGGGAAACTAGCTCCCCCCTGTCCAGTTATTCCAGCCTCTCTGACAATCTCCACTATCTGCTCTGGTGTAAGATCGTCAATACTTCCCTTAGGACTAACCTCTTCGCTGACTTCGAACTTTCCGTCTGACTGAATTATTACAGCATTGGATGTAGTTCCGTCAGGCGAGTCGACTTCTGCTATTTTTATAACTTTCCCCGAAACACTTGAATGTATAGGAGCTGAAACGAAAGCTTCTGTATCTCCTATTTTCTGTCCCACTTTTACTTCATCTCCAACCTTTACGAGAGGATCGCACGGAGCACCGATGTGCTGACGAAGTAAAATAGTAACCTTATCCGGAGTCACACAAGGCTTTATCTCATGACTCTCTGCCAAGTCCTTCCTGTAAGGCGGGTGTATTCCTCCGGAAAAGGTCTTATTCCCTGATTTCATTGTTATCTCACCTCTTAATTTTATTTTCTGCTAATAAAGCTTAAGTATTTTCAGACAAACGTTTACCTGGTGAATAAAAAAATATATATTCAGGTTTTTCAGTAAACGCCGAGTCTGTCTTTCTATTCGAAAGAGACGATTAAAAGCAGCTGCAATCAGCTTTTCATCTATAGTTCTGCCCTGACAGCAATAAAAAAATCCACATATAGGAACGTTTTCCTCCTCTATGCGGACATTTTAATTTTAGCCGCTTTTATACCTTGATATATATATACCCAGGTATATAGACTGCAAAACTATTTAATGGTGCGGATGATGGGACTTGAACCCATACGTCATTCGACACACGCCCCTCAAACGTGCCTGTCTGCCGATTCCAGCACATCCGCAAATTAAATAAATTAAAATAAATAAATAATAAACAAACAATAAAGAACTTATTGTTTGTTTATTAATTATAATATAATATGATAAAGTTTGCAAGTTCAAAAGCGAATGTATTCATAATAATATTGCCAATTTTTTCATATATATGTCTTCAAATTTGCAGCTGTAAACTGGGGATTAATGATCACCTGCTAATCAATACAGCTGTTTATATCTTTCATACGCTTTATTTATCCTGACTACATACTCTTCCGTCTCTTTAAACGGAATATGGTCAAGACTTATGCCATCCGAACTATATTCATTAGATTCCAGCCATTCGTTCACATTGCCAATTCCGCCGTTATACGCCGCAAGCGCTGTATCCTCATTCTCATTATATTCTTCTATGAGATAATCGAGAAGCCATGTTCCCATAGCTATATTGGTTTCCGGATCGTAAAGCATTTCACTGTCAAAATCCTCCATATCGAGATTCTCACTTATCCAGTATCCTGTTTCATCCATTATCTGCATAAGGCCTATCGCCCCTCTGTGTGATACTGCATCTGCCTTGTGATCGCTCTCCACATATATTACTGCATGCAGGAACAGCGGATCCAGATCATATTTCTTTGCGTACTTCTGAACGTATTCATCGTATTCTATAGAGTATTTCATCCTCATAATATTGTCTCTTTTAATAAAAAGGACAATTCCTATTAAAGCTGCAAAAATAACCATAAGAGTCATGATAAATCTGATAAATCTTTTTCGTCTTTTTCTCTTAGCCTGTTTCTTTTTTTTGATATTTCTACTGCTCATGATATTTTTCTCCTATATCCACAAGAAATCTGTCAGCAGTTCTGAATGCCTCTTCAGGAACACCTGTATTTTCAATAACTCTGTCAGCAAGACTGAGCTTCTCTTCTATGTCCATCTGAGAATCTATCCTTCTCTCCGCCTCTTCTCTGCTGAAACCGTCTCTTGTCATAATTCTGTCTATCTGAGTATTTCTGTCCGCATATACAAGCCAGACCTCATTAAGATTGAGTCCGTACTTCGAAAAATATTCTTTCGTTTCAAATAGAAGCGGAACATCCAGAAATACAATTTCAGCATCATCAGAAAGTGACTCTGTCATCTCTTCTGCTCTCCTGTATATTGCGTTATGAGATATTGCGTTTAGCTTGCTGAGAAGTCTTTCATCCGAAAAGACAATTTCTCCCAGCTTTTTTCTGTCTATCTCACCATTTTCTGAAAGAACACTTTCTCCGAAAACTTTCAGTATTTCATTATAGGCTTCATAGCCTTTCAAATATACTTCTCTTGAAAGCAAATCAAAATCTATGACTTCATAGCCTTTCGATTTGAGATAATTCGAGACTGTGCTCTTGCCTGTTCCTATTCCTCCTGTAAGTCCTATCAGTATTCTTTTATTTTGTGTCATACCAGCTGTCTCCAGTTTCCATTTCTACTTCCAGCGGAACATCAAGTTTAACCGCTTTTTCCATTATTTCCTTAAGAAGTTTTTTAACCTCTTCAAGTTCGTCCTCTTCCGTTTCTATAATCAGTTCGTCATGAATCTGAAGTATGAGTTTTGATTTCAGATTTCTCTTTTTAAGTTCCCTGTAAACTTCCACCATAGCAACTTTTATTATATCCGCCGCACTTCCCTGTATAGGTGTGTTAAGCGCAACTCTTTCTCCAAAACCTCTTATATTGAAGTTTCTCGATTTGAGTTCAGGTATATATCTTCTTCTGTGAAGTATTGTTTCAACATATCCCTGTTTCTTTCCTAATTCGACTATATCATCCATATATTCTTTTACTTTCGGATAATTTTCAAGATAGCTGTCTATATATTTCTTAGCTTCTTTTCTCGTTATCTTGAGATCTCTTGCAAGTCCGTAGTCGCTTATGCCGTATATTATGCCGAAGTTTACTGCCTTAGCTCTGGATCTCATTTCCGGAGTGACCTCGTCAAAGGACACGCCGAAAACTTCTGACGCAGTTTTGCTGTGTATATCCGCTTCTTCAAAGAAAGCCTTCTGCAGCTTCTCATCTCCTGAAATATGAGCAAGCACTCTCAGCTCTATCTGTGAATAATCAGCATCTACAAGCTTATGGTGACTGTCCTTAGCTACGAAGAGCTTTCTGATTTTTCTTCCCTCTTCCGTTCTTATAGGTATATTCTGAAGATTCGGTTCAGTACTGCTTATTCTTCCTGTCGTAGTTATAGTCTGATTGAATTTGGAATGTATCCTTCCTGTCTTTTCATTTATCACGTTTCTCAGGCCGTCTATATAAGTCGACTTCAGCTTTGAAACCTGTCTGTACTCTATGATTTTATTTATTATAGGATGCTTGTCCTGAAGTCTTTCAAGGACTTCGGCGTTAGTCGAATATCCAGTCTTTGTCTTTTTTATAGGCGGAAGCTGAAGCTGGTCGAAAAGTATTTCACTCAGCTGTTTAGGAGAATTTATATTGAATTCTTCTCCTGCCATTTCATGGATAACGGCTGTCAGTATATTCAGACTTTTTGTTATCTCCTCATCAAGCACATCCAGCTCTTCAGTATCAATCTTGAAACCTCTGAATTCCATATCTGCAAGAACCGTAGTCAGAGGAATTTCTATATCGCAGAAAAGTTCCTCCATATCCATGTCTTTAATCTCTTTTACAAGACTTTTTTCAGAATTGAGAACGGCATCAAGATGAGATGACATTATTTCTGCTCTCTCTTCAGGACGCAGTTCTGAATATCTTTTCTTTTTTCTCCCAGTTCCCAATATTTCTTTTTCTTCTCTGAGATTTTCCTTTAAAACTTCTCTCGATATATTCTGTATAGAATAATTCCCAAGAGAAGGATTTACAAGGTAAAGCGCTATAGCGGCATCAAATTCTATTCCTTCTGTATTAATACCGTGTTTCTTAAATTCGAGTATCTCTTCTTTTATATCGTATCCGCATTTCTTTATTTCCGAATTCTCAAGAACAGGCTGAAGAGCCTTAAAAATTCTGTCTTCTGAGAGTCCCTTTTCTATAAGATTGCTCACAAAGTCTAAATAATAGGCTTTTTTTCCATCTGATATTCCTATTCCTATCATCAGTCCGTCCTCTTCATAAAGACCTTTTATATATATCTTATCTTTTAAAGTCTCAAGAAACTCTTCAGCACTTTCATCATCTTTCAGTATTTCAAATTCCATTTTCTCTCTTTCAGGCTCATCATCTTCAGCAGTTCCTCCTGCCTTCTCATAAAATGACTTAAGCTCATACTCCTGAAGTTTTTCAAGAAGCGCCTTGCTGTCCGGCTCTTCAACCTTGAGTTCTTCGAGAGTAACTTCTACAGGCACATTTCTCACTATAGTTGCAAGCATCTTGCTCATAACCGCCTGTGCTCTGTAAGCTTCAAGATTGCTCTTCATTTTGGACTTTTTCATAGAATCAAGATTTCTATACACTTCTTCAAGACTTCCGTATTCTTTCAGAAGCTTGATTCCTGTCTTCGGACCTATTCCGGGAACCCCAGGTATATTGTCTGAACTGTCTCCCATAAGTCCCTTTAAGTCTATAAGCTGATCAGGTGTCAGTTCAAATTCTTCTTTTATCTCATCTATATCGTAAACTTTTATTTCGCTTATTCCTTTTTTATTTATTACGACTTTCGTATTCTCATCTACAAGCTGAAGATAGTCCTTGTCTCCTGAAACCAGTATTGATTCAAGTCCCGCTTCCTCTGCTCTTTTTGCAAGAGTTCCCGCTATATCGTCAGCTTCATATCTGTCCATTTCCAGATATTTCACTTTCATAGTTTCAAGTATCTCTTTCAGAATATGAAACTGCGGTCCCAGTTCATCTGGCATTTTTGCTCTGCCCGCCTTATAGTCTTCAAATTCCTCATGTCTGAAAGTCTGACCTTTCTTATCGAAAACTATAGATATATAGTCAGGACTGTAGTCTTCAAGTATTCTGTAATATATGCTCAAAAATCCGTAAACTCCATTAGTCACTATGCCCTCCTTAGTGCTCAGCTGAGGAAGTGCAAAAAATGCTCTGTACAGCAGACTGTTTCCGTCTATAACGACTAATCTCTTTTTATCTGACATCTTTTCATCTCCAATCGTAATTGCATACTAAAAGTATAGTAAAAAACAGACTCATAGTCAAAAGTCTTTCTCAGAGACTGTAAAAAAGAGGCCCCGAAATCCGTACGAGGCCTCTTATATTTAAGATTCCGATACTACTATGCTCTTGTCATATTTATACGGTCTGAACACCGACTGTCTGAGCTCCATCTGCTCATCATATATGAAAGAGGCATGATGCATATAGTCATCATTCATATAGTATCTCAAATCAACTATATCAATCTGTATTTTATTTCCTTTTTTCATGACTTCAACATGATTTATTGAAGAAGTGAATTCTTCAAAATACTTTCCAAGCTCACTGTTGTAAGCTTCTCTTATTATCTTTATCTTTTCATCATTTTTTTCCTGATTATAAAATCTTTCTATTTCTACTGTTTTCTCATTCAGGAAGTTTATTCTTCCTCTTACCTTAAAATCTTTTTTCTCTATAACATAGTCCCATTTGAATATGTTTATAAGGCTTGGAAGAACATATACTTTCTCGTCTTCTTCTATCTCATAATTTTCAGAAAGCACTTTGTGCATCTCTTTTTTAACAACGTATCTGTGCGCAATATAAATTGCAAGCGAACCGATACCTACAGTTATTTTAAGCTGCTGAGGCATATCTGAAACAAAAAGACCTATAGAAAGCAGTGATATAAAAGGATCGTAGAGCATTATGAGCCCTGCTATATATCTCTTCCCTTTAAATGGAAGAAGAGGTCTGACTCCATAGGAATTGAGCAAATCAAAAAATATATGTGATAAAGTCCCTATGAATGTCCAGAGCAGTATATTTAAAAAACTGTAACCCGGAAAAATCAGATAAAGTCCTGCAGATATTGCAAGAGACAGTCCTGCTACCGATAACAGTGAATGTGTTTCTCCTCTGTGATGTTTCATATATTCATAAGTACCTTTATATTTAGCGACTATATCTATATCAGGCGACATAGAGCCTAGAATTGCTCCGATTGTAATTGGGCTTATGAGTTCAGTCTCTCCGCTCATTGCAGCCACTCCGAGTCCTATTATACCGTGAGTCACTGGATCCATATCATCACTCCCGTTTTTTATATTTAATTCTTTATTATATTATATCACATCCATAATAACTTTGCTTTTTTATGCGCCGTTTTTGTCGTTTTTTAAATATTCTTTTAATATTTAATTATTTATTTTTTACATAATTGAATAAAAATTTTATTTCTGTTATAATATTTTTATCAATTATACAGAATGCCGGAGTGGCGGAATGGCAGACGCGTTGGACTCAAAATCCAATGGCAGCAATGTCGTGCGGGTTCAAGTCCCGCCTTCGGCACCAAATAAAAAAGGAATCGGTCAGATTGCAGATCTCGGCCGATTCCTTTTTTTATTTAATATAATTTATTTTTCTTTTTCCTGTTCTTCTTCTTCTGATTCGCCAAGGATAAATGCTCTAAATTTTTTGTTCAGAGGAGACAGTTCTCTTTTGTTGTGATAAGCAAAGTAAAAAGCTCTGTCAAAGTCAATTCCTTTAACATAGAATTTCTTAAGGCTTCCTCTTTTCACTTCTTCGTCAACAGTAAGATCTGAAACTATGCTTATCCCGAGTCCCGCTTCTACGAATCTCTTAATAGCCTCTCCGTCCTCGACATATGAAGTTCTGTCAAAATAATCTTCATCATCTTTTTTATCTTTGCTGCTCAGCGAAAGGCTCTGTTCTATAAGTTTTCTAGTTCCTGAACCTTTCTCTCTTAAAATAAGTCTGTGCTTTAAAAGGACAGATTTATCTATCAATGAATCGTTTTCCCATGGAAACTCCTCATTATTTGGTGTAATAACACAAAGCCTGTCTTTTTCCAGCTCTATATAATCGATATAATTCTCCTCGTACATCGCCCCTACAATTCCAAAATCGGCATATCCCTCTTTTATATCATCTACGACCTGTTTTGAATCTCTTTCATTTATTATAAAAGATATATCAGGATAGCTGTCCGAAAACTCTTTAATAAGTTTCGGAAGCATGTAATTTCTGGGAACTGAACTAGAACTTATTATCAGTTCTCCCTGTATCTTTCCATTATATGCACTCAAATCAAATTGAGCCATATCTCTCATTTGAACGAGCTTTAAAGCATAATCATACAGAATCTCTCCGGCTTCTGTAGGAGTCGCCTTTTTCCCATATCTGTTGAGAAGCAGAGTATCCAGTTCTTCTTCTAGAATCTGTATATGGCTTGTGACCGTAGGCTGTGTAAGGTAAAGCTGCTGAGCCGCTTTAGAGAAGCTCTGAAGCTTAACAACTTGTACAAAGGTCTCCAACTGTCTGAATTCCAAACTCTTCCCTTCCTTTCTATATAAGAGTATAACACTAAATCATTATTTCACTTCAAAAATAATTATCCTCTTTTTCTATATCAGCATTTTCTTTTATAGAGAAAAATGATATTAGCTCTTTTTTCTGCTGTTTTCACCGTCTACGAACTCTATACTGTCAAGTTTAGTTCTTAAAGACAGCTTTACTGCATCTATATATTCTCTTCTTAGCGATTTCTGTTCGGCCTTCTCTTTTTCTGTCAGACCTTCAGCTTTAGACTTCCTTGACAATTCATTAATTCTGTCTATTTTTTCTTTAGATATCATAATTGCACCCTCTAATCATTTATTTCCTTTGAACTTCCTCTCACCTGTATTTGAAACGGAAGACGCGTATCACTTTCGCCGCTTTTTTCGCCTTTCAGTTCTTTTATGATTCTTCTGATAGCGACAGCTCCTATATCGTAATAAGGAACTTTTATAGTAGTGAGAGTCGGTCTGTAAACTGAAGCCGTGCTTATATCCCCGAATCCTGTGACAGATATTTCCTCAGGAACCTTTATTCCTTCATCATAAAAATATCCCAGAACTCCAAGCGCTATTTCGTCATAACTGCAGAAAACCGCTGTGACACCGGAATTTTTTATCTCTTCAGCTACTTTATATCCATATTTAAATCCCACATCGTCAGCATAGAAAACTCTCTTTTCAAGACTGTTTTCTTTTATAGCATCTTTATAGCCGTCAAGTTTTTTATTCTCTATTGAATTCTCTTCCCTGCTTTTAACTATGTAAGCTATATCTTTATGCCCGCTGTTTATCAGATAGTTCGTCATCTCATAAGCCGCCTCTCTGTTGTCTATTACAACGGTAGGGTACTTTTCCTTATAGTAATATCTATTTAAATATATAAAAGGCATGTTGAGCTTCTCTATAGCTGAATCAAGCTCTTCATTTACATTATCCGAAATAAGAATCATTCCTTCAACCTGTTTTGATCTCAATACCTGAAGTGATTTTATTTCAGCCTGTTTTTCTCCAAATGTAGATGACAGGATTATATCGTAATCATACATCCTTCCTATTTCCTCTATTCCTCTCAGAACCTCAGCTACATAAGAATTTCCTAAATCAGTAACTATTACACCTATCAGCGCAGATCTTTTAGTCACTAGAGATCTTGCAACCTGATTGGGCTTGTATCCGAGTTCTTCAATAGCTTTTTCAACTCTTTTTCTGACTTCTTCACTGACAGGTTTTGAATCATTCACAACTCTTGAGACTGTTGAAATCGAAACACCTGCTTTTTTAGCAACATCTTTTATAGTAGCTACCATCCGTCTCACCCTTTCAGTTTCTCTTTTATGTAAATACGCGTTTAGAATCATTATACCACATATTGAAATACATTATTTAAAAAAAATAAAAGCTGACTAAAAGGCCAGCTTTTATCTTTATTCAATATTTAATTGCAATTGTATTCCTATTTCTTTTTTGGAAGGTGGATACAGTCCCCTATACTGTCAGCACATGCTTCCATGAATGCTTCTGTATATGTTGGGTGAGCGTGAACTGTTTCAGCCGCTTCTTCTGCTGTAACTCCGTTTTCTATAAGAACTGCAGCTTCGTTTATCATTTCTGCAGTGTTAACACCGATCATATGAACACCAAGTATTTTCTTAGTATCTTTATCAGCTATAACTTTTACGAATCCGTCTAATTCTCCTGATGCAACTGCTCTTCCGTTTCCTCCGAATGGATATTTTCCTACTCCTACGTTTTCATATTTTTCTTTTGCTTCCGCTTGAGTAAGTCCTACTGCTGCAACTTCTGGAAGAGTGTAAACACATGAAGGGTTAGCTGTAGGATCATATTCTACATCTCCTCCTAATGCGTTTATAACTGCAACTTCAGCCATTTTTGAAGCTGAGTGCGCAAGCATAAGTCTTGCGTTTATATCTCCAGGAGCATAGATTCCTTCAACGCTAGTTTCCATTTTATCGTTAACAACTATAGCGCCTCTGTTCATTTCGAATTCTATTTCCCCAACTCCTTCAAGTTCAGGAATTCTTCCTATAGCCATTAGAACAAGGTCAGCTTCTATAGAGTCTTTATCTTTTATGTTCAGCTTAAGTCCGCCTTCAACTTCTTCTATAGACTCAAGTCTGCTTTCTGTAAGGATATTAACTCCTTTTTTCTTCATTATTTTTCCTAGTTCTCTACTAACTTCTCTGTCCATTCCTGGAACTACAACGTCGTTAGACTGTATTACAGAAACTTCAGTTCCGTAAGCATTGAATATAGTTGCGATTTCACATCCTATAACTCCTCCGCCTACTACTGCAAGTCTTGCTGGAAGTTCTTCAAGATCAAGTATTTCATCACTAGTTATAACTTTTTCGTGATCTGCTCCAGGTATATTAACTTTGTGTACTTTAGATCCTCCAGCGAATATTATTTTCTTTCCTTCTATAACTTCTTCTCCGCCTTCTGCTTTTTCCACTTTTACATTTTTATCTGCTGTAAGTTTTCCTACACCGTGGAACATGTCTATATCGTAGCTTTTAAGTATTGCAGCTATTCCCATAGTCATTTTTCTTACTACTCTTTCTTTGTATTTCACTATTTTTTTCATATCTACAGTGAAATCTGTGCTGTCAAGAACGATTCCTCTAGATTTAGCCGCTTTTATATGCTCTATTATTTCAGCATTTTTAACGTATGTTTTTGTAGGGATACATCCTCTGTTAAGGCAAGTACCTCCGTATCTTTCATCTTTCTCAACTATAGCAACTTTAGCTCCAAGCTGAGCAGCTTTTATAGCTCCAACGTATCCTGCTGGACCTCCACCAATTACAATTATATCGTATGACATAATAAACCTCCTCTATCCTTTCTTTTTCCCCAATAGGGATATAATTTTCTTTTATAGCTTTAATGCTTTACTTCCTACTGATTATTATAACACAATATTTTTATCTTATTGTGCTATAATTAGTTAAATAGTATTAATTTTCCTTATAGTATTAAAATTTTATATACTATCCCGAAAATATATTCCATAACTAATGAATTTTAGACTAAAGGAGTTGTTTTTTAATATGCACGATTATCACGCACACACTGCTTTCTCCGGAGACTGCGAATTTGAAATGGAGAAAATGATTGAAGGAGCGCTGAAAAAAGGATGCACTTCAATAGCTTTTACAGATCATATAGATTATGACTTTGCAGGCGATGTTGAAAATGATCTTTTCGTATTTGAACCTGAGGAATATCTTAAAACAGTTAAAAAATTCAAAACTGAGTATTCAGATAAAATAAGAATTCTGTCAGGTGTTGAAATGGGACTTCAGCCTCATCTAGTAGAAGATATAGAAAAGAGATTTCCTTTTGATGATTTCGAATTCACTATCCTTTCTCTTCACACTGCGGACAGAAAGGATTTGCATGACGGATCTTATTTCAGAGGAAAAACTCCTCTTGAAGCTTATAAGCAGTACTATGAAGAATTTCTCTACTGTGCTGAGAATTTCAAATCTTACGAGGTATTAGGCCATGTCAATCTTATAGACAGGTATGCGCGTTTTCTCAAGGAGCCCGCTGAATTTGAAGATTATTCCTATATTCTTGAAAAACTTTTTGAAACTGTTATAAAAGACGGAAAAGGAATAGAAATAAACACTTCCGGATACAGATACGGAATGAATTCTTTTCTTCCAAACGGAAAAGTGCTGAAGCTGTACAGAGATATGGACGGAAAGATAATAACTTTCGGTTCAGATACCCACTGTCCGTCTGATGTGCTGAAATATTATGAATCTTCTCTCAAAGCGCTGCTCGATATGGATATTGAAGAAATAACGCATTATGACGAAAAAGGAAATCCTGAACAGGTTTCCATAAGAAAACAGCTTGAAAAATACTGTAATTTTAAAAAATAAAAATGAATACAATATAAATATGAGCAAATAAAAAAGACCTTATTTTTTCAAATAAGGTCTTCTCCCAATATGCCGGTTGCTTTTCTAATTCATACCCGCTATTCCGCAGGTGGGTGCCCTGCTCTCAGCTTTTGACGTCCTTCAAAGAGGCTTGCCAGCTGGTGAGAGACTCCGGGCTCCCGTATTATCTATGTCGGTTGAATTATTAAAGTTTCCGAACATCTCAGGACTATTCAGAACTGTTGATTTCTCAACTTCTTGAGTTCATTATACTATATATGATAATATTTTGAAAACTATCTCTTTTGTTAAAATAAAGTCAGAGTTACGCTTAACACCCTTTTTTCTCTATTATATGCTGTTTTTCGCCGTTTCTTTAGCTTTTTCTCATTTGACAAATTTTTTAATAAATAAAAGCTCTCCTGTTTTTTAAACAGAAGAGCCGTATTTATATATGCATTATCTAATTTTTATTATTTTGCAACTATATTATAGATTCTTCCTGGTACATAAATCTGTTTCACTATGTTCTTTCCTTCAAGGAAACTCTGAACTTTTTCGTCAGCCATTACTTTTTCATCTACTTCTTCTTTAGGAGCGTCTTTGGCTACTTCAACAGTTCCCCTTACTTTTCCGTTTACCTGAACTGCTATTTCTATCACATCGTCCACAGTCTTATCTTCATCCCATTCTGGCCAAGAAGTCTGATTCAGTTTTCCTTCGAAACCTGCAATTTCCCAAAGCTCTTCAGTTATATGAGGCGCTACAGGATTTAGAAGAGTTATAAATATTTCAAACTCTTTCTGTGTAATGCTTCCCTTTGAGTATATATCATTCAGAAGCGCCATAAGAGCGGCTATTGCAGTGTTGTATTTCATACCTTCATAGTCATTTGAAACTTTTTTAATAGTCTTGTGGAAAGCAGTTTCAAGATCTTTGCTCAAATCTTTTTCATCTGAAAGCATGTCCTGAAGCTTCCATACTCTGTCAAGGAATCTTCTGCATCCTCTAACTCCGTTTTCAGACCATGATACAGACTTTTCAAAGTCTCCTATGAACATTTCGTAAAGTCTCAATGTATCTGCTCCGAATTCATTTACAACATCATCCGGATTTACAACATTTCCTCTTGATTTAGACATCTTTTCATTGTTTTCTCCAAGTATCATTCCATGAGAAGTTCTCTTCTGATAAGGCTCTTTTCCCGGAACTAAATCTAAATCATAAAGAACTTTGTACCAGAATCTTGAATAAAGAAGGTGAAGAGTAGTATGCTCCATTCCTCCATTATACCAGTCTACCGGCATCCAGTAATCAAGTTTGTCTCTGTCTGCAAATGCTTTGTCATTGTGAGGATCTATATATCTTAAGAAATACCATGAAGATCCTGCCCACTGAGGCATAGTGTCTGTTTCTCTCTTTGCAGGCTTTCCGCATTTTGGACATTCCGTGTTGACCCAGTCAGTCATTTTAGAAAGAGGCGATTCTCCGTCATCACTAGGCTCGTAGCTCTCAACCTCAGGAAGAACTACCGGAAGCTCTTCTTCAGGAACCGGAACCCATCCGCAGTCATCACAGTGAATCATAGGTATAGGCTCTCCCCAGTATCTCTGTCTTGAGAATACCCAGTCTCTGAGTTTGAAATTAGTCTTTCTCTCTCCAAGGCCTTTTTCTTCTATATATTCAGTTATCTTTTCTTTTGCATCTTTAACTTCGAGTCCGTCTATTATTTCAGAATTCACTATTTTTCCTGTTGCTGTGTCTGTATAAGCTTCTTTCTCAACATCTCCGCCTGCAACAACTTCTCTTATAGGAAGACCGAATTTTTTAGCGAATTCCCAGTCTCTTTCATCGTGTCCGGGAACCGACATAACCGCTCCTGTTCCGTAGCTTGCAAGAACGTAGTCTGAAATCCATACAGGTATCTCTTCTCCGCTCACAGGATTTGTCGCTTTTATCCCTTTTATTTCAACACCAGTTTTTTCTTTAGCAAGCTCTGTTCTTTCAAAATCAGATTTATGGCTGGCATATTCTCTATATTTCTCTATTTCTTCCATATTCTCTATTTTATCTGAAAGCTTGTCTATTATAGAATGTTCCGGTGAAATTACCATATAAGTAACTCCGTATATAGTATCCGGTCTTGTAGTATATACTTTTAACTTGTCTCCGCTCGATATAGGGAAATCAATTTCTGCTCCTTCTGATTTTCCTATCCAGTTTATCTGCTGAGCTTTTATCTTGTCTAAGTAGTCTACATTCTTAAGATCTTCTGCAAGTCTGTCAGCGTATGCAGTTATTTTCAGCATCCACTGATTTTTCACCTTTCTTGAAACTTCAGTTCCGCAGCGTTCACATGCTCCTCCTACAACTTCTTCATTTGAAAGTCCGACTTTACAGTCTGGACACCAGTTTATAGAAGCTTCTTTTTTGTAAGCAAGTCCTTTTTCATACATTTTCAGGAATATCCACTGAGTCCATTTATAATATTCAGGATCAGTAGTATTTATCTCTCTCGACCAGTCGAAAGAAAGGCCAAGCGATTTAAGCTGCTGCTTGAAATTTGCTATATTTCTTTCTGTAACTATCGCCGGATGTATCTTGTTTTTGATAGCGTAGTTTTCTGTAGGAAGTCCAAATGCGTCCCATCCCATTGGATAAAGCACATTATATCCTTCCATTCTTCTCTTTCTGGATACGACATCCAGTGCAGTATATGGTCTAGGATGCCCTACGTGAAGTCCCTGTCCTGATGGATAAGGGAATTCTATAAGAGCATAAAATTTAGGCTTGTCTGTCTCGTCTGACGCATAGAAAGTGCCTTCTTCGTCCCATATATCCTGCCATTTCTTCTCTATTTCACTTGGTCTGTATTCACCCAAACTTTTCATCTCCTCTTAGTAAACTTCTAACGTATATCATTATAATATTATCACAGCTTAACCGTGATGTGAACCTTGAATCGTGTTTTAATGCATTACTGCCGGGACATCTCTCCATATTCAGATGCTGGCCGCCCCGGTCAGTTTAAATCACTTTACGGTTTTTACTCTTTCAAGAAGCTCTCTAAGCTCTATATTGCACGGAACATTTATTCTCTTTAAATCATAAAGCTCTCCTGAAACGTCTGAATAATGAGTATCTGTAACGACTGACGCCGAAAAGCCCAAATCTTCTAAAACTTTATCATTGGTCTCTGTCTTTTTTCCGTAAGGGAAAGAATATACGTAGGAATCCGATCCTGTTTTAAGCTTTATCTCTTCCATTATTTTGAGTGTATCATCTCTGAACCTGTTGTAATGGCCTTCATAGGACTCACCGCTCAAAGGAAGCACTCCGACACTTCTAGTGAGAGACTCTTTTCCATAATGCATATCATAAGTATGAGGCTGTATTTCTATAAGACCTGAATCGTACATTTCTTTTGCCTGATCCCAGTTTATATAAGGACCGAACTCTTTATCTTCCGGTTTCTGTTCAAGTCTCTTTCCGATTACGAAAAATGTCATCTTCATATCCTTATCTTTTAAAAGCGGATAGGCATAATCATATACTCCGGGTCTTCCGTCATCAAAAGTTATTATAACCGGCTTTTCAGGAAGATCTCCCAATCCTTCTTTCCACGCTATAAGTTCTTTAAACGATATCGTAGTGAAACCGGCGCTTTCCAGATAGTCAAGATCTCTCTTGAATCTATCCTGTGTTACACATATCTTGTTTGTAGAAAGCGGATCCAGAGTTATATCATGATACATCAGTATTGGAATTTCAACTCCCTTGACATGCTCGATTTTTCCCGACACCTCTGTATTTTCTTCCGCTGTATTTTTATCAGCTTTATCTTTTTTATCCATGCCGTCTTTTTCTTCTCTGCTTTCCTCTTCCGAATTTTCAGCCTTTCTGCCGGCCATCTTCTCAGTTTTTTCATCAGTTGAAACTTCTGCTTTTTTATTTTCAGAAGGCTTTGCAGTTTTAAAATTTCCTTTGACCAGTATGAATCCTGCTATGAGTGCAACTATTATAAAAAATATGCTTATTCTTTTCATCTTCTTTACATCTCCTAAAAGATAAATTTATGTTTAGAACATTTAATTCAACTGTCTTTCAGATATTTATTATACCACAGAGCTCCAATTCTCATTTTAGACAATAATCGGTGATTTAAGCTGTTTTTTTCTGATTATAAATATATTTTTCAAAATTTATTTATTTTTGCACTCAAAAACGGCACTGACTGATGTCAGTGCCGCTGAAATCTCTATCTTAAAAAAAAGTACTTCCTATTATAAGGTCATCTCCCCACGGAAAATCTTCAAGCCTTACGTTTATCTGTGTGGATTTAGCCATATCTCTCGGACTCATAATTATAGAATAGCCGTCCTGTTCAAATTTCTCATCGCCTTCTTCTGGTTCATCCTGAACCCAGTCAAAAACATTTCCCATTCAGGCTTTCTGTCTAATTACGAATCTTATATCCTTTCCGCCTTCTTTTTCTGATTCTTCTCTCATAAATTTATTAGCTTCATCTGTTATATTGAAAATCATTCTGCTCACCCCGTTATAATAAACAGCCCGTATTCCGGGCTAAATTCTCCCTTTGTTATATATAAAAAGGGAGAGAACTTCCCTAATTCTCTCCCTCATCAATTAAATTTACTGCTTATATAATAATCTAGTTCATTATTATGCGTCAGCCGGTTCTACAAACACTCTCTGAGCAAGATCTCTGTCCATTAGATAAAGAGCGTTGCAGTTTCCTTCTATTCTTTCAAGTCTAGTTATATGGTCTTTCATAGTAGCTTCTTCTTCTATCTGCTCATCTACGAACCATTGTAGGAAACTTACTGTAGCATACTCTTTTTCTGAAGTAGCTATATCCATAAGATTGTATATTCTGCTAGTAACTGACTGCTCATGCTCTAAACCGTATTTGAAAGTGTCTAGAACTGAATCAAAATAATTTTGAGGATCAGGTATTCCGTCTATTTTAACTCTAAGATCCATATCAACTATGAAATTATAGAATTTCTTAGCATGATAAAGTTCTTCTTTATACTGCATTAGATAGAAGTTTGCAAATCCGTCAAGTCCTTCATCTGAGCAGTATCCTGCAAGTCCTAAATAATAATGTGCTGATGCAAATTCATAGTTCATTTGTTCATTTAATGCGTCTGCTAATTTTTGTGATATCATAAATTATTACCTCCATTGTTTTTCAATTTCTATATCTATATATTTACCCAGGTAATTTTCTTTTAAACACAAAAAAATAGACAGCGAACAATTCGCCGTCTATTTTTTTATATATTATTAAGCTTCCGCTTTTTCTTTTTCTTCTTTTTCTTTAAGCGCTCTCAGAACTTTTTCAGGAGTTATTGGAAGATCTGTAATCCAGATTCCAACTGCATTGTAAAGTGCTTCCTGAACTGCTGGCGGAACTGGGTTAAGAACAACCTCTCCTATAGATTTAGCTCCATAAGGTCCTGTCGGCTCATAAGTGTCTGTGAAATCAACTTGAACATTAGTTCTCATATCGTCTCTTGCTGGTATCTTGTACTCCATTAAGCTTGGGTTCGCAAATCTTCCAACGCTGTCATAGTGTACTTCTTCCATTATTGCAAGTCCAAGTCCCTGAATCATTCCGCCTTCAGTCTGAACTCTTGCAAGTTTAGGGTTGATTGGTGTACCGCAGTCAACAACTCCTACTAAATTAGGAACATCGATAACTCCAGTCTCTGTATCAACTTCTATTTCTACGAAACAAGCCATATAAGGGCTCGCAGCTTTCTGAGGAACGTATGATCCTGTAACTTCTATCTGATGCTGAGTAGCTCCGTAAGTCAGTTTGTTTCCTAGAACTTCAAGAGTCATGCTGTTTTCAGGATCTTTTTTCGATGAGAACTGATCTCCGTCGAAATCAAGATCGTCTTCATCAGTTTTAAGAACTCTTGCAGCTTCTCTGAATAATGCTTCTCTAGCAAGTCTTCCTGCTTCTTTAGTAGCGTTTCCTGAAACGTAAGTCGTACTTGACGCATACGCACCAACGTCGAAAGGAGTAACGTCTGTATCTGATGAATAAACTCTTATTCTGTCTTCTGATACACCTATAGCGTCTGCCGCTATCTGTCTAAGGATAGTGTCACTTCCTGTTCCGATATCAGCTGCTCCAAGAAGAAGTGTGAAGAATCCCTGTTCTTGGAATTTAACTGTAGCTGATGCCGAGTCGACTCTTGGGATACCTGATCCCTGCATTGAAAGTGCAACCCCAACTCCTGAATATTTATTAGGTTCTATCTGTTTTCCTGGATATTTTTCATCCCATCCTATAAGCTCTTTACCTTTTGCAACAGCTTCATGAAGTCCGCAGCTTTCTGCAACCTGTGCAGGCTCAGTATCTCCGCCTACTGTTGAAAGGTTGAATCCCATAGAAGTTTCTCCTTCTCTCAGCATGTTTATATTTCTAATTTCTGTAGGGTCCATATTCAGCTCGTGAGCAAGTCTGTTTACTGCCGACTCTAGTGCGAATATCCCCTGAGTAACTCCGAATCCTCTGAAAGCTCCTGCTGTCGGAAGGTTCGTATAAACTGTGTATCCGTGGAATCTGTATCCTTCTGCTTTATTATATAGAGGGATAGTTTTATATCCTGCCGGAGCAAGTGTAGTCTTAGAGTGCTCTCCATATGCACCCTGATCTGAAAGAACTTCCATATCTATTGCAGTTATAGTTCCGTCTTTCTTAGCTCCCATTTTTAAGTCTATTTTCATTCTGTGTCTAGTAGTAGTACACAGTGTAGTTTCTTCTCTGTCGAATATTATTTTTGCAGGCTTTCCTGTTTTCATAGTAACAGCCGCTGGGAAGAATTCAGTTGCAAGTGACTGTTTTCCTCCGAAACCTCCACCTATACGAGGCTTTATAACTCTTACTTTATCTGCTGTAAGACCAAGTGATCTTGCAACAGTTCTTCTAACGTGGTAAGGAACCTGTGTAGAAGAAACGATAACAAGTCTTCCGTGCATGTCTTTATAAGTGTAAGTTCTGTATGTTTCCATCATAGCGTGTTCCTGAGCCTGATTACGTGTTGTCTGCTCAAATACTATATCCGCTTCTTCGAATGCCTTGTCTACATCTCCAAGGTCGTATTCGAATTCACAAGTTATGTTTCTGTCGAAATCCGGATGTATAGGAACCATAGTAACGTAGTTTTCTGAATCAGGGTGAACTATTGTAGGGTTGTCTATAGCTTTTTCAAAGTCTGTAACTGGTTCATAAACTTCATAGTCAACTTTGATCATTTTCATAGCCTTTTCAACAGTTTCTTCATCTATCCCTGCAATTATAGCTACTTCGTCTCCTACGTATCTTACGTACTCATCAAGTATATATGTGTCATACGATGACGGCTCTGGGAATGATGCTCCCGCTCTTGTATAAGGTATTCTAGGAAGATCTTTCCATGTAAGAACACATTCTATTCCTGGAACCTTAAGCGCTCTGTCAACGTTTATATTCTTTATTTTTGCAAATGCATGAGGGCTTCTTAAACATTTTACAATTAAACAGTCTTTTGGTGCTAAGTCATCTGTATAAACTGGTTTACCTGTTACTAGCCCCATTCCATCTATTTTCTGTAATGATTTCTTAACAGCTTTCATCATTATTCCTCAACCCCCAGTAATTTTTTAATAGCTCTGAACTGTCCTACATATCCTGTACATCTGCAAAGGTTGTTTGTCAGGTAGTGTCTTGCTTCTTCAGGTGTAGGATTTTCAAGCTCTCTTCTCATTCCTATTATTGCCATAACTAATCCCGGACTGCAGTAACCGCACTGGTCAACACCTTCTTCAACAAGGTATCCGCCCACTTCTGCAGCTTCTTCCTGCACTCCTTCAATTGTAGTTATCTTTTTTCCTACCGCTCTTACCGCCAGATACGAACATGAAAGTATCGGTCTGTCATCTACAAGGATTGTACAAAGTCCGCAGTTCCCTGTTTCGCATCCTTTTTTAGCTCCAAGATAACCTTCAGCTCTTAACACTTCAAATAAGAACTGATGCGGTTTAACTTCTATTAATTTATCTGTACCGTTTATATTAAGTTTTATTTCCATGATGCCACCTCCAGTAAGGCTCTTTTAACTAAAACTTTGCATAAATGCTTTCTGTATTCTTTTATTCCTCTAGTGTTAGTTCCGAATGCCAGTTCTTCTGAAGCCATTTCTCCAGCTTTTATAGCTACTTCTTCAGTTATTTCTCCCTGGCTGTCAACATATTCCATAGCTTTTTCTGCAAGCGCCGCTCTTCTAGGTCTGGCACCTACAACTATATTAGTTTTTCCATCTATTTGCGATGCGGCAACAACTAGTGCCGGATAGTCCGATCTTGAAATTCTTGCTGTTTTTATAGAAGCTTTAGCACCTTCAACTTTAGGCACTGTAACTTTTACAAGAACATCTCTTCTGTACTTTTCCTCTACAAGATAGTCTTTTAGAGATATCGATCCTGATCCGTGGAAATGAACAGTTGCATTTACTGCTAGCAGTGGAGGTATAACGTCTGAAAATCCGTATTTGTTGTAAACAGTTCCTCCAACTGTCGCTATATTTCTAAACTGAACCCCTATTATATCTTTAAGTCCTTCTTTAAATAAATCTCCGTAACACTCGTTAAGACCCTCATGAGTCTCAAGCATTCTTAATGTAGCCATTGCACCTATTTCAAAACCTTCTTCTGTCTCTTCAATTGTGTCAAGACCAAGGTCGCAAAGGTCAACAGCAAGACCAATTCTTCTGTCACCCATTCTTAGGTACATTCCACCGCCGTATATTCTAGCAGGCTTTTTCTTGCTTATTAACTCATATGCTTCATCAAGACTGCTTGCTTTGATATAATCACCAAATGTTAGCATAATATCCCTCCAAAATCTAAGTATTTAAATCTTTATAATTCTCTTGTTAACCCTGAAAACGTTTCTAACCCATCGAAAAAAGGTCAACACAATAGAGACCCCTCTCTAAGTGTCGACCTTTTAAAGCTTGATCTACTGACCATCCTTAAGTCTTGTCAACCAAACAAACGGATTTATTTAAAACATATTACATTCTTTAGATAACGTTCTTTGATACGATTATAACAAATTTCTATA
>JAEZUY010000040.1 GCA_023420895.1 Bacillota bacterium | reverse complement strand
ATCTCATAAAAAATATAAGGCCGTCTCCAGCGCTGAAATTATTAAGGGGTTTCAGCTGCTGAAAACGGCCAGTTCTTAATTTAAAAGGTAGGTTATGTCAACGGTTTTTTACCGTATTACGCATTTTTAATGAAAATATTTATCTTTATATAAAAATTATATGTATTTATTCAAAACAATTCTCATTAAGCGTTTTATCTTTAAGGAAACGTATTCCTTCTCTATTTTCATTATAACACCCTTTGTATTTCTTAATAATTGTTATTGCCTATACTTTGCAGGCTTTGTATTTAAAAACCCGAACACTTCTTTTAAAAGCGTCCGGGTTGAATTTTGTCTCTCTATTCATTTTTAAATGTATATTTAATCTTTATATAGTCTAACTCTAAATACCAGATTTTATCAGAATACTAAAGATTTCTATATTAAATATATCTGTTCTATAGTGCAAATTTTCTATGCACTCAGTCTTATCCTAAATAGATATCTGTATATAAGTGCAAATACTGCAGTAATCACCAGATAGAAAATTATCTTTATGACAGTTATTATAAGCGAATTAGTTAAAATCACAAAACTGAAAAATATCAGCAGCACTATAGTATTAGAGAAAATTATCGCGACAATATAATATATTTTACTTATAGTCTTGTTCATATAGAACATTCCTCTTCTTTCATTTTCTAAACGGTCTGCTATGAACATTCCAATTCCTATAATTATTGCCAGAGATACAAGAGTGAAGATGAGCATCTGTATGAATGAATACTCTGCCCCCACCATTCCTGCATGGCTCAAGAAATCCATCTCTCCTGCTTTTTCATATAGATTCCCTAGAATCAGCTGCTTGTTTTCAGCTATAAATGCAAAGTCTATGCCTCTGAAAAAACCTCTGCCTGAACAAATGGAAATATTATTCCGAGAAGTCCTAAAAATCCCATAAATGCTGACGGTATATAGCTTATAATATTTCCGCAGAAACTCCCTATAAGCGTGAACAGCGCTGAAATAGATGCGGACATCATCAGAATATAAATTAAAAGCACAGGCATTTTTGTATAGTCGATTATATTTCCGAATGATGAAGTCCTATAGATTATCACTCCTGAAAAAAATACAATTACTGTATATACAAAAGTCATTATAATATTTCCTGTGACTTTACTTAAGAATTTCTTCCTCTTTGAAATCGGTAGACTTTCATCAAAGAATTTATATCTAGTCATCGATTCTATACAGGTGCTGAGCGCAGCCGCTATGAATGAAAATGCCGTCACATAGCTCAGAATCGATGATGCTGATATAGGAATATTTCTTTTTAGAAGATTTATCTTCGTTCCTTCTTCACTTATCTTTTTTCCGTATCTGAATTCATTTTCTTTATCGGCTCCCGGTTCAAGAATTATATTTGCAGCCCAGCTGTAATAATAGTAAGGAATTTTTTCATCCGTCATTTTTCTCATTTCTTCCATATCTCTTCTTATATTGTCCAGATCTTCAAGATTAGTTTCGTCGTTTCTGAGTTCAAATTCTTTTCTCAAATTCTCAATCTTGTCGCTATAGATTCTCGCTTTTTTCATTTTTTCAGTGTCATCGATACTCTCCGGCTCATCTGTTTCTTCTAAGTTCATTTCCTCCCATAAAGTATATCCTTCATCCTTCAGCTGATGAACTGCTTTTGCATAATGGAAGAAATTCTCTGCAGTTTTAACTTCACCTTTCATATAACTGAATGAAACAGCAGAAATTATTAATGCGGCTATTAAAAGTTTCTTCCAGTATTTTCTAATCATTAGTTTTATATAGTCTTTCATTTTAATGCCCCTTTCTGTCATTCCAGAGCATTATATCCTCTATTTTAGTGTTCAGAACATCGTACTGAACTATTCCGTTCTCTTTCATCAGGTTTCTAAACTCTTCTTCGCTTCCTCTGTAAAGTACCTGATAGACTCTTCCAAGTCTGTTCACAATTATAATATCGCCTGAAAGTTTCTCTTCGTCAGTGTTTTCTTCCAGCACTATCTGATATTTCTTTATTTCATTTTTATTTTCCAGACTGAACTCTTTAAGCTTCATGTCTTCGAATATATATATTCTGTCACAGATGCCTTCCAGTTTATCGAGCTCATGAGATGAAATCATTATTCCTTTTCCTTCTTCTCTCGCTTCAATCATAAGTCTGTCCATCTTCTTCTCATTTATTACGTCTACCCCGTCGTAAGGCTCGTCTATAAGAAGAATATCTGAATTGCATGAAAGTCCGATAATCGTTCCGACCACTGTAAGCTGTCCTTTTGAAAGAGACCCTATTTCTTTTTTAATATCGTAGCTCATTTCTTCTAGAAGCGCTCCGCATTTTTCTTTATCAAACTTCTTATATATATCAGAATAGAATTCCATCGTTTTCGATATTTTGTAGTTCTTAAAATAGTCAAATTTGTCCGGAATATATATTATATCCTGGAGCAGTTCGGGATTTTCTCTAAGATTTTTTCCGTCCGCTTCAATCACTCCCTCATCAGGCTTTAAAATAGAAACTATATTCTGCATTAGAGTCGTCTTTCCTGAACCGTTTCTTCCTGCAACTCCGAGAATTTCTCCTGAAATAATCTCCATAGAAAGGTCCTTAAAGACTTCATCTTTTTCAAAAGATTTCTTAAGACCCTTTATTTCTATCTTCATATCTATACCTCCCCGTATATATCTTTTATTATTTTTTCAGCTTCCTCATATCCTATATTCATATCTCTTGCATTTTCAGCGGCTTTTCTCAGATTTTCTGCAGCTTTTTTCTGCTGATTGTCTATGCTCTTCTGAGAGTATGAAATATAAGTTCCCAGACCCTTTTCAGTCTTTATAAATCCTCTCTCATCGAGAGTCTTATACGCCTTTGAAACTGTCGCCGGATTTATTCCCAAATCTGCCGCAAGTTCTCTTACTGACGGCATTTTATCTCCTTCTCTCAGCTTCCCTTCTGAGACCATTTTTACTGTCTGATCCGCAATCTGCATATAGAGAGGCTTGTTCAGTCCTGTATTTAAATCATACACATTTCTCTCCCCTTTTATCTGCTGTTAATTTTCAGCTGTATTTCTTATTTTCCAAATTGATTTCAGTTCTCTCAATTTTACTCAATTCTTAAACTCTTATAATCATATAGTACATTTAAATTATACTCTTATTCTCACTTTAAACAGACGGTTTAAAATCCATCCGAACAGCACAGCTGAAAGAACAAGAACTATGAGTTCTATAAATACCCCGAATGCACCGAAAGCTCTTGAAAAAACTCCTGCTGAAATGAATAACGCAATCAGCCAGTACACTCTGCTCATATATCTGTTCATATAGAACATTCCTCTTCTTTCGTTTTCCATATGTTCAGAAAGAAAATATCCTGCCGCTCCGACTGCAGCTGAACCTAAAAGCGTCTGAAGAACAGTTTTAAAGCTCATGCTTATAAGTATCAGTCTGTAAGGATTCAGCCAGTAAGTGCTGTCTATATAAGAAAGCCCTTCATAATATACTTCACCCATAATAGATTCCAAAGCATATCCCGGATACAGCAGAAATAATATTATGAAAAGCAGGCTCATTCCTCCGAAAGCCAGTATAGCTGATGCGGCATAGCTGAATATATTTCCGCACATATTTCCTAAGAATATGAGCACTGCTGAAGCTGAGATTCCTGTTATTATCATATAAAGCAGTCCGTATAAAAGCTCTGAATAATTGACAGCTTCTGAAATTGCTGAAAATCTGTAAATCAGAAACAGAATCAGAATTTCAGCTAGTGCAAATACTGCTGCAAATGCTGATGTGAATAAGATTTTCGATAAGTATTTTTTTCTCTTGCTTATCGGAGCAGACTCCTCGAAAAGCTTCACTCTGAGCATTGAATCAGCGCTAGTAACAGTTCCTGACACTATGAAAACGAATATAATCAGCATGCTCATTGGAATCACAGATGTGACTGGAGCTTTCGAAGCGAATGCCGCAAACAGAGGGTATCTTCCGTCTATAAGATTACTGTCCGGTTCATTATAAATCACATATTCGCCTCTTTCTCCATTCCACTTATCCTTGAGACTGAATTTATAAATAGAAAAATCAGTGCCGTTCACTTTTTTGTAAGCTTTATATATATATCTTCTGCATCTTTCTTAGTTATTTTTTCATTGTTTTTAATCATTTCCTGGACTCTCTTTTCTGAGCCAGAACCGATATTATTTATATCTGATGAAAATTCATCCAGAGGACTCGTATAAGAATTCGCTGCATATTCATCAGAATTTTCTGTTTCTACCGTAATTTCTTCAAGCATATTGACTTTAGTGCTGTATAGACCCTGTTTCGAAATCATAAAAAATACTGAAGAAATCAGAGCCATTATTATCAGAAGAGCCGCTCCTGCAGCTGAAAGTCTGAGTCTGTATCTTCTGAACATATAGTTTATATAATTTTTCATAAAAATCCCTCCTTCTTTATGTTTATTGTATCATACTACACCATACACTTCAAGAAAAAATAAGCAGGATTGCTCCCGCTTTATTTAAAAAATAACTCCCGAGTGAAGTATGCAGTTTGCAAAAGGTGTATTTTCCCCTGTTCTCACTACTGCTTTTGATTTTTCAGTCTTTTTCTTGAATGCCTCGTGAGGAAATTCTTCGAATGCAGCATCCGGAAATATCTTGCTCAGTTCCTCTAAGACTTCAGGATTTTCATCATTTATTTCACTTGCAACCGTTACTTTTTCAACTTTCATGTCTTTTGCTATCTCTCTTACAACTTCAAGAAATGAGGGCACACCCATTTTAAGGGCTAAATCTATCTTCTTTACCCCGTCAGGAATTGGGAGACCGCAGTCTCCAACCGTAAGAGTGTCTGTATGTCCCATGTCTGATAAAACTTTTGAAATTTCACTGTTCAGTATACCGTTCTTTTTCATAATTCTCTTCCTTTCTTAAATCTCTTTACTATATATCTACCCTCCCAGATTCAGTATATGCAATAGTGAAAGATGCTTTTACCGGCTGATCTTTTAATATTTTAAAGCCGTTTTCAGAAAGAAAATTCAGATACTGATCATAAGACCAGGGATGTTTTACGCCGACACCGAAAGTTTTCATGACTCTCTTGAATATCTTCTCTTTAAATTTCGCTGATGATATGAAATTCGGCGCAATGAGAATTCCGTCCGGTTTTAAAACTCTTTTTATTTCGTTCAGTATCTTTTCAGGCTCAGGAACTATATGCAGAGTATTCGCAATTATTACAATATCGAAATTGCCGTCTTCAAACTGAAGATCTGTTCCGTCAGCTCTTTCAGCTTTTACATCTTTTATACTTTTCTTTTTTATATGTTCAACCATTTTTTCTGAATAGTCAGTTGCTGTGTAGTCCCTAAAAAACGGCTGTATATTCTCTGTGAGATTCCCCGTTCCTGCTCCGAGTTCAAGCACTTTTAAATCTCTGTCTCTGTCTTTTTTTATCAGTCTTCCTATCTTTTCAAACGCTTTCTCGTCTTTCTTCATCACGAAATCGTAAAGCCCTGAAATTCTGTCCCATGCATTTCTATTTTTCAAATAATCTCCTCCATTATGTATTCACTTCCAATATTCTGTTCTTTCTTCTAAACTGTCATATTTCAATTGCCTGCTATTCCTGTTTCAAAATTTGAAATGTTCTTTAAAATATATTATATAATAAACGATAATATTTATCATCAATTCTTTATTCTATAATACTGTTCATTTACTCTCTCATAGTTATATAATAGAACTGTAGACTGAATTTACAGTCATGAAAGGACGTGTCTTTTAGAAATGAAAAAGCTCAGTAAAAAGAGAGTTTTTGAAATAATACAGCTTGGAAATATAGATGATCCTGAGAGCCGCGGGTTCGACATTCTAATAGTAGTGTCAATACTTGTGAATCTGTTCATCGCTATATTCTCAACTTATGAAGTATCAGAGAAATATACAGATATAATGCATACAGCTGAACTCATAACTGTAATAATCTTCACGGTAGAATACATACTGAGAGTCTGGACAGCTCAGTACCTAAATCCGCTGGCAAAGCCGGCTGAAGTCAGAATAAAATATATATTTTCTGTTTCAGGACTGATAGATTTTCTTTCGTTCGCACCGTTCTATGTGCCCGAAATATTCTTCCCTGGAGGAGTTATAGCTTTCAGGATGTTCAGGGTCATAAGAATTTTAAGACTGTTCAGAATAAACAGATATAATGATTCTATGAATGTAATTTCTACAATAATAAAGAGAAAGAAAAAGCTGCTGCTTTCATCAGTATTTATAATACTGATACTTATGGTCTCTTCATCGATTCTCATGTACAACCTTGAACATGAAGCTCAGCCTGAAGCATTTAAAAATGCCTTCTCCGGATTCTGGTGGGCATCAGCGACGCTTCTCACCGTTGGATACGGAGATATCTATCCTATAACTACAGCAGGAAGAATTCTTGGAATAATACTTACATTCCTTGGAGTTGGAATGGTTGCAATACCTACCGGTATTCTTTCAGCTGGGTTCGTTCAGAGAGTTTCATATCTTGAAAAGAAAAATGAAGAGAGACATAAAAAGAATTACTGTCCGCACTGCGGAAAAAAACTTAATTGACAGATATTCGGCTGGATCTTCCAGCCGATTTTTTATTAAATGAAAAAATGAAATCTGCTTAATTTTAAAAAATTAAATACAGAAATATTTAAAGCGACAGGAATATAAAATCCTGCCGCTTTTTTTATGTACATATTTAATTTTTTCTGTCCCCTTATGGGGAAATGTTTCTTAAACTGGAAGAGACTTACAGACATGTTATCTGCTAACTTGTTTCCGTCCCCTTGCGGGGAAATGTTTCTTAAACCCAATCGCTTTTAACCTGTAAAAGCAGGGTGTTTTTGTTTCCGTCCCCTTGCGGGGAAATGTTTCTTAAACCCTGTCCTCTGCAGCTATTGATATCACTGGGCTGTAAACCCGGTTTTCAGATGAGCCGCCTTTTTTTGCTCTTTTTTCTTCATTTTTGCGATTATCATTTTCAAAATCTCTGTATCCATTGATTTTACTGGGATACATTTTTCAGACGAGAATGATATCTTTTTGATTTTTATCACATCTTTTTAGTCTGTTATACATAAATTATATCAGAACTTTTTCAGTATGTAAATTTATTAGACCTATAGTTCAGAAAATCTGTTCTTTATTCTCCTCCTCTATTTTCTTTTTTTAAATTCTTCTTTAAATATTATAATATTATTTTCGTTAAAATATGCTATAATAATTTTGTTAAAGTTTTTCATTTTTATTTTCCTTTTTAATAAGAAAAGACGGATTTTAAAGTCCGTCTTTTTTTATATTCTCTGAAAATCAATTTTTCTCATATTAATATTTATATTTTTTAAATTTCTCTCTGTAATCGAATTTAGATTCCCTTAAGATCAGAACTACCCATATGAGAAGCGCCGCTGCTGAGAAAAGATAGAACACGAATTTTCCAAGAGCCGCTCCTATAAGGCATACAGCCGCATATAGCAGCAGTTTGTTTCTCCAGTCTCTGCTTATTGCATCTCTGTCGTACTTGCTCTTTTCTTTTTCTGAAAGTGTGTTGAATCCGTTTATGTATTCAGTTGCATCTCCTTTTTTTACTGTAAATACGAATGCGAAAAGTATAAACATAGTTCCGAGAGCAGCCGATACCGCCGGCCAAAGTTCAATACCCATAAATTTTTTCATCCTCTCACTATTTTTATATATAAATTATCTCTATATTCAATTATATATCTTTCAGCTGAAAAAGTGTACACTCTTATGACTGAATCTAATCTTTATAATTTCAATATAATTTTTATAAAATATGTATATTTAAAAAATAAGTAAAATATACGTTTCTATTAGATTTTCATGATTTGTGCTGGCTTATAATTTTACAGTTTAATATATACTGTATTTAAGCGCTTTGATATTTCATTTTAGTAAAGTCATAAATCTCCTCTTCACTGTCACAGCTATATATTAATAAATACCGCTCATATTATTGCATTAGCCGCCATTTATTGTTACAATTTTTTATATGAGAGTCTTTCGGTGTTAAAGAAATGACTCTTTTTTATTTAATAGACAGTTTGTGAAAGGAGGAGTTTATGAAAAACAAAAATACGCAAGGCAGTAATTTAGCAGGCGGTGTTTTCGGTTCTATAGAAAAAATTGGAAACAGTCTTCCGCATCCTGCAATTATATTCTTCATTCTTTCTGTTGCTGTAGTTATAATTTCGCATTTTGCGGCAGTTTATGGCGAACCTGTAACTTATTTCGATGCAAGAGAAGGAGAAGAAGTGACTGCTGCCGCTGTATCACTGCTTAACAAAGACGGACTTGCCTATATTTTCAACTCTGCCACTGAAAACTTCACAGGATTCGCTCCATTAGGAACAGTTCTTGTGGCTATGCTCGGGGTTGGAGTTGCCGAATGGACAGGTCTTTTCAATGCATCGCTTAAAAAGCTTCTTTCAAATGTTAACCCTAAAGTTCTTACAGCTTTAGTAGTATTCACAGGTATCATTTCGAATATAGCTACTGATGCAGGATACGTTGTAGTTATACCTCTAGGAGGTCTGCTGTTCGCTACAGCAGGAAGACACCCTGTTGCCGGTATAGCTGCCGCATTCGCCGGAGTTTCAGGAGGATTCTCGGCAAACCTTATAATAGGAGCGACTGACGCTCTTCTTACAGGTATCACTAACCAGGCGCTTACCAGTGTCGGAATCACAGACACTATAGCACCTACGGCCAACTGGTACTTCCTGATAGTTTCAACTTTTCTTCTTACAGCTATAGGAACTTTAGTAACTGAAAGGGTAGTTGAGAAAAATCTCGGAACTTATACTGGAAGCTATGTGCCGGACGATTCGCCTGTAACTGATATAGAAAAGAAGGGTCTTGTAAGAGCCCTTATATCACTGATAATATATCTTGTAATAATGATAGTTCTTGCGGCTCCTTCTTGGGGACCTTTGAGAACTTTTGATGAAGCTGCAGGAAGCTACACTCTTGATGCATTTATGCACAGCGGTCTTATTCCTGCCATACTTCTGTTATTCCTTATACCGGGAATTGTATACGGTAAGACGGTAGGAAAAATAAACAGTTCTCATGATTTAGTTAAGGGTATGACTGAAGCGATGAAATCTATGGGAGGATATATGGTTCTCGCATTCTTCGCAGCTCAGTTCGTAAGTTATTTCGGAAAGACTAATCTTGGTCTGATATTCTCTATAAAGGGAGCTACATTCCTTGAGAGCATAGGACTTACAGGTCTTCCGCTGATAATTCTGTTCATCCTTATTGCAGGATTCCTGAATCTCTTCATGGGATCGGCATCAGCTAAGTGGGCTATAATGGCGCCTATATTCGTTCCTATGATGTACAATATGGGACTCAGCCCTGCACTTACACAGGTTGCATACCGTATTGGAGATTCAACAACTAATATAATCACGCCGCTTATGAACTACTTCCCTATGATTGTCGTTTTCATGCAGAAATACGACAGAAAATCGGGACTTGGAACTCTAATTTCTACAATGGTTCCTTACAGTATTTCGTTCTTAATCGGATGGATTATCCTGATGATTATATGGTATGTAATAGGACTTCCGCTAGGACCGGGAGCACCGCTTTTTCTATAGATAATAAATAAAAAACTGCAGTCCGAATTCAGATTTCTGATTTCAGCTGCAGTTTTTTATATGCTTTTTATTTTCATATTAAAGATAATTTCTGATTTTAATTTAATTTCTTTATTTATAATATCTTTACAGTTTACAAATTTATGATTTTTCCACAGAAAAATCTGTTTAGAATAATTTAAGAATATATTGCCGAATTCATTCATAATCCGAGTCTTATCAGGGTATTAATTAAATGAAAATTATAAATTCATTTTATGAAATAATTTTCGATTTAAAACTGAATCCAGAAAGGAAGATAACTGATGATAATAACTACTACATCGAGTGTTGAAGGAAGAGAAATTGCAGAATACAGAGGGATTGTATTCGGCGAAGTCATAACTGGTGTGAATTTTATAAAAGACTTTGGAGCAGGAATCAGAGACTTAATAGGAGGACGTTCTAAAGGCTATGAAAATGAACTCATTTCAGCGAGAGAAGAAGCTCTTGCAGAAATTCAGCAAAGAGCGTCTGAAATAGGAGCCGATGCTATAGTGGGAGCTAAAATGGACTATGAAGTTCTAGGTCAGGCAGGATCTATGCTGATGGTAACAGTATCCGGAACTGCTGTAGTTTTAAGATAGTTTAAGTTCTTTAAATATTTTACAAAAAATCTTAATCACAGAGTTTCGAACAGATTTAATTTAAAATCCAAAGAAATAAATTTAAAATAAAGAAATAAATTTAAAATACTGAATTAAAAAGCCTCCATAGAATCTATGGAGGCTTTCTGAATTTTATATTGTTATTCTCTTTTCATTCTGTATTTATAAAAACAGTTTTTAACTGAATTTTCTGGAATTTATTCGCCCCAGACTTCTTCAGCTATTTCTTTTACTAATGCGAGTTTTGCCCACTGTTCTTCTTCAGTAAGCTTGTTTCCTATTTCACACGATGCGAATCCGCACTGAGGACTTAAATACAGACGGTCAAGAGGTATATACTTCGCAGCTTCGTGAATACGCTCTATTATTTTTTCTTTGTCTTCAAGCTCCGGAGTCTTTGTAGTTATAAGTCCCAGAACTACTTTTTTATCTCCCGATACTTCTTTAAGAGGCTCGAATCCTCCTGAACGTTCATCATCAAATTCAAGATAGTATGCATCAACATTTTCTCTTCCGAAAAGTGTTTCAGCTACAGGGTCGTAAGCTCCCTCGCTGAAATAAGTCGAATGATAGTTTCCTCTGCACACATGAGTGTTTATAACCATATCTTCTGTTTTTCCTTCTATGGCCATATTGTTCACTTTAAGGAGTTTCTCCATTATAGACTGAAGGTCTGCTCCCTCTTCATATCTTTTAACGCTTTCTCCTGCAACTAGAACTCCCCAAGTGCAGTCGTCAAACTGAACGTTTCTGCATCCTGCATCATAAAGATCTTTTATAACTTTTCTGTATCCTGCTGCAATATCTTCCATAAGCTCTTCATCATTTGGATAGAATTTTCTAGTAGTTTCAAGATTTCTCGCAAGAATCATCTGCTGAAGGAACTGTGCCGGTGCAGGTATTGTCTGTTTTGCAACAGTGTTCTCGTCTTCAAGAGCTTTTACGAATCTGAAATGCTCAACGAAAGGATGTTCGTCTACTGAGATTTTTCCTGAAAGCCAAGTGTCGTCTATTAAAGCCGCTTCTCCCTGGAAAAATACTCCTTCTTCAGTCTTCTTGTGCTCTACTCCGTTGAATCCCCACATGAAATCGAGATGCCATGTAGCACGTCTGAATTCTCCGTCAGTTATTACCTGAAGTCCTGCTTTTTTCTGTTTTTCAACAAGATCTGTTATAGCCTTGTCTTCTATATCTTTAAGCTCTTCTCTGCTTATTTTTCCTTCTTCAAAATCTGCTCTTGCCGCTTTAAGATAGTCCGGTCTTAAAAAGCTTCCGACTATATCGAAACGGAAAGGCGCATGTTTTTTGCTCATATCGTTTCCTCCATTTAATAATAATTAATTTCACTTATATATAAATTTTAACCTTTCACAAGAGATATGTAAAATAGTAAAAAATATATGTTTGATATAGTTTTATTCTATATCTGATGGAACATGTTTTTTCAGCGCTTCTACATATTTTCTGCCTAGTCTGCTTGGAAGGACCTTGTTTTTCGTAATTATACCTATATGCATTCTGCCTTCTTCCTTGAGAGGAACTGCAATTATATTCTTTCCGTTCAGCTCTTTATCTATGACTCCGCTGCTGACTGTATATCCGTTCAGTCCTATCAGCAGATTGAAGAGCGTCGCTCTGTCTCTCACTCTTATATTTTTAGGACGTATAACAGTACTGAAAATTTCTTCGGAAAAGTAAAAAGAATTCTTCTCTCCCTGTTCAAACGAGAGATAGGGATAAGGTTTCAGCTCATCCATAGTTACAGACTCTTTTTTTGCAAGAGGATTTCCAGTGCTGACAAATATATGAGGTTTTGCTACGAACAGTTCGTCAAATACAAGATCTCTGGATTTAAGAATCTTTTTTATAATTGCTTCATTGAAATCGTTATAATATAAAATTCCTATCTCACTTTTCATATCAGAAACGTCTTCTATTATTTCATACGTCTGAGTTTCTCTGAGAGAAAAGTCGTAATTCTCTCCCCCGCATTCTTTTATTAAATCTACAAATGCATTTACTGCAAAAGAATAGTGCTGAGTCGAAACGGAAAACTCTCTTTTCTTTTCTGCTGAAGACTTAAACTGAGACTCTAAAAGTTCAGCCTGTTCAAGGACCTGTCTCGCATATCCTAAAAATCTCTCGCCTTCTTTTGAAACAGCAACTCCTCTGTTGGTTCTCGTGAATATTTCTATATCCATTTCCTCTTCAAGATCTTTTACAGCTTTTGTAAGACTCGGCTGAGATATGAAAAGCTCCTTTGCCGCTTCGCTTATATTTTCTTTTTCAGCTACCATGACCACATATTTCAGCTGATTCAGCGTCATCTGCTCACCTCCCTTTATACATTATATATCTATTTCAGAATATTCTGTATAGAGGAATTGTATCTGCACTCTGGAATTTCATCACAGACTAAGAATATGTCTCTTTTATCTTTTTAATTATATAATCCGGTTTCTCCGTAATATGCAGAAAAAAGCGTCAGAATTTTCTGAACTTTCTGACGCTTTAAAATCAGCCGTTTATTCTTCTGTCTGTAAAAAAGAAATTATTCAGCCTTGATATTTAAAATTTTTACCTTTATTTTAAATCTGCCATTCTTTGGCTTCTGACATCTTAGTGTACATGCTGGCATATTTTCCGCCTGTTTCCATTAGTTCCTCATGGCTTCCTCTTTCTATTATTTCTCCTTCATCGAATACCAGAATATTGTCGGCATCCTTTATAGTATTCAGCCTGTGCGCTATGACTATTACTGTTCTGCCTTCTATAAGTTCTCTGAATGACTGCTGAACAAGATATTCATTATCAACATCAAGCGATGCTGTAGCCTCGTCAAGAAGAACTATAGGGCATCTTTAAGGAATGCTCTCGCAATAGATATTCTCTGCTTTTCTCCTCCTGAAAGACTGCTTCCTTCTTCATGAACCATAGTCTCATATCCTTCCGGAAGCTCCTCTATGAATTCATGACAGTAGGCTTTTTTTGCCGCTTCTATAACTTCTTCATCCGTCGCATTCTGATTTCCGATTCTTATATTGTCCATTACAGTTCCTTCTATAAGATAGACTTCCTGGAAAACCATGGATATATTTTTTAAAAGGCTGTCAGGATTGACTTTTCTTATATCCATTCCTCCTACTCTTATTTCACCGCTGTCTACATCCCAGAATCTTGCAATAAGATTCATTATAGTCGACTTTCCGGAACCCGATGCTCCGACAAGAGCTGTCATAGTTCCTTCGCTGGCTTCAAAACTGACTCCTCTTATAACCGGATTTCCTTCTATATATGAAAATACGACATCGTCAAAAACTATATTGCAGTCTTCAAATTCATAATCTTCAATTTCGTAAGGTATTTCCGGTATTTCAAGAATTGAAATTAACTTATCAACCGACAGCGAGAAGTATCTTGAAATTACGAACAGTCCTGAAAAACTTATCAGTATAGTCGTAAATGCGAGTGAAATTATTATGAATGTCACCAGCTGCTGTGCGCTCGTAACCCCCTCTGCATATCTTGAAACTGCAAGATAGAGAACTAGAGGAAAGGAAAGCCCTATTATAGCCTGAAGAGGTATAAGATACGGTATCCCCGCCAGTTCAAGCCTTATAGACTGTTTTCTCACATCGCTGAGGCTGTTTTCAAGCTTTTTGAATCTTTCTCCAGTCATGTTGTAAGATTTAAAAACTTCAATTCCTCTCACATATTCTATTATTCTCGAAAGCATTTCCGCTCTCACTTTTTTCATCTTATATCCCTGTTTTTTTATTTCTCTTGAGCATTTAATTGAAACAGGTATGCACAGAAGAAAGAGTGCAATCTGTATAAGTCCTAGGAACGGATCGAATATAAGTATTATAACTGAGAGATACAGAGTCAGAACTGCAAGTTTTGTAAGTTCGCTGGTCTGGTGGGTTATATAGTTTTCAAAATCGTTCAAATCGTTTGTCACTATATTTGTAATCTCTCCTATATTGTTCTTATTGAAAAATCCCATATTCAGTCTTTTTATATAGTCTCCCATTTTTATTCTGAGATTGGCTATGACTCTTGCTCCATCCGCCTGAGCCATATAGTATCCTTTTCTGAGTATGAAATATCTTATTATAAACATCAGAATCATGACTGCCGTATATATGAATATATTCTTTTTCTCTAAATCTCCGTTTACAAGATTTATTAAAACGAGAAAGAGCATTGAATATATTGCCCCGTGGAATATAGCATCTACTGTCAGTATTTTAACCGATTTCTTTATAATTCCGTAATCTCTGTCTCCTAAAAGAATTTTAACTCTCTTAAACACTTAAATCACCTCTATTCCAAAGGCTGTAATAAAGTCCTTCTTTTTTTAGAAGCTCTTCGTGAGTTCCCTGCTCGGATATCTCTCCTTAATCCAGAACCACTATATTGTCGGCGCCTTTTATAGTATAAAGTCTGTGCGCTATATCACTGCTGTTTTATCTTTCAGAAGATTTCTCAGAGCTTTCTGTATATTTCTTTCATTGTCTATGTCTGAATAAGAAGTCACCTCATCCAGAACTACGATTTTCGAATCTTTCAGTATCGCTCTGGCAATAGATATTCTCTGCTTTTCTCCTCCTGAGAGTTTTATTCCGGAACCTTCTCCTATTACTGTATTATAGCCGTCCGGAAGAGTAATTATGAAATCATGAATCTGAGCATTCTTGCAGGCTTCGATGACCTCATCTTCTTCTCTTTCCATTCCCAGAATTACATTGTTGTAAATAGTGTCGTTGAGCATAAATACATCCTGAAACACGAAAGATGTATTTTCCATGAGCTCACTCATCGGTATTTCAGAAATGGAATTTCCGTCTATAAGGATTTTTCCTTCGTTTACATCCCAGAATCTCCCTATAAGCATTCCAAGAGTCGTCTTTCCTGATCCTGAAGGTCCCACGAGAGCAGCTGTCGTATTCGGTTCAATCTTAAGCGAAAGTTCTTTTATGACTGGTTTCTCATCATATGCAAAAGTCACATTGTCGAATACTATTTCTCCTGAAGATATATTTCTGTCCTTAGAAATTTCTGTTTCTTCAGACTTTTTATCAGAATCCTGAATTTCAGTTTCTAAAATATCTCTCACGTTTTCAGCTCCCATAAGAAGCATACGCAGATTTCCTCCAAGATTCATTATTCTGTTGAATGAATTCAGAAACACTGTTCCTAAAAGAAGAAACATCACGAATCCCGGAAGCGTAATACCGCCTGACAGATAAAGAAGTCCTCCTATCGGAATTACTATTAAAAGTCCTCCTGTATCTACAACTTCCATTCCAAACACATAAACTGGTATGGTCATATCGCATATTTCAATCCAGAATTTAAGATAAGATTTTACTACATCTACATAATTTCTGAAAGAATTAGCTGTCAGGTTGAATGCCTTGAATACATTCATTCCATGAATATACTGAACTATAGTTCCGTGAAGCTTCTTGAGATAGAAATTGTATTCCACCATTTTTTCCCCATACCTCTTGTAAATACGCATCTGAGATACTAAAACAATTATGAACGGAACGAATAAGAGAAGCGCAAGCCACCATTTTATGTAGAAAAGATATATTATTACCGCAACAGGAACTACTATTGATTCAAAAAGATCCGGTATCTGATGAGCTATAAAAAGCTCAAGCTTTTCCACGTCTTCATCCAGTGACTTCTTTATTCCGCCTATTGAATTTCTTCTGAAAAATCCCAGATTCAGCTTTCCAAGATGTTCAACTGCATCTATTCTAAGCTTGTAGAGTATAGAAAATGCAGCGATATGAGAAGAAGCCAGACATATCATCGTAAACAGCACTCCTACAACTGCCGCTATCGCAGTATAGAAAGTGTATCTCTTTATGATTTCCATATCAGGACTTTCTTTTATAATTTCCGTTATAATATGGTAAATCAGAACGTACGGAACGAGTTTACAGAGGGCAGAAAGAGCGCTGAATAAAGCTGATAAATATATTTTGTATTTATGGGCTCCGGCTCTTTTAAGTATGAATTTTATATTATGTTCTTCTCTTTTTTCATACTTTTTCATTTTCTCGGAAACTTCAGTCTGACATCTGCTTTGATTTTCCATTTTGCTTACCTCCTTTTGTTTTTATTTGATATTAATAATCATTATATCTTATTTCGTCAAAAAAAGACATAGAAAAACGGCAGAATATCATAATTCTTCTGCCGTTTTATTTTTTATATTCAATTAATTGCTGAATTCCGAGATGCTGACTCTCTCATCAAGCGGTCTGTAGCTCACTTTCATTCCAAGCGCTTCTGCTACAAATCTTACAGGAACGAATGTTCTCTCGTCTTTGAGCATTGCAGGCGAATCTACAGGCTGTTCCGCTCCGTTTACTATTATGTTTTCAGAGCCTATGGGTATTTCTATATGGTTTCCTGCATATTCCATTACTGCCTTCATTTCTTCATCATTCCAGTCTACACTTCCCCCGAGTCCTTCTATGAGGAATCTCAGAGGAACCATAGTTCTTCCGTTCTCTGTGAAAAGTTCAGTATCCATTATTCTGTTTTCTTTATTCACTTTATACTCTCTCGAGCCTATATTCATATTTATTATTCTGTCATCGTCACTTGCAGGGCTGTCTTCAACTATAGTCACCCTTTCATCGAAAGGTCTGTAGCCTATATTCATTTCAAGCGCTTCTGCAATAAATCTTATAGGAACGAATGTTCTGTCGTCTTTAAGAACTGCCGGAGAATCTATAGCAACCTCTTCCCCGTCAGCATATATAGTCGGGCTGTCTAAAGGAACCTGAATATTTTTTCCTTTATATCCTATTAGAACTGTTCCAGTCTCTTCATGCCATCCGACTTCTCCTCCGAGGGCTTCAACTATGAATCTCACTGGAACCATAGTTCTGCCGTTAGAAGTGAACAGTGCAGTGTCCATAGTTCTGTCTTCTTCGTTTATTCTGTAATCTGCACTTCCTATATGCATTTCAACTACATTCGTATTTCTGTCGTAAAGCGACTGACTAGTAACTTTATCACCGAATGTAACTCCTATATCTCCCTTTCTCATTCCTCCAAGGTCTGATATATACGCCTGTGAATACTCCTTATTTATTTCTCCTTCAAATCCGTAAAGCTGAAGTATTCCCGGTCTGCTGTTGAGGTTTATTATTCTTCCGTCAAGAAGCTTTCCTTTCAGAATATAGTCAACTGTCTCGCCAGGTCCTACTCTTCTCGAAGATGTATCGAGAGCTACTTCCTGAATATGCGAAGCATCCAGAATCTGAACCGTCTTAGTGGAAGTTTTTCCGTCTGTTCTCGTAATAGTCACATTTACAGTGCCCGGTTTCAGTGCTGTGAAATAGTTTCCTTCGAATATTCCGCAGTCATTGTCGAGTTCAAATGAGTACCCGTATCCTTCAGCCGATGCAGGATTTCCGTTTCCGTCCCAGCCGTTTCCAAGTCCGAAATACTGAGTGTCTCCAAGTATTATCTGATCCGGTCCTTCTATATTGAATCCTACGAGTTCTCCAGGAACTGCCGTGCTGAATACTCCTATTCCGTTTACGACTCTTCTTTCAGAGCCGTTGTTTTCAGGATTGACTACTCTTCTGTATTCTCCGTTTTCATTTACGACCATGGCTGTAGAGCCTCCGCCGTCAAGGTTCACAGCTCTGTATGAGCCTATAGCCTGCATGAAATTGGAAAGCTGGGCAAGTCTCATTCCGTTGCTTCTCCAGGTTCTTCCTTCCACTGAAGCTATATAAAGAGTTTTACCGTCTGCTGAAACGCCTGCAGCCGTTCTCGCTCTGTTTCCTTCAAGTGCTGAAAGGTCTTTAGTGTATGGAACTGTCTGACCTCCGTCCACTAGAAGAGCGTGGCCTCCTATCAGGAATTTCCAGTTCACATCAGGTGTTAAATCGTAAGTTATATTTACTCTTTCTCCGATTCTGACATAAGAATGTACGAAATCCATAGCAGTTCCGCTCGCCTGGATTATGTATTTTCCGTCAGGAACCTGAAAATTGAATCTCTTTCCTTCACTTATCTGTTCTACAATGCCTTCAGAGTTTACGAGTATTTCTGAATTGTTAGCATCTCCTCTAGTAGATGCCGCCCAGAAATCTGTATATACCTGAAGTTTATTTTCGTGCGAATACTGAAGATCAGGCTCATACCAGTAATAAGTCTTATTCACTCCGTCTATAGGATAAACTCTTCCCGACGGTGTCTGAAGTTCTCCATAGAAACCTATCTGAGTTATCTGAGCAGTATTCGTTTCATCTATTCCCAATGAATATACGTCCTGTAAAAAGCACGGTGAGCTCTGTATCTCCCCGTCTATTATTGACGGACCGTTCGGAGTCCCTTCAAGCCTCATATTGAAGAAATCTCCATTCGTAACTGCACTTGCTCCTGTTCTTTCCGCCATCTGGCTGACAGTCGCCTTCTGATTGTATTCTCCCTGTCCTGCTATTACACTGAGCTCTATATAAGGGTTTGTAAGGTCGCACACAAGCACATTTGCATAATGCGTTCCGTCACCCGTTATTCTGTACTCATTTCTTGTGAGTCCTGCCGAAATCGGCGTGCTCGAAGTTATTTCGTAATTTGCCGCATACGATACTGCAGAATACATGAAGATTACAAAAAATACAGCTAATATCTTTTTCTTCATAAAACAAATTTCCTCCTGTATTTCTTATATTTTGTATCCTCTATATATCTTATTGCTTTATCACGTTCAAGTCAATTCTTATGGAAAATAATAGAAAAAACAGCCTGAGAAAAAAATTTCAGGCTGTTTCTTTTATCTTCATATTATACTGTTTTATTTTAAAACGATAATAAATTATTCCTTGTAGATAACTCCTCCCTGAGGGTCTATCGTAACTGTTTCTCCGTGGAATATTCTGTTCTTGACATCATTAATTCCAACTATTACCGGTATACCGAGACTCAGTCCGACGATTGCCGCATTAGAAGTCATTCCGCTTTCCTGAGTTATTATTCCTGCCGCTTTCTTCAGATATTTTATCATAGCTTTTTCAACAGAAACTGTAACTACTATATCTCCTTCTTCGAATTCGTTTATTAAATCGTCCATATTAGAAACTACACAAACTTTTCCTGTAGCTCTTTCAGTTCCTACTCCTATACCTTTTATAGTTATCTGTCCAACTGTGTGGATTTTAATCATATTCGTAGTTCCCGAAACTCCGACAGGTATTCCCGCTGTTATAAATACTAGGTCTCCGTCTTTAAGAAGTCCTTTGTCTTTAGCTGTATTTATAGTGTTTTCGAAAAGTTCGTCAGTACTAGTCGATGGAGGCGATATAAGCGGTACAACACCCCAGATTAAGTTAAGTTTTCTGCAGACTCTTTCATCCTGAACAGTCGCGATTATAGGCGCTTTAGGTCTTACTTTCGATACCGCCTTAGAAGTATATCCTGATGATGACGGTGTAAGAATCGCCGCAGCTCCTAAGTTAAGCGCTCCAGCCGATGCCGAGAAACAAACTGATTCTGTCGGAGTGCTTCCAAGCACAAGCGATTTATTTCTAACCATTCTCTTATAGTTGATAGACTCTTCCATCTTTACAGCAATTCTCGACATAGTCTTTACTGCGTTCATCGGATAGCTTCCTATTGCAGTTTCTCCTGAAAGCATTACCGCATCAGTTCCGTCTAGTATTGAGTTAGCAACGTCTGTAACTTCTGCTCTCGTAGGTCTTGGATTTCTTATCATCGAATCAAGCATCTGAGTCGCAGTTATTACTGGTTTTCCTTTGTCGTTACACTGTTTTATAAGGTCCTTCTGTATTAGAGGAACCTCTTCAGGCGGAATTTCAACTCCAAGGTCTCCCCTTGCAATCATAACTCCGTCCGATACTTCTATGATTTCTTTAATATTTTCAACACCTTCATGGTTTTCAATCTTCGAAATTATGTCTATGTCTTCTCCGCCGTTTTCTTCAAGAATTTTTCTTATATCAAGAACGTCCTGAGCCTTTCTCACGAAAGATGCCGCGATGAAATCAACCCCGTTTTCTATTCCGAATTTTATATCATCTATGTCTTTCTGAGTTAATGCAGGAAGACTCGTTTTAACCATAGGTATATTTATCCCTTTGTGATTAGAAACTTCTCCTCCGTTTCTAACTTCACACTCAATTTCAGTATCCTCTATACTATTTATCTTAAGTTCTATAAGACCGTCGTCTATAAGTATTCTGTCTCCGACTTTAACATCGTCTGCTATTCCTTCATAAGTTATAGGTATAAGAGTTTCATCTCCTTCTACCTTTCTAGTTGTAACGGTTACTGTGTCCCCAGTTTTAAGCTGGACTTTTCCGTCTTTAAAGTCTCCTGTTCTTATTTCAGGCCCTTTTGTATCTAGCATTATAGGTATCGGCTTTTGAGCTCTTTCTCTCGCCGCCTTTATTATATCTATACTTTCCTTATGTCCCTCATGAGTCCCGTGTGAAAAGTTGAGTCTTGCTACGTTAAGACCTGCCTCTATCAGCTCTGTAAGAGTATCTTCATCATTAGTTGCCGGTCCTACTGTACAGACTATTTTCGTTTTTCTTATCAACATGACTATCCTCTCCCTCTCTGTATTCTTTTTAAATTGACAGCTCGTCAGCTATTTCAAGATCTCTTTCTCTGAACTTCTTGTCTGCATCAATCGCTTCGTCTATCGGAACACTTATAGCGTCCCCGCCTCTTATTCCTAAAGCGAGTCCTGCTTCTCCTTCTATGAGAAGCTCTACAGCTTTCGATCCCATCTTGCTGGCTATTATTCTGTCGTATGCACTAGGGCTTCCGCCCCTCTGAACGTATCCGAGTATAGTAACTCTGGATTCTATTCCTGTGTTTTCCTCTATAGTTTCAGCGAGTTCAAAAGGAGTGATTTTCCCTTCTCCTTCAGCAAAAACTATTATTGCGTGTTTTTTTCCTCTGCTTTTTCCTTCCAGAAGTTTTTTGCAGATTCTGTCCACATCTATTTCTTTTTCTGGAACTACTATAGAATCTGCTCCTCCTGCAATTCCTGAATATAAAGCAATATCTCCGCAGTCTCTTCCCATTACTTCAACTATTGTCGCTCTTCCATGGGATTCTGTAGTGTCTCTCAGTCTTCCTATAGATTCTGTAACAGTGTTTACGACTGTATCAAATCCTATAGTGGCATCAGTATAGCCCATATCGTTATCTATGGTGCCGGGAAGAGCCATAACTGGAAATCCTTTATCATTAAGCGTCTTTGCTCCGTTGAAAGTTCCGTCCCCGCCTATTACTACGAGTCCTTCTATCTCGAATATTCTCAGAACGTTCAGAGCTTTCTGAAGTCCCTCTTCAGTCATAAATTCTTTGCTTCTTGAAGACTTCAGAATTGTTCCTCCCCGCTGAATTATATCTGCAACTGAACCGAGATTCATCTCAAATATATCAGCTTCTATAAGTCCCTGATATCCTCTTCTTATTCCAAAAACTTCGAGTCCGTTGTAAATAGCAGTTCTTAAAACCGCTCTTACAGCCGCATTCATTCCCGGAGCATCTCCTCCGCTGGTAAGCACTCCTATTCTCTTCAAAATATCACCTCCGTTAAACGGTAAACCGGAACCGAAGATAAAATCTTCAGTCCGATTAAGCTTTTTCCACTATTCTGACATTGTCTTTTCCCAAGAAATTTTCTAAATCGCAGATAAGCTCCTTATTATTACTATTTACCCAATTTTTCCTGTTACCCATAACAGTTTTCTTATTTTCTTCCATATAAATATAAACGGGCGTATTTCCGCTGTATTTTGACAGAATTCCCGTTATATTTCCTATAAGCTCTCTATTGTATCTGTCTATTCTGAGATACAGCTTTCTGTCGTCTTTTTTAAGTCTGTCTGCCGGTGTAATTTTATTTGCTATAATCGACTTTCTTCCCTCAGCGCTTATGCTCATTCTTCCCTCAAGAAGAATTATATTGTCCTCTTCTATAAAAGCTCTCGCCTCTTCAAAGAGATTCGGGAATACTACAGTATTAACTTCTCCGAATAAATCTTCTATATCCATAAAGCACATGAGCTGATTGTTTTTCGTATACTGTCTCTTCACTCTCGATATTATGCAGACAAGACTTACATTCTGACCGTCTAAAACTTTTTTTCCTTCATATTCGCTGTCTGAAGTTTCAGATTCATCTGCATTTATATCTGCTGTTGTGACATTGGAATATTCCTTTATAAGCTCCTCATAATCATTGAGCGGGTGGCTCGTTATATAAGTTCCCGTTACTTCCTTTTCAAAAGACATCAGAGTCCTCTCATAAAACTCTTCTACATCGGGCATTGCTTCTCTGCTGATTTCCTCATTCGACTTGATTTCAGCCGTATCATAAAGTGAAAGCTGTCCTTCCACATTGTTTCTCTTTTCACTGCTTATTCCCGAAAGTATGTTTTCATATGCAGCTATGAGCTGAGCTCTCTTATATCCCATAGAATCGAATGCTCCTGCCTTAATCAGATTTTCAAGCATTCTTCTGTTCAAAAGGCCCGGATCCATTCTCTCGCAGAAATCTGTGAAACTTTCAAAATCTCCGTTCTCTTTTCTTTCTTTTATTATTCCCTCTATCGAGTTATGTCCCACATTCTTTATAGCGGACATTCCGAAACGTATCTTTCCGTCTGCAACTGTGAATTTATGATACGATTCATTTATATCGGGCGGAAGCACTTCAATATTGAGCCTTCTCGCTTCGTGTATAAATACAGCAACTGAACTGCTGCTGTCCATTACACTCGATATCTGAGCTGCAAGAAATTCTACAGGATAGTAGCATTTAAGCCACGCAGTTCTGTAAGCTATCAGCGCATAAGCCGCAGAGTGAGATTTATTGAAAGCGTATTTCGCAAAATCTATCATTTCATCATAGATTTTATTTGCAGACGCCTCATCGACACCTCTTCTTATTGCTCCTTCTATCTCGTAGTTTCCATTTTCATCCTGTTTTCCGTAAATGAAGTTCTGTCTTTCTTCCTCCATTACGTCCATCTTCTTCTTGCTCATCGCTCTTCTTACAAGGTCGGATCTTCCCATGGAATATCCGCCTATATCCCTTACTATCTGCATTATCTGCTCCTGATAGACCATGCATGAATAAGTCGTGTTCAGTATAGGTTCTAATGCGTCATGAGTGTACTGAATTTTTTCAGGATTCATCTTGTATTCTATATATCTTGGAATCTGATTCATAGGTCCCGGTCTGTAAAGCGCATTAGCTGCAACTATATTTTCAAATTCAGTAGGTTTGAGCTCTTTTAAGACCTGTCTCATTCCTGCAGACTCGAACTGGAATACTCCGAGAGTGTCTCCCCTGCTGAACATATCGTAGACTTTAGGGTCGTCCAGCTTCAAATCTTCAAGATTTATCTTTATTCCATGGTTTTTTTCTATTAAAAACAATGCATCTCTTATGACTGTAAGCGTTCTGAGTCCTAAGAAATCCATTTTAAGAAGTCCGAGTTCTTCAAGTTCAGTCATAGTAAACTGAGTTGTTATACTGTCCTTATTTCTAGAAAGAGGAACAAACTCTGTAACAGGAAGCTTCGATATAACTACTCCTGCCGCGTGAGTCGAGGTGTGTCTCGGAAGACCTTCTACCGCTTTCGCATAGTCTATTACCTCTTTCGTCTCCTCATCTGAATCGTACGCTCTTTTAAGCTCCGGATTCATATCGAGCGCCTTGTCTATAGTCATATAGAGCTCCATAGGTATCTGTTTAGCTATAGAGTCCACCTTATTGTATGAAATGTCGAGAACTCTTCCGACATCTCTTATAGAGCCTCTTGCACCCATAGTACCGAATGTTACTATCTGCGCAACTCTGTCAGCTCCGTATTTTCTTATGACATAGTCTATTACTTCTTCTCTTCTCTCATAGCAGAAATCTATGTCGACATCGGGCATCGATATTCTCTCCGGATTCAGAAATCTCTCAAAAAGGAGATTGTATTTCAAAGGATCTATATCTATTATTTCAAGGGCGTATGAAACTACACTTCCTGCTGCAGATCCTCTTCCCGGACCTACCATTATTCCGTTTTCTTTTGCGAATCTTATAAAATCCCAGACTATCAGGAAGTAATCCACATATCCCATATCTTCTATAGTCTTGATTTCAAACTCAAATCTTTCCCTTATCTCGTCAGTTATATTTTCATATCTCTTTTTAAGTCCTTCTTCACAGAGATGTCTGAAATACTCCTCTTTTCCGCTCCATCCTTCGGGTATATCGAATTCAGGGAGGTGAAGTGTATTGAAATCAAGCTCCACATTGCATCTTTCTGCAATTTTTACAGTATTCTCTACAGAAATTTTAGGAAAAAGCTCCTCCATCTCTTCAGCCGATTTCAGATAGAACTCATCTGTAGGGAATTTCATTCTGTTCTCATCTTTAAGAATTTTTCCAGTCTGAATGCATAAAAGCACATCGTGCATCTTTGCATCTTCTTTTCTAGTATAGTGAACGTCGTTTGTGCAGACTAAAGGTATTCCTGTTTCTTTCGACATCTTTATGAGCTGCTGGTTCACCAGTTTCTGCTCGTCCATATTGTGGTCCTGAAGTTCCAGATAGAAATTGTCTTTTCCGAATATGCTCTGATAAAAAAGCGCTTTTTCTTTCGCTTTCTCATAATTTCTGTTCAGTATATACTGCTGAACTTCCCCTCCGAGGCATGCGCTCAGAGCGATTATTCCCTCTGAATACTTCTGAAGTGTTTCATAGTCAACTCTCGGCTTGTAATAGAAACCGGTTACATATCCTTCAGAAACTATTTTTATCAGATTCTTATATCCTTTCTGATTTTCAGCAAGCAGAACTAAGTGGTAAAAACTCGATTCTCTGCTGTTCGTTTTTTCTCTTCTGTCGCAGTCTACAACATAGACTTCGCATCCCATAATAGGTTTTATATTTCTTTTTTTCGCCTGTTTATAAAATTCCACGACTCCGAACATAGAACCGTGATCCGTTATCGCAATTGAATCCATTCCGAGCTCCTGAGTTCTGTCAAGGAGTTTTGAAACTCTAGAAGAACCGTCCAGAAGACTGTATTCGGTATGGACGTGCAGATGTGCGAATTTGCTCATTATATCACCTTTTCTAATAGACCTCTTTTAAGTCTTAAAGTTCATTAAGAAATTTTTCTATGGCTTCCATTGCTTTCTCTTCGTCTTCGCCTTCAGCCGTTATTTCAATATCTTCTCCGCCTGTAATTCCTGTAGAAAGTATGCCCATTATGCTCTTCGCATTCAGTTTCATATTCTTTTTTTCCAGGAATATGTCGGATTTAAATTTTGATGTTATTTTTACGAACTGAGCCGCGGCTCTTGAATGCAGTCCAGTTCCTTCTCTCAGATTAAACGTTTTCCTAATCATGGCATTCTCCCGGACAAATCGGGAGTCCTCCTCTCTTTATATATTTACTTGATATTGTCTGCTATTCTTTCAAGTTTTCTGAGCCTGTGATTGACTCCCGACTTTCCTACCTTAGGATTATGCAGCTCTCCAAGTTCTGCAAGGCTGAGATTCTGATTTTCAAGTCTCAGTTCAGCCGTTTCTCTCAAATTGTCCGGAAGTGTTTCAAGCCCCATATGCTTCTGTATTTTTTCTATCTTCTGAATCTGTCTCAAAGAAGCGTTTGCGATTTTGGCTATATTCGCCGTTTCGCAGTTCACTATTCTGTTTATATTGTTTCTCATCTCTTTTAAAATTCTTATATTCTCAAGTTTCAGCAGCGCATTGTGAGCGCCTATTATATTGAGAAAATCTACTATCTTCTCTCCTTCTTTTATGTAGACTATATGATAGTCTTTTCTCACTATAGTCTTTGCATTAAGAGAGAAATAGTTCAGAAGTTCTAAAAGTTCTTCTCCAAAAATATGGTCGTTCGTTATGAACTCAAGATGATACATCTTTTCAGGATTGCTGAGAGACCCCCCTCCCAGAAAAACTCCTCTGAGATATGCTCTTCTCATTTCCATATTCTTTTTAAATTTATCTGATACTCTGTTTTCTATTCCGAAAATCAGATTAGTGTCTTCATCTATTAAACCTATATCTTTCAGAATATGTCTTGCCATTTCATCATCTGAAACTATATTTATATATCTGTTGGTTCTCTTAAGATTCGTATTTTTTCTTACTTCTATTTCGGGCTGGTAGTCATAAATCATTTTGAACAGATTGTAGATTCTTCTCGATGTAGCTCCGTTCTCTGTTCCTATTTCGAGGTCCAGTTCTTTTAGACCTGTTAAATTCATATATCCGCTTATCTGTATTATAGCGGCAAGTTCAGCTCTCGCTGAATCTATATCCTCTATTTCCAGCCTTGACAGTTCATTTTTCGTTTTAGTAGAGAATGATACCATCTCTTCACCTGCTTCTAAATCATTTTTCCCATACAATTATAATTATATCACAGATTGAGGATTTTCTAATGAGTACTTTCTGTGGTAATATAATAATAGAAAAAAGGAGTGATTGCATGGAAAATTCAATGAATTTAATTATGGATAATTCATTTCACGCTCTGATTGTAATTCTGATTACCGGAGTTATAGCCGGAGAAATCAGCAAAAAAATAAAAGTGCCTGATGTCGTGCTTTTTCTTCTGGCAGGAATACTCATAGGACCGAGTGTTCTGAATCTTTTAGATATTCCGGACAGTTCGATAGTAAATCAGATGATACTCGTATTCGGAGCGTCATTCATATTATACTGCGGAGGAAGAGATATAAGTCTGAGTGTTTTTAAAAAAATAAAAGTTTCAGTTCTCAGTCTTGCTACACTCGGTGTTCTCATATCGACTTTCATAGTAGCGGCCGCAGGCCATTTCATATTCAAAATGGAGTGGATAACTGCGCTTCTTATGGGATCTATTATCGCATCTACAGACCCTGCAAGTCTTATTCCGGTGCTTGAAAGACTGACCATATCGGACAGACTGAAACAGACTGTAATATGCGAATCTGCATTCAACGATGCTATGGGAACTGTGCTCGTATTCGGTGTGCTTTCAGTTATAAGTTCCGGAGCATTTAATGCGGGAGCAGTTGCAGGAGATTTTGCTAAAATGATTGCAATAGGAGTTCTAACTGGAATTATAATAGGATTTTTAATCGCTTTCAGTATTTCTTCAAGAAAATTCGGCATATTTTCAGATTATGCTCCTATAATGTCGGTAGTCGCTTCAACTCTGACTTATCTTACTGCTGACAAACTCGGAGGATCGGGATATATGGCATGTTTCATCGCCGGAATGGTTCTTGGAAATGTCAAAGATATGAATCTTTTAGTTCCCCATCATGAATATATAGCGCAGACTTATTTCAGAGAAATACTGGAGACTATTTTCAAAATGGCTATATTCATACTTCTTGGAACTCATGTGAATTTCGGCTATCTGGCTGAATACTGGTATATAGCGCTTGCGATTACTGCTGTTCTTATAGTTTTGGCAAGACCTGTTTCTGTATTCATATCTGCCGGAATAGATTTTAAAGCTAAATGGAATTTTAAAGAGATGATTTTCATGTCATGGGTAAGAGAAACTGGAGTAATACCGGCTGCAATGTGCAGTATAATATTCGCTCAGAAAATCAAAGGCTACGATATAATATCTTCAGTAGTATTTATGGCAATTCTGATAACGCTTGTTCTCCAGGGAACTACTACAGAATTTGTCGCTAAAAAACTGGGAATGCTTGAAGAAAATGCTTCTCTTAAAGAAAATTAAAATAGACTTAAATATTCACATTTAAACTATTTAATTCTTCTATTACTCATATTATAATATTATGTTTTTATGTTATAATGGAATTAGCTCACCTTGTATGTATACATATGGGGTGAGTTTTTTATACTGATAATAAGTTTTACATAAATAAATTAAAGTGCGGAGGTAACCCGATGAAAAAAGCTCCTGAAGTATCAAGCTATCTTAGAAGCAATATGATATATGTTCCCGAAGTAATACAAAAAGCTACAGGTATAAGAGTAAACGGAAAGACTATACGTTCACTCGTATTTTCTACTGATGTGGCCATAATCAGAAATATAAATGCAGATGCGGTGATGGCCGTCTATCCTTTCACGCCTCAGCCGATAATAACTAACTCTCTTATAATGGCTGCTGAAATACCTGTTTTCTGCGGAGTCGGCGGCGGAAGAACTACAGGAACGAGATCTGTGAATCTTGCTCTGGATGCTGAATTCCAAGGCGCTTTAGGGGTTGTCCTTAATGCACCTACAAGCAATGAAGTTCTGAAGACGGTGAGTGAAACTATAGACATTCCGATAATACTGACTGTCGGAAGCGAAAATACCGATATAGAAGAAAGACTCAAAGCCGGAGCCGATATAATAAATATATCCGGAGGTCCTAGAACTATACATATAGTTAGAAATATAAGGAAAAGATATCCGGACATACCTCTGATTGCGACGGGCGGTCCTAATGATGACACTATCGAAGCTACGATTGAAGCCGGAGCCAATGCGATAACTTTCACTCCGCCTACAACGTCTGAGCTTTTCTCTCCTGTTATGAGAGATTATAGAAGATAAAATTAAAAATAAAATACGGTTTCAGAATATTTTCTGAAAATAAAAAAAGAGTTCCAAATAATATTGGAACTCTTGATTATTATCTATGAAAAATATTTTCAATCTGTTTAATATTTTTCTTATAAAAATTGGGAATACTATATCCTCTATTTCTATTGTATAGAATTTTTATAATAAAAGCAAACACTATTGAAAATAAATTTATCTTTCATATATTTTCTGTGAATGATAAAGATAAATCTTCATTATTAAATCACTTACTTTGTCACTGTGTCTGAAATTCTTGTTCCTTATTTCAACAAGACTGTCAGTGTAGACTGTAATTCCTCTTTTCTCAAGCGCCGCTTTTTCTTCATCTGTTATATCTATAAGTTCTGAGTCCTCTTTCATATAGTTTCTCAGAATTCTTCTCGAATAAGATTTAGCATCCGGATTGTTCGCTATAACGAAATCTATAATTTTTCCTCCAGCATGCTTTTCTATCGCATTTATATGGTCTGTGAGAGTGTATCCTGTGGTCTCTCCCGGCTGAGTCATTATATTCGATATATATATTTTCTTCGCTTTAGATTTTTTTATCGCTTTAACCAGGTCTTCGACCAGAAGATTCGGAATTATGCTCGTATAGAGACTTCCCGGTCCCAGAACTATGCAGTCAGCCTCTTCAATAGCTTCTATAGATTCCTGAAGAGGTTCCAGTTCATCTGGAACTGTATAGACTCTCGATATCTTTTTACCGCATTTATGGCATATTTCAGGTATCTGAGATTCTCCTTCTATCACTTTTCCGTCATCGAGTTCTGCAAAAAGTTTGACACTCTCTTTCGTCATTGGAAGCACATTCCCTCTGACTGCAAGAACGTTGCTCATCTCTTTAACTCCAAGATTAAAATCTCCATATATGTCGTCCATTGCGGCAATAAAGAGATTTCCGAAGCTCTGTCCTTTAAGCCTTCCCTCTTTGAATCTGTAATTGAGAAGTTTGTCCATTGAAGGCTCTGCATGCGCCAAAGCCATAATGCAGTTTCTTATATCTCCCGGGGGAATTATTCCCATCTCTTCTCTAAGCACTCCGGAACCGCCTCCGTCGTCTGCAACGGTCACTATAGCAGTTATATTTCCTGTTCTCTTCTTCAGGCCTCTCAGAAGTGTGGAAAGACCTGTTCCTCCTCCGATTGCAACAATTTTAGGTCCCTGCGACTGTATCTTATCCATATACAGCATCTGATTTATAGCTCCTCTGCTGTATGAATTGTAATTCTTATATTTCAGAGTTACATCAAGTATATTGGAAAGCGCATTCTTGCTTCCAAGCGATACAAATACGATTCCAACTACTATCAGCATAATTTTTACAGGAATACTTATATTTAAATGTCCTATAGAATCGCTTATTATAAATACAACTCCAGATATAAATAGAATCATGCCCAGAAATATGAGAAAAATCCATCTCTTAATTCCGGAGAAAGTATCTGTAAATTTTTTTACTTTCATGATACTCCCTATTTCTTTTCCTGTTCTCTGTGTTTTAAATTAACTTTATAGTCTTTGTTAAGTAGATATTCATAAAGGCAGTTTGCAATAGTAACTGATCTGTGCTGTCCGCCTGTACATCCTATTGCTATCACAAGCTGAGATTTTCCTTCTTTAATATATCTCGGTATGAGGAATTCAACCATATCTTCAAGTTTTTCAAGAAAGACTCTGGAATCATTTCTCCTCATTACGAATTCTCTTACTTCTCTGTCGTTTCCGGTAAGAGGTCTTAATTCTTCTACATAATAAGGGTTTGTAAGGAATCTGACGTCGAATACTAAATCCGCATCCTGAGGTATTCCGTGTTTGAATCCGAATGACACAACATTTATAGACATTCTTTCCACAGTCTCCATATCTGAAAAGAATATTGTGAATATTTTATCTTTCAGCATTGCAAGATTGAGTCCTGATGTGTCTATTATGGCGTCAGCCTCTTTCTTTATATTGTGAAGCTCTCTTCTTTCAAAATTTATTCCGTCTATTATGCTTCCGTCTATATCGAACGGATGCGGTCTTCTAAGTTCCTTAAATCTCTTTATAAGAACTTCATCTGAAGCATCCATAAATAGAAGCTTGTAATCTAAATTCATCTCTTTGAGCTTATTGAGCATAACTTCAAGATCTTCTACCATTTCGCTTCCTCTTGTATTCATTATGAGAGCTACTTTATCCTGCTCAGTTTTTCCGCTGCGGTAAAGATTTACAAAATCTTCAAGCAGAGCAGGCGGCAGATTGCCCACGGAATTATATCCCTGATCTTCGAGTATTTTAAGAACCTGACTCTTTCCGGCTCCTGACATACCCGTTATTAATATAATTTCTATATCTTTCACTTGTTTCCCCTCCTGCCAATTAATCCTCGGCTTCTTCACCTATTATTCTGACTTCTGTTTCAAGTTTTACTTTATAATTATCGTAAACTGTCTTCTGAACCATTTTTATAAGAGTTATTATATCTTCAGCTTTTGAATCTCCGTAATTCACTACAAAACCGCAGTGTTTCTGAGATATTCCAGTATTTTTATATCTAAATCCTCTTAGACCTGAATCTTCTATGAGTTTACCTGCATAATGTCCAGGCGGTCTTTTGAAAGTGCTTCCCGCTGAAGCAAGTTCAAGAGGCTGCTTCGATGTTCTTCTTTCAGTAAAATCGTCTATTTTAGCTTTTATCTCATCGTAATCGCCCTTTTCAAGACTCAGAACTACGTTCAGAACTATGAGTCCTTCTTCCTGGACTCTGCTCATTCTGTATCCGAAATGCATATCTTCATTGCTGTAATTGAATGTATTTCCGTCTCTGTCCATGCATTCCACTGATTTAACTATATCTTTCATCTCTCCGTCGTAAGCGCCTGCATTCATCGTTATTGCGCCGCCGAGAGTTCCCGGAATTCCCGAAGCGAATTCAAATCCTTTGAGCGATGCTTTAAGTATAGCATCTGATGCTCTGTTCATCATAACTCCGGACTGAAGTTTAACTTCTTCTCCATCTATTTCTATATCTGACATATTGTCAGCTATTTTAACGACTATTCCTCTTATTCCTCCGTCTCTTACAAGAAGATTGCTTCCATTTCCTATTATCATAAATGGAATATCATATTTTTTAGCAGTCTCTGCCGCAAATTTTATATCTTCTGAGTTCTCAGGAATAATGAGAACGTCTGCCGGTCCTCCAACTTTAAAAGTCGTGTGATTCTTCATGGGTTCATCTGTAAGTACTTTTTTATCACCTAATTTTTCTTTCAATTCATCTATATAAACCATTTTTTATTTCTATCTCCTTAACATAGACTATTTCTTTTGCTCCGTTGTTTCTATTATTCTGTCTGCTTTATAAAAGCGTTTTTTCATATTCATTTAAATATAGTACGAAAAGAGAATGCATATATGATATATCCATTCCCTTTTCCTGCTATATTCTATACTTCTCCATCTTATATTAAGTATACACTATATAGAGCATCTACTACAAGTATTCAAAGTATTTATAAATTTTAAAATCAGAGATAAAAAAACTGCCCGGAAAATCCGGGCAGTAATCTATATCAAGTTTATATTATTCTTCAGCTGCAAGTTTCTTGTAAGTTGCAAGTCTTTCTTCAGCATCTTTTTCTGCTTTCTGGAATATCTCTTCAGCGATATCTGGGAATGCTTTTTGCAGTGAAGTATATCTTACTTCTCCCATTATGAAATCTCTGAATGATTCTGTTGGATCTTTAGAATCTAGTACGAAAGGATTCTTTCCTTCTTCAGCAAGCATTGGATTGAATCTGTATAGGTGCCAGTATCCAGCTTGAACTGCTTTTTTCGCCTGCTCTTGAGTTTTACCCATTCCAGCTCTGATTCCGTGAGCTATACATGGAGCATAAGCGATTATTAGTGAAGGTCCGTCATAGCTTTCAGCTTCTATAAGCGCTTTCATGAATTGATTCTTGTCAGCTCCCATAGATACTTGCGCTACGTATACATATCCGTACTGAGCAGCCATAAGTCCTAGATTTTTCTTCTTAGTTCTCTTACCTGAAGAAGCAAATTTAGCAACTGCTGCTGTTGGAGTAGATTTCGATGACTGTCCTCCAGTGTTCGAATAAACCTCAGTATCCACTACGAATACGTTGATATCTTCGTCTGAAGCAAGTACGTGGTCAAGACCGCCGTATCCGATATCATAAGCCCATCCGTCTCCTCCGAATATCCATACAGATTTTTTAACTAGATAGTCTTTGTTTTCTTTTATTTCTTCTATAACTTTTTTAGCTTCGTCGTCAAGCCCTTCAGTCTTATCTAGAAGTGAAATGATTTTTTCAGCTGCAGCTTTTGAAGCGTCTGCATCTTTTTTGTTTTCTATCCACTCTTCGAATGCTGATTTAAGCTCGTCAGATATTCCCATTTCCATAAGTTTGTTCATATCTGCTTCAAGTTTTCCAACTTTTTGTTTTATTGCAAGTTTCATACCGTATCCGTACTCAGCATTGTCTTCAAATAGTGAGTTAGCCCATGCTGGTCCGTGCCCGTCTTTATTAACTGTATAAGGAGTTGTAGGTGCAGATCCTCCCCAGATTGAAGTACATCCTGTAGCGTTAGCTATAAGCATTCTGTCTCCAAACAGCTGAGTTATAGTTTTGATGTAAGGAGTTTCCCCACATCCTGCACAAGCTCCTGAGAATTCAAGAAGCGGCTGTACGAACTGGCTTCCTTTAACGTTTGTCTTAGGCATTAGGCTGTCCTTAACAGATACTTTTTCTGTAAGGTATTCCCAATGTCCTGCTTCTTTAACCTGTTCTTGTTCTGCTGGCTGCATAACAAGAGCTTTTTCTTTAGCTGGACATATGTCAGCACAGTTTCCGCATCCTGTACAGTCGAATGTAGAAATCTGGATCTTGTATTCAAGTCCTTCAAGGCCTTTACCCATAGCTTTTTTAGTTTGAAGAGTTTCTGGTGCATTTTTCTTTTCTTCTTCATCTAATAGGAAAGGTCTTATCGCTGCGTGAGGACAAACGAAAGCACACTGGTTACATTGGATACAGTTGTCTATTTTCCATTCTGGAACGAATGCTGCAACTCCACGTTTTTCGTAAGCTGCTGTTCCTGGAGGGAATATACCTTCTTCTTTTCCTTTAAACGTGCTAACAGGAAGGTCGTCTCCTTCTTGTCTGTTTATAGGTCTTAGTATTTCTTTGATGAATTCTGGTTCATCTTTATCTGAAGAATCTTTATCTTCTGCATTTTTCCATTCAGCTGGAACGTCAACTTTGTTAAGCGCTTCTATACCTTGATCAACAGCTTCGTAGTTCATATTAACTACTTTTTCACCTTTTCTTCCGTAAGATTTAACTATTGCATCTTTAAGGTATTTAACAGCGTCGTCTAAGTCTATAACTTCTGCAAGTTTGAAGAATCCAGCCTGCATTACCATGTTTATTCTATTTCCAAGTCCTATTTCATTTGCTATGTTAGTAGCATCTATTGTGTAGAACTCTATATCGTTTTCTGCTATATATCTCTTCATTGAAGCAGGAAGTTTTTCTTCGATTTCTTCCTGGTTCCAAGTACAGTTAAGAAGGAATTTTCCTCCTTTTTTAAGTCCTTTAAGAAGATCGTACTGGTTCACATATGCCTGATTTGAACATGATACAAAGTCAGGATACTGAACTAGATAAGTTGATCTTATAGGAGTGTGTCCGAATCTAAGGTGAGAAATTGTTATTCCTCCTGATTTCTTAGAGTCGTATGAGAAGTATGCCTGAGCATACATGTCAGTGTTGTCTCCTATTATTTTTATAGCTGATTTGTTAGCTCCGACAGTTCCGTCTGATCCAAGTCCCCAGAACTTACAAGCTATAGTTCCTTCTGGTGCAGTAACTATATTGTCCCCAAGTTCTAGTGATGTTCCTGTAACGTCATCAACTATACCTATTGTGAATCCGTCTTTAGGTTCGTCAGCTTTAAGGTTGTCGTAAACTGCTTTTATCTGTCTTGGAGTAGTATCTTTAGATCCTAGTCCGTATCTTCCTCCAACTATTACTGGAGCGTCTTCTTTGTCATAGTAAAGATTTTTTACGTCAAGGCAAAGAGGTTCTGCTGGTGCTCCCGGCTCTTTAGTTCTGTCTAGAACAGCTATTTTCTTAACTGTTGAAGGTACTACGTCAAAGTAGTATTTAGGTGAGAAAGGTCTGTAAAGTCTTACTTCTATAAGACCAACTTTTTCTCCCTCTCCTACAAGATAGTCTACTGTTTCTTTTATTGTTTCGTTAACTGATCCCATTGCAACTATTATGTTTTCAGCATCTTCTGCTCCATAGTAGTCGAAAGGTTTGTAGCTTCTTCCAGTTAATTCGCTTATTTCTTTCATATATTCATTTACTATATCTGGAACTTCTTCGTAGAATCCGTTAGCTGCTTCTTTCGCTTGGAAGAAGATATCCGGGTTCTGTGCAGTTCCTTTTGTATAAGGTTTTTCAGGTTTCATAGCATTTTCTTTGAATGCTTTTATAGCGTCATGATCAACTAGTTTGTTGAAATCTTCATAATCTATAACTTCTATCTTTTGGATTTCGTGTGAAGTTCTGAATCCGTCGAAGAAGTGAAGGAATGGTATTCTAGATTTTATAGCTGCAAGGTGAGCAACTCCTGCTAGGTCCATAACTTCTTGAACTGAAGAAGATGCAAGCATAGCAAATCCTGTCTGTCTTGCAGCCATAACGTCCTGATGGTCTCCGAAGATTGAAAGAGCGTGTGAAGCTAGTGCACGCGCACTTACGTGGAATACCCCAGGAAGAAGTTCTCCTGAAATTTTATACATATTCGGTATCATAAGAAGAAGTCCTTGTGATGCCGTATAAGTAGTTGTAAGCGCTCCTGCTGAAAGTGAACCGTGAACAGCTCCTGCTGCTCCTCCTTCAGATTGAAGTTCGTGAACTTCTACTGGTCTTCCGAAGATGTTCTTTCTTCCGTGCGCTGCCCATTCATCTACGATTTCCGCCATAGTAGACGATGGTGTTATCGGGTATATAGCCGCAACTTCTGTAAATGCATAAGATACATATGAAGCTGCCGTATTACCGTCCATTGTTTTCATTGTCTTAGCCATTGTATATCCCCCTCAAAAATATTAACTCTCTTAAAAATTACTTTGATTGTCTTGTATACAATTTATCTACATATTAGAGTATACACTCTGTTAAAAAATAAATCAAGATATCATGTATACATTTTCTTTGACCATATTATTAAAATCTCCTATCGAGATGTCTATAAGCATTGATTTCATTAATATCTCACTGAATTCTATTTTTCAAAAAAATATTTTTTAAATCTTTCAAAATTGAGATTTACTATTAAGTCTTTATTGAATCCCACTGACTCAAGAACTTCCTGAGATCTGTCGCATCTGCCTACATCGAAAGATATATGGGCATCGCTTCCGCATGCTATCTTTGCACCGAGCTTATTGCACATATCCGCAAATTCTCTGCAGTTTTCACAGCTTCCCTTTCTGCTTGAAAGAAAAGAGCTGTTGTTTATCTCAATTAGAGTGCCGGTTTCTACCGCTTTTTTAACAACTTTTTCTATATCTACAGGAAACTGAGGATTTCCAGGGTGTCCTATTATATCTACATGCCCGTTTTCCATAGCTTTTATCAGAGCATTGGTATTCTCCTCTTCAGTTCCCGGCTCTATGCAGATTCCATGAAGAGATGCTATTACCAGGTCCAGTCTCTCGAGAACTTCATCCTCTATGTCGAGATTTCCTTCATAATCCATTATATTGGCTTCTACTCCTTTATAGATTCTCACACCGTCTATCTCCTCAGGTATCACCTGCTGATTTATTATATGGTATATATTCGGTCCTCCCGGCATTGCAGGAGCATGTTCCGTGAAAGTCACAGCTTTCATCCCCTTTTTCTTAGCCTGAGCTACAACCTCTTCAAGCGTGCTGTAAGCATGTCCGCTCGCGATAGTATGACAATGTGTCTCAACTTCTAAAAACATCTGCATTCCTCCTGTTATTATAGTAAGATTTTAAACCTGTTCTTATGAATATTTCTTTGTACTATACGTCTTCTTCCTGAACATCCCAGTTATAAGTTTTCTTTCTCTTCTCTATTTCTTCTCTCAGCTTATTGTCAAGCTCCTGAGCGGCATTATGGCCGAACTGTTTCATTCTCGTATTTCTGGCCGCAACTTCTACAATCATAGCGAGGTTTCTTCCAGGTCTCACTGGAACTGTCACTCTCGGTGTCTCAATTCCCAGAATATCTACCGTATTTTCGTCTATTCCGAGTCTGTCATACTCCTTTTCTTCATTCCAGTCCTCGAGTTCAACCAGAAGATCTATCATCTCCCATGTTTTAACTGCTCCGACTCCGTAAAGCATAGTTATATCTATTATTCCTATTCCTCTTATTTCCATAAAATGCTTTATAAGCGCAGGGGAAGTTCCTCGCAGCATCTCGTCTATCTTCTTAATCTCTACTGCATCGTCTGCAACGAGTCTGTGCCCTCTCTTTATGAGTTCCAGAGCGACTTCGCTTTTGCCTATTCCGCTCTTTCCTGTAACTATTACTCCCATCCCAAAAATTTCAAGGAGCACTCCGTGCATGACAGTGCTGGGAGCTAAAACGTTTTCAAGATATCCTATAATTTTACTTATAAACTTACTAGTCGGAAGTTCAGTTTTCAGCACTAAAACATCGTGCTTTCTTGCAAGTTCGCTTATTTCCGGAAAGGAAAATATATTGTTCGCTATTATGAATGCCGGTATCGGATATTTAAAAAGGGTCTCTATTCTTTCATATCTCAAATCGTCGGGAAGAGAGAGAAGGTATTCTTTCTCCTGTTCTCCGAGCACCTGAATTCTTCCCGGATAGAAATTTTTATAAAATCCCGTCAGCTGAAGACCCGGTCTATTTATTTCTATACCCGATACTCTGACTTTTTCAACATCTACAGGTCTGTAAATTATTTCAAGCCCAGTCTCTTTAATTAAATCATACAAATCGACATTATACACGTTTCTCACCCTTTTCTCTAAAAAATTTGTAGACCTCTTCAGCTGCTCTTGTATTCATTCCCGGAGCTTTGGAAAGTTCTTCAACTGGAGCTTTTTTAATATTGTCTACAGAACCGAAAGCTCTCAGAAGTCCTTTTTTTCTTGTCTCTCCTATCATTGGAATCGTATCAAGCACCGATTTTATCATATTCTTATTTATAAGTTCTCTGTGATACGATATCGCAAATCTGTGCGCTTCATCCTGAACTCTTGAAATAAATCTGAAAAGAGGCGTTCTCTCTTTTATATCGAGTTCTTCATTTTCATATATTATCCCTCTTGTCCTGTGATAATCGTCTTTTACCAGTCCGCATACAGGAATATCTATTCCAAGCCTTTCAAGAACTCTTTTAGCCACATTTACCTGTCCTTTTCCTCCGTCCATCATTATTAAATCTGGAAACACTGAAAAATTCTCTATTTTTATATCTTTTTCTTTCAGGGTCTCTATCTCTTTCAGTCCTCTTCTGAATCTTCTTTCTAATACTTCTTCAAGAGAGCTGTAGTCATCAGGTCCCTGAACGTATCTTATCTTGAACTTTCTGTAATCTTTTCTGCTCTCTTTCCCATTTACAAATACAACCATGGAGCCTACAGAATTCACTCCCTGAGTATTTGAAATATCGTAAGCTTCTATTCTCTCTGGAAGCTTGTCGAGTTTAAGGAGCTTCTGAAGCTCTTCCAGATTCTTTATGTTTGGAGGAGTTTTTTCTTTTATTTTAGTTTCATTTCTCTTAAGCTCTTCAAAAGCGTTCTTCTTCACCATTTCCATAAGACTGTTCTTATCGCCTTTTTTAGGAACTCTCATACTCACTTTAGAACCTTTTTTCTCACTGAGCCAGTCTTTTATCAGCTCTTCGTCTTCTATATCGTCTTCTATGAGGATTTCAGAAGGAATATGAGATGCTGTTAAATAATACTGTTTTATAAATGATGAAATTATTTCCGGCTTTTCGAGTCCTTCTGTATTGTCTATCATATAGTGCTCTCTTCCGTTTATTTTTCCGTTTCTTATGAAAAAAACTTGAACGCACGTTACATCGAGACCTCTTGCAATTCCTATGACATCCTGGTCGTCTTCTGTGTTATACACTATCTTCTGTTTTTCTCTTATTATATTAAGAGATTCTATTCTGTCCCGAAGCATCGCGGCCTTTTCAAACTCCAGATTTTCAGCCGCTTTCATCATTTTTTCTTCTATATTGTTTATGAGCTTTTTATCTTTCCCATTTAAAAACATTATTATCTCATTTATCATTTCCATATATTCTTTTTCATCTACATCTGTGCAGCACGGTCCCATGCATCTGTCTATATAGTAATTGAGGCATGGTCTGTCCGTTTTTTTTCCGTAATTAAGATTGAGATTGCAAGTCCTTATGGGATATATTTCAGAAATAGTTTCTAATGTGTCGTTAAGCGCTGTGACATTAGTATATGGACCGAAATATTTAGCTCCGTCTTTATACATCTTTCTAGTTTTCTTTATTCTGGGATATTTTTCTTTAAGATTTATACTTATAAATGGGTACTGTTTATCGTCTCTCAAGAGAATATTGTATTTAGGTTTGTGTTTTTTTATAAGATTCGACTCCAGAACTAAAGCCTCAAGCTCTGTATCAGTCAGAATATATTCGAAAGACTCAACATTTTTTACCATAAGTTTAACTTTAGGAGGGTGATTTTTCTGATTAAAGTACTGGCTCAGTCTGTTTTTAAGCGCTTTAGACTTTCCGACATATATTATCTCTCCTAAAGAGTTCTTCATAAGATACACTCCGGGTGATTTTGGAACGAGTTTAAGCTCTTCTTTTATATCGAACATATTATCACCTCAATTTGTCTCTTTTTATGAAAATAAAAAAGAGATGGCATAATGCACACCTCTTTTCTATATGAATCTAGATAGAGAATACAGCTATCTTTTTATAGTTAGCTTTTTCTCCCTGTATTTCTCCTTCAACTATTTCCCAGCCTGATCCTATCCCTTTCGATTTCGCAAGCTCTTCGAAATAATACATTATAACTCCGACATCTGCATATCTTATGTCTTCTTCTCCAGTATGACTGTAAAGCAGTGTCACTTTGTTATTATTTATAAGGAATCTCCAAGGCTGAGTATTGTAGCTTGACGGTGCATATTTCAGATAGTGGAATATATCTCTAAGTCCTAAACTTTCAAGTTCCTCAGATGATATAGGCTCTTCTACTTCTCCCTTGAAAACTATCTCTGAAATACTGCGTCTTTCAACATCCTCTGAATCTGAGAAGAATGGAATCTTTCTCTTAGGATATCCAAGCGCAAGAAGATAGTCAACTTTTCCTCCGTGCTGATTCATTAAAGAATCATCTACATGAACAACTGTTATCCAGCAAGTGCTAAGACCTATTTCGTTGATCTTAGTTATAAGTTTTTCCATATAGTATGATCCGTAAAGAATAGTTTCCGGTTTATCACAAAGCACTTCAAGCCCTATGTAATGAGGACTCTTTATCATAACCATATTGTATCCGCCTAGGTTTTCAAGTTTGTCATAAACACTTTTTCCGTCTTCAAAGAAATCGAAGAATATATCGTCTCTTTCCACTTCTGCAGATATTTGTTCTATTGCATTTTTAATCTGTTCGATTGTGCTCTTATTCGCTTTTTTGTCTCTGAAATCTCTTACAGATTTTCTGTTCTCTAAAAATCTTGCTATTGCCATATGCCTCTCTCCTTGATAATAAAATTTAGATTCATCAGCTCTATTAATTATACCACAAATTGATTGTCAGTATAATGCTATCGGCAAACCTTTTCCAACATTTTGGCTTTTAAACCCATGTTTCAGCTTTAAGATCTGTTTAAAGAGAAAACTTCTGCAGATTAAATCTGCAGAAGCCTCTTCTCTTCTATATACTATTCATTTTTATCTGTTCTGTCTGAAAGATATTTTTTAAGAAATTTTCCAGTATAAGATTCTTCTATCTCGGCTATTTCCTCTGGAGTTCCGGAACCTACAAGAGTTCCTCCTCCATCTCCTCCTTCAGGACCTAAATCTATTATATAGTCTGAAATCTTTATAACATCGAGATTGTGTTCTATAACGACTACAGTATTGCCTCCTTCAACAAGTCTGTTCAGAACTTTTACAAGCTTATGAACATCTGCGCTGTGAAGTCCGGTCGTAGGCTCATCAAGTATATATAAAGTCTTTCCTGTGCTTCTCTTGCTAAGCTCAGTTGCAAGCTTAACTCTCTGCGCCTCTCCTCCTGAAAGCTGAGTCGAAGGCTGTCCCAGTTTTATATAACCAAGACCGACATCTTTCATAACATTGAGCTTTCTTGCGATTGCAGGTATGCTTTCAAAGAAATCTGCCGCTTCATCTACAGTCATATCGAGAACATCGGCTATATTCTTCCCTTTATATCTCACCTGAAGTGTTTCTCTGTTGTATCTCTCGCCTTTGCACACTTCACACGGAACGTACACGTCAGGAAGGAAGTGCATTTCTATTTTAACTATTCCGTCACCTTTGCATGCTTCGCATCTTCCGCCCTTAACATTAAAACTGAATCTGCCTTTTTTATATCCTCTTTCTTTTGCCTCAGGCGTCATTGCGAACAGATCTCTTATTCCGTCAAACACTCCTGTATACGTTGCAGGATTCGATCTGGGCGTTCTTCCTATCGGCGACTGGTCAATTTCTATAATCTTGTCTATGTTTTCGGCGCCTTCAATTTTCTTGTGTTTTCCAGGTTTGAGTCTTCCTTTGTGAAGCTTCTGATGAAGCCCTTTGTAGAGAATTTCATTTATCAGCGTGCTCTTTCCGGAACCTGAAACACCGGTTACAGAAGTGAATACGCCAAGAGGAAAATCCACATCTATATTTTTGAGATTGTTTTCAGACGCGCCTTTTACGCTTATCTTTTCTTCAAGAGGCTTTCTTCTCTCTTTAGGAACTTCTATCTTCTTTCTTCCGCTCAGATAGTCTCCGGTTATCGAGTTCTTATTCGCTTTTATCTCTTCAACCGTTCCCTGAGCTACAATTTCTCCTCCATGTCTCCCTGCTCCCGGTCCAATATCAACTATGTGGTCTGAAGCATACATAGTGTCTTCATCGTGCTCAACTACTATGAGGGTGTTTCCTAAATCGGTCAGCTCTCTTAAAGTCGCAATAAGCTTGTCATTGTCTCTCTGGTGAAGTCCTATGCTCGGCTCGTCAAGCACGTATAGAACTCCTAAGAGCTTTGCTCCTATCTGAGTTGCAAGTCTTATTCTCTGCGCTTCCCCTCCTGAAAGAGTCCCTGCTTCTCTTGCAAGTGTGAGGTAGTCGAGACCTACATTCATAAGGAATCCCAGTCTGTTCTTGATTTCTTTTAGAACCTGCTCTCCTATTACTTTCTGTCTGTCTGTCAGCTCAAGCTTTTCTAAAAATTCCAGTTCTCTGCCTATTGAAAGTTTTGTAAAATCGTAAATATTCATTCCGTCAAGCTTTACTGAAAGAACTTCATCTCTCAGTCTTGCACCTTTGCATTTAGGACAGGGAACTGTACTCATAAATTCCTCTATTCTCTCTCTCATCTTGTCTGAATTCGTCTCTCTGTATCTTCTCTGAAGATTGTTTATTACTCCTTCAAAATTCCCCTGATACTCTTTCCATCCGCCGAACCTGCTGTCAAATCTGAATTTCACAGGTTCTTTAGTTCCGTATAGAAGAGTTTCTATCATCTCTTCAGGAGCATTTTTTATAGGCTCATCCATAGGAAAATCGAATTTATCCGCTATGGCTTTAAAAGATCTGTAATAGTATCCGTCTGTAGATGTGGTTGAAAACGCCGCTATAGCGCCTTCATCTATCGAGAGATCCATATTCGGAAGAACGAGTTCAGGATCCACATTCATATGACTTCCCAGCCCATTACATTCCGGACACATTCCCAGCGGATTATTAAATGAGAACATTCTAGGAGATATTTCATCTATAGCTATTCCGCAGTCTATACATGCAAATTTCTGGCTGAACTTCATTTCATCACCGTCTATAATGTCGACTGTAACTAAACCGTCAGTTAGATTTAATGCTGTTTCTATAGAGTCTGAAAGTCTCTTTTCTATTCCTTCTTTAACTATTAATCTGTCTATAACTATATCTATACTGTGTTTTTTATTCTTCTCAAGTTCTATATTCTCCGATACATCTCTCTGCTCACCATCTACTCTGACTCTCACGAATCCCTCTTTCTTGATATTTTCAAGAATTTTCTTGTGCTGGCCTTTCTGTTCTCTCACTACAGGAGCCAGAATCTGTATCTTAGTTCTTTCTTCAAGCTCAAGAACTGAATCAACCATCTGGTCTATTGTCTGAGAAGTTATCGGCTTTCCGCATTCAGGACAGTATGGAGTTCCGAGTCTTGAAAACAGGAGTCTCAGATAATCGTATATCTCTGTGACAGTTCCTACTGTAGATCTCGGATTTTTGCTCGTAGTCTTCTGGTCTATAGATATAGAAGGAGAAAGACCTTCTATATATTCTACATCCGGTTTATCCATCTGGCCTAAAAACTGTCTTGCATAAGACGAAAGACTTTCCACATATCTTCTCTGTCCTTCTGCATAAATTGTATCAAAAGCGAGAGACGATTTTCCGGAGCCGCTAAGTCCGGTGAAAACGATGAACTTGTCTCTCGGTATCTCTAAATCTATATTCTTTAAGTTATGCTGTTTTGCACCTTTAATAACTATTTTATTTTTCACTTTTTCACCTCAGTTTATCTGTTTAGATTATCATCTGCACAAATTCCCTAATAACTAAAAAATGTATCCCGGAAACAGTTTTTACCGCTCAGGATACATCTATATTATAAATACTATTTTACACCTTTTCTCATTACAAATCAAATTGATGCATTTAGACACGAATTTACTAAAAATTCTTTTTATCCTCTTACCTTTGCAAAATATAACGCTTATAATATATTATAATATTTCAGGAAAAGTAGTAAATATCATTAAAGGAATGGTCACTTGCGAAGCTTTTAACTTCATTAAATATCAATATTAACAGGAGTATTTCAAAATATCTCTATAAAAAACGGCGCCGTGCTTAATTGCCGGTGCCGTTTCTTTGTTAATCTATGAGTTTTTTAAGCGCTTCTATTTTATCTCTGAGTTCCGCCGCTTTTTCAAATTCAAGCAGCATTGCCATTTCTCTCATTTCTCTTTCGAGACTCTTTATTTCACTCTGAACTTTTTCAACATCTCCTGTGCTCATAACTTTAGTCGTGTATTCTTCGGAATCTTCTGCGGCTTTTGTAGCCTCTATAACTTCTCTTATTCCCTTTTTAATCGTCTGAGGAGTTATTCCGTGAACTCTGTTATATTCTTCCTGTATGCTCCTTCTTCTGTTCGTTTCGCTTATTGCTCTCTCCATAGAATTAGTCATTTTATCAGCATACATTATGACTTCTCCGTTTGCGTTTCTTGCGGCTCTTCCTATAGTCTGAACCATTGAAGTTTCTGAACGCAGAAAACCTTCCTTGTCGGCGTCCAGAATCGCTACAAGAGACACCTCCGGAATATCAAGTCCTTCTCTTAGAAGATTTATTCCTACCAGCACATCGAATTTTCCGAGTCTCAAATCTCTTATTATTTCCATTCTCTCTATAGTCTTTATATCGGAATGCAGATATTTAACTTTAAGTCCTATCTCTATAAAATAATTAGTCAAGTCTTCAGACATCTTCTTTGTAAGAGTCGTTATTAAAACTCTCTCATTTTTTTCAACTCTCTTATTTATTTCTTCGATTAAATCGTCTATCTGATTCTTCGTAGGTCTCACCGATATTTTAGGATCCAGAAGTCCTGTCGGTCTTATAATCTGCTCTACAGTTTTTTCTGTATGTTCGTTTTCATAAGGTCCCGGTGTCGCCGATACAAAAAGAATCTGATTTATATGACCTTCAAACTCTTCAAAAGTAAGCGGTCTGTTATCGAGTGCAGACGGCAGTCTGAAACCATAATCTACAAGAGTCGTCTTTCTCGATCTGTCTCCTCCGTACATTCCTCTTATCTGCGGAATCGTAACATGAGACTCGTCTATAATCATCAGATAGTCGTCCGGAAAATAGTCAAGAAGCGTATAAGGCTTGCTTCCTGGCGGTCTCTGGCTGAGATGTCTTGAATAGTTCTCTATTCCCTGACAGAATCCCATTTCTCTCAGCATCTCTATATCGTACATAGTTCTCTGCTTAAGTCTCTGCGCCTCTAAAAGCTTGTCTTCCGACTCAAGCTCTTTAAGTCTTTCTTCAAGCTCTGTCTCTATCGTTTCAACAGCCTTTTTAACTTTCTCTTCAGAAGTCGCGAAGTGAGATGCCGGGAATATCGACACGTGATTTCTCGTTCCGATTATCTCTCCCGTTAGAGCATTTATCTCTGTTATTCTGTCTACCTCATCTCCGAAAAATTCAACTCTTACTGCATTTTCATTCGAAGATGCCGGAAATATCTCAACTATATCCCCTCTGACTCTGAAAGTTCCTCTGGTAAAATTCATATCGTTTCTGTCGTACTGAATATCTATCAGTTTTCTTATCACATCGTCTCTGTCTTTTATCATTCCCGGTCTCAGAGAAACTACGAGATTTTCATAATCTATAGGGTCTCCAAGTCCGTAAATGCATGAAACACTCGAAACTATTATCACATCTTTTCTCTCGAAAAGAGCGGCAGTTGCAGAGTGTCTCAGCTTGTCTATCTCATCATTTATAGAGGCGTCCTTCTCTATATAAGTGTCTGAGCTTGGAACGTACGCCTCAGGCTGATAGAAATCATAGTAGCTTACAAAATATTCAACTGCATTATCCGGGAAAAACTCTTTAAATTCACTTGCAAGCTGTGCGGCCAGTGTCTTATTGTGAGCAATTACTATAGTCGGCTTCTGAACTTCCTGTATTATATTGGCCATCGTAAATGTTTTTCCGGAACCTGTAACTCCTAAAAGCGTCTCATATTTAAGTCCTTCTTTTATCCCTTCAGATAATTCTTTTATTGCTTCAGGCTGATCTCCCGTAGGAGAATACTCTGAAACTAGTTTGAATTCATCCATTAGATAATCACCTCTGTAATCTGTCTTATTGATTCTGCTGTTTCTCTTTGAGGACTTCTACAGCTTTCTGAAGCTGATTGTCCTCATTTATATAATCAGGTCCAATGCCTTCCGAATCTTCATTAAGCTCTATATCTATATCCGGCTGAACTCCTTCTCCATTTATCTTTCTGCCTTTCGGTGAAAAATATTCTGATATTGTAAGTTTCAGACCGCTTCCGTCATCAAGACCGTGAACTATCTGAACTACGCCTTTTCCAAACGTCTTCGTTCCTATTATTGTTCCTTTTCCGCTGTCCTGAAGGGCTGCTGTCAGTATTTCAGCCGCTGATGCCGTATTCTCGTTTACAAGAACTGCCATAGGCATTCCGAGCTCATTCGCATCTGAAAGTATATACTCCTTCTTTCCGTTCTTGTCTTCAGTATATACTATTACCCCTTCCGGAAGAAGCTCATCTATTATATCGCTTGCAACAGCAAGATTTCCTCCTCCATTTTCTCTTATATCTATTACGAGCGATTTCATTCCCTGTGATTTAAGTTTGTCCATTTCTTCTATGAATTCATTGTAAGTCTCGTCTTCAAACTGGATAATTCTCAGATATCCTATGCCGTCGGCCATCATTTCTCCTTCTACTGACGGGCTGACTACCTCTTCTCTTATAATCGTCTTCTCCAGAATCTCTTTCTTTCCGTTTTTTTTCCTTACAAAAGTTATATTTACGGGCTTTCCTTCTTCGCCTTTCATTATCGAAACTGCATCGTTCATCTCTTCACCCGTATATACTTTATCTTCAACCTTCCAGATTATATCTCCCGCCTTTACTCCTTCTCTTTCTGCAGGTCCGCCTTTTATAGGTGTTACAACCTGTATTCTGTTTTCGTCATTCGGTGTAACTATTACTCCAATTCCTACAAATTTACCGGTTGCGGCTTCACGAAAAGCTGAAAATTCTTCTTTATCCATATAAACTGAATAGGGATCGTCAAGAGCTTTGAAAAGCCCCTTGTACATGCCTTCTGCAAGATTTTCTGCATCTCCAAGATAATACTCATCTATATAGTCTTTAAGTTCATAAAGTTTATTCACATCTTCTCTGCTTATTTCATCATCACCGGCCTCACTTTCTACACTCACCGGATTATGGCTGCCGTAAATTGTTCCTGCCGCTGCTCCGGCTCCAAATCCTATTGCCAAAGTCAGAACCGGAATTCCTATATATTTAAATTTTGACATTTTGGTTCTCCTCTCAGTCAAAAATTCTGTTTTTCAATACTTTTTTTATTATACCACACTTGAGACGCTCATCCCTACTTATAGAAAAAGCGGAATTCTCTTATTTTTCTTTAAATTTCATTTCTTAAAAAACGGCTTTTAAATACAAAAAAGACAGAACGCGATGTTCTGTCTTCAATCTATTTTTTATTCCCAATTTTTAATCTGTCTATTAATATACTATTCTTCTTGCAACTGAATAGCTGTTAAGGTTAGCTATTCTTACAACGTCTCCTGTCTGAGGCGAGTGGATGTATTTTCCGTCTCCTATATACATTCCAACGTGGTGAGTTCCACCTCTTCTTCCCCAAAGCACAAGGTCTCCTGCTGCAAGTTCCTGTCCTGTAACGTCTATACCAGCGTATTCCTGTCCTGTTGTAACTCTTGGTATAGATACTCCAAGCTGACGGTATACATACTGAACGAATCCTGAACAGTCGAATCCGTTAGGAGTAGTTCCTCCCCAAACGTATGGAGTTCCAAGATACTGATAAGCAGTGTTTACAAGATTAGTTCTTGTAGTTGAAACGTATTCTATCTGTGCAAGCTCTTCTCTCTGAACTTCAAGAGTGCTTAGCTGTGCAGTAAGATATTCTATCTGTCCTTTTACATTTTCATAATCAGGAACTTGTGATTTAAGTTCTGTTATTTGTGTTTCTATCGGTGTTATCTGGCTTTGAACTTCTTCAAGCTGAGCAGCTTTTTCGTTCATTCCTTTTTTAACTTCTCTAAGCTGTTTTAAAGATTCTGTATCTTCTCCTACAACTTTTTTAACTTCATCTACCTGGCTGAAGAAATCATTTACGTTTCCTGACTCAAGAAGAGCTTTTTCGTATCCGCCTTCTTCTCCGCCGTACATTTCGTTAACTTTTTCCATAGCTGGAGCAGCTCCAGCTTCATAAGTACTGCTAAGTGTTCCCAGTTCTTCGCTTACTGCAGCTTCTGAAGTTTTTAAAGTTTCAAGCTGTCCGCTTAGCTCTGTTGTCTGGCTTTCTATATTTTCTATCTGAGCCTGTGTTTCCTGATAAACTGAAAGCTCTGATTTTATCTGATTTATGTTCTGATCTACTGCTTCAAGATCTGATACAGGCGCTGCGGGTTCTGCCGCTGGCTCTGCTGCCGGTTCTGCTGCCTGTTCTACTGCAGCTTCTGTAGGCTGTTCTGCTGGAGCTTCAGGTGATGCATACGCCGCTCCTCCTAAACAAAGTCCTAAAGTTAATACTGAACATGCTATAATTCTCTTCATAACTAAATACCTCTCTTAATCAAAAATTTCTAACTCATTCATTCTATATATTTCGTTTCCAAATTTTCTTTTTAACTATTTTATTAATCATTTGTTACTTTTCTGTAACCTTTTCAACTCTTTTTCTATTATAATACTTTTTTCGGCTTTGAAAACTGTTTCGAATATATCCTATAGTCGATTAGCCAATATAATACATATTTATCTCCATTTATCTCTTTTTTTCTCTAATTATCTATGCAATATCCTTGAAATGGCTATTTCAAGCCATTTCTTTTCTAAAAAAATTGTTAACATTTTGTAACTTTTCTTTTATTTGTATCTTTTTGTGATTAATATCACTTGTTTTCCGCAGTTCTTCTGTAATATTTGTAACTATTTCAAAAAAATCAGATTTTTGTTACAATTTGTAATTTCTTTTTTAATTTATACAGTCATAATCCGCAGAATAAGAGAGATATTTCTATCTTCAACTATGTTATAATTAATTAGAAACTATCATAGAATTAATAAGGGGTGTTTTATTGTGAAAAATGAAATAAGAAAAAAAGTTTTAGGTGAAAGAAAAAGCATGCCTCTTCCGGAAGTTTCGGAAAAGAGCGATAAAATTCTGGAATATATTCTAGAAAGTGATTTCTATAAAAATGCTGAAGTGATTATGGCATATATCGATTTCAGAAATGAAGTTATGACTGAAAAACTTATAAAAAAAGCTACTTCTGAAGGAAAAAGAGTAGTTATACCTATAAGTATAGTTGAAACTAGACAGCTTGTTCTTTCAGAGATAATAGATTATGACAATGAGCTTGAACCTGGCGCATACGGAATACTGGAACCTAAGAAAGAATACATAAGAGAAGTAGATCCTCAGCTTGTAGACTTAGTTCTAGTTCCTGGAGTTGCATTTGACAGAAGAGGATTCAGAATCGGATACGGCGCTGGATACTACGACAGATTTCTTGAAAGAGTAAGACCTGAAACTAAGAAAGTGGCACTTGCCTTCGATCTTCAGATGGTTGAACACGCGCATGAAGATGAACATGACTTCCCTGTTCAGTATATAGTGACTGAATCAGGCGTCATAGAATGCAGCGGAAAATAGCGGATTATATATAAATAAAAAGCCGGACAGCTAACAGTCCGGCTTCATTTGTTTCATTATATATGAACTATTTGTACATGCTCAGTCCCTCTTTAGAGGCCTGAGTCGTTTCTTCATTTTCATCTATCTTATAAGGTCTTGCTGGCACTTTTTTACCGTCTTTTTCATCCCAGTCGGTAGAATTCCAGAATACTGCCACATCTATCTTAGGATAATCCTGAATAGATATGAACATATCTTTCAGCCATTCCACTTTGTCGCCTCCAATTGATGAAGAGCCGAACTCTGTTATCATGAAAGGCTGTCCGAATCTTGCATCATACTCGTCATAAAGCGGTCTGTATGCTTCATCGAAGCTTCTCCATTTTTCGCCTTCATAATAGCTTCCGGTATTGTATGCTGTAAGTCCGACTACGTCTACATAGTCATCTCCTGGATAGTATGCAAGATATTTGTTATAGCTGAAATCCGGGAACGACTTTTCATTCGGGTTAAAGACATATATCAGGTTGTCCACTCCCTCTTTTTCAAAGAAATCGTGAATATATCTGTAAGTCTCTATGAAAAGCTGAGGATCTTTGCCTAAATGGAAAGTGCAGTAGCTCACCCAGTCTCCATTCATCTCATTGTTTATTCTGAACAGTATAGGATCTTCATGAGCTTTGAAGTTCTCTGCATATTCTTTTAGGAAATCATCGTACTTTCCTGCAAGCACATCCAGAGTCTTGTCATCCTGCTTGTCTATTGCAGGCCCGCCTTCAAATGTGCTGAATGTCAGTTCAAGCACTTTTCCTCTGTCTTTGACTTCTTTGAAAAGTTTCTGTTTAAGAGGACCGAATCCATCCTGAAATACAGTAGTCGTGCTGTACGAAAGCAGAACTTCAAACTCATAGTCGAGTTTTTCTTCTATGCTCTCTAAATTTTCAAAATGAACCGACTCTTTTCTCGGATTTTCCATAGTTTCTTCATATATACCGAATATCTTTTTCTCATTGTTTAAAAATACTCTGTCAATGAAATCCTGAGTTCTCTGATTGAACTGGCGTTCTGCAAGCTTCGACTCTGTCTTATGCTTTACAGGTTCGCCTTTCTTCGGTATCATTTTAAACCCTTTCAGAACTCTCTTATAGTCCACATCCGGGAATTCTGATTTTATCATTATGGTATATACTTCTTTATCAGATCTCGGTATTGAAACTGTAGTATAGAAATTCTTGTCTTTATCTATACGGTCTATCTTTTCTCTGCTGTATCTCATGACTGTATAGTCGAATATACTGTCATCTAATTCCTTATTGTTTTTTAATTCATCTTTATGTTCTTTCTTATAGAGCTTTTTAGCAGTTTTTAAATCTGTAGGCTCCATAGTCGTATATTCTATTAAATCGAACTGTTTCGATTTTATGACTCCTTTATTGCCGAATATATTGTAATTGTCTACAGTTATATCGGGATTGTCTTCAAAGTTGTCATAGAATATATCTATCTCTACTTCATCGCTTACGAATCTTGTCATAAGCTCTTCCTTGCTGTTATCCGTCTCAAGAAAATATTCTGTTCCGAATTTATATCCCAGCGGTTTATTTTCATATCTGGTAGCTATTTTCTCAAGTCCGGGAAACTCAGGTCTGACACTAAAGTAGATAACTGCCGCAATTACTATAAAAACTGCTATTCCCAGCAAATAGTATCTTTTGTTCTTTATAACGATCTCTGATACCCAGCCAATGTCTGCGTACCAGATTCACCGCCTTTCTATAGTAATATTTTATCCTATTATTTCTTTAGCTTTTTTTGCTATATTTTCAGCTGTAAGTCCGTATTTTTCAAGAAGCACATCTCCATTTCCCGATTCTCCAAATACGTCCTCTGTTCCTACTCTCTTAACTACAGCCGGACATTCATCTGTAACAACTTCTGAAACTGCAGATCCCAGTCCGCCTATTATATTGTGCTCCTCTGCTGTAACTATTCCTTTAGTTTCTTTTGCAGCTTTCACAATTATTTCTCTATCTATAGGCTTTATAGTAGACATATTTATAACTCTTGCCTTTATTCCTTCTTTTTCAAGCATCTCAGCAGCTTCAAGAGCTCTTGAAACCATAACTCCAGTTGCTATTAGAGTTACATCGTCACCGTCTTTAATCTGAACAGCTTTTCCTATTTCAAACTCATATTTTCCTTCTTCAAATATTGTAGGGACCTTGCTTCTTCCAAGTCTTATATAAACAGGTCCTTCGTATTCTGCAGCTTTAAGAACTGCAGATTTTGCTTCAACACCGTCTGCAGGACATATTACAGTCATATTCGGTATAGTTCTCATAACTGAAATATCTTCAAGCGCCTGGTGTGAAGCGCCGTCTTCTCCAACTGTAAGTCCTGCGTGAGTAGCAGCTATTTTAACATTCAGTTTAGGATAAGCTATCGAGTTTCTTATTATTTCGAACGCTCTTCCTGTCGCGAACATTGCAAAAGTGCTCGCAAACGGTATTTTTCCTGTAGTTGCAATCCCTGCAGCAATTCCCATAAGGTTCTGCTCTGCAATTCCTACATTTATAAATCTTTCAGGATACTCTTGTGCGAAAACTTTCGTCTTAGTAGATGAAGAAAGATCCGCGTCAAGCACCACTATATTTTCATTTTCTTTACCTAATATTTTTAATGCTTCTCCATAAGCATCTCTAGTTGCCATACTGCTCATCCAGAACATCTGTCACTCTTTTCGAGTAACAGACTCACCACCTTTCTCATGATTTTTTGTCTTTCCTGTGAATATTTTCTATTAAATTCCAGCCGCTTCTATCTCCTTAAGCGCTTCATCTCTCTGTTCAACGCTAGGAGCTGAACCGTGCCATGAACATACATCTTCCATGAAAGATACGCCTTTACCTTTTATAGTTTTGGCTACTATCATTGTAGGTTTTCCTTTAGTTTCTTTCGCTTCTTTAATAGCATTCTTTATCTCTTCTATTGAATGCCCGTCTATATTGATTACATGCCATCCGAAAGCTTCAAATTTTTCTCCTATCGGCTGTATGCACATTATATCATCGTTTCTTCCGTCTATCTGAAGTCCGTTGTTGTCTAGGAACGCTGTAAGGTTGTCAAGTTTATACTGTCCTGCAAACATAGCCGCTTCCCAAACTATTCCTTCCTGAACTTCTCCGTCTCCTAAAAGAGCGAAAACTCTGTAGTCTTTATTGAATATTTTTCCTGATTTCGCCATTCCGCATGCTGCAGATATCCCCTGTCCTAAAGATCCTGTAGACATATCCACTCCAGGAGTTCCTTTCATATCAGGGTGTCCCTGAAGCATAGCTCCGGCTTTTCTGAGCTTATTCAGTTCAGATTTGTCGAAATATCCTTTTTCAGCAAGCGCCGAATACAGCACTGGAGCCGCATGTCCTTTCGATAATACGAATCTGTCTCTGTCTTCACACTCAGGGTTTTCAGGGTCTATATTCATTTCATCAAAATATAGAACTGAAAGTATTTCACATGCTGAAAGAGATCCTCCCGGGTGACCAGATTTAGATTCTGTAAGCATGTTTATTATATCCACTCTTAACTTATTTGCAATTCTCTGAAGTTCTTCATTGCTTCTCATTGAATTTCTCCTCCCTTTATTATTTGACACTGTCTTTCTTAGTTATTATAGTAAACAGAAATATTGGAAGCTGTATCTGTCTTTTTATTCTTTTAGGTTCTTTTATAAGTCTGTAGAACCATTCCAGTCCCATTTTCTGGAAAAACTCCGGAGCTCTCTTGACCTTTCCTGCTATTACATCGAGAGTTCCTCCGTTTCCAATAACGACTTTAACAGTTTTCAGTCTGTCTCTATTATGATTTATCCAGTATTCCTGTGCTGGAGCTCCAAGACCTACAAAAAGTATTTCAGCGCCAAGTCTGTTTATTTCCTCAATTATAGCAGCCTCTTCAGGGTCATTTTCTATCCCTCTGTGATATCCTCTGAAGTAGCCGTTATGAGTTCCTACAATATTAATATTACCATATTTCTTTTCAGCTTGTCTCTTAGCTTCTTCAGCTACTCCTTCGGCTCCTCCAAGAAAATAGACTTTATATCCATTTTCTGCTGCTATCTTAAGTATTTCCATCGACAGATCAAATCCTGTAACTCTTTCTTTAAGGGGCTTCTTTTTTATTTTAGAAGCATGTACAAGCCCTATTCCGTCAGCAGTCACAAGATCTCCTGAATTAAGTATCTTCTGAAATCTTTCATTTTTTCTCGCTTCCATTACGATTTCTGAATTTGGTGTGAATATAGTGTTGAGTTTATCTCCATTTAAAAAGCTAAGTACTTCCGACTTAGCTTCTTCAAGATTTATATTGTCTATATTCACTCCCAGCACATTGATCTTGTCCATATATTACACCTACTCTAAAAGTTTTTTTATCTCATCAGTATTTCTGGAAAGTTTCTCTTTCAGAAAATCTATACGCTCCGCAAGTTCGTCTTCTCCTTTTTCCTCTTTTTCAAGTTTCATGAGTATTTCCCTGTGAAGCTTTTCAAAATCTATTTCATCTATATCAGAGAAAACTTTTTCTGAAAGATATCCCATATAGTTGTTTATCTTCGGGTCGTATGATAGCGCTATAATCGGAACTTTCATAACTGAAGCAAAAATAAGAGAGTGGAGTCTTTCTCCGACTACCAGATCCATATTTCCTATTATGCTCAGAAGCTCCTTTATAGTGTATTCATCGTGAAGACATATGACTCTTTCATCAGCCACTTCTTCTATAGTCTTCAGTATATTAAGATCCTGTCCGTGATGGAAAGGTATGAAAACTACATTTAAATCGTCTTCCTCTATAAGTCTGTCGGCCAGTTTGCAGAGATTCATTATGAATTTGCCATTTTTAGCCTGGCCTCTTATGACAAAGCCGACCGTTTTTCTCTCTCCAAATTCTACGCCTTCTTCAATCAGTATATTTTTTCCTGTTTCAAGATCGTCCTGCACGAGTGCTATAACGGGATCTGCCGTAACTATCACATTCGGATTCCTGAGATTTATCTCCTTTAAGAATCTTTCCGATCTGCTGTCTCTTAAAGTTATGACATCTATTTTCTCAAGAACTCTCTTCGTCAGCCTCCTGTTAAATCGGCTTCTTATAGGACCCATTCCCTGGCTGTATATCATCACTTTCTTGTTCATCAGAATTCCAAGATACATTATAAAGAGATAATACAGGACGTTTCTCTTGCTCGTCACATCCTGTAAAAGTGAACCTCCTCCGCTTATAAGAAGATCTGAATTCTTTATCGCCTTTATAATGCTTATAGGATTTTTTCTGTGAACTGCTTTCACCTTGTGATTCTTCATCGTTATTTCAGGATTCTCTGAAAGAACGGTTATATCTATATCGGGAATATTGTTCCTCAAATCCGTTATAAGTGCGGTTAAAATGGATTCATCACCCATATTGTTGAATCCATAATAACCTGAAATCACTACTTTATTCATCTAGCTGTGCTCCCGCTGAACTTTCTCAGTATGAAATCTATTAAATATAGAATCAGCAGATATACAGCTCCAACTACTATACCCAGCACTATAGAACTTCCAAGTCTTGAAAGAGAAATAAGGAACGGAGTCTTAAAGTGACTGAATGTATTCACTATCGATGTAACTCCTATAACTCCTGCAAGTCCTGAGAGGAATATTCCCGGTCTGAATTTGCTAGTTGCAAACGTAACTCCCATTATAAGAGCTGGAAATGCTATCAGGAACTCTTTAGTTCTAGGTCTCGCATAGAATGCTCTTTCCAGGAAGTTTCTAAATATAAGTTCTGCATCTGAAGGCTGAACTGCAGTCTCATGTCCTGTTCTTGCAAGATAAATATATCCAACAGCTCCTATTACAGCTAAAACTGCAAAATAGAATATTTTCGGTGTATCGTTCATGAGAGTATAGAAGTCTTCAGAATCGAATTTATCTTCTCCTCTCTTTTTCATAGATTTAAATCCGAACATTCCTATATATGAAATTACATATACCACAAACGGAATGAGCTGAGTTATCTTAACACCCTTGAAATAATCTATATCTAGCACATTTCTTGTGCTCGACATTATTGCCGATATTATTATCGAGCCTATAGCCGTTATAATTGCAGTTATAAGGAAATTAACTGTTCCTCTGATGAAATTATTCTTGAATTTCACATTTCCGTCATACAGATAAGTTCTCTTCATTTCTGAATTGAAGTAGACTATTCCGAGTGACGGGAAGAATGTCGCCGTCGCTATAGCAAGCAGCATATATCCTGTTCTTCCTAAGACTGCAATCATGACAGCCATTCCTAAAACTCCTATGATTGTCAGAAGCAGAAGAGCTTCCTGTTTCAATCTGAAAAGACTGTCCAGTACAAGAACTCCGGCTGCCACTGTTCCAAGACCAAGAAGCATTACAGCTATCTTTCTCACATAGTTTATCTTATACGGCTTCGTCTCTCCTATTTCAATTCCATGTCTTTCAAGTCTCGTTTCAAGATCTGAAAACATGTTTTCATAATCTTTAACTTTTTCAACATAATGATTTTCTTCATCTATGAAAGGTCTGAAATAGATTATATTTGCATTTCTTTCAGTTATGGCTCTGTAAAGAACGTTTCCTATTTCTTCAGCCCCTTCATAATTCATATACTTGTATCTCTTCTGAATATAATCTGGCACACTGTAAACTTTATTCACACTGTATTCCATCTTATCCAGAAATTTCTGCATACCTTTCTGAGGTATGTAGCTTCTTTCTACTACCGTCTCAACTATACCTGCAGACGTTTTATTTTTCTTAAGAAGTTTTATAGTATCGTCAATATTTTTAGGATTCCCAAAAACTTCTCCTCCGGCAAATATCATATACGGAGATTTGTCCGGAATGCTGTTATAATCTTCCGACATAGATTTGTAAAAATCTTCACTGTACCATCCTGATACCGGATTTGTAAGTCTCGGCATCACTTTCATGCCTGCATTCTCTATCATTTCAACTTTTCTGCTGTCTATTCCTATAGGCAGAGTTATTGCAGTTGAATTTACAATATTCTTTCTTTTAACTACCGGTTTTCCTTCAGAATCGTAAAGTGTTCCGTAGTCGTTATGAAGTGTATCCTTATATCCCGCTTCTATAACTACATAATTATTATTCGAACCGCTGAAAGTGTGAACTTTTTCACCGTACTTTGCCTGAAGTCCCTGCGAAGCAAATTCAAAAGCCTCATAGTCATCAAATCTTGCAATCATATAATAGTCGTTATGCTCTTCAGAGTCCAGGAAATTCACAACTTCATAAGGATATTCCCATCTCCAGTTCGGATCTTTTTTTATATTGTCCAATATATCGCAAGACACAACTCTATCTTCTTCCATCATGCTCTCAAGCGTCTCATACTCTATTCCTACTGTTCCGACACCCATCCTGCTGAAATCTTTAAGCCAGTCTTCAATAGGTCTTTCCGACTGTTCAGCAAGCTCTGTCACCTGACTGTAGTCAAGCACAAAATCCACAGTCTTGCTCGTGTTTTCAACTGAAACTCTCTTAACAAGAAGTGGAATTGAGACTAATAGCGATATCAGAATCATAATGAATAGATATCTTCTTATTTTCAAAGTCCTTACCTCCTTAATGCTATAGTCTTCTTTATTTTACCATATTTTAATAATGATTTGTTTATTTTAAAACAAAAGGGACAGTGCGCCGCACTGTCCCTAAGAAAGCCCTAAACTCGTCTTCAATGCCGAATCTATCTTTTCCATAGCTTCATCGTTAAAATGTCCTATTTTTTCTTTAAGTCTTTTCTTATCTATCGTTCTGACCTGTTCTAAAAGAACTACTGAATCTTTAGTCAGTCCAAAATTATGCGCTTTAATTTCAATATGAGTAGGCAGTTTTGCTTTATTTATCTGAGATGTGACAGCCGCTATTATAATAGTGGGACTGTATTTATTTCCGACATCATTCTGTATAACTATTACAGGGCGCACTCCTCCCTGTTCAGAACCGATGACGGGACTCAGATCAGCATAATAGAGATCGCCTCTTTTTACCATATGTACTCACATCTTCTAAGTGTTATTTTCGAGCCTTTTTCATGACGTATGTATTTCATCTTTCTGGTTTTTAACACCCAATCACCTCCACATATTAAAGTGGACATTTTATAGAAGATAGTCTACCGTCTGAAGTTTCTTTTTGTCTTTTATGAATATTCTGGGAATTCTTCTTCCTACAAGACATAAGATTTCATAACTTATAGTTCCCATGGCTTCAGCGAGATCTTCTGCAGAATTGTAATTTTCGCCTTCTCCGAATATTACAATCTCATCGCCTATAGATATTTCATCATGACCGGTACAGTCTGCAAACGACTGATCCATACATACATTTCCTATAAGTCTGAGTTTAGTGTCTTTATGATTTACAGATATTTTTCCTGATAAAAGTCTTGAAAAACCGTCTGCATATCCAATAGGCATAGTTCCGACTAAAGTTTTATCTTCGGCTTTAAATTTTCTGCCGTATCCTACAGTTTCTCCTTTTTCTATCATTTTGATATTTGAGATTCTCGTCTTTAGAGACATAACTTTCTTAAGCTTTATCTTGTCTTTATTGACTTCTCCCGAAGGATAGTAGCCGTAAAGCATTATTCCCGGTCTTACAATATCGAGATTGTATTCCGGAAGATCTATTATGGCCGCACTGTTAGAAATATGTCTATTCTTTATATCTATACCCCTTTTTTTGAGTTTATCTATAAATTTAAGAAAATTTTTAAACTGATATTCTGAAAATTCCTTATTTTTCTCATCTGCTGTTGCAAAATGAGTGAAGATTCCATCTATATCAATGTTCTCAATATTGCATATTTCCTCAATATTATCGATATCCTCTTCGCTGTACTGAAATCCGAGTCTGTTCATTCCAGTATCCACTTTTATATGAGCCTTGGCTTTCTTTTTTATCCCCTTTGCTATTCTGGAAACCTGTAAAGCGAATTCTCTGCTGTAAATAGTCAGTATTATATCATATTTCAGCGCTTCTATTATATGCCCCTCAGGGGTATATCCCAGCACCATTATATCTTCGTTTATACCGTTTTCTCTGAGTTCTATCGCTTCATATATTGAAGAAACTGCAAAGAAATCCACTCCGCTTTCTCTCATCTGCTTTGCAATCTGTACTGAACCGTGACCATAGGCATTGGCTTTCACAACGGCCAGAATTCTTGTTCCGGGTTTTATCGCAGATTTAACCTCTTCAAGATTGTGTTTCAGATTATCAAGGTCTATCTCCGCCCAGGTAGTTCTGTAATCCATTTTATTCATCTCCAACTATTAGTTTAACTGCTTCTGGAAGATATTCTATTATATCTCCCGCAATCATACTGTATTCCCCTTTTTCCCGAGCCGCAATATCTCCTGCCAGTCCATGAAGATAGACTCCAGTTTTTGCAGCTTCGAACAAATCAAGTTTCTGCCCTATAAGAGATGCTATTATTCCTGTCAGAACATCTCCGCTTCCGGCAGTCGCCATTCCCGGATTCCCGGTACTGTTCACATACCTCCCGTTTCTGTTTATAACGAGAGTCCTGTTTCCTTTAAGAACCAGAGTCAGATTGTATTTCTCTATAAATTCTTCAGCAAATCTGTCTCTGTCTCTCTGAATCTCTCTTATATCTGTTCCGACGAGTCTCGAAAATTCCATAAGATGAGGAGTCAGAATTATATTCTCATTTATATCCAGAAGATTCTTATTACTTGCAATTATATTGAGACCGTCAGCATCTATAACAGCAGGTTTTCCTAATTCCAGAATTCCCTTTAAAAAAGCCTCTGTTTCAGGATTGTTTCCCATTCCCGGTCCTACAGCTATAGTATCTGCTTTTGAAAGCTTATTCTTGAAATCTTCTAAAGATATATCTGAGAAATATCCTTTATTTCCGTCTTCTAAGGGAACGACTATATTTTCAAGCGATTTTATAGCCGCAATTTCCGAAATAGATGACGGAACTGCAGTATATACAAGTCCTGAACCTGTTCTCAGTGCACTGAACGAGCTCATGCACGGCGCTCCCGCCATTCCGACTGAGCCGCCTATAACTGCAAGCTTTCCATAATCGCCCTTATTAGTCTCTAGTTTTCTCTTGGGAAGTCTTATATTTTCTTTCATAACTTTCCTTCCATTTCCATTAAAATATATAAAGCACACGGCGGCCGCTATTCCGCAGTCATGTGTTATAGATATATGAATATCTGTATCTTCAGGCATACTTCCGGTAATTTGAGATTCTCTGTTAAGTCTGACTTTTGGAGCTCCTTTTTCATTTCTTAAAATTTCAATATCTTTCCAGCCGATTTTTCCTATTCCTGTCCCAAGAGCTTTGCTTACAGCTTCTTTTGCAGCAAATATTCCGGCTGCAGTTTCAGCCTGTTTCTCTCTCTTCTTTCTGCTGAAAATATGCTTTTTTTCACTTTCAGTATAAATTCTGTTTAAAAAATTTCTGCTCTCCAAAAGTTTCTCAAATCTTCCTGCTTCTGTAATATCTATTCCAGTCATAGTATTCCCGGTTTCGCCTCTTTTCTCTGTTCGAGTCATTTTCTAATTTAATTTAAAGTAAAGACCAGTTTAAAACTGGTCTTCTATTAGAATGCTCTTAAATATTCTTCTATTTCCCATGGATGAACAGCTTTTCTGAATCTGTCCCATTCTCCAAGTTTTGCTGTTATGAACTTTTCAGAAACGTGTTCTCCCAGAACTTCTCTCATAAGTTCATTTTCTTTAAAATAATTAACTGCTTCATAAAGAGTTTTTGGAAGAGACTCTATCTGTCTTTCTTCTCTTTCCTCTAAATTCATTTCGTATATATTTCCTCTAACCGATTTAGGCGGCTCTGTCTTCTTTTTCATTCCGTCAAGCCCAGCCGCAAGCACTACTGAAAGTGCAAGATAAGGGTTGCATGCAGGATCCGGACTTCTAAGTTCAACTCTCGTAGAAGATCCTCTCTTAGCCGGAACTCTTACGAGCGGACTTCTGTTTTTATGCGACCATGCTATATAAACTGGCGCTTCGTGTCCAGGAACCAGTCTCTTATATGAATTTATAAGAGGGTTAGTTATTGCTGTATATCCTTTAGCGTGCTCTATCAGTCCTCCTATGAAGTTTACTGCATCGTCGCTAAGCATATTTTTCGCTTCAGTATCATAGAATATATTCTCTCCGTCTTTGAAAAGAGACATATTTATATGCATTCCTGAACCTGCTATATCTTCAACCGGTTTCGGCATGAAGCTCGCAAATATTCCTAAATCGTCAGAAATTCTTCTTACTATATATCTGAAAGTCATGATGTTATCTGCTGTGTGAAGCGCATCCGAATATTTGAAATCTATTTCATGCTGTCCAGGACCGCATTCATGGTGAGCCGCTTCAACTTCGAATCCGGCTTCCTGAAGTGCAAGAGAAATTATTTCTCTGACATCTTCTCCTCTGTCTATAGGAGCCATATCAAAGTATCCTGCAGCATCGCTGCTTTCAAGAATCGGATTTCCTTTTTCATCTTTTTCAAAAAGATAGAACTCCGGTTCAGGTCCTACAAAGAACTCATATCCCATCGCTTTTGCCTCTTCGAGAGTCTTTCTCAGTATCCCTCTCGGACATCCTATGAACGGTTTTTCATCTGGTGTATATACATCGCAGATGAATCTTGCAATACCGTATTCATCAGTCTTCCAAGGCAGTACAAGATATGTCGACAGATCCGGATACAGGTACATATCTGATTCTTCAATTCTTGCAAATCCGTCTATTGAAGATCCGTCAAACATTACCTCATTGCTCAGTATTTTTTCAAGCTGGCTTACAGGCAGTGTTATGCTCTTTACTGTACCCATTATATCAACTAGCTGAAGAACGATGAATTTTATATTATTTTCTTCTATAGATTCTTTTATAATTTCAATCTGTTCTTCTCTGCTTTTATTAATCAACATCTTCTTATCCATCTCCTTTGCCTAGTGCAAATACATATTTTAACTATATAATATTAACATATAGATTTTTCAATTTCTACTAATTTTATTTTCACAGATTTAAATTTTCTGAGAAATTTTTCTTACATTATATTTAATTTTTTCAATGTCCAAAGTATTAAATTCTCCGTCTTTATAGAGAACTTTTCCATCTACTATTGTACTGTATATATTATCAGACTGAACGGAATAAGCAAGAGACGATATTATGCTGTTCTCCGGAACTGTATTCACCTTATCCATATTAAGAACTGTAATATCAGCTTTCTTTCCTGTTTCAATGCTTCCAAGCTCTTTTTCAAGTCCGACAGCTTTTATTCCGTTTACCGTTGCCATTCTCACAGCTTCAGCAGCGCTTATAAATGTAGGACTTTTTTCTACCCCTTTATTTACAAGAGAAGCTATTTTCATCTCTTCTAAAATCGACAGATTATTATTGCTTGCACATCCGTCAGTTCCTATAGCTATATTGACGCCTGATTCTCTCAAATCTTTAATTCTCGCAAAGCCGTTTCCAAGTTTCATATTGCTTACAGGATTGTAGAGAACGTTCACTCTGTTTTCGGCCAGAATCTCTATATCCCTGTCAGTAAGCTGAATACAGTGAGCCGCTAAAGTGTTTATTTTAAATATTCCAAGCTTTTCAAGATGTTCAGTCGGCGTCATTCCGTACTTCCTTATGCTCTCTTCAACTTCATCGTCACTTTCAGACAGATGTATGTGAATCGATTTTCCGTATTTTTCCGCAAGCTCTGCAGATTTCACAAGGTATTCAGGCGGACATGTATACGGAGCATGAGGTCCGACCATTCCTCTTATCCTTCCATTTCCTCTTCCGTCCCATTTTTTTATAAAATCTTCAGTCTCTTTAAGCTGCTCAAAGTCCGGATCGTCATTTCCTATGAGTCCTCTCGATATAAATCCTCTCATACCGCTCTCTTCGAGAGCTTCGCCTATTCTGTCTATGTAAAAATACATGTCTACAAAACATGTTATTCCGAATTTCATTAGTTCAGACAGTCCCAGCAGAGCTCCCCAGTAAATATCTTCTTCGCTGAGTTTAGCCTCTGCAGGCCATATATAGTCGTTAAGCCAGCTTTTCAGCGGCTGGTCGTCCGAATAGTTTCTCAGTATAGTCATCGGAATATGGGTGTGAGCATTGAAAATGCCGGGTATTGCAACTTTATCTCTTCCGTCTATAATTTCATCAGAGGAAAAATCTTCAGGGATATCTCCGATATACTTTATATATCCGTCCTCAATACCTATTGAAGCTTTTTTCACTTCTTCTCTGTCTAAATCGACATATCTGATATCTTTCAGCAGTAATTTCATATGCTCACCCCTAAATATATTTTATTCTGAGATTTTTCTTATTTCTTCACCTTTAAAATCTCTCATTATGTCCTTTATATTTTCTCCATTTATTTCGATATCATCGTTTATCTCAAAAAGCGGCACCATTACGAATGCTCTCTCAGTCATTCTGGGATGCGGAACTGTGAGTTTCTCATCGTCCGATTCGAATCCGTCGTAAAGAAGTATATCTACATCTATAGTTCTAGGACCCCATCTGATTTTTCTTACTCTTTTCAGTTCATTTTCAACTTTCTGACAGTATTCCAAAAGGTCGTAAGGATTCAGTTCAGTTTCAATTTCTGCAACTATATTCATGAACCAGTCCTGATCCGTATATCCCCAAGGCTCTGTTTCATAAAGAGATGAAACTTTAACTACTTTTATACTTTCAGATTTATTAAGGAGTTTAAGAGCATTTTCTATATTCTCTTTTCTGTCTCCTATATTTCCGCCTATTCCCAGATATGCTCTGTTAGAAAATTCTTTTCTCTTTCTTCTGAATGTCACTCCGAAATAGTCATATATTCCAGGAACTGGAGCTTCCGGTTTTTTAACGGCAACTTCTATTTCCTTAACCTTTTCGAACTTTTCGAAAATATCGTCTATTATTCTCTGTGCAACTTTCTCTATTAAATCGTATCTTTCATTTTCCATCACATTTTTTATAGTCTCATAGACTTCGCCGTAGTGCACAGTATCTAAAACGTCATCAGAATATCCGGCTTCTGCTATATCGCATATGAGTTCAACATCAAGAAAAAATTTCTGTCCCAGAACATTTTCTTCACTCATCGCTCCGTGATAGGAATAGAAGCCAAGATTCTTCATAACTATTTTTTCCATGGTGTCTTCCTCACGATTGCATCTGTAAGTTTAAGAGCTCTGTAGTTTTCTTTAACATTGTGAACTCTTACTATATCCATTCCCTGAATAGTTCCCATAACTGAAGTTGCTATAGTTCCTTCAACTCTTTCACTTGGCGGAAGGTCTAAAACGTTTCCTATCATAGATTTCTTAGAAGTTCCAAGAAGAACTGCACATCCGAAATCGTTGAATTCTCCAAGTCTCGACATAACTTCAAGGTTCTGATCCGTATCTTTTCCGAATCCAACACCAGGGTCAAGAATTATTTTCTCTTTAGGTATTCCGGCTTCCATACCTATTCTTATAGATTCTCTTAGAAAATCTGCAACTGCGTCTACTACGTCTCCTTCGTATTCAGTTCCGTCCTGATTGTGCATAGCTACAACTACAGCATCGTGCTCAGCTATAACTTTAGCCATTTCAGGGTCTCTCTGAAGTCCCCAGATATCATTTATTATAGGCACTCCAAGTTCAAGAACAGCTTTTGCAACAGCAGGTTTGTAAGTGTCTACTGATATAGGCACATCTATTTCATCTATAAGGGCTTTTATTATAGGAGTAAGTCTCTCTATTTCCTCTTCATCAGATATAACAGTGTGTCCAGGTCTAGTAGATTCCGCTCCGATATCTATTATATCAGCTCCGTCTTCTATCATTTCCTTAGCGTGTTTTAGAGCATTATCAAGCTCATTGTATTTTCCTCCGTCTGAAAAAGAATCCGGAGTTACGTTAAGTATTCCCATTATAAGAGTTCTGTCTCCTACTTTCAGTGTATGCTTTCCGCATGGTATTTCCATTTTTCTGTGATTTCTGTATATTATATTTCTCATAATCAAACACCTTTACTTAAAATTTGTCTAAATATGGCATTAAGCCATTTAAAAAATAAATGGCTTAATGACTGTATTTATATTGATTTTTCTATTAATATTCTCTTAGAATTTTATAAGCGACATTGCTTCAGCTCTCGCTTTAGCGTCTTTTGCGAATATACCTCTAACTGCTGAAGTAACAGTCTTAGATCCAGGTTTTTTAACTCCTCTCATAGTCATGCACATGTGTTCTGCTTCAACTACAACTATAACTCCATAAGGATCTAGAACTTCTTCTACAGTATCTGCAACTGTAGCAGTTATTCTTTCCTGAAGCTGAGGTCTTTTTGCAACTGCATCAACAACTCTTGCAAGTTTGCTAAGTCCAGTAAGTTTTCCTCCCTTTGGAAGATATCCCACGTGAGCTTTTCCAAAGAAAGGCACCCAGTGGTGTTCACAAGTTGAATAGAAAGGTATGTCTTTAACAAGAACTAGTTCTTCGTGATTTCCTTCTTGGAAGAAAACTTGAAGAAGATCTTTAGGATCAGTTTCTAGTCCGCTGTATATTTCTTCGTACATTCTTGCTATTCTTGCAGGAGTATCTACAAGACCTTCTCTCTCAGGATCTTCTCCTACTGCTAATATTATTTCTCTAACTGCTTTCTCTATTCTTGGTTTATCCACGAATATCCCTCCATACTATATCATTAAACTATTTAAAGTCGAATGGAAATCTACCCTCATTCCATATATCGAGCTTTCCGCCGTAATCCGACATAATTGCATAAAATAGTTCTTCGATTAATCTAATTTTTTCAGACTTTTCTTTATCTGTATAAATTTCTTTCAATATATACAATATATTACTATCTTCGATAAATTTCAATAGGTTTTTTTCAGGCGGAATCCACTTGCCCGAACTTAAATAATGAAATTTAAGAAGCTCTGCCACAAGACTGTTGAAAAGAATATCGAATTCTATTCTGTCTCTTCTCTTTTTTATAGTCCTAAGACAGCTTGTAAATACAAATCTTTTATAATCTGTAAAGTACTTATCAATAGGTTCAGGTCCTTTTTCGTAGACTCTTCTTATCTCTTCAAGAAGTTTTTCAGTCTCCTCATCCGCTTCCAGAACTTCACAGTCTGAAAGCATAGAAATCAGTGAATGTGTCTCGTTTTCTGCAGCTTTTTTCAGCTGTTCCTTAGTTATAAAGGAAATATCGAACTCCACTCCTGAAAAACTGTCTACTGATCTTTCAAATTCTTTTTCTTCAGTGACTGCAAATAAATCTATATCTGATTTTATTTCTTCTTCTGAAAAGTCTCCGCTTCTGTATTTTTCTCTGAAAGAACCTACTAAAAGTATACCACAGACATCGTGTCTTTCCTTAATATTCTCTATCTTTTTCTGTATTATATTCTTCATCTCTGAATTTCCTCATTCAGTATTTCTTCATATTTTTTTCTTATCCCAGTAATATCTTTAAAGCCGTATTCTCTTCCTGCAATTTCACTTACCGGCATAACTCCCATAAGCGAGTTAGTTAAAAAAACTTCATCGGCATTTTTCAGATCTTCTAGAGAAAATTTGCCTTCCTCAGTTTTTATTCCCGTATTCTCTGCAATTTCCAGAATTTTTTCTCTGACTATTCCGTTCAGTATTCCTGAATCGGTGTCTGGTGTGAACAGATTCCCGTCTTTTAAAAAGAATATATTGGCAATTGCAGTTTCTGCAACCTTCCCTTCGGTATTTAAGAAGAGAATATCATCATAGCCTTTTTCGGCGGCCTTTCTTTTTTCAAATATATTATCGAGATAATTAGACGATTTAACCTTCGGCATAACAGATTTCTCATTCCTTCTCACTTCAGAAATGAGCAGTCTGAAACCTTTCTCATATTTTTCTTCAGGATAATCTGCCTTTCTGAGACTTACGACTGTATCTATGCCTTTTCCAGTCTTTGCAGCCAGAATTTTCAGCGCTCCGTCTTCAAACTCATTGATTTCAACCGTTCTTCTGCATATTCTCTCAATATCTTCAAATTCAAGTTTTTCATCTATTCCGAGAAGTTTAAAAGAAGAATTCAGCCTGTCTAAATGTTCTCTTAAAAAACCGAATCCAGAATTCTTAACCTTTACAGTTTCAAATATGCTGTATCCGAAATTCAGCGCTTCGGATTTCAGTATTCTTTTGAGATCCTCATCTTCAGGCTCTACGCCGTTAAGCAGTATTTTCATATTTATCACCTGTCTATCTGTTAAGTGCATTCATAAGCGCTCTGAGTTTATGAATAGTCTCATCATATTCCATTGATGGATCTGAATCCCATGTGATTCCTCCGCCTGCCTGGAAATAAACTTTTTCATCTTTGCAAATCATAGTTCTTATTACTATATTTAAATCGAGCTCTCCATTAAATCCTATATATCCTATAGAGCCTGTATATACTGCCCTCTGAGTCGGTTCAAGCTCATCTATTACTTCCATAGCTCTGATTTTAGGCGCTCCAGTTATAGAACCTCCAGGGAATGTAGCTTTCAGACAGTCCACTATGTCATTTTCTTTATCGACTTCAGCTTTTACAGTTGAAACTAGATGGTATACTGTCGCATATTCTTCAAGATGGAAAAGCTCTGTAACTTCTACAGCTCCAGTCTTTGCAATTCTTCCGAGGTCATTTCTTTCAAGGTCGACTATCATCAGAAGCTCTGCCTGGTCTTTCTTGCTGTTTATAAGAGTTTCTCTGTTCTTCTCATCCTCTTCAGGCGTCTCTCCTCTGTTTATAGTTCCTTTTATAGGTCTCGTTTCTATAATTCCGTCATTTATTTTTATAAATCTCTCAGGAGAACTTGAAACTATCTGAGAATCTCCAAGGTCGAGATAAGATGCAAAAGGCGCCGGATTTATAGTTCTGAGCTTTCCGAAAATATTATAAGGGTCTTCATCCGTTTCACACTCAAATCTCTGTGTCAGATTGGCCTGATATATATCTCCAGTTCTAATATAATCTCTCACTTTCTGAATAGTAGCTTCATATTCTTCTCTAGTGCTGAAATTCGATCTGAACTCTAAATCTGCAGGCTCTTCTCTGAATTTAACTTCCGCCTTAATTCCCTTATCTTCAGCCTCTCTTATTGCTGAATATATATCCGTGAATCTCTTGTCTTCATCTTCCTTTACGCCAAGAGCGGCTATATAAACTTTATCTTCTCCGTCTCTGTGATCTATTGCAATTACACCGTCATATATTCCGAAATACATATCAGGTATATCTATATCGTCTACTGCAGTTCTTGGAAGTTCTTCAGTAAAATGGCATAAATCATAACCAAGATATCCTACTGCTCCTCCTATGAAAGGAAGATCCGATTTATAATCCATTTCAAACTCTTTTAAAAGCTCTCTCAGAGCTTCAAACGGATCTCCGTCAAATCTCTTAACTTCATTTTCTCTGCTTATTTCTATTTTTTCATTTTTACTTTTTATCACAGCTATAGGATCGAATCCTATGAATGAATACTGTCCTAGTTTATCCGGATCCATTCCGCTGTCCAGAAAGAAACTATTTTCTCTATCTTTAAAAACAGTGTAAAGATCGAAGCTGTCAAGCTTCGTTTCTATCTCCCTAACTAACATTTTCTACTCTACTCCTGACTCTTCCATATTTTTGCCGCATCTAAGAAATTCTGCAGCAGTTCTCTTCCCTGCTCTGTAAGTATAGCTTCCGGATGGAACTGAACACCTTCAATTAAATAATCCTTATGTCTGAATCCCATAAGAACTCCGTCCTCAGTTTCAGCTGAAATCTCAAGAACTTCAGGAAGACTTTCTTTTTCTACTATAAGTGAATGGTATCTCGTCACATTTAAAGGATTGTTAAGTCCTTTGAAAACACCTTTATTATCATGCTTTATAGGAAATACTTTTCCGTGAACCGGAACTTCTCCTTTAACTATTTTTCCTCCAAATACCTGCCCTATGGCCTGATAGCCCAGACATATTCCCAGAATCGGAAATTTGCCTTTGAAATTCTCAATTATAGGCATGCTTACACCTGCTTCATTCGGTGTGCACGGTCCCGGTGATATTACTATCATATCCGGATTGAGTTTTTCTATTTCTTCCAGGCTTATTTCATCATTTCTGACTACCATCACTTCCTCATTAAGTTCATTCAAATACTGAACCAGATTGAAAGTGAAAGAATCGTAATTATCTATCATCAGAATCATTTCACGTATTCCTCCGTTGATTTAATATATTAAATTAATTTTTATTTATTCATATAGATATATCTAAGTTCTATATCTGTACTCTAGTATATTATTGCACAAGAATAATCTTTTTGCAAAGATTCTGTCTGTATACTTTTTAAAATATGAGAGGGCTTTCATAACAGTTTTTTCTTTTTATTCTCCAATTATTTTCTCATGATGTTATAATTAAATTAACAAATTTTTTAAGAAAAGAGGGCTTGCCATGATATTAGGTTTTACATATGATGAAAAGATTTTCAACAAGGAAAATAGAGAACTCCTTCTAAAAGCTGAAGCGCTCGGGCTTAAATCTCTTGAGCTTTCTCCTGACTTAAATATAATGAGCAAGGAAGAATATGAAGATGTGATGAGATTTGCAGAGAAAGAAAATCTGGGAATCCATTATCATATACCTTATTTCGCTTCAGAATACTACAGTCCGAAATATCTAATTTCAGACGAGGAGACTGTGCTAAAAAAATATGATGAGTTTTTCGGTCTTCTGAAAGATTTAGACGATATATACAGTAATAAATCTACAGTCATTCTGCATGGAGAAGACTTCCTTCCTCCAGAAGATAAATCCTATGAAAGAACAGAAAAAATAGTGAGATACTGTCTTCAAAAAATAGAAGAGCTGAATCTTGATTTCAGAGTTGCTATAGAAACTCTGAGAGGAGGAAAAAAGAGAATAGTCGGAGACTGCCATGAAGATCTCCTCTATCTTATGGATAAAGTGGATTCTGAAAGATTCGGAATATGCCTTGATATATGCCATGACTGCATGAACACATTCCCTTATAAGCCGTTCTACAGTGAGAAATTCCTGAAGAACCTCATACATGTTCATGCTCACGGAATAGACCTTTCAGACAATAATCCGCATATATCTATAATAAAGAGCTCTGTCAATTTCATGGATATAATTCTGTTCCTGAAAGAAAGAAAACCAGAACTGAATCTGAATATAGAACTTCTTTCAGATTATTCCGGAGATGAAACTTATATAAGCGATTTATTCTTTGATCTTCATATTCTGGATTCGCTTATAACTCCTATAATTGTTGAAGAATAGATATATTAATATAGGATATATATATGCAGAAATACACAAAAAAACGCTGAAAACTTCAATTTTCAGCGTTTTTATTTATATATTTATGAGTACCTTCTTTATTTAGATTTCTCTTTCAAAAAGAGGTGTTGAAAGATATCTTTCTCCTGTATCTGGAAGAATGACAACTATGTTCTTTCCTTTATTCTCTTCTCTTTTAGAAAGTTCAAGTGCTGCAGCAAGTGCCGCCCCTGACGAAATTCCCACAAGTATTCCTTCTGTCTGTGAAACTTTTCTTGTTACTTCAAAAGCTTCATCGCTCTTAACAGGAATAACCTCATCTATTATATCTGCATTATAAACTTTTGGAACCATTCCGGCTCCTATTCCCTGTATCTTATGCGGACCGGGCTCTCCGCCTGAAAGCACAGGAGATTCTGCCGGTTCAACTGCAACTATTTTTACTCCCGGTATTCTGTCTTTTAAAACTTCTCCTACACCTGTAACAGTTCCCCCTGTTCCTACTGCTGAAACGAATATATCAACTTTTCCGTCAGTGTCTTCAAGAATTTCCAGGGCTGTAGTTTCTCTGTGTATTTTAGGATTTGCTTCATTCTCAAACTGCTGAGGAATAAAAGAATTAGGTATTCTCTCTGCAAGACTGTAAGCCTCTTCTATAGCGCCTTTCATTCCTTCTCCTCCGGGAGTCAGCACTAATTCTGCTCCTAAAGCTTTTAAGAGATTTCTTCTCTCTACACTCATAGTGTCAGGCATAGTGAGTATAAGTCTGTATCCTCTCGCTGTTGATATAGCTGCAAGAGCAATTCCCGTATTCCCGCTCGTAGGTTCTATTATTACAGTTTCACTGTCTATTTTTCCTTCTTTTTCAGCTTCTATTATCATAGAATATCCAACTCTGTCTTTAATGCTTCCTATAGGATTAAAGCATTCCAGTTTTCCTATTATGTGAGCTTGTGCTCCTTCCTGCTCTTCAAACTTTTTCAGTTCCATAAGCGGAGTTTTTCCTATAAGATCTGTTATGCTTTCTGCAATTCTGCTCATCATTCTGTTCTCCCTTCAATTTCAATAATCCATATCTATATACTCGGTTTTTTCTTAATATCCTTTTTTTGTTAAAATAATTATATTATATATGCTTTTAAAAGTCAACTAAATTTCAAGGAAATAGAGAATTAAAAATTCAAAAGATTACAGGTCTTAAAACACAGTATAATCAGCTATTTTAAGACGTTTTTTTATATTTACAGGTCTAAATAGTTTTAAAAATATATTTAATTCCCTGCTTTCTCTATGTATTTAAAATCTCTAACTGAACCTCAAATAACTAAAGTCACGAGTGTGCAGCTCACATTTTATCAAAAAAACTCCGGTGCAGAAACTCTGCATCCGGAGCTATGATATATTAAATTAATTCTAAAACTTTCAGTATTTTTTCTGCCACATTTCTTCTCTTTCCTATATAAGGATAGCAGTGCATATAATATGCAGGATTGAAATTCAGTTCTATTATAGAATATCCGCCGTCAGAAGGAGCCGCCTTTATATCGTCTATCAGAAGATCGACTCCGCAGAAACTTGCTTTCGCGATTTTTGCAGCTTCTACTGCAATCTTCTTATAGCCCTCATGTATCTCATCTGTATAATCTACACTGTCTCCTCCAGTGCTTATATTCGAATTTTCTCTCAGATTGACTTTTTCTCCGTCTTCAGGAATATAGTCAAAATCTTTTCCTTCACTTTCGAGAAGAAGTCTTTCTATTCTTCCGAGTTCTATTTTTTCAAGAGGTTTTCTGTGACCTGTTCCTCTGAGCTTATCCTGATTCTTGATTTCAACAAGTTCTCTTATAGTAGATTTTCCGTCCCCTACTACGTTTGCCGCAACTCTCTGAGTTATTGCAAGAACCTCATCTCCAACTACTAGGAATCTGTACTCGTCACCGGATACAAATTCTTCAACAATTACTGAAGTGTCAAAATCGAATGCTATATCTATTGCTTCTTCATAGTTTTCCTTTGAACAAGGAGTCTTGAATATAGTTATGCCGACTCCGTAATTCGTGCTCTTAGGTTTTATAACCATGCTTTTTCCTTCAAATTCAGAGAATGACTCTTTTGCAAGTTCTTTGTCGCAGAAAGTCTTTCCTTTTGGAACCGGCATTCCGTTCTCTTCAAGAATCTTTTTAGTTACAACCTTGTTTTCCATTATAAGAACTGTTATATAAGAGTCTGCCGAAGTTTTTGTAGCCTGTTTTATATATTCTTTCTTCTTGCCGTTAGAAATCGTTATGAAATTGTCATCTCTGTCTACAATTTCTATCTTCAGACCTCTTTTTATCGACTCTTTCATCAGAATCTGAGTCGATAGCTCTAAATCCTCATATCCGTGAAGTATATAGTCATTATCATATGAATCTTCTCTGTATTCTTCTGCTGTATCCATATGGAAATTCATAAATCCTTTTTTCGCAACTTCAGTATTCACTCTGTAAGCAAGAGTCTTAGTTCTGTCATTGATCATCTCTCTTGCAATCTCTATAGCCTCTCTGTAAAGAGGATCTGTGAATCCGAACATATCAACTATGCTTTCCATATTGCCAAGTATATGGCTTGCGAAATCTTCTATAGTTATGGCATTTCCTTCACGTGTATAAAGAGTTATCTCTTTTGAAAGACCTTCATTTACTATAGTATCGTGATTTCTCTGAGCAATTTCCTGCTGATACTCGTCATATTCGCAGTCTTTTGAAAGAAGCGCGAGAATTATAAACAGATGAATCAGATAAGCAGTAGTAAGGCTTATTCCGTTTTTATCAAAAGGATTAAGGTCCAGAAGTCTCAGCTCCATGTACTGAACTCCGTCTTTCTCTATTGAATCGAGGAGATTCTTATTGTCTTTCCCCTTAAGTCTTACTTCAGAATAGAATTCTCTTGCATTTGAAAGCTCTCCTGATGCAACAAGTTCTCTTATCTTTTGGTCGTAGTCTTCAACGCTTGTCCAAGGCACTACGAAGTCTCCTTCATTTCTGTATCCGCAGAATCCGTTTCTTAGTGAAGTGCTGTTTCCATATCTTAAAACATTTCCGACTCTTTCCATATCTTTAAGATGATTTTTATCATACGACTGATGCATAAACGGACTTGCTCCAGTCAGATATATAAGGAACCATCTGTGCAGAAGAACATTTCTCGCAACTTTCATATACATCTTGTTTTTAAAATCTTTAAAAGGTTCATTTTCAGTATTAAGAGATTCTAAAAGCTTGTCATCGAAAGAGAAATTATAGTGAATTCCCGATATCATCTGAACTTTTTTACCGTATCTTCCGGCAAGAAACTCTCTGTATTCAACTTCTTTTCTTCCCGCCTCATCGCTTCCAAAATCAGCTAGAGGAATTTTCTCTTCCTCCGGAAGAATAGCAGGAGAACTCTGAGGCCATAAAAGTTCATCTCCTATATTGTTGTTAACAATATCAGTTAAGTTTTCAAGATAGTCATAAACATCTTTAATATTGTCCAGTGCCGGAGTTATAACTTCAACCTGACTTTCAGAAAAATCCGTTTTTATGTAGGGATTTATCTTTTTATCTCCGAAAACTTCAGGATGAGGTGTGAGAGCTAATGTTCCGTCTTCATTTACTCTCAGATTTTCTTTTTCTATTCCAAATTTTCCTCTTAATACATATTTCGAATAATTATTTTCTTTAAGAAAATTGATTAAACTCTCTTCTAAATATTTCATAATAACCTTCCTATCTTTATTTAGTCTTTAAGCAACTTCAATAACTCTCCCAATTTCTCTAATCTTCAATTAAATTTATAATTTTAACTAATATATCTTTTCTAGATATAACACCTATCACTTTTTCATTTTCAACAACCATAACCCTGTTTATATCTCTATCTGTCATTATCATAGAAACTTCTCCTACAGGCGTCTGAGGATCTACTGTAATGGCATCAGAATTCATAACCTTCTCAACCTCTTCATCCAATGTTGCAAGCAGCTCCTCTTTGAATGTTTCAGGAGTCTGCCTGTAAAGAATAACTTCCAGGAGCTCCAAATAGTCCGGCATAGCTTTGAGTTTTCCATAATTCAAAATATCCGTCTCAGTAACTATTCCTAAAAGCTTCAAATTACTATCTACCACCGGTATCCCGCTTATATCATTCTCTATCATTTTTCTAACTGCCGTTCTTATCTTGTCTTCAGGATGAATCGAAATTAATTTATCCTGCATAATATCCTTTGCGCGCATACCATTCCCTCCTCTTCACTATCTCTTATTATTATACCCCTAATATGTAAGAATAAGCAAAAAAACAGTCCGTAAACTGCTTTAAAAGGTTCTTCTAAAGAAAAAAAGACCTTCTATATCCAAAGTATAGAAGGCTTTTATCTTTAAGAGAATAAATTTAAACTCACGGCCATAACTACCATTCCTGATATAAGTCCGTAAAGTGAAATGTGGTGTTCTCCATATTCTTCTGAAGCCGGTAAAAGTTCATCAAGAGATATGAACACCATTATTCCTGCTATAAGTCCGAAAATTATTCCAAATGTGAAATCATTAAAGAAACTCGACAGAATCAGATATCCTACAACTGCACCTAAGGGTTCTGCAAGCCCTGATACAAATGAATATACAAATGATTTCTTTCTGCTTCCTGTAGAATAGTATATAGGAACTGCAACTGCAATCCCTTCCGGTATATTGTGTATCGCTATAGCTATAGCTATAGGAATCGCAATTTCAGGATCTTTAAGAGCAGCTGAAAACGTTGCAAGACCTTCAGGGAAGTTGTGTATAGCTATTGCAAGCGCCGACATAATTCCCATTCTGTAAAGGTTAGATTTTTCTTTCATATGCTCTTTGAATTCTGCTTCGCATTTTCCGTCTTTACATTCTATAATTCCAGCATCTTCTCTGAATTCTCTCAGTTCTTCTTCTGAAGCGGGCTCGTGAGGGTTCTCAAAAGAAGGAACAAATTTATCTATAATTGCTATTAAAACCATTCCTCCGAAGAAACTAGCTGTGGCAATCCAGTTTCCTTTACCCTCTCCCATAATAGAAGAAAGCGAATCAAAAGACTCAGGAAGTATTTCTGCAAACGACACGTATATCATGACTCCTGCAGAAAACCCGAGAGCTGCTGAAAGAAATGTCTTATTCGTCTTCTTCGTAAAAAACGCTATTAGACTTCCGAATCCTGTTGAAAGTCCGGCAAACAGCGTAAGAGCAAATGCGAATCCGACATTTGATTCAAACATATTATCACCTCTTGCCTCAAAAATTATTACCCTATGGTATTACTTATACCCATTATGATTAAAGTAAAATCTATATATTATATAATCAGGAACTGCAAAGACCGCAAAAAAAGCCGCTCATCATTAGCTTATGAACTGTCAAAAGCTTTCTGCTGAGCGGCTCTTATAAATATATTTTATTTTTCTACTCTCGCTTTTCCGCCTTTTGGATGAGATTTTCTATCTGCCGGTAATGATTTCGGGTTTCCAAAAGGCATTTGAGAAACTAGGAACCATGTATCAGGAAGATCGAACATCTTTCTGATATCTTTTGCTATAATCACATTGTAGTGCTGCAGCGATGCTCCAAGTCCTTCATTTGAAAGTGCAAGCCATACGACATACTGAAGCATCCCGTTTGACTGCTGAGACCATGACTGAAAATACGATGCATAGTCTTTAAACTGGTTCTGAAATTTCTTTATTATAGCTTTGTCCTCGAAGAAAAGAACTGTTCCATATCCTGCTCTCAGCTTTTCTATTCTCTGAAGTGCAGTCGGCTGATCTTCTCTCGGAGTTCTCTCTTTAACTTTTTCAGTTATAAGATCCCATACTTGTTCATGAGTTTCCCCAAGAGCAAGTATAATTCTGTCCGACTGAGAGTTGAATCCCGTCGGAGCATATAGAAGACACTCATTAACTATCTCTTCAAGTTTTTCATCAGAAATATCTATATTTTTATCTATATCATAAACAGTTCTTCTCTTTTTTATTGCTTCAAGCAAGTTTTTTTCCACAATAAGCACCCTTTCTTATTCTACTGTAACCGATTTTGCAAGATTTTTCGGTTTGTCGACATCGCATCCTCTGTGAACTGCCACATAGTATGAAAGCAGCTGAAGAGGTATTACTGAAAGCACAGGAGTCAGTATTGAAATTGTCTTAGGCATATATACTACCTGGTCTGAAACCTGTTCTACCGCACTGTTTCCTTCCAGTGTGAATGATATAACTTTAGCGCCTCTTGTAACGACTTCTCTTATATTGCTTATCATCTTCTCAAGAAGCTCGTCCTGAGTTGCAAGTGCTATTACAGGTATATCTTCATCTATAAGGGCTATAGGTCCGTGTTTCAGCTCTCCTGCCGCATAAGCTTCAGCGTGTATATACGATATCTCTTTGAGCTTAAGCGCCCCTTCAAGTGAAACTGCACCATCCAGACCTCTTCCTATATAGAACATGTCTTTGTGTCCATGATTGTTGTTAGCGAACTTCTGCAGTTCTTCTTTTCTCTCAATAAGAGATTCAACTTTGTCTGGCAGAAGAAGCATCTCATCTCTGAATTCTCTGTATTCTTCAACTGACATGCTGCCGTTCATTCTAGCAAAATACAGTGCCAGTATATACATAGAAATCAGCTGAGTAGTATACGCTTTAGTTGATGCAACTGCTATTTCAGGTCCTGCCCAAGTGTAGAAAACATCATCCGCTTCTCTTGCTGCAGAACTTCCGACAACATTAGTAACAGCCAGAACTCTTGCGCCTTTCTTCTTAGCAAGTCTAAGTGCCGACATTGTGTCAGCTGTTTCGCCAGACTGGCTTATAATTATAAGAAGTGTTTTTTCATCAATAATAGGATCTCTGTATCTGAACTCAGATGCTATGTCCACTTCAACAGGTATTCTTGCAAGCTTTTCTATAACGTATTTACCTACCATTCCTGCATGATATGCAGTTCCGCAGGCAACTATGAATATCTTCGATATTCCTTCAAGATATTCTTTCGTTATCTTAATGTCGTCTATTACTATATCATCAGAGTCTTTCATTATTCTTGAATTCATAGTGTCTCTAATAGCTTTAGGCTGTTCATGAATTTCTTTTATCATGAAATGCTCATAACCGCCTTTTTCTGCTGATTCAGCATCCCAAGTTACGTGGAAAACTTCTTTTTCGACTTTCATTCCCTCTGGAGTAGTTATTTCAACTCCGTCTCTAGTAAGAACTACAAGCTCTTTATCTTCAAGCATGTAAATATCTCTTGTATGATTCAGTATTGCAGGTATATCCGATGCTATGAAGTTCTCTCCGTCTCCAAGACCTACTATCAGCGGGCTGTCTTTTCTTATAGCTACAAGTTTATCCGGTTCATCCTGTGATATAACTCCGAGTGCATAAGATCCTTCCAGAGTTTCTACAGATTTCACTACTGCATCAACCAGGTCTCCAGTATAATTATAGTCTATAAGATGTGCTATTACTTCTGTATCTGTTTCTGATTTAAATTCATACCCTAATGATTCAAGCCATTCTTTTACATAAAGATAATTTTCAATTATCCCATTGTGAACTACAGCTATAGTTCCGCTCTGATTGAAATGAGGGTGAGAATTTGTGTCCGAAGGCTCGCCATGAGTTGCCCATCTTGTATGTCCTATACCTGATGTTCCTGAGAGTTTCTCTTCTTCAAGCAGATTCTCAAGATTTTTAAGTCTTCCCTGACATTTTCTTATTTCTATTCCCTCTTCAGTCATAACTGCAACTCCTGCGGAGTCATAACCTCTGTATTCAAGCTTTTCTAATCCCTCTATCAATATAGGCGTAGCTTCTTTATTTCCAATATATCCAACTATTCCGCACATTTCAACCTGCTACTCATCTACAGTAACAGTTTCACCTGCCTTTCATATATAATTTAATCTATTTCAATTCTAAACTATTTTTCTTCTCCTCTGTGTCTGCACTTTATCTGTGACGGACAGTCTGGACATTCTTCAACTATGAAATAATCTTCACACAGTCTGTACTGTCCCCCGCTTATTTCTAAAGCTTTTGCATTTATAATCGCATCTGCTATTTTCTCTCTTGCATCCTTATAAATTCTCTGAACTGTTGAACGGGCTATTTCCATCTTTTCAGCCGTTTCAACCTGATCAAGATTTCTGTAATCAATCAGTCTTATAACTTCAAATTCTTCCACAGTTAAATTAACTTTTTCTATGTCGCCGTCTTCATAACTCTTTCCTTCCATCTTAGGGATAAAGAGATTGCATTTCGGCTCAGCACAAACTTTTCTGAATTTTTTAGGTCTAGCCAATTGAACCATCTCCATCTATATATATATTGTGCCATATTGCAAAGATGAGCACAGTCCATATCTTTCTGCTGTTATCATCAACCCCGTTGCAGTGGTCTTCAAGCAGCTTCAGAATATATTTCTTGTCTATGAACTCATCTATATTGCTGTTCTTAATTATATCAACAGCCCAGTCGTGCATCTCGTCTTTCAGCCAGTGACGAATAGGCACTGGGAATCCGAGTTTTCTTCTTGTTGATGCTCCAGTTTTTACAACTTCTTTTGCAGCTTCTCTAAGCGCATATTTAGTCGTATTTTCTGCTATTCTCAGTTCTGAACCTACTTTTGAAGCGACTTCAAAAACTTTCTTGTCCAGGAAAGGAACTCTAAGTTCAAGTGAGTTAGCCATAGTCATTCTGTCCGCTTTTACGAGTATATCTCCTCTCATCCAAGTGTGAATGTCTATCTCCATCATTTTAGTTATATCGTCATAGTCCTTAAATCTTTCATATATAGGACCAGTTATATCCGTATATTTTACTCCTCTTGAATAAGTCTTAAGGAATTTGCTCTTCTCTTTTTCAGTGAAAATTTTAGCATTTCCGTAGAATCTTTCCACTAAAGGAGTAGTACCTCTCTGAATGAACGACTTTCCTTTCATTCCTTTAGGCATAACGTTTGAAACTCCTCTTATCGGAGTATATAGCGCTTTAGGTATCTTTTTAAATACCCCGAGAGATATAGGCTCTCTGTAAATTGTATATCCTCCGAACAGCTCATCTGCACCTTCTCCGGAAAGAACTGCTTTAACACTCTGTCTTGCAAGTTTCGCAAGGAAATAAAGCGGCACAAGAGCCGGGTCTGCAACAGGATCATCAAGATACCATACTATTTTAGGAAGTTCTTCCATAAATTCTTCAGGTGTTATAATCTTAGATATATTTTCAACACCTATGCTGTCTGCAGATTCCTTGGCAAAATCTATCTCACTGAATCCTTCTCTTTCGAATCCTACTGTAAAAGTCTTTATATTCGGATTAACTTCTTTTGAAAGAGCCGCGACTACAGTCGAATCAACTCCGCCGCTTAGGAAACATCCAACCGGCACATCACTTCTCATATGGACTTTTACTGAATCTCTCAGTACATCTATTATATCAGATTTTGCTTTTTCTACCGATCTGTAAACTGGTTTAAATTCAGCTTCCCAGAATCTCACAGGCTTCATATCCTCGCCTATCTTGAATTTTGCATAATGTCCCGGCGGCATTTCATACATATCTTTCATCATAGTCATATCTCCGGGAACATACTGATAAGTCATATAATGCTGAAGCGCTTCAGTATTGACTCCTGTCGCTTCTTCTTTTTCTAATATGCTTTTCTTTTCTGAAGCAAAGTAGAATTTATCTTCTGTTCTATAGTAGAAAAGAGGTTTTATTCCGAAGAAATCTCTTGCTATGAATACTTCCTCTTCCTGCTTGTCATATATAACGAAAGCAAACATACCTCTTAAATCATTTAGAAGGTCTTTTCCCTTTTCTTTGTAAAGAGCTATGATAACTTCAGTATCCGTAGTCGTGCTGAATTCATATCCTTTAGCTTTCAGCTTGTCTCTTAATTCTATATGATTGTATATTTCACCATTATAAGTTATAACATATCTTCCATTATCGTAGAACAGAGGCTGGCTTCCTCTTTCAAGGTCGAAGAATCCCAGTCTTCTGAATCCCATTCCTATATTTTCATCTATATAATATCCGTCACTGTCAGGACCTCTATGGAAAATTATATCGCTCATCTTCTTCAGTTCGTCCTGAGTGATAAATTTATCATCTTTTTTACCATAATTTAACACCGTGATAAAACCGCACATATTGTGTTTCCCCCAATCTATTTAGCCTTTTCTTCGATTAGATCTGCTATTTCATTAGCAGTTTCCTCTATATATTCGTAATCTTCTCCTTCAAGCATAACTCTTATTAAAGGCTCTGTTCCCGAAGGTCTTATAAGGACTCTTCCCTTTCCTTCAAGACTCTCTTCAACAGAATCTATTTTTTCAACTATCTCAGGGTCTTCATTGAATATATTCTTTTTATCATTTCTGACTTCCACATTTACCAACACTTGCGGAAGTTTCTTCATTATATCTTTAATTTCTGAAAGTTTCTTTCCTGTTTCTCTCATAACTTTAGCAAGACTTACTGAAGTTACAAGTCCGTCTCCTGTACTGTTATAGTCAAGCAGTATTATATGTCCTGACTGCTCTCCTCCAATTTTATATCCGTTTTCAAGCATATTTTCAAGGACGTATCTGTCTCCAACCTTAGTCTGCTCAAGTTTAATTCCTTTTTCTTCACAAGCCATAAAAAGACCCATATTGCTCATCACAGTTACTACAAGAGTATCCTTTTCAAGTTCTCCTTTTTCTTTCATATGATTTGCAAGTATAGTCATTATGAAATCTCCATCTATTTCATTTCCTTCATTATCTATAACTAGGCATCTGTCTGCATCTCCATCGTATGCAAAACCTACATCGCATCCATTTTCAAGTGTGAATTCTTTTATTTTGTCAAGATGAGTAGAACCGCAGTTCTTATTTATATTAGTTCCGTCAGGATTGTTGTGAATTACAAAAACTTCTGCACCTTTTCTTCTGAAAAGTTCCGGAGCGCATATGTAGTTTGCTCCTTCTGCACAGTCTAATGCAACTTTCATTCCTTTAAAATCAACATCGTATATTCCTTGAACATAAGATATATAGTCTTCTGAAGCGTTATCAGCAATTTCGACTCTTCCTATGTCTATTCCTGTAGGAGAATCTATAGCTTCTACTCTGTTTTCAAGAATTATGCTCTCTATAGCTTCTTCTTCCTCATCTGAAAGTTTAAACCCTTCATTGTTCAGGAATTTAATTCCATTATATTCAACAGGATTGTGGGATGCTGATATTACAACTCCTGCATCAGCTTCGTATTTTCTAACCAGATATGCAACTGCAGGCGTAGGTATTATCCCAAGCTTTACAACATCAACTCCTGCTGAGCATATTCCTGCTATTAGCGCTGATTCCAGCATGTCTCCTGAAATTCTAGTATCTTTTCCTACTAGAATTCTAGCCTGTTTTCTGCTCTGAGCAAGAACACTTGCTCCAGCTTTTCCTAATTTATATGCAAGTGACGGAGTAAGCTCTTTATTTGCTACTCCTCTGACACCGTCTGTTCCAAATAATTTCACTTTTTTTCCTCCTAAGAAAATCAATTCAATTAATCTATTATATAATAATTTTACTCAGTTTTCAATTCTTCCGGATTCTCCGGCTCCTCTGTTTTTACAAGATTAACAGCTATACTTTCAGGCTTTACGCTCTTTATTTTCAAGCTGCCGCTGTCTATGCTCACACTTATGGGAATCATGACTTGTCCACTCTGATTTGCTCCTGAAAGATCCCCTGAAAGAGAAATTTGAGAAGCATCGGCTCCGTTCACGGCTTCACTGCTTCCTTCAACTACAACTTCAACAGTCTGATTCACTGACTCAGCTATTTCAAATCCGGCAGGCATTCCGGTTATATTTGCCTGAGTAAAGACAGTGCTCAGACTCTTAGTCTGTTTTTCCTCTTTTTCTTCACCGTTCTCTTCTATTTCTTTCTTATCTTTTATACTTATCTTCACAGTCGCTGTGCCGCTGCCGGAATAAGTATATCCCTTTGGAATTATTATTTTTACATTCTTTTCAGTACTCGACTCCAAAGCTGTTATATCAAAATCTTCTGTCTGAACTGTATTTATATCTTCCGCCTCATCAGAAACTTTAACAAGATTTATCATTTCAGGTTTTACTGTATAAGATTCCAGTTCATAGCCTTCTGCCGGCTCTCCAATTATTGAAGGTTCAATCTTCACAGGGTGGCTTTTTTCAAAAGGAATCATGACTTCAACTGTCTCTATGCTTTTTTCAAGACCTTTGACTTCTTCTCCTTCTCCATTTACAGCAATTATATTTCCTGTCATACTTGCATTCCCTTCCATTGAAGCCGCATCTATATATACTACCATCTTCTCTATAGACTTAACTGCCGACTCTGCACCCTCAACAGAACATGTATTGTTTGAAAGCGCTATTCTTTCTGTGTCGAATCCCTCAGGAACTTTTCCCTGAAATTCTATCTGTATATCAAAAGTCTTATTAAGCAGTTTTTCTATCTTTATATTAGTTCTGCTTGGAGAATATACAACTTTAAGATTGCTGACACCCGTTCTGTTAGTTCCATAAAGTCTTATATCATGTTCTCCAGCACCGTATTTGCTTAAATCAACATCCACACTGAAATCGTTTCTGTTTATGCTCTTTAAATCGTTTCTTCTTCCTCTTACACTCACATTCACTGTCTGTCTGCCTTCTTCCGTCAAAGTAAGGCCTTCTCTAAGTCCGTAATAGTTTATCGGTATATTGGTGAACTCCTTGCTTCTAGACGGATTTATATCTTCCATGGCAAAAAACCAGAAAAATATAGCCATAGCTATAGACAGAAAAACTATTACTCTTTTACTTCTGTCTGATTTTTTCATTGTTTCCTCCTCCTAAATGGAAAAATACTGTCTTTTCTGCCCTCTTGATTTATATCACTCAGCAGAATCTTCTTAACCTGAAGAACTGTAAGCGGTCTCTTCAGCTTTCCGTCTATTGCAATCGATATCATTCCTGTCTCTTCTGATACTACGAGTGCATAGCAGTCCGACCTCTCGGAAATTCCAATTGCCGCTCTATGTCTTGTTCCAAGTGTCTTTTTTATCGTATAATCATCGGAAAGAGGCAGAAAACATCCTGCAGCCTTTATTCTATTACTCTTTATTATCATTGCTCCATCATGAAGCGGTGTATTAGGTTCAAATATATTCACAATCAGTCCTGCCGAAACTGCTCCGTCTATTCTCACACCTGTAGAAGCTATTTCATTCAGTCCTGTATCTCTTTCTATAAGTATCAGCGCTCCCGTTTTCTTGTCTGAAAGCTCTTCTATAGCTTCACAGAGCTGATTTACGGTACGCTCTTCTTCTGTAACGTTTTTTTCATCCTTGAAGAACTTCGTTCTCCCCATTCTTTCAAGCCCTTTTCTCAGTTCATCCTGAAATACTATGAACAGTGCAAATACTCCGTACCCCATTATTTTATCCAGTATCCAGTAAAGTGTATATAAATGAAGCAGTTTACTGATTTGAGTAAATGCAAGAAAAATAAGTATTCCCTTAAGCAGCTGTTCTGCTCTAGTTTCTTTTATAAGCATTAAACATTTATACAGTATAAATGCAACTATGCCTATATCCAATATGTCTCTTATGCTTATGCTCATAAGAAAGTCTCTTAAGTAGTCCAATTAAACCTCCCCCCAGATAACTTTTTCTCTAATTCAATTATACTTTAAATCAGAGCAATAAAAAAGAGATGATATCAAATCATCTCTCTACATTATACTATCTATTGATTAATATTTTATAAATTTGCTTGATGGAGCATTGCATATAGGGCAATTTTCTTCCATTTCTCCGTATGAAACGTATCCGCATATAGGACAAACATGGATGTTTTCAAAATCTATGTCTTTTCCTTCATCTACATATTCTTTTGCTGCAAGATACATTTTTTCGTGTGTTCCTTCAGCAGCTTTAGCGTAGTTTATTGACTGTATTGCTCTTTTTTCTCCAGCTTCTTCTGCAGTTTTAAGGAAATCAGAATACATAACATCTATTTCCCATCTTTCTCCGTTCGCAGCTGCCTGAAGATTTTCAGAAGTATTTCCTATTCCGAATCCAGCCATAGATGTAACTTCGAAATCACCTTTAACATCTTTTATTACTTGGAAATGTGATTTAGCGTGAACGCTTTCTGCAAATGATATTGCATCAAATAGAGTTTTAACTCTTGGGAATCCTTCTTTTTCTGCTGTTTCTCCCCATATTTGATATCTCATGTGTGCTTGTGACTCTCCACCGAAAGCCGATCTTAAATTTTCTGCAACTTTTTCATTAACCATAATAAAAAACCTCCAAAACCTCAAATCTTGTATTTTCTTCAATATCTATATTATACATGATATACATCACTTTTTCAAGCGATTTTTTTTCATTTAGATAGGCAGAATGTTTATTTATAGCTATTCTCATTATCATTTAACTCTGTATTTCTTGATTATATTTTTTTCATTTTCAACGGTTCCGCATTCTTCTATCTCAATATTTTTAATAAAAATAGGCCCGGAATAAACTATTGTATGAAATTCTCCATTTTCACCAGCTACATCTATATTTCTTTTTTTGAGTTCTTCAATTGTATCGAAATTAAGATCTTTTCCTAATAAATCTTCCATTCTGTATTCTTTTTTGCATGCCGCTATTCTAGTCTTAAATCCGTTTTCCAGAAATTCTTTCACTACTTTCTCTCTTTCCATATTCCATAGAGGAAAAATAGGCTTTATATCGGCCTTTTTACATATATTCTCAAGCCATACTCTGTGAGATTCCAAGTCTATATCTCCAAAAACCCCGTAATCTACGCCTTTAGATTTAACCATTTTCATAAATTCAAGAAGTTTTCCTTCATATTTCCCCCAGCCTGCTGCAACCGTATATATATCAACACCCATCATTTCCGCCTGTTTTTCTACTATGTCTTTTTCAAATCCATGCGCTCTCGTGCTTATTCCGTCTGAATCGAGAGCTGTAAATAAAATTGAAGGTTCAAATCCTGCTTCTTTAGCCTTAAAAAAAGCGAGGCAGGAATCTTTTCCTCCGCTCCAGGATGAAAAGAATCTGCCTCTCTCAGTATTTTTCACTTTATTAGTCATTTTTTCCATATATATTGTAAGCTTCTGTAAGCTTCGGAACTATCTGTTTCTTTCTAGATACAAGCTCAGGAACGAATGCTCCCTGTTCTTCATCTACATCGAAAGCAGACGTTATTATCTTAGGCTTGTCAGCAGCGTACATTATATAAGAACCTTCATCTATTATATCTGTAAATGCGAGCAGAGCTATATAATAATCATCTTTATCCTGCTCTTTATTTATAAATTCAAGATATTTATCTTTATTAGCCATTATATCGTCAATATCAAGAGTGAAAACTTGTCCTATTCCAACTTTATGCCCGTCAAGAGAGAACTCTTTGAAATCTCTGTAGAATATTTCTTCTATTGAGAAACCTTCAAGTGAAGTTCCCGCTTTAAACATTTCCATTCCATATTCTTTTACGTCTAAATCAAGCATTTTTTCTAAATCTCTTATCGCATCTACATCGACCTGAGTAGTTGTAGGCGATCTCATTATAAGAGTATCAGACGTTATGCCAGATATCAGAAGTCCTGCTATTTCTCTAGGTATTTCAATATTATTCTCTTTAAACATAGTATAAACTATTGTACAAGTGCTTCCTACAGTCATATTTCTGAATGAAATAGGATTAGAAGTCATTATTCCTCCGATTTTATGGTGGTCAACTATTTCTATTACATTCGCTTCTTTCAGTCCATTTACTGACTGTCCGTATTCATTGTGGTCAACAAGTATAACTTCTTTTCTGTCCGGATTGATTATGTGGTTTCTGTCTATCATTCCTTTAAGAACGCCTTCGCTGTCCACTACAGGGAAGCTTCTTCTCTTGCACTCAAGCATAACTTCTTTAACATCTTCAAGGAAGTCTTCTTCTTCGAATTTAATTACATCACTGTTCATTACAGTAGATATATCGTTAGTTCTGTCTATAAGTCTTGCTACAGAGAATATATCCATTTTTGTAGTTATAACTGATGATTTGCTGTCTCTTAAGGCTTCAACTGCTTCTTCATCAAGTTCTTTTCCATTAGTGAATATTATAAGATTCACTTTCGCTTTAGCCGCTTTTTTTGCAACTTTACTGCTTGATGTTATAAGAACATCGCCTTTATTAACATCTTCGAAATCGTGAACTCTTGCAACCAGTTTCACCTTTCCTGAAATTTTTCCTTCTTTTTTTCCGTTTTCAAGTTTTCCGTCTAATATAGTAAGAAGATTTGAAACTGAAGCATCTATAGTATCAAGATTTTTCTTTAAAGTTTTAACTGCTATGTCTTTAAGATTTACAACTCCTAGAAGCTTGTTATCTTCATCAACTATATTTAGAAGTGCTGTTTCATCATTTTTCAGAAGATCTTTACATTCTTCTATAGATTCTGTCGGAAGCGCTGAAATTGTTTCTTCATATGAAAGATCTAGAACTTGAGGTCTAACATCTTTAAGAAGTTCAGGCTTTTCAACTCCGAATTTATTTAAAACGAATTCTGTCTCTTTATTTATTTCACCGAGTCTCATCGGTTTAGTATTCATTCCTAGCTTATTTTTCAGATAAGACAGAGATATTGCTGAAGTTATACTGTCTGTATCTGGATTCTTATGCCCAAATATGAATGTAGTCATAAAAATATCATCTCCTCTAATTTAATCCTGTCTTTTTATTATAACTCTTTTAAAAAGATTTATATAGACAAATCATAATAATTAAGTTCCATTTCCACAATATAAGAATTGTCGTCAAGCTTAGTTATTGAAACATTTCTCGGTTTTCCCTCTTCGTGAATACAGCTTAGATATGATGCAACAAGTTCCAGTATCGCATCATCATCTACCGTGTCATAAGCATTAAATAAGACCTTTTCAGGAATTTTAAGTACCATAACATAATAACCCTCATTGCATATAAATCTGTTCATGTAGATATCTGCTAACATTTTATCCCCACCTTTAATCTAAGCTTTTTTCAGAACTTCTATAAGATTTTTCATGTCTTCCGGAAGTTCTGCCTCAAGCATAAGTTTCTCCCTAGTCCTTGGCTGTTCAATTTCCATATAGTAAGAATGAAGCGCCTGCCTGTCAATATAAGGAGATTTTTCAAAATACAGTTCATCACCTATTATAGGATGTCCCATATATTTTAAATGTACCCTAATTTGATGAGTTCTACCAGTTTCAAGCCTTACTTTTAATAAAGTTGCATTTTTATACCTTTCAGCAACTTCAAAATGAGTAACTGCTCTCTTTCCGTCAGGTCTTACAACTCTTATTATAGACTCTTCCGCATCTTCTCTTTCAATAGGCGCATCTATAGTTCCTCTGTCAGCTTTAACGACTCCATCGACTAAAGTCATGTATTTTTTTGTCACTGTGTCGTTTTTAAACTGATCTGAAACCTGCTGATGTGAAAATGAATTCTTTCCTATAAGCAGAATCCCTGATGTATCTCTGTCGAGTCTATTTATAAATCTCACTCTCTTTTTTATATCTTTTGTTATGAAATAATCGGCAACCCCATTTGCAATAGTTCCCATCTGGTGATTTCTAGTTGTATGGACTACCGTATAAGGCTGTTTGTTGAGAACTAGTAAATCCATATCCTCATACACTATATTGAGATTCACCTCAGGATCCGGAAGGCTGTTCTCTTCCTCATCCCCCATAATAAGATGAATTATATCTCCTTTTCTTACTTTAACATTTCTTCTGACTTTTTCCCGATTAAGATATATTGATTTGTCTCTTACCATTCTTTTTATCATTCTTGATGAAACACCGTAATCCTCTTTAAGATAATTTTCGAGTTTATCACAATCTCTTTTCACTTTGAATGATACGCAGCTCTCACTGTCCTGAAACTTGCTATCTTCCAAAAAACATCAGTCCTTTATAAATATTTCCTCTTGATTATTTTCGTTCTTACATTATATCAGAGATAACGCCGTTTATAAAAGAGATTCCGTGTTCAATAGGTTTGATATTTCCACACAATATATTATAATTAAATTAATACCAAAATAAGGAGGTGGCCGTTTTGAGCTGTAAACTCGTAAATATAATATATAATGATAACGCCCCTTCTCTCGAAGCTTTTGACATACTTACTCAGAAACTGAGCGATGCAGGTTTCAATTTCACTACTAACTGTTCAGAAGATGCTGTAGCTACAGTATGTATCGGCGGAGACGGTTCATTCTTGAGAGCAATCCATATGACAGATTTTTCTCAGATTCCATTTGTAGGAATCAATACGGGACATCTAGGTTTTTTCCAGGAAATATCGCCAAATAATTTAGATCTTCTGGTAGACAGCCTCAAGGAAGAAAATTATACATTAGAAAAAATAGCGCTCGTTGAATGCTGTGTGAAAACTTCATCTGAAGAACAGCACATTTTTGCAGTTAACGAAATCGCTATAAAAGGACTTGCTAATAAAGTAATACACGTCGATATCTACATAGATGGAATGCTTTTTGAAAAAGTGAGCGGTGACGGAATAATAGTTTCGACACCTATAGGAAGCACCGGCTATAACTATTCATGCGGCGGCAGTATTATTGCCCCTTCACTTCATACACTGCAGCTGGCTTCAATCGCTCCAATTTCTTCGAAAGCCTATAGAAGTCTTAATAACAGTCTGATATTTCCTTCAGACGCTTCTCTAGTAGTAAGACCTGAATACAGAGAAGATGTTATGAACGTTATAGCAGACGGAATTCAGTACAGCTTCAGTGATGTTATTAAACTGAATTTTCAGTACTCTAAAAAGACCATCAATAAATTAGTTATTAAAGATAAAAGCTTCTGGAAAAATGTAAAAGAAAAATTCTTATAGTCAGAGAGGTGTAAATATTGTTAGAAAGTATCGAAAAATATAAAGAACTGGGAATAAATGATTTTAAACTCAGAGACTTAGATGATATTGAAAAAATCTACGGAATGAAACCAGAAAATACTCCGGGATATGATGAACTCCCAGAAGACAGAAAGGAAATTTTCAGAGGTTTCTTTCTAAACTTCTTCAATTCATGGGGATTAGATGCAAGAGTGAATATGAAACCCAAATCAGTAGAAGTTGACGGAGATTATTTAAAATTTGTTTTCGATTACTACGAGATGGTAAATACAATTACAGTCGTAAATGCAAATGGCTGGAGATAAAAAAACTTCCGGAATTCCGGAAGTTTTTTATGTTCATCTTATTATTTATAGAGAATATGCTATTATTTTATTTTCATCTAAAACTCTTAAAGTAAATGACTCTGTTATGAAAAGTTTTACAGTTTTTTCAGTTTCTCCTTCAAATCCAACTGCTAAATCCTGACCTACTGTAAATTCTAAATCCTCATCTTTATAAGGAATCATAATCGCTCCTTTAACAACTTTAGATCTTATAACTTTTCCGCCTATAATTTTTTCTATAAGATTTATAAGGTACGCGCCTTCATAAACTGTATTTATTCTATCAAATGCATCTGAGGATACTATTAAATTATATGGTCCGTCCACATATGAATTTTTCAGAGTATATACTCCTTCTCCTACAGCCTTTAATATTTCATTTCCATCTTTTCCTAATTCTTTTTTATGTCCTGCTGATTTAACAAGACCCTTTATTTTACCTTTTTCATACCCATTATAAATAGCTTCTTCTTCAAATACAGCTATATTTTCACATGCTTCTTCAAGAGAATCCAGTTCTACATCTTTTGCTCCTCTTTCTATATTATCGAGCTCCCATTTGTTTAATTCAAAACTGGCTCTTGCTTCTACTAGAGGTTTTACTTTATAGATACCTGTTCCTACTCCTCCGTTGTCCTTCGCTTCATCACCTTTTTTTATTCTGCCTTCAGGAAGAGCCGCATAGTCCCATCCTTTAGGACCATTTACTTTAAGAACCCTTCTTGCAGAAAGTATATTTAAAAGAACGTCTTTTGCTGTATTGTCTATTTCTTCCCAAGCTTCTGCTGATATCGGCGCTATATTTCTTTTTAAAATATTCATACTATCTCCTCCTAATTATTACTTAAATTATAATTCTCCTATTTCTCCTATATTCAGAGAACTCTGTTCCGGCTGAACTTCACTCTCTTCGCCGTCTTCTTCATTTTCTTCAAGTTCCATTATAGGCTTTTCTTTAAACAGATATGTTCTCATCTGTTCATCCCATCCGTCCTGATTTCTTCTAAGCCATTCAAGTGTCATCATTGCATGCTCTATTTCTTCTACTGCATTATGCCACATTATGTCTTTAAGTTCTTGGTCCGTTGCTGTTGCAACCCTTTGCATATACCAGTCTACTGCTTCGATTTCCTCTTTTAGACTGTTAATTGCCCTTATGATATCTCTATCATGTGCACTCATTTCCTGGGCCGGTTCGTGATAATCATTTGCCATTTTTACACACCTCTTTAAATAATATTGTTCTATCTATTGATAACGATACCCATTTTAATTTATATTAAATCTTTTTAAAGAAATTTTCTATAAATTTTTTCAATTAGATATTTTGAAATGATAAAACTTAATTTGTTTCTGTTGCCATTTAAATATATTATGTTAAAGAATATAAAAAAGAAAAGCTCCGATAGCAAATCGGAGCTTGATTTTAAAAACATCAAAACACATCATATGAACTATGCGAATATACTTTACTCTTCTTTACTCTATTTAAACACATCATATGTTAAAGATCATCACCTGTTCTGGAGGAAGAAGTGTCAGGTACATACAAATTTAAACACATCATATGTTAAAGATCATCTCTTCTTTTGCTCTTTTTCTAATTCTTTTAAATAATTTAAACACATCATATGTTAAAGATCATCGATTTAATGTTTTTATAGAAGATATTCTGGATGAAACATTTAAACACATCATATGTTAAAGATCATCTATAATTTTGCCCTTATTTCTTATAAATTCACTTTATTTAAACACATCATATGTTAAAGATCATCATTAAAGAAACAAGCTGTAGGAACTGTAAATACCAAGCATTTAAACACATCATATGTTAAAGATCATCAAAACTTAAAAAAAGTAACACAACGGAACTAGTGTTATTTAAACACATCATATGTTAAAGATCATCGCCTGTAAAATAGCCATTCTTAATTTGGCTATCCTCTCTTAATATAGTATTATAGCCTATTATAGAAAAAAGTTCCAGCGATTAGAGAAACAGTTTCATTTAGTATGAAATGGCTATATTTCAACTGTTACAAGTTTTTTCTCTAAAAATCGCTGGAACAAATCGTTCGTTACTATTTATTATTTCATTATTTTTTTGACAAGTTTAAGAGCTTTTTCTGTATAAGGATGGTATTTCACTGGCAAATCTAATAACCAGCTTTTCTTTAAAACAGTTTTTTTATGTGAGAAAGTTTCAAAAGTATATTTCCCGTGATATCTTCCCATTCCACTGTTTCCAACTCCGCCAAATCCTGCTCTAGGTGATATTATATGACTTATAGTATCGTTCACACATCCTCCTCCGAAAGAAAGTTCTTTGATAATTTTATTTTCAACTTCTCTGTCTTTCGTGAAAAGATATAACGCTAAAGGTTTAGGCTTTGATTCTACAATATTAATAGCCTCATTTAAATCTTTCCAGCTTATAACTGGAAGTATCGGCCCAAATATCTCTTCAGTCATAACATCACTTTCAAGACTGGGTTCATTAATTAAGGCTGGATATATCTGTCTTCTCTCGTCGAAAAGAATTCCTCCGTATATTATATCTGCATCTTTCAGATATTCTTTCAGTCTTAAATAGTGGCCTCTATTGATTATCTTAGGGAAATTCTCTCTGAAATATTCATTATCCGGAATCATTTCTTTAAACTTTTCTATCATTTTGTTCAAAAATTCATCTTTTATGCTCTCTTCAACGAGAACATAGTCTGGAGCTATGCATGTCTGTCCTAAATTCAGAAATTTCCCAAAGCATATTCTTTCTGCAGTTTTCTCTATATCTGCAGTCTTTTCTATTATTACAGGCGATTTCCCTCCAAGCTCAAGTGTCACAGGTGTCAGACTGTCTGCAGCCGCATTTAAAACGACTTTTCCAACCTTTGGACTTCCTGTAAAAAATATATAGTCAAATTCTCTTTTGAGTATTTCTTCATTTGCAGTTCTTCCGCCTTTTATTATTGAAACAGACTCTGAAAGAATATCATCTCTAAAAATTCTTTCTAGAACTGCTGATGTATTTCTGCTGTATTCCGACGGCTTTAAAAGCACAGTATTCCCTGCAGCAATTGCCCCTATTATAGGCGATATTGAAAGCTGAAAAGGATAGTTCCACGGACTCATTACCAGAGCGGTTCCATAAGGTTCTGATACTTCTTTAACCGATGAAGGCATTTGAGTCAATGACGGAAAAACTCTTTTTGGCTTCATCCACTTTTTAAGACGCTTTTCTGTAAATCTTATTTCAGAAAGCACAAAGCCTATCTCAGACATATAGGATTCAAATTCTGATTTATTTAAATCTGACTTTAATGCCTTTTCTATCGTTTTCTCTTCTTCTTTTATTTTCTCATACAGCCTTTTCAGAAAATTTCTTCTGTATTCATAAGATTTAGTTTTTCCCGATTCAAACTGTCTTCTAAGTTTTTCAACTTCAAAATCTATCTTTTTAGATATATCTTCTTCATTTTTTTTAGATTCATTTCCTCTGTCTTTTAAAAACTCTATTTCTTCAAAGTCCTTATTTTTATCATCATCTCTATTCATATTTTATTCCTCCTGAATATATGCAAAAAAGCCTTTGCTGTATGCAAAGACTTTTCTGCTTTATATTAAGTTTATTCGTATCCTATTGTATTCAGAGCATCTATCATCATATCTCTTGCAATAGGCGCTGCTACTTTTCCTCCAGTATGACCTACATTCTCAAGCATTACCACTATTGCAAGTTTCGGATCTTCTGCTGGCGCAAATCCTGTAAACCAAGCATGTGATTCTTTTCCTTCCACTTCGGCAGTTCCTGTCTTACCTGCCATAGTCACATTGCTTATAGCGGCTCCTGAACCAGTTCCGCCTCTGCTGTTTACAACTGTAACCATCATCTCATTTATCTCTTCTGCAATTTCAGGAGATGCTACGTTTGATATTACTTTAGTTGAACCAGTGCTTAAAACTTCGCCTTCATGATCCATTATTTCTTTTACAAGAACAGGTCTCAGCATATTTCCTTCATTTGCAATTGCTGCTGACATCATTACCATATTTAAAGGTGTTACAAGAGTTTTTCCCTGTCCTATAGATGTCGCCATTATGTCTGCTGTAGACATATTAGACGTCTGAATTCTAGATTTTTCAACATTTATATCGAATGGTATCTGCTCACCAAGCATATATCTCTTTTCAAGTTCTACAAGTTTAGTTTCTCCAAGTTCAAGACCCATATATGCGAAATAAGTGTTTACAGACTGTCTGAAAGCATCTTTCAGCGCTACCGGTCCGTAAGCTATTTCGTCAAAGTCTCTCAAAGTATAACCGTCTTCTGTTATAGAACCTGTACTAGTATAAGTTTCTTCCGGATCTAAATCTTCAAGAATTCCTGTAGCAGTTATTATCTTGAATATAGACCCTGGTGCATACAGACCTGAAGTCGCTCTGTTTATAAGAGGACTGTCTTCTCTCTGTATTATTTCTTCCCATTCTTCGTCCAGATTGGAAACATTTATTCCCGGATTGCTGGCCATTGTATATATTTCACCAGTTTCAGTATCCATTATTATAATGCTTCCTTTATATCCTTCAAGTTTATCGTAAGCTTCGCTTTGAAGACTGTCGTCTATAGTTATAGTTAAATCATGTCCATAACTTTTTTCATTAGGGTTTATTACTTTGTCTTTAAGTTCTCCGATTCTCTCAAGTATATTAGTCTGCTTAGCGCTTATTCCCAGAAGTTCAGAGTTCATAGACTCTTCAAGTCCTGCGTTTCCATAAGCAGTATGACTGTATCCTATAACGTGACTGTAATTATAAGGCTTGTCATAAATTCTTTTTTGAGAGTCTTCTCCTGTAAACTCACTGTGTGCAAGAAGCTCTCCATTTCTGTCGTATATTGAACCTCTAAGCGTTTTTTCCTGTTCATAGTTTATTCTTCTGTTGGCTGCATGATATTTCAGCTCTTCCGACTTGAAAATCTGGAAATAGCTCAGATAAACTATAGTTCCAATAAACAGTATGCATATTAAAGCTAATACGACTGTAATTCTGTTGTTCTCTCTCTTTAGAGAACTTATTCTTACTTTTTTCTTTTTAGGTTTTTTTTCTTTTCTTCTGCTTCTAGTTTTATTCTCGCGATTCTGCGTCATCTGTATCCGCCTCCTCACTGTCTATTTCTTCTGAAGCGAACTGAAGAATTGCAAGAGAAATAAAATTCGACACTAGCGAACTTCCTCCGTAACTCACAAACGGAAGAGTAATCCCTGTAAGCGGAATCATATTTATAACTCCTCCAAGGATTATGAAAGTCTGGAATCCTATCGTAGAAGTTATTCCAAGTGCAACTATCTTCATAAATTTATCTTTCTGATTAAGCGATATCTTTATACCTCTATAGATTATAGTCATGAACAGAAGTATTATAGACATTGCTGTAAATACTCCCATTTCTTCCGCTATTGCAACAAATATGAAGTCCGTATGAACTTCCGGCACGAAATCCGGATTCCCGTTCCCTATACCGGTTCCAAAGAATCCTCCAGATGCAATTGCAAAAAGCGACTGAACTATCTGATATCCCTTTCCGTTTATATCTTTCCAAGGGTCCAGCCATATATCCATTCTGACTCTAACGTGGCTGAATAGAAAATATCCGATTATGACCATCAGAACTGCTCCTATTATATTTACCAAGAGTATTTTTCTGTTAGGTTCATAAACGTATATTATAGAATTGAATACTAAGAAGAAAAGAAGCGCTATTCCCAGTTCTCTCTGCATGAAAAGGAATATTACAAAAAGATATCCTACCATAAGAAACAGAACTGTAGCCAGCTTGTCTTCAAATCTGTCTAGAAATATTCTTTTTAGAAACTCAGGTTTATCTTTAAGTTTTACTTCCAATTTTTGTCTTATTTTCTCAAAAAACCCGTTTCCAAAACTCATTATATTTACTTTAAATCTTTCTCTGTTTACGTAAAAACTGGCAATAAAGAATACATAAAGTATTTTTATTATTTCCGCCGGCTGAAAATTAACAGGCCCTAAAGCTATCCAGTTCTTTGCTCCCCCTATTCTCTCACCAAATATGAACGTTAGTATGAAAAGAAGGAACGATATAATAACGTAAACCCACATGTATTTCTGCCAGCTCTTTACAAACTTCATTATATAGTATGTGGCAAAGAAGACCACCATACCGACTCCACTGAAGATTATTTGTCTAATTCCGAGTTCGGGATTTATTCTGTAAATCATAACTACTCCCAAACTTATCAGGAGCTGAACCATAAGAAGTATATAGTTGTCTCCCGAGCTGAGCTTCTTAAGAACTAAGTTGCTCAGATATAATCCGACTATGAAAAGTCCGAAATAAGTCAAGGTTTTTCCCTGTAACTCCGGCATTTGAAACATAAGTACAGCAAGCGCCATTAGATTTATTATTAACAAAAATCCCTGAGGAGTTCTTTTAAGTATCTTATTTAACATATCAACACCTCTTAATTTTCATTAACAAATAAAAACTCTATTTGTCCTATTTTTATTCTATCTCCGTGAGCTATTTCTACAATATCACTGATTTTTCTGTTATTTACAAAAGTACCGTTTGAACTGTCAAGGTCCTCTATATAGTACGAATTGTTTTTAGAAAAAATCTTAGCATGTCTTTTAGACACATATGGATCTTTAAGAATTATTTCATTTCTTCCAACTCTGCCGACATTGAGTTCGCCAGTAACTGGATATTCATCTTTAATTTTATAAGGAATGGTATCTTTTCTGTTTATAAGTTTAAGATAAGCTTCTGATTCATTAGGAACCGCTCTTAAGTTTCTTATATCAAGATATATCATTCTTATTATTGCAAACATAAAAAGATATATCAAAACTATAAAGACTATCTTCCCTATATTGGCAATTATTTCACCCATATGCACACCTCTTTCTTTAAAGATTTTTATATCATTTTACATTATATCATAGTTACAGCCCTATGAATATCAACATTTTAATCATTTTGTGTATGCATTAACTCCATATTAAAGCATTAATTAATCCCCTTAGATATATTGTCTCTGAATAAAAACTATATTCTGATTCCGGCGAAATAAACTATTTGAAAAAGTAGAAAATCCCTTATTATATTTCTCTTAACTTTTTATAAATTTAACTTCTCCAAAAAACTCTTATGTTATAATTTATTTAACAGGCTGTATTAAGGCTGTATTAAAGTTGTTTCAAGGGGACAGAATCATTCTGATTCATCCTATTTGAAAAATCTTGCAGTCCTGAATCAATATGAAAGGAAGAATGTAATTGTCGAAACTTTACAGGTCGGAAGACGATATAATACTAACAGGTGTTTTCGGCGGTTTAGGAGACTATTTTCAGGTTAATGCTGATATTCTGAGAGTTGCATATATAATTTTTGCAATATTCACAGGTCAGGTTCTGCTTTTTGCACTTGTATATCTCGCAGCAACTCTGATACTTCCTAAAAAATCTGAACTTGGAGCCTCTTATACTTATTCAGATTATGGCGGTTCATTCAAAGACAGCCGAAAATACAATGAGACAATAAACAGTTTCAGCAAAGCTTTTAACAATATACAGTCTGACGGAATAATCGGTAAAAAAATGAGAAAACTTTTAGGATATGAATTTATAGTTATGGGAGCTGTATTTGCTCTGAGAAAATTCCTGCTGGTTCATATAGGAAATGAAAGTTTCTTAGCCATTGGCCTTATAATCTTAGGACTATTTATAATATTTAAATTCGACAGAAAAGGAGGAGACGTATAGTGAAAAACAAGAAAATCAATGTGGTGGGTCTTCTTCTAATTATAGTAGGAGCTTTATGGCTTCCTTCAAATCTCGGATATTTAAATCTTGATTATAAAACTATTGAGCCTTATCTGGAAAATATGGTTGAAATCTGGCCTATAGTTATGATAGTCATAGGAACTTTCTTAATAACTGAAAATAGAAGCAAAAGATGGCTTTCTATAATAATATGTCTAATACTTTTAATCGTATATACAGCTTTCGGAGCTGACTTTTTAGTCGATATAAAAGATGCAATAGTTGGAGGACCGGAAAAAATAAGTATAGGAAGCAGCTTTCTAGAATAAATTTTAATATGAATAACTTCAAAAAGTTCAAAAATATAGAAAAATATTTAACAGTAAAAATGCTCTGAGGCTTTATAATATCACCTCAGAGCATTTCTTATTTTATCTGAATTTTTCTTCTTGTTTTACCAGCCTCTGCTTGCTCCTCCGCCGCCGGATGAGCCGCCTCCGCCGCTGAAGCCTCCGAATCCGCCAGAACTTCCGCCGCCGAAACTTCTTGGTCCTCCAAATGAACCTGGGAAAAATACCGTTCTCCTTCTTCTTCTGCCCGGACCTCTTCCTTTAGGAAGTATTAAGAACAGAATTATTATAAGTATTATAAGTCTAATAATAGACCCTCCGCCGCCGTCATCGCTTACATCTTCAGGCAATGAAGAACCGTCCATAACACTTACTCCATATTCATTTTCAAGTCTTTGAATCACAGCTCTAAATCCGTTTCTGAGACCCATATCGTAATTTTCATCTTTAAAATATGGAATTACATACTGATCCAGTATTCTACCGGCTTCTCCGTCAGTAATTGCGCCTTCAACTCCGTATCCTGTTTCGATTTTAATCTGTTTGTCAGATATGGATGCCACTATCAGAACCCCGTTATCTTCTTTTTTACTCCCAATTTTCCACTTTTCAAAGAATTTTACAGCGTACTCATCAATATTGGCATATCCTTCTATATCTTTTACTGCAGCTACAATAACCTGAGCTCCTGTCTGAGCTTCGAGTTTTTTATTTATCTCATCTACTTCTTTTTTTGTCTCTGGAGTCAGAACCCCTACTTCATCATAATAATAATGTCCCTGCGGTTCCGGTATTGCTCCAGTCGCAGCAAAAACTGGAACTGATAAGCTTATCAGCAAAGTTACAGCTGCTAAAATATAAATTAATTTTCTAATTTTCTCTTTCATAGAATCACCTATTCTCTAAACTGTTTTCGGATTTTGCTCGTTGTTCCAATTTATACCCGTTTTTTACAAGTTTAAAGAACTTAATATGAATCTACCAGCCTCCGCTGGCTCCGCCTCCTCCAGAAGAACCGCCTCCGCTTGATCCGCCTGAACTGCCTCCGCTGTAGTCACTGTCTGAACCTGAAAGCTTGAACTTGACAACCACTATAATAGGAAACACTATTATCATAAATAAAATAAATATTATCAGTATAACAGATGTTATGCTGCCGAATATAAAAGGCAGTTTATATTTGAAAGGTATATATGCACCTGCTTCATATTGATCGTTTATATAGGCAGCTATTCGCATATATCCTTCTTTTATTGCTTCGTCATAATTGCCTTCTTCAATATATTCCTGCATATATTTCACACGGATTTTATTCGCTTCATCTCTAGCAGCGTTTGAGTCCAGTCCATAATTCGCAATTATATGAAATTTATTATTATCTTTCTCATAAATCAGAAACATTCCGTTCTCATCTATATTCCATTTTTTTGATAAGTAGAACAAATAGTCATGAATAGAACTGAATGAATCTATATTGTCAGTTGTAACAGCTACTGCTGAAGATCCTGTTTTTTCTTCAATTTCTTTACCATATTTATTTATAACAGATTTTGTATCTTCAGAGAGAATACCTTCTTTATCGCTGTAGTAATTATCTCCTTTATCAGGAATCAGCGCTTTTTTTGACTCCGAATCCAGAAAATTTCCCTCATCAATTTCAGTTTCTTCTACAGGCTGACTCTCTTCTGCATCTTTTTCTTCAGCCATTTCTATTTCATTTACAAGGGAATTGAACGCTGTCACAATTCCTTCATCATATTTATCTTTCTCGAAATTAGGCGCTATATCTTCTCTTATTATATTTCCAGCTTTTCCGTCAGTAATCTGACTTTCAAGTCCGTATCCCACTTCTATTCTGACTTCTTTTTCTTTCATAGATATGACCATTAGAACACCATTGTCTTCATCTTCATTCCCAAGCTCAAGCTCTTTGAAAGTTTCTGATGCATATTCTTCTATATTTCCATAGCCTTTATCTTTGTAGCTTTCAATTACATAAACAAAAATCTGTGCTCCTGTCTTTCCTTCAATCTTTTTATTAATGCTGTCTATATCCGACTTTGTATCTGAGCTCATTATTCCGGCTTCATCATTATAATAATGAGACAGCTTTGGTGCTGCTTCAGTGAATACAGCTGCAATATTTATCAGCATTAACGTAAATATAACTGTAAATATGGAAATTCTCTTTATTTTATCTGCGATAATTCGCTTATTCATAAAATCATCCCTTTCACATTTCCCGCTAATTTACCAGTTTCCTTTAGCTCCTCCGCCTCCGGATGAGCCTCCGCCGCCTTCATAATCATCTGAAGAATCTTCCCAGTCATCTAGAAAGCTTCGAGATGACTCTGATTTCGGATATGACTTTCTGTGTTCTTCATGATTTTCTTTATATCCGTTATCAGGTTCTTCCGACTCTCTCATTTTATTAATTTTTGAAATTTTTTCCGCTTCTTTTCTTTCCATCTCTCTCTTTCTGTAAAGAGCTTCTCTTTCCGCCAGTCTCTTTTTTTCAAGTGCTTCTCTTTCATCGGAACTCATATCTTGATTTTTTTCTACAAACTTTTCAGGACTGTAGTAGTCTCTGTCATTTACAGCCTTTCTTCTGGCATCTTCAATCTTTCTATACAGATTATCCGTTTCATATTCCTCTTTTTTACTCTTCAGAACTTTAAAAATTAAAAACAGAACTGCTAGAACTATAGCCCCTAAAAGTCCTATAGTGCCTGTTTTTACAAGCATATCTTTAGTTATGCCTGAACTTTCGGAATCTGAATTCAGACTTATCCCTTCTACTTTTTCAACTTCTTTAACTGCTGATTCGAATCCTGAAAGAATTCCTTTATCGTAATTGCCTTCTTTAAAATAAGGAATCATATCGTTTCTTATTATATTTCCTGCCTTTCCGTCAGTAATCTGACTCTCAAGACCGTATCCTACTTCTATTCTGACTTCTTTTTCCTCAACTGAAACTAGTATAAGAACTCCATTATCTTTTTCTTTATCTCCTATCTGCCACTTTTCAAAAAATTCTACTGCATAGTCGTCTGCAGAAGGATATCCTTCTGTGTTTTTAACTGCTGCTATTACTATCTGCGCTCCCGTTTTTTCTTTGAGCTCACTATTGACTTCATTTATCTTTTTTTCAGTATTTTCTGATATAACTCCTGCCGAATCATAATAATAATCTTTTCCCGGCGAGGGTATCTCTTCTGCTAAAACTGTTCCATAAAATACTATAAGAATTGTAAATACTGCAATAAATGCAGTAATTTTTCTAATCCTGTCTTTCATATTGCGCTCCTTCTTTTACCATCCTCTCGACGCTCCTCCGCCTCCAGAAGAACCTCCTCCTCCAGAATACGAAGAGCCTGATGATGAACTTGATGACGAATCTGAATAGTATGAGTCATCTGACGAACTGCTTCTCATAGACGCAATTTTATCAAATATTCTTTCTACAATATATTTATGATTCCGTCTTTTGCTTTCAAATATTCCTATATTTCCCCAAGCTTTTTTTATCTCAGGATACTGATCTAAATTTATATTGTTTATATTGATGCCTTTAACTCTCAAATATTTATTGAATCTTTTTCTTACAAGCGATGATGCAATTTTATCCTGAAGCTTATTTCCGAACTTCACTTCTTTTCCATTTATAACATCGTCATAAATTCTTCTGGCTTTTATAAAGCCAAATGGAATCCCTATTATTAAAGAATATGCTCCATATATCATCAGAATGATAAGCTTCAATCCTGGTGGAAATACAGTCAGCAGCACAAATGCTCCAAATACAACAAAAAATAGAATACCTGCTATCATATATAATATTTCTGGATATTCATCATTCCCTGAAACTGCTTGCTGCGTTCCTCCGGCTTCTGTTCCGTAAGCTTCCTGAACATCTTCTTTAATTGCAAGAAATCCGTTTAAAAGTCCCTGATCATAATTTCCTTCTTTAAAATACGGCACAACATATTCATCTAGAATCTGGCCGGCTCTTCCGTCTGTTATCTTTCCTTCTAAACCGTAACCCACTTCTATTCTCATCTGTCTGTCGTCTATTGATGCAATTAAAAGAACTCCGTTATCTCTTTCTGCATCTCCTATCTGCCAGACTTGAAAGAAATCTGACGCATAATCTTCTACTGTCGCATAATCGCCCATATTGCTGACTGCCGCTACAACTATCTGCGCTCCTGTTTCTGCATTAAGTCCTGAGTTTACATTGTTTATTATAGATTTAGTATCATCTGACATTACTCCTGCTGAGTCATAATAATAATTCCCCTGAGGTGATGGAACTCCTTCAGCAAATACATGTGAAAAAGTTCCAAGTACTGCTGTCAATATAAACATTGTCACTATAAGTATTTTTCCTGATTTACTCTTCACTGTAACCATCTCCTTTATTTTACTAGCCTCTTGATGCTACTCCGCCTCCGGACGAACCTCCGCCCGATGATGAAGAACTTGATGAATCTGAAGACGGCGAATATGATGAGCTGTCTTCACTGTAATTCTCTGATGAAGTCTCCATCGTTTTCAACATAGCAGATGAAAGTTTTTCTGAATAGTATTCAGTTCTTTTTTCTTCTTGAAATTTTAAATTGTTCCATACTGTTCTGAATTGAGGATTTTCTCTGTCCGATATATTTTCAAGATTAAGAGAATCAGAAGGTGTTTCTTCACCTCCTGCTTCGGTTCCATATTCTTTCTGAACATCCCCTTTTATTGCAAGAAAACCGTCTAAAAGTCCCCGGTCATATTCTCCGCTTTTGAATCTTGGAACTGCATATGTATCTAATATCTCTCCGGCTCTTCCGTCTGTTATCCTGCCTTCCAGACCGTAGCCGGCTTCTATTCTCATCTCTTTTTCTTTTTCTTTCCGGAATCTCTTCAGCCAATACAGATGAACTTATTGCTGAAAAAATCATTGTTATAAGAATCAGCATCCTTTTCTTTTTCAGCTTTATATCCATTTTTTATAGTCCCCTTTAAATTACCAGTTTCTGGAAGCTCCGCCTCCGCCTGAAGAACCTCCTCCTGAGGATCTTCCTCCGCTGGAAGATTTTCTAGAAGAACTGCCAGAGTTTTCTGAACTTCCGTCTGCCATATCTCCAGCTGCAGAAAAAGCTGCTTCCAGTATAAACATTAATATATTTTCTGCTTCTCCCCCAAATTTTTCTTTATACTTTTCTATAACTTCCCAAGCCTGTTTCATTTTAGGATATCCTTCAAGACTGTCTTTCTCTGGATCTATTCCCATCTTTTTCATTTCTCTTTTAAGCCTTCTGTAAATTATATTTACCGATATTCTGTCATTAAGCAGATCTTCAAATTCTGTTATTTCTCCTCTCTTAACCGGCTTATAAAGAGTGAATCCTCTTATAATTCCCATAGGTGCAAGTATAAAAAGATTCAGCAGGAGTCCAGCTAAAATATTAACAAAAAAGAATCCCAGAAATACTATAAGCAAAATCAGTATTATTCCAACAATTACTATTGCTCCGACAATTATATATCCTTTTACTGTATCGAAATCCATATCATTCCCCTTTTTTCTATTTTTTATTCTTCAGAAAAAATCTGAACAGTATTATGGTGCCGACAACGATTATTAATGCTAGAAAAATAAAAATCGAACCAATAAATAATTTTAGAGTTTTAATTTTTTCTCTATCCATTTTAGACTTAGATTCTTCTTTATCTTTTGATAAACCGGGCCCGTCTTTTTCGGATTCTCCTTTTTTATCTTCTTCTGATTTAGAATTCTTTTTTTCATTCTCAGATTCTTCAGACGTCTTTGATTCTGAGTCTTCTGCTGAAGACTTCATTCCTGAATTTATCCTTTCGATTCCATTTAAGATTCCTCCGTCAAAGTCTTCCTCATTTAAATAGGGAATTATTTCTTCATGCAGAAGTTTGTCTATATCTTCTTCAGATACACTGTAAGATGCTTCTTCAGAATATTGAATCATTACCTCACTTACATCCATCGCTACTACTATGATTACAGAATCTTCTAAATTCTTTGCCGAAAGCCACTGCTCTAGAAAGTCATATGTATAATCCTGTATATTTCCATGTTCTCCTAAGCTGTTTACAAGCACAGCTATAATTGGCACTCCTGTATTTTCTGTAATTTCTTTATTTTCTCTGTCTATTTCTTCTTTAGCATAATCTGAAAGCATTCCAGGCTCATCCACATAATAATGGTCTCCCATCTCCTGAATTAAAACCGGAATATCTTTCTCTCCTTCTGCCATTAAAACCGAAGAAGTTCCCAATATCAAGGTTAAAGACATAATTATAGCGATTCCAATTTTCTTAAACGAATACATTTTAAATCTCCTTTCATCTTTTTTATAAATCTTCACCTATTCTTTTCTATATATAATACTCCTTATTATAATTATATAAGTTTATCTTTGCTAATTATATACCCAAAAGAATACTCTTTTATATCCTTTTGGATACTCTTTGACTTAGTAATATAGAAAAACCCCCGAAACCTTAATAAGGCTTCGAGGGCTTTTTTATACTGATGCTATTTCTGTAAAATCAATTCTACTTTCAAAATCCACTACTGGAGCTTCCTTGTCTTTTTCTGAAACTTGGAAATACTCTCTTGGTTCAAAGTTGAACATTCCTGCTATTATGCTTGTAGGGAATCTCTTTATTTTAGTGTTGTACTTCTGAACAGCTTCGTTGTATCTCTTTCTTTCAACTGCTATTCTGTTTTCTGTTCCTGAAAGTTCATCCATAAGCTGAGTGAACTGTGCATCTGCTTTAAGTTCAGGATAACTTTCAACTACAACATTCAGTCTTGATATCGCTTCAGTAAGCTGATCGTTGGCTTCTGCCATTTCTTGCGGATTTGATGCGTTTTCCAGTCCGCTTCTGGCCTGAGTAACTCCCATTAGAACATCTTCTTCGTGTGAAGCATATCCTTTTACTGTGTTAACCAGATTTGGAATTAAATCGGCTCTTCTCTTAAGCACGTTTTCAACCTGACTCCATTTCTGATCAACTTCCTCGCTCATAGTCACGAGTCCGTTATAGCTGGATGCCAGAGTTCCCCCAATAATCACAATTACCGCTATAATTATAATTATTGGAACTATAGCTTTCTTCATATCTATCTTCTCCTTTCTTATTCAAGTTCCATAATTTCTATCTTTTCAACCGCATCTTCAATTAGCGACTGAATATCAAGCTTGCTTTCCGATTCTTCAATATCTTCAAGTTTAGGTTTTGTAACTGGGTGTTTCGGAAGGAATACCGTACAGCAGTCTTCGAATGGAAGTATAGACGTTTCGAAAGTTCCTATATCTTTCGATATATCTATGATATCAGTTTTGTCCATTCCTATAAGAGGTCTTAATACAGGTATATCAACCGATGCATTAGTCACTGTAAGACCCTGTATTGTCTGTGAAGCGACCTGTCCCAGACTTTCACCCGTTATTAAAGCATTTATACCCTCTTTAGAGGCTATATATTCAGCTATTCTCATCATAAATCTTCTAGATATTATAGTCATTTCATCTTCCGGACAGTTTTTTCTTATTTCTTTCTGAATGTTGAGAAGATTCACTTTATATACTTTCATTCTTCCACAGTAAATTTCAAGTATCTTAGCTAGTGATTTTACTTTCTCTTCAGCTCTTTCACTTGTGAATGGATAGCTGTGGAAGTGTATCCCTGATATTTCTACACCTCTTTTTGCCATCATAAAACCTGCAACAGGACTGTCTATTCCGCCTGACAGCAGAAGAAGTCCCTTTCCGTTAGTTCCTATAGGAAGTCCTCCTCTTCCTGAATATCTGTCTGTATATACATATGCTGATGTTCTTATGTCTACATTCACAGTTATATCAGGATTATGGACATCAACTTTTATTCCGTCTACATTTTTAAGAACTGCTCCGCCTATCATTCTAGCTATCTCTGGAGACTTGTAAGGGAAATTTTTATCTGCTCTTTTAGCTTCCGCTTTAAAAGTCACATCTTCTTTTTCTTTTCTAAGTTCTTCCATTTTTTCTTTCACAGCAAACGCCGCTACTTTACCTATTGAATCCATATCTTTTTCAACTTTATAGCATGGGGATATATATATTATTCCGAATACATTTTTAACTTTTCTTATTATATCGTTAATATCTTCTTCTTTACATTCTATGTAAAGTTTTCCCTGATCTCTATATACATTTATTCCGCTGAATTCTTTTATAACTTTTCTTATCTTCGTTATAAGCTGATGTTCAAAATATCCTCTGTTTTTACCTTTAAGAGCGATTTCTCCAAAGCTCACGCTTATAACTTTTTCTATATTTTCCATTGTTCCACCTCATTTTCTTTGAATTCTATAAAGCCAGTATGCTTCTTATATCTTCTACTGCTTCTTTAAGTTCATCTATAAAATAATCTATCTCTTCTTTAGTGTCTGAATGCGAAAAACTTATTCTCACACTTCCGTCTATTTCTTTTTCAGAAAGACCTATAGCTTTTAACACATGAGACTTGTCCTTTGATTTAGAAGAACATGCAGAGCCTGTTGAAAGATATATTTCCTTTTCTTCAAGTGTGTGAAGCAGTATTTCCGCTTTTATTCCGCTTATGCTTATATTCAGAATATTGTCTATATGCTTGTCTCCCATAGGAGAATTTATTTTAACGTCTTCTATTTCTTTCTCTATTCTTCCAAGCGCATATTCCTTTATTTCTTTCATACGCTTTCTCTCTTCATCTTTGCGTTCTTCCATAATCTCAGCAGCTTTTGCAAATCCGAATATTCCCGGAGTGTTTTCTGTCCCCGGTCTTATATCCCTTTCCTGCCCGCCTCCCTGAAAAGGAGGATTTACAGTAAGACCTTTTCTTATATAAAGAGCTCCTGAACCTTTCGGCGCATATATTTTATGCGAAGATACAGATATCATATCAATATCAAGCTTCTTCACATCTATGTCTATTTTGCCAAAAGCCTGAACACAGTCTGAATGGAACACAGTTTCACTGTTCTTTTTCCTTATTATTCTCGATATCTCTTCTGCCGGCTGTATAGTTCCTGTCTCATTATTCACAAGCATTATTGAAACTAAAGCCGTATCATCTCTAATAAGTTCTTCCAGCTTTTCAAGATTGACTATTCCATCGGAATCAACTTCCAGATAGTCAACATCTATATTGTCTGTAAATCCATAGTGCTTAAATATATTGAGTATTGAAGGGTGCTCAATTGCTGAACATATTATATGAGCTTTTCTGTTTTTAAATCTGCTCACTATTCCATGAACTGCTATATTATTAGATTCAGTTCCTCCGGCAGTGAAATAAATTTCACTCGGATCCGCTTTTATAATATCGGCTATTCCTTTTCTAAATTTTTTCATATCTTTTTCAGCATTTAAACCCATTCTGTGAAGTGATGAGGGATTTCCAAAATTTTCATAGCTGTAATCCGCTACTGCATCGACAACTTCTTTTCTGGGTCTAGTAGTCGCGCTGTTGTCTAAATATACCATCAATTCAATTTACCTTCTCTCTGTGATGATTTAGAAAAGCTACGAAAGTCATAACCGTCGTAGCTTTTTTTATATTAATTATTCATATTTGGCACTTTATTATCTCTATATCTTCCCATTATCTCAAGTATGCTGTTTGCTATCGCAACCTGTTCTTCTTTAGTGCTAGTCATGCCAAGGCTGTTTGCAAGATAGTCAAAGAACTCCTGAGGAGTCTGGAATACACCGTCTACTAGAGAAATAACTCTCTTCATTCTGGCTTTTCTCTGGATATTCTGCATATCTTTCGAGTTTCTGTTCATATAATCTATAAGACCCTGAATTGCCTGTTTAAGATATACTTCTCCAGCCGGAACATAATTTACCATTTCAGGAATATATTCATCTTCAAGATTGTAGTCATTTATATATGAAAGAATATACTGAGATTTCTGAAGTGAATCTTTCAGCTCATCATCCACTTTATTTCCTCTGTTGAAGTTTTCCATAGTAAGTTCCTGAAGAACTCTGTTGTTTTCCTGGAATACTTTATCAAGTTTTTCAAACACGTGATTGAATGATTTCATAACTTTAACTCTGTTTGATTCTGGATTGCTTAAATAGTTATTCCAGTCTGTAAGCAGAGTTTTTATATCGTTGTCATTAAGCCCTTCAGCTATATAGTCTTTCAGCATAGATACCGCTATTATTCTGTTCGTTATTATTCCGAACTCTCTTATTATATTAGCGGCTGCAGTTATTTCTGCAAGGTCCTTAGATGTTTCATTGTATAAATCCGCCATATCCTGTTCTGATGCATTTTTGAAATCGAATTTATTAGCTTTTTCAGCTTCCATGAAGTATTTATCAAAATAAACTCCATATTCACTCACAAGACTTCCGTCGAACAGCGCTTTATATCTGTTCATCATTACGTCTATCATTTCTTTTCCTGCTTCTCTCATAGTCTTTTTAAAAGCATTTTCTATAAGATCGTAGTATTTAGCTGTAGTTATTTTAACTGGAAGTACAGATGTTATATCCATAACTTTGTTCTTTATAGTTCTTCCGTCTTCTGAAAGGAACATCTGAACATTTCCTACCAGTCTGTCTAAGTCCATATTCTCTTCTATATCAGAGAAATTTTCTTTTATGAAGTTTATATACGCTTTGTCTTTAGTAATTTCATTAGCGTATGAAAGTTCAGTAGCATAAGATGTTAAGGCTCTTAGAACCACGACTGTTTCTCTTCTTATCTCTTTAAGTCTGTCTATATCCTGTAATTCTTCTTTTTCAAGAAATCTCACTGAATCAAGAGTAAGAATATCGTTTTTAAACATATCATAAAGTTCTTTGAATTTAGGCTCCTCTTTTCTGAGTTCTTCTATAAGCTCTTCATCCTGCTCTATTAAAGCATTAAGATAAACAGCTCTGTTAAATAGCTCAGTATATGCCATAAGTCCTATATTCTTAAGCTGATCTTCATTAACTTCTCTTATTTTATCCATGAGCTCTTCGTCGCCCATCTTCTTTATGTTTTCAATATTTTTCATGATTTCTTTTTTGTTATCTTCAATTTGTTTAGAATCCATTAAAAAACTCCTTACATTAATTTTTTCCTATCTTCCATTATATCATATATTGACGTTCTTTATCAGCCCTATTGACTACCTTTTAACACAGTTTTACCGATGAGTCTAAATATATTTCTCCTTCAAATATTTTCAGTTTTCTGCTCATTTTCAGCTAGGCGCTTAATATGGTATTATATTCAAAAGGAAGTGTTTAATGATGAAAATTATCGAAAATGAATTAAATATAGATCCCTATTTTCCAAAATACGCAAGTGAAGGCACTGTAATTGCTTTTTTAGATATAGAAACCGACGGACTGAGTCATCTCTATAATAAAATAGTTCTCATAGGGCTGAATATAGTCAGCAATAATGGTGCTAAAATAATTCAGCTGTTTTCGGACAAAGGAACTAAAAAAGATGAGGCTGAAATTTTAAACAGACTGATTTTTCTCCTAAAAGAAATAGATATAATCTATACATTTAACGGTTCTACTTTTGATATCCCATTTATAACTAAAAAACTCAAGCAGTATAAAATCTATAATATATTCGAAAAAAAGACTCATATAGATTTAATAAAGGTGATTAGAAAAAACAGAAAGAAACTTGGTCTTGAAAACTGTAAACTTAAAACTGTAGAAAAACATATAGGTATAGACAGAAAAGATGAAATCAGCGGAAAAGAATCAGTCATGCTCTATAAAGAATATCTTAAAACTAAAGCTCCGGCACTTGAAAAAACTATATTGCAGCACAATTTTGATGATATATACTATCTGCCGGATATTTTAAAACTGGAGGACTCTCTCAGAGACTCGTCAAATGAAATAATACCTGTAGAGCAGATGGATCTTTTCAGTACGAATCCTGAAATTTCATCTAGTTCAGCTTCAAATGAAGAAATAAATCCAGAAGAGCTTTTTTCTGAATACTCTGAAGATGCAGTTTCAAATAAAAAGTATTCGGCAAATAAGTGCGCCCGAAAAAATATGTTTTTTGAAATAGTCTCTATAAAAGCGAAAAAAAATTCTATAGATATAAAAGGAAATATAATTTCTGAAACTTCGGAATATAAGATCTTCGGAAATTCGTACAGCATGAATATAGATTCTGAAAACAGAAAATTTGAATTCTCTGTTATGACTGAAAAATGTTATCTAGGTGAAAATATAAAAGCTAAGTATTTAAATCTCGATTACGATGATCTTATGAATTATAATCTCGTAAAAACTAAAGATGACTGCGGTGCCAGACTTCCTAAAAATATTCTGCTTCTGGAAAGGGAAGATGAAATTCTAACGGAAAATATTAAAAAACTTCTTCAGCATATAATGTCCCTATAAAATATCAAAAGACCCTTCAGCTAATTAATAACTGAAGGGTCTTCTCTATAAAAAAATGGAGCGGGTGAAGGGAATCGAACCCTCGCAACTGGCTTGGAAGGCCAGGGCTCTACCACTGAGCTACACCCGCATGTTCTTATTCTTCATTATTCAATTTTAAAAATGGTGGATGGGACTGGATTCGAACCAGTGAAAGCTTAGCTAACGGATTTACAGTCCGTCCCCTTTGGCCAACTCGGGAACCCATCCATAGAAAAAATGGAGCTGGTGAGAGGACTTGAACCCCCAACCTACTGATTACAAGTCAGTTGCTCTACCAATTGAGCCACACCAGCTTATTCAATTTCTCGCAGCTTTCTTGATTCTGTCTGCTTTTTTTCCACATTTTTTTATTTTAAAAATAATGGCGACCTGGAAGGGACTCGAACCCTCGACCTCCAGCGTGACAGGCTGGCATTCTAACCAACTGAACTACCAGGCCATTATATGGTGGTCGCAATAGGGCTCGAACCTATGACCCCCTGCT
>JAEZUY010000033.1 GCA_023420895.1 Bacillota bacterium | reverse complement strand
CATATTCCAGAAGCTTAAGAGATTCTATCAGAAGTTCCATATCTTCCACTAGTTCATCAACATTGTCCACATTGTATATTATGTTTAAATCGAATTCAGATCCTCTTATGCATCTCTCTATCTGTCTCGGATTTGCAACGGCTGTAAGTCTGTTTATAGTATTTTCAAATTTTACTTCTGTAAGGAATTCTGCTCCTTTGCTGTAAAGATCTTTTTCATTAGAAAGAATCATATCTGAAAATATGAGTCTGCTCTTTTTTATATTTCCTTTTCTTGAGCTTCCAAAAAGTCTTAAAACTTCATCTGCATCGTCATTATGATCTAGTTTTTTATGAAGACGCTCCATTTCCTTTAAATCTTTTCTTCTCAAATTCGTTAAACTTCTATTTAAAAGATATCTGAGCTTTCCTTTAAGACTGCTTCCAGGTATCATTGGAAGACCGCTTATGCTGTCCTTTATAATAGGAGAGTCAACTGATCCTATCGCTGAGAAAGCGCTTGAACCTCCTATGTGCATACCTGATTCCACTTTTATCTTTCCAGTAATTTCTAATTTTATCATTTCGTTATTCCCTCCTAATTAGTCACTTCCACCATAAAATCTATGGAATGCAACTATAGCTTCCATAAATTTCATAAAATTCTCAAATTTTTCTTTACTATTCCCTATATTTTCCAGCTTTTCCATTATTTTCCCTTCTTCAAGTAAAATCTTTACGTGATCTTCTCTTCCAGCTTCATAAGCAAATCTAACTCTAAGATACAATATATCTGAAACTATATCATTTGAAAGTTTATCATTAGATTTGTCCATTTTTATTTTATTATCTATTTTATTTATCATAGAAAGTAAATTTCTTAATTGTGTAGTTGTCATGTTCCATCCCAGTTTTTTATTTTTACCTCTAGGTTTATATATTTGATATTCGCCATCCATCATGTTTTTCACAAGTCTATCAGCTCTAGTAACATAATCAACATCCTTCATAGCCATAATTACTCACTCTCCCTATTCAAGTACACATATATGTACATTGCTAATATTGTTTCTTTTCTATCTATTTTATTCTGAATCCAGTCATACATTTTAACCCTAAATTCTTCGTAAATTTCCTCTCTTTGTATGTCTTTTTCTTTATTATTAGTTTTTGGAAGTTCCAGTCTACCTATAGTGTATGCATATCTTGCAAGATTTATTCTGTCCTCCATATTCAGCATTAAATCAAGAAGCTTATAAATAAATGAGTTTCCTTTTTCATCTATATAACCGAAAAATCTCACCATTAAATCATATTTTTCTTTTATAACTCTGTTTATAAGCTCATCCCAGCTGAAAGTGAACTCAGGACTGAACATCGTTACTGCATTTTTCTCTTTTTTATCTCTGCTCACATAATCTTTAGCAGAATCTTCAAGTTTTCCTGTTTCTTTTGCCATAGCCGCTATCGGGAACTTATGATGATAAATACCTATTCCTCCTGAGAAATGAAGAGCTTCACCAGTATATTTCTTAAATGATTCATAAAGATCTATAGCAAATCCTATGATATCATCCCAGGCTCCGACAACGAAAACGTCGTCTCCTCCTGAATATACTATAGTTATATTTCTTTCTATTCCTTCTTCAGAATTTTCATTGCATTTAAGCTCAAACTTTCCGCTTTCCAGAATCTCATTTATATGTGATTTGAAGAACTGAGACATCTTTCTTGAAAACGCCGCTGTTCTTGCAAGAGTTACATATTTATCGCTTCCCTTGGCTTCAAATCCTCTTACGAAACTCTTTCCTAAATTATCCACATCAGCTCTCAGAACTCCAAGTCTTTTTATCCCTTCAGAGGAATTTGCAAGCTCCTCGAAACTGCTGCTCTTTCTATAGTCTCCTACATAGAGATTCTTAGTATTCGGATATTCTGCTCCAGAAAGATTTTTAGAATACAGCCTTAAGAAATCACTTCCGCCTATTCTTTTTTCTATATTCTTCTTTTCAACAGCATTCAGATATCTTCCAAACGGAAGTTCAAGATAGTTGTCATCTGCAGGCTGCTCAGAAACCATGAAGAAATCTGATTCATGAACTGAATTAGAGAATTTAATCAGACTCGAACAAGTCTCGCAAGTTCCGTCACTCAGAAGATTATCTGTAGTATTGCATACTTTACATTCTCTTTCTTCATTTTCAATCTCTCTGTCAAGATTATTGAGTTCCATAAGTTCATCTATACTGTATCTGTGTTCTTTTTTATCAGATATCATATCAGAAATCCTTTTGAATATATCTCTGTAGCTTCCTTTAACTCTGTTTTGAAGATCTGAAGCGCTGCATTCAGCATATCCTACTGCAATATAAAGCGATGTTTTGAAATTTTCAAGGAACCAGTCTTTTATAGCTTTTTCAAATTTCTCAACCGTATCCATGCATTTTTCCGTATTCGGAAGTATTAAGTAGGCATGTCCTCCTCCAGAATATATGAGGTTTGCTCTAGTGAGCCCAATTTCATCTAAAAGTTCATCAACTATATGTTCACATACTATTTCAAGATAGAAAGATCTTGCTCTCAGACCTTTCAGCGCCATACTGCTCGATATTGTATATATGAAGTCCTGTATTCCTGATATATCGAATGAGAACATCAGAAAAGCGTTTTCTTCGCAGAAACTGCTGAATCCTTCAAAAAGATATTTTCTATAATCGTCTATCCCTTTTTCCTTGCAGTAAAGATTTATAGATGATGCCACTGCTCCTGAGAGTTTAGAGTGGTCATACATCGATATGTCTTTTGATTCCTCTCTTTCAGTTTCAGAAGGTATATAACCCATAACTGTTTCAGCTTTTTCAATAAGAGAATCATCGTATTCAGGGCCGAATTCTCCAGCTTTAAATTCCTTTTTTAAATGTTCTTTTACTTTCTTGTAAAAATCACTGCTGTATTTTTTATTATCACTGTCCGGATAGTTTATTCCTTCAGTCATTTCAGGATTATAGCTGTCTTTTCCAACACCTGTTTCATCTGTATTCAGTCTGTTGAATATACTGTCTAGCGGTCTGTCCTGATTCTTAGATTTCTCTGATATCTCATCTCTTTCAGAATCAGAATTTGAAGCAATTCTGTCTGCCGCATAGCTTATATATGCCAGAGAGCTTTTATCAATATCAGCTGATTTCAAATCTTTCTCACTATGATACTCCAGCTGTTCAATTATATCTTCATCTGATATGCCGAAATCTTTTTTCAGAATATCTGCACCATTTTTCCCTCTGGAAACTGATTCTCCAGATCTTTTGTATATTTTCATAATATCCTGAAAAATAGCCCCTCTGACTAATGCGCTTATTTTATCATCCACTAAATCACCTTCCTTCTAAAATTAGTCTAAAATCTTAAATCCTCCCATTCCTATAGTCGCCTTTATTCCTACTCCTGAATATTCTCCAAATCTTAACATATAATTTGCTAAATTCACCATAGCCTGCGGTCCATTTATTCTGATTGTCATATGTCCCATAAAAGAAGGAATTGTTATTCCTTCAAGATGAAATTTAAAGCTTCTCAGATTATAGTTGATAAGCTGAGTGTTTTCTACAAGATTTTCTAATATTTCTTCATCAAAAAGCTGAGAATCTATAAATACTGAATCATATTTGTTCATAACACTCTGGTATATAAGCCTGAAATTAGGACAGAACACATAGTTTCCCCTAGATTTAAAGGCTGTCGGAGATATGAATTTCATAGTTATATATCTGCTGCTGTCTTTAAAGTAATATTCATCTAAGAGTTCTTTGTATCCTGATGTTCTCAGTTCTTTTGAGAGAACTGGAATCTTCAGCTCCTTATGCTTAATATTAACTTCTTTATATGAATCTGATAAAAGATAATCTATTATATTCTCTTTTGCTTTTTCATTCATTGTATTTACAGTCCATATCCAGTTGCCTTCCCTGTCTCTGCTGAGATTCTGAGAATACGGCTTAACACCGTTACTGTGAAGTTCATCGGCATATTCATTTGCTATAAAATCAAAAAGACTTCCATGAAATAGAGAAGACGAATTGATGCTTATGTCTTCGCATTTACCAAGGTTTAATTCTAACCTCGAAAGCAAAATATCACCCCTTTCAAAACGAAGATTGGAAACTATATACTAATATGATATTCCCTCTCAATTTTATTCGAGTCGCTAACCTTATTATATTGATAAATGAATACAATGTCTATATGATTAACTGCACTTTTTATATTTATCTGATCTTTTATTATATAAACTATATAATTCTTCTCAGCTATCAGTCATCTATTCCAAGAAAAACTTTTATTATGAATTTCTCTATCATCAGAACGACTGCAATAAATATTATAAGTCCAATTATAAATAAGGGCGCTCCTATTAAAAGTGCAAATAAATCGAATATTGCTTCCATATAAGCATTCCTCCTTATACTACATGTCTAATTTCAGCTGCTGAGCTTTATTTTCCTGTTCTTTTTCTTCAGAACTGACTCTGCCTTCCTCAATAACTTTAAACAAACCTGAAAGATTTGGAACTTTTCCATTTCCTCTTATAGGAAATGCTCCTTTTTCAATAAAATAAGGATTTCCTTCTGCAGATTTGTCAGGATTCTTGTAGTCTATTACAAATAGCGGACATCCTGCTTTCATAGCTTCTTCTCCAGCGGCAAAAGTTCCTCCGCTTTTTTTAGATTCAGCTATTATAAGAGCTTCTGAAAGACCTATCACTAAAGCATTTCTCTGCATAGCTCTTCCTGCATGCCATGTATAATTCGGAAGAAACTGAGATATAAACAGACTGTTTCCTAATGTAATCATTTCATTTATTTCCTTATTAGGCTTCAAGTTAAATATTCCTTCTGGAAGAACGAAAACAGTTTTTCCTCCATTCATAAGTGCAGCTCTGTGCGCGGCCATATCTGTGCCGTTCGCATTTCCGCTCACAATTGCAATATCCTTTTCTACGAGCTGTTCGACACATAGTTCTGTAAGCTTCATTCCTTTCTCAGAAACGTCTCTAGTACCTGCAAAAGCTGCAGATTTCATCTTTAATATATCTTTATTGCCTCTTAAGAAAAGTAAAGGCGGGCAGTTGTCTCCCATAGTTTTCTTGAGAAATTCAGGGTATCCTTTTTCAGTTTCTACAAGCATTTCAATTCCTATACCGTCATCTTCCATTCTCGAAACAATACTTTCAGCCTCTTCTCCTTTAGAAAGTATAGATTCAACTTTATCATCATTGAAACCGAGATCCTTTAAAGCCTTTTCAGATATTATATCGTCCAGATCATATCCTTTTTCTTTTGCTTTGTTCAGACATTTTTTAAGTGTTTTATCACCTACTCCCTTTGCAAGTGCAATCTGTAAAACTTCCCTTTTCAAGACACCACTTCCTTTTCAGTAAATTGTCTATATTCTATTGTCTATTGTTAAATGAATCTTATCTAAAAACTTAGTAATTAAAATGCTATTCAAAAATAAGCATTATAACAGCATATAATATTAAATTTAATATGTCAAGCTAAAAATATGTATTCATGATTTTCTCAAAATAAACATAAAAAAAAATAGACCTTTTAATGTCTTATCCAGGACAGAACAAATATTGTCCCCTTGCGGGGAATTGTTTACTAAAC
>JAEZUY010000025.1 GCA_023420895.1 Bacillota bacterium | reverse complement strand
TCTTTTATTCCTTTTTCTTCAGCCTGAACTGTATTTATTAAAACTTCAGCTTCCGGCTGATGGCTTAAAAGTCCGTCTACATTAAGATGCTGAGATCTGAATGTAGTCTGTATTCTTGCACCTGTATTCATCACTATCGGATATTTTTCATAAAGATCCGGTCTTGAAACAGGACTTTCTATAGGCTCCATATACTCAGGAAGTCCCGGATATCCGAATTCTTCCAGCATTGAAGATTTAATTTCAAGTTTTCCGCTTTTTGTAGGGAAACCTGGTTTAGAATCTTTTCTCAGCATGCCGTTCTTATATTTCTCATAAACTCTTTCGTTAGGTTCTATGAAGAAGCCCTTTTCGTTTTCTTTAAGTTTTTCAATCATCTCTTCACTGAACGATCTTTCTAAAAGCTCGTCAATATCTTTAGGGAACATTTCTCCATATCCCAGTCTGTCAGCTATTTCATGAAGAATAAGCATGTCCGATTTTGCTTCTCCAAGCGGTTCTATGACTCTTTCTCTCTTTCTCAGATAGTTTCCATATGCAAAATATGACTCATCTTCGAAATAAGTTGTCGATGGAAGAACTACATCAGCATATTTCGTATCTTCTGTCATAAATCTGTCTATAGTGCAGAAGAAATCAAGTTCTTTAAGAGCTTTTTTATAAAGATCTGTATTCGGATAAGATGTGCTTATCGAAGATCCCAGATTTAAAAGCCCTCTAATCTTGTAAGGCTTTTCTTCCAGAACAGCTTTAGGAAACTCTAAGAAATGAGCTGACTTCAGCAGATGATAGAATAATGGATATTCTTCAGCTCCTATAGGCACTACCGAAGGATCTGCCTTGCTCTTAGCATTATCCATAAACTCTAATTCTTTAATCTTTTTAGGATTGTTTATGAGAAGTCCTCCTTCTGTATCGAGTCTTCCCATGATGCTCCAAAGTATATAAAGAGCTCTTATAGACTGAACTCCTGAATTTGAGTATTCAAGGCCTGTATAAGTAAGAATACTCGTTTTTTCTTTTTCAGTTATGTCTTTAAACAGTCCCATTATTTCTTCTTCAGTAAGTCCTGTTATTTTCGATGTTTTTTCAACTGTGAATTCTTTTAAGTATTCCTTATATTCGTCAAATCCTTCACAGTAGTTTTCTGTAAAATCTTTATCGTAAAGTTCTCTTTCTATAACTTCTCTAGTCAGACATAAAATTAAAGCTCCGTCTGTTCCTGATCTCACAAGATATGCGTTTTCAGATCTTTTTGCAATATCTGACATGAAGTGATCTATTGTTACAATCTTCGCTCCTCTTTTTTTAGCGTTGAGAATTCTATGGAACATAAAAGGCGGCGATCCTGTTGAAGGATTCGTTCCCCATACTATTATAGTGTCCGCATTCTCTAAATCCGGTGCAAGAGCTTCACCTCTGAAGCCGAATGTAGGATATGGCGCTAAAACTCCGAAAGAGTTGAAACATATTGAACCTACGCATGAATAGTTTGGAGATCCTAACGGTTCAAAGAATCCCAGATTGGCTTCTCCTGTAATATCCCCAGTGTTCAGATAGTCATAAAGAGCCTGTTCAAATGCTCCTCTTCCATAGTGGTAGAAAAGTGTTTCAGGTCCGTGCTTTTCAGCCAGATCTTTCACATTTTTCTCAATATAGTCCAGAGCTTCGTCCCAGCTTGCTCTTCTGAATTTTTTCTCACCTTTTTCACCGTCTCTAATCAGCGGATAGAGCACTCTGTCCGGTGAATAGACTACTTCAGGCGCATATCTGCCTCTTAGACAGATTGCACTGTAAGGTGAATCTTCTGCAGGTTTTACTCCTGCAATTTTACTGTCTTTCATTTCAATATCTACTGCACAGCCTCCTGGACAGACACCGCAGAGATAGTTTTTCTTAATATAATCCATTTTAATTAACCCCTGTCGTTTTATATTAAGCTGCTTTCAGTTTTTTCATTGCTCTCCCTGCTATTTTTATGCTGTTTTAGCTTTATTTCTTTCAACAAGATCCTTAGCTATATAAACAGCTTTATAGACATCATTTTCAAACCCGTCAGCTCCGATTTTTTTGCTGAATTCAGCTGAAACTGGCCCTCCGCCTACCATTACTATCACATCATTTTTTAAATCTGAAGATTTAATCATTTCCACTGTTTTTTCCATATTCGACATAGTGGTAGTCATAAGTGTTGACAGTCCTAAAAGATCTGCTCCCACTTCTCTCACTTTTTCTATAAAATTTTCGGGCGGAACATTGTTCCCTAAATCATAAACTTCAAAACCTACCGTTTCCAGCATTATTTTAAAAAGGTTTTTTCCTATATCATGGGTATCTCCCTGAACTACTCCCACTACTGCTTTAAAGCCTGTATCTTCACGGTCTTTTTCCATTTCTTCTAAGACTACCGGTTTCAGAATTTCAAGACCTGCATACATAGCATCTGAACATAAGAGCAGTTCGGGTATATAATAGTCTCCGTCCTCATAAAGCTGACCTGCTCTATTCATCCCTTCTGCCAGTCCGTCCTGAATTCCGTCTAATGCATCATATCCTGACTCAAGATATGTTTTACATACTTCCGGAATGTCTTCATCTTCCATATTTACAACCATTCCGGCCATCTTTTCTAGCATTTCTTCTTTAGTTTTCATAAAAACACCCCGTTCTTCCTATAACTAAATATTACCATTATATTATACATTAGTATTATTGATTTTTTAAATTTTATTACCGATATCTATTTAATAATTCTCAACTATAGATAAAACCTATAGTAATTTAGTGATTTATTTCATATTTGATTAAACATACATCTTTTTATTATCTATAATATAAGTATAGGGTTAAAATAAAAAAATAGAAAGTTTTATTATGAGGTGATAAAATGGCTTATGATTTACCAAAGGCTTTTAAAGATTTTGACGAAGCTAAACAG
>JAEZUY010000004.1 GCA_023420895.1 Bacillota bacterium | reverse complement strand
CTATGTTGTCATATGCAACACCTGCTCCTGTACCGTATCTGTTGTTAAGTACAGTTGTTATTGCTGCTGTAAGTGTTGTTTTACCGTGGTCAACGTGACCTATTGTTCCTATATTAACGTGCGGTTTACTTCTTTCAAATTTTTCTTTACCCATTATGATTCCTCCTTAATAGTCTTAAACTAATTATACCATTTATGGAATATTAGTCCATTAGATTATATTTTTCGTTTTCATAACTTTATTCTGCTTGGAGCCTATGACCGGAATTGAACCGATGGCCTCTTGCTTACCATGCAAGTGCTCTGCCGACTGAGCTACACAGGCCCGTCATCTCGAGACTATTTTACTACTTCTAATCCGCTCTGTCAATACCTCAAGAACTCACAAGCTCACTAACTCTATTGTATCATTTTCTTTTTCTTTTTCTAGTTAATTTTCTCTTTTTCTTCTTATTTTTTTCATTTTTTACAGTATTTCTGCCTGTTCCTGTCTTTACTCCTGATTTTCCTCCGCTCAGGGCCGAATTTATCTTGTTTTTACTTGTGTTTTCTCTGTTTTTCTCTTCTTCAATCTGATCTATATAGCTTTCAAGTTTCTGAAGAACCTCATCACTGAGCTCTTCTCCAAGTTTTCCCATATTGACATTTTCAGAAGTTGATTTAATATCTGCTTTCTTTATGGTCCTGTTTCTGCAGTCATCAATCTCTATTTTAAGCTCTCTTGCAGATATTCTGGTTCCTCCTCTTCCCAGAATGACCTGCTGTTCAAGCGAATCTGATGTTGCGACTCTGACTCTCTTGACCTTTCCTATTCTGTGAAGAGTCTGCTCTATATAGGCATCTGCAGTCTGATGCTCTTTAGTGAATACTACTTTCACACCTTTGATATTATCTTCTCTTCCGGGATTCGACTTAACTCTGTAAGCATCGAAAACTATTATAACTTCGACTCCTGCGATAACTCTGTATTCAGCCATGGTCTCTATAAGTTCATTTCTTGCAAGTTCAAGCTGCATGTCGCTTAAAGCCTTAAGATTGTTCCAGTCGTTTATGACATTATAGCCGTCTACGAATAGATACTCTTTTCTATTCATTGTCAGTTTCCTCTCTGTTTAACTATCTCGTAAATAAGTATTCCTGCAGCCACTGAAGCATTGAGCGAGTTTATTTTTCCATTCATAGGTATCTTAACTATTCCGTCACAGTTCTCCTTGACAAGCCTGCTTATTCCTTTTCCTTCGCTTCCTATCACGAGCGCTACAGGACCTGTAAGGTCGGTTTCGTAATAATAGCTTCCGTCCATATCTGCACCGTAAACCCATACGCCTCTCTCTTTAAGCTCTTTTATAGCCGCATTCAGATTTGAGACTTTTACTATATTCATAAACTCCACTGCTCCTGCTGAAGCTTTCGCTGTAAAAGAATTCACACTTACAGATCTTCTCTTAGGTATAATTATCCCGTGAACTCCTGCACATTCTGCCGTTCTTATTATCGCTCCGAAATTATGCATGTCTTCAAGATTGTCCAGAAGAAGTATAAACGGAGGCTTTCCTTCTTTTTCAGCCGTTTTAAATATATCGTCTATCTCTTTATAGCTATATGGTGAAACGTATGCTATTACGCCCTGATGATTCTCTCCGCCTGAAATTTCATCGAGTCTTTTTCTGTCTTCATATTCGACCCTTATGCCTTTGTCCTTTGCTATTCCCAGTATCTTGTTTATAGAACCTTTATTGTCTCCTTTTGCTGCATAAAGTCTGTCTACAGTTCTGCTTTCAGACTTCAGTATCTCCATTACAGGATTTCTTCCGAATATTATATCTTTATTTGGCATTTTATCACCTTCTGTATTTCTTGATGTATATTTTTTAAATATTTTTGTATTTTTCTCTAACTTCTTTTATCTTTCCGCAAGTCATTTTTCCTTCCGGACAAGGTCCCGATATGCATTTTGGTCCAGCTGTTCCGAATATTGAAGGAGCGGCTTTTTTCACAAGTTTCAGCATCTCTTCCGCCAAATTTCTTATTTCCCACTGTGCTCTTTCGCAGCATCTGTGTTCAAAGAAATTCTTCAGACTTCTGGCATTCATCGTTACAACTATTTTAGTCTCACATGCATTAGGAAATATATATCTGGCATCTTCTATTGCTTTTTTCTCTGCCATAGTCTTTGCCTTTTTTTCAGGAATTCCGCTGTCTGAAAATTCTTTTAAATGCTTTTCATAGAGTATTCCCGAAATCTGATTATATCTTTCCTGAATCTCCTCCATAGTCTGTATATAGAGCTTTTCCGCTTCTTCGTCTCCCTTTATGCTCGGCGGAACGATGTATTCGAACTGTTCAAGCTTAACATATCTCTGCGACTGCTGAGAATATGATGCAATTCTGTGTCTGACCAGCTGATGAGTCAGAGTTCTGCTGACTCCTTCTATTGCAAATGTGAAAGACACATGCTCTATAGGAGATTCATGTCCTATATCCATAAGCATATTTATAAATCTGTCTCTTTCCTCATCCGACTGTTTTTCCAGTATTTCTTTGACTCCTGACTGAGAGTAGCAGAGTTTCGCTGCCGCTGAAACTATATTTTCAGGATCAGGAGTATGTGCAAGAAGACTCACTTTCATTTAATCACCCGCCAGTATCTTCTCTATTATTTCATCTATTCTTTCTTTTTTTCCCTTTAAATACAGATAGCCTATCAGCGCTTCAAAGCCTGTGGCATATTTATAATCTGATACAGCTGCATTTTTAGGAACTGAATGAGATTTAGTGTTTCTTCCTCGTCTTATTACACTTTTCTCTTCATCAGTGAGAAAATCGTCAAGAGAGTGGACTATATCAGCCTGAGCTTTTGCACTCACAAATTTTGTCGATTTTCTGTGTATAATATGCATTTTTTCTCTGCTGCTTTCTAAAAGATATCTTCTTATATACACCTCATAAACAGCATCCCCTATATATGCAAGTTTTAAAGGATGGAGAGCGCGAACGTCTCCATCCTTCCATTCTTTAAAAATATCTGATTCCATACTATGCTCTCCTCCATTTAACTCCGTCTGCTGTATCTTCAAGTATTATACCTTTTTCCAGCAGCTCATCTCTGATTGAGTCGGCTAAAGCATAGTCTTTATCTTTTCTTGCCTGATTTCTTTTCTCTATGAGCTCTTCTATTTCTTCATCCACTTCTTCACTCTCTCTCTTCATTATTCCGATTACATCTGTAAGTTTCTCAAGAGTTTCATAAGTGTATTCCAGAATTTCTTTTGAAGCATCTTCATCTAAAGAAGTGTTTATGAATTTTATAAGTTCATATATTGAAGATATTGCATCTGCAGTATTTATATCGTCATCCATATTCTCTTCGAACTCTTTTTTTATTCTGTCCACTTCCGACTTCAGCTCATCTGATTTTTCTTCATTTCCGTCTCCGGCCTTTTCTATCAGACTTCTGAGTCTGTCTCTTCCTATATATATTCTGTCGAGACCGTTTTTAGTCTGCTGCATATTTTCTTCAGTGAAATTCAGAGGTTTTCTGTAATGCGCTGAAAGCAGGAAGAATCTCAGAACTTCCAGATCGTATTCTTCAGATATCTCTCTGACTGTGAAGAAATTATTCTTAGATTTCGACATTTTTTCATTATTTATATTTATCATTGCATTGTGAAGCCAGAAATTTGCAAATTTCTTTCCTGTATAGCTTTCTGACTGTGCAATTTCATTTTCATGATGCGGGAACTGAAGATCCGCTCCTCCGGCATGTATGTCTATAGTATCTCCCAGGTATTTCTGAGACATAACTGAACACTCTATATGCCATCCGGGTCTTCCTTCTCCCCAAGGACTGTTCCAGGAAGGTTCTCCAGGTTTTGCCGCTTTCCACATTGCAAAGTCCATAGGATTTCTCTTGACTTCAGTTACATCGACTCTTGCCCCTGCAACTAAATCATCCAGGTTCTTTTTAGAAAGTTCTCCGTAATGGCCGCTCTTGCTTACATCAAAATATACGTCTCCGTTAGATTCATAAGCATAGCCTTTTTCTATAAGAGTCTTCACATATTTAATTATATCTCCTATATTCTCAGTAGCCTTAGGGTGCATAGTGTCATCTTCATCAACATTTAAGGCTCTGGAGTCTTTCAAATATTCTTCTATATATTTTTCTGCGACTTTCTTTACTGTAGTCCCCTCTTCATTAGCTTTTTTTATAAGCTTGTCGTCTATATCCGTAAAGTTTACAACGTAGTCGACTTTATATCCTTTATATTTAAAATATCTTCTTAAAGTGTCAAATACTACTAGCGGTCTTGCATTTCCGACATGTATATAATTGTAAACTGTCGGTCCGCAGACATACATTCTGACTTTATTCTCTTCTATCGGTATAAATTCTTCTTTTTTTCTGTTAAGTGTATTATATAATTTCATATTCTCCGTCATCTCTATGCTCTTTGACGGACTCACCGCCTTTCTATATTCGTTTAGATTGCGTCTTCTTCTTTTTCAGACTCTTTTTCACCTTTAATTCCTTCTATATCCGTCTTCATAACTTCGACTGCTTTCTTAAGTTTCATAATTTCCTGCATAACCGGGTCTGGAAGGTCAATCTGGTTCAAGTCTATTCCTTTAGGCGTCATATCTTCATCTTTAACTCTCTTATTGTCTTTTACCACTATTCTTCCGGGAACACCTACAACTGTGCAGTTTGGCGGCACTTCTTTAAGAACTACTGCTCCGGCTCCTATCTTGGAATTTTTTCCTACCGTGAAAGGACCCAGCACTTTAGCTCCGCTGCTGACAACCACATTTTCTTCCAGTGTAGGGTGTCTCTTTCCTGTATCTTTACCAGTACCTCCAAGGGTTACCCCCTGATATATAGTTACATTGTCTCCGATTTCCGCTGTTTCTCCTATAACTACTCCCATACCGTGGTCTATAAATACTCCCTTGCCTATTTTGGCTCCCGGGTGAATTTCAACCCCTGTAATCAGTCTTACGATATTAGAAAGTATTCTTGATAAAAAGAACAGACCTTTATTGTAAAGCCAGTGTGTCAGTCTGTGAACTATAACTGCGTGAAGTCCCGGATAGCATATAGCCGCTTCTAAATAAGTTCTAACCGCCGGGTCTCTGGCTTTTATCGCTTTTATATCTTCTATTATATATCTCAACAACGCACCTCCACTGTACAGAAAAACCGTCACTGTATTACCACAGAGACGGCCTTTCCTGATGACTTAATTCTCTATATTCTCTTTAAAATATTTTCTTTTCCGAGAACAAATATTATTTTATCTAAATCGGGTCCATGCTGATTCCCTGTAAGAGCAATTCTCATAGGCATGAACAGATTTTTTCCTTTAATTCCTGTCTTTTTCTGAATTTTCTTAAGAATAGATCCTGCAAACTCTTCGTCTATTTCGTCTATAGATTCAAGTTCTTCCTTGAATGCAGCTGCCAGCTTGTCTATTTCACTTTCCTCAAGAACTTTTTCAGCTTCTTCTGTTTCAAATTTAACATCATTGTCCAGTATGCTCTGAAGTTTTTCAGGAATTTCATTTATAGTTGAAACTCTGTCCTGAAGTATAGAAACAAGCGCTTTAACCCACTCGTATCTGTTTTCAACATCATCTTCAGTTATCTCTCCGCTTTCCAGAAGAACAGGAACTGCAAGTTCTGTAAGCTCGTCTATGTCTTTTTCTCTTATATAATGAGCGTTCACCCATTTAAGTTTATTTATATCGAAAACTCCTCCAGTTTTTGAAACTCTTTCAAAAGAGAACGATTCTATCAGTTCATCCATAGTGAAAAATTCTTCATTGTTTTCAGGACTCCATCCTACAAGTGCAAGATAGTTCACTAAAGCTTCTGGAAGAAATCCTTTAGCTCTGAAGTCTTCTACTGCAACGTCTCCATGTCTTTTGCTCAGTTTTTTCTTTTCTTTATTCAGAACTGTAGGAAGGTGAACGAATACAGGCGCTTCCCATCCGAACGCTTTGAAAAGATAAGCGTGCTTAGGTGCTGAAGGAAGCCACTCTTCACCTCTTACAACGTGAGATATTTTCATCAGATGGTCGTCAACTATCACCGCTAAGTGATAAGTAGGGAATCCGTCTGATTTAAGAAGAACCTGATCGTCAAGGTCCTTAGTATTCATTGTTATATCTCCTCTTATTATATCTGTAAAAGTGATATCTTCATCTTCAGGAAGTCTCAGTCTTATAACGTAGTCTTCTCCTGCAGCTATTCTCTTTTCAGCTTCTTCTCTCGGTATATCTCTGCAGTGTCCGTCGTATCCGAGCATCATATTGTTTTCTTTCTGATGCTCTCTTAATTTATCCAGTCTTTCTTTATCACAGAAACAGTAGTATGCATCTCCGCTGTCTAAAAGCTTCTGTACATGCTCTTTGTATATATCAAGTCTTTCTGACTGAACGTAAGGACCGTATTCTCCCTTTTCGACGATTTTTCCGTCTTCCATGAATACTCCTTCGTCATGAACAACTCCTGCCCATTCAAGTGATTTTAGAAGGTTCTCTATAGAGTCTTCTACAAATCTTGACTGGTCAGTGTCTTCGATTCTAAGTATATATTTTCCATTATTTCCTTTTGCAAATAAAAAATCATAAAGTGCAGTTCTGAGTCCTCCTATATGAAGATATCCTGTTGGACTCGGTGCAAACCTCACTCTCACATCTGTCATAATATTCATCCTCTTCTTATATATTAATTTTTAAAATCTCAGATTAAAATGCGTTAAAAGTATTTCTCTGACATATATATAATAGCATAAGCACGGTATACAAGCAATTGACCTATATATAACTTATATTCAGAAATTTCTATAACAATAATTATAACATAAAAGCCCCTGTTTTCAGAAATAATCTGAATACCGGGGCTTAAAATGTCCTATTCTGTTACTGCAGATGAACCTGTGAGTTTATCTATAAGTTCTCTCAGCATTTGTATTATTTTCTCTAAAAATCCCTGTGCTTCTTCCGAATTGCTCACTGCATCTGAAACTTTGCCCGATATATCGGAAACCGTCTTCGATATATCTCCTAGCTGACTCTTTATAGAACTTACATCAAGATTAAGCGAACTTATATTCTGCATAAGTTCTATTATCTTATTGAACTGTTCTTCATTAAGAGTTATGTTCATATCCACTGCTATTCTCTCTATAGTTTCTCTTATTGCCTGCGGATCTTCAATATGATTTTCCACAACAGCTTCTTTTACCTCTTTTATTAGCGCTGCAGCTTCATCTTTACCTATTTCCTGACCTAGTTCTCCCGTCTTTGCAATCTCTTCATTTGCAACCTGTTTCTCATCTTCACTCAGACTCTCGCCTGTTGCAGTTTCGAAAGCCTTCATAACACCTGTAAGAGCGGCTGTTCCTGAAACTTTGAAAGGAGCCGATACTTTTACTTTTGCATCTTTCACTCCTCCAGTTGCAAGAGCATTCTGAATCATCTCAGGAGTAACCCATGTCACATTCGATGTTTCAACCTGTATTCCTGAACCGTCGTCAAGTTCTTCAACATATGAACATGATATCGCTCTCGTCCCTATAAGGTCTGCCGATACATAGTTTCCTAAATAATGTCTCTCTTCACTGTTAGAAACTGAAACTACTCTTGATTCCGGGTCTGCACCGAACTTTTTAATCATTTCATCTTTCTGGCTTGAGCTAAGATCTTCTCCTAAGCTCACAACTACGTTTTCTATTTTATCCGCTTTCGCTGATACTCCGAACATACTCGTAAGAGCTACTGCCGCAGCTGCAAAAACTGATAGTATTTTCTTCATTGAAACTACCTCCATTGGCATATAAAATAAGAAGCAGTCTGAATTTTCAGACTGCTCTCTTATATATATTATAACTCTAAAATTGAGTATTTGAACGTATTTTATGAAACTTTAAGAATTTTTTAATTCTCTATCTAAGTCCTTGAGCTTTAAATTCAGCTTCAACTTTTGAGCTGATTTCATCAGCAGAAAGATCAGATTTTTCCCTGTCTTTTCTAAGAGAATATTCTACTATGTTTTCTCCGGCTCTCTTACCTACTGTTATTCTTATAGGTATCCCTATAAGGTCCATATCTTTGAATTTAACTCCGGCTCTTTCTTTTCTGTCGTCAAGAAGAACTTCGTATCCTTGAGATTTGAGATCCTCATATATCTTTTCTCCAAGCTCTCTCTGTTCATCATTTTTAGTGTTTATTATCGAAACTATTATTTCAAAAGGAGCAAGTGCAAGAGGCCATATTATTCCGTCATCGTCATAGTTCTGCTCTATAACTGCGGCCATAGTTCTAGACACTCCTATTCCGTGAGATCCCATAACTATATCCTGCTCTTTTCCATTTTCGTCGAGATAAGTTGCGCCAAGCGAGCTTGAGTATTTAGTTCCCAGCTGGAATATATTTCCTATTTCTATTCCTCTGTCCATCTTAAGCGGAGCGCCGCATTTAGGACATGAATCTCCTTCTCTTACTAGAACTAAATCATCAACTAATTCGGCATCTTTGAAATCTCTCTCGAAGTTGGCGTTTTTAAAGTGGTAGTCTGTTTTATTAGCTCCGATTATAAAGTTTCCTAAATCTTTAATTCTGCTGTCCACAACTACTCTTGTGCCTTCTTTAAGTCCAATAGGGCCTGCGAATCCTACTTCAGCGCCTGTAACTTCTTTTACATCCTCTTCATCCGCCATTTCAAACTCGTGTTCAGCCACTCCAAGATGGTTTATGAGCTTGATTTCATTAAGCTCTCTGTCTCCAGGAATAACTGCCGCAACTACTTCCCCGTTCGCTTTCACAAGAAGAGTTTTAACGAATTCTGAAGGGTCTATCCCAAAAAATTCAACAAGTTTTTCTATAGTTTTAACTCCAGGTGTATGAACTTCTTCAAGTTCTTTTACTTCTCTAGTCTCAGCTTCATATTTGCATTCAGCTTTTTCATCAGTAGCCGCATAGTCGCATTCTTCACAGTATGCTATATTGCTTTCTCCAAATTCAGACATTGCTGTAAACTCATGAGAGTCGCTTCCTCCCATGGCTCCTGAATCTCCTTCAACTACTCTGTAGTCGATTCCGCATCTTGTAAATATTTTTTCATAAGCTTTCCACATTTCGTAATATGCTTCTCTCATGCCTTCTTCATCTCTGTCGAAAGTATAGGCATCTTTCATTATGAATTCTCTAGATCTCATAAGTCCGAATCTAGGTCTCTTTTCATCTCTGTATTTAGTCTGTATCTGATAAAGACTGAGCGGAAGCTGTTTATAAGATTTTATATCGTGTCTTATAGTGTCAGTAATTATTTCTTCATGTGTAGGTCCGAGACAGAACTCTCTTCCGTGTCTGTCCTTCAGTTTGAACATTTCAGGTCCGAAATCTTCCCATCTTCCAGTTTCCTGCCAAAGTTCTGCAGGGTGAACTGCCGACATAAGCAGCTCCTGCGAATCTATAGCATCCATCTCTTCTCTTACTATATTTTCTATCTTCTTTATAACACTGTATCCTAGAGGCAGATATGTATAAACCCCTGAAACCAGTTTCTTTATCATTCCTGCTCTTAAAAGAAGCTTATGGCTTGGAAGTTCTGCCTCTGAAGGCACTTCTCTTAAAGTCGGCATGTATAATTTAGACATCCTCATAATTAAATAAACCGTCATCAAATCTGAATTTTTCTGATGACGTCCTCCTTTCTCTTTTTAGTTCCTTTTATACAATAATTATATATCATTTCAGCTTTTTTATCATAAAAAACTCCATCCCAAAGGACGGAGTTTCATTCTGCGTCTATCCGCACTCTAAATATTACTAAAAAGCCTGTATTCTGTCAAGATAGCGGGCTTTCTACTCCATTCTCTCCCACTTCATCTCTTCACCGGATTTATCGAATTTTTTTCTCTTTCCTTTTATATTTTCTATATCGAATCTGAGTATTTCAACAACACCGAAACTCGCTTTTACAGCCTCATCAAAATAAGGCATATTCCCAGGAGTGTACTTTTCAGATAAAAGTCTCAGCGCCTTAACTTTTTCATCCTCATCTTCAACTATTGAAATCTTTCCTTCTGCTACTGCAGATTCAAATTCAGTCGTGAATTTTTTACTGAGAAGGAATCTGGCTCCTTTTCCTTCTTCCATAGCTTTATTATAGTCTTCTTCGGTTATAGGAGCAGGAACTTCAGTCTCTCCTACGAAAGTCATAGTCGCAAAAGGACTGCTCTTTACATTGTCTATCTTTCTTCCTTCTTTTGCAGAATGCATATATACGGACTTTCCGTCTCTCACTGGAGAAATAGGAATGGTGTATGGAACTTTATCCTCGTCTACAGTAGTGAGATTTCCATAAACCGCCTTGTCTATTATTCCAAGAGCAAATTCTTCACCCATTTCTCTGTCTTTTCTTCTCATTTCTCTTTCCATAGTATTCTGCCGTAAACCGGCTCCTCCTTCCGTACAGAATTAAATATTTTATTTTTTAACAAGCATTACTATTACCTGTGAAGTTATACCTTCTTCTCTTCCTTCAAATCCCAGCTTTTCTGTCGTAGTCGCCTTTATATTCAGATCCTGAAGATCCATATCCAGAACTCCAGCTATCTTCTTCTCCATTTCTGGTATATAAGGGGCAAGTTTAGGCTTCTGAGCTATTACTACACAGTCCATATTGCCTATCTTCCATCCTTCTTCATCCATGATTTCTTTTATTCTTATAAGAAGATTTATGCTGTATATATCTTTATATTCTGCGCTGGTATCCGGAAAATGTCTGCCTATATCTCCCTTTGCCATCGCTCCTATTATTGCATCCATTACAGCATGCGTTAAAACGTCTCCGTCCGAATGTCCCTGGAGTCCTTTGTCATGCGGAATTTCTATTCCTCCAAGCACAAGTTTTCTGTTCTCTATCAGGTTATGTACATCGTAACCCAGACCTACTCTCATTTAAACATCTCCTTTTCAATGTATCAGGTTTCAATATTATAAGTTTTACATCTATCTCAAATTCATCTGAGACTCTATAATCTTCTCTCCTATTGGAAGATCTTCCTCCGTAGTTATCTTTATATTATCATAAGTTCCTTCTACTATATATACATCTTTTCCGTAAGCTTCAGCAGCCATAGAATCGTCGGTTATACGTTCTGATGTCCCCGCATTTTTATAAGCTTCGGCTATGATTTCTTTTCTGAAGCTCTGAGGAGTCTGTGCAAGATATACATTCGTTCTTTGAGGAGTGTCCTTTACAAATCCGTTCTCTGCAATTTTCACTGTGTCTTTCGAAGGAACAGCAGTCAGGACTGCTCCAAACTCTTCTGCTTTCTCTATATTCTCTAAAATAGTCTCTCTGCTTACAAACGGTCTTACGCCGTCGTGAATCAGAACTGTATCTGTATCTTCTGAAAGTGCTTTAAGACCGTTAACTACAGAATCGGCTCTCTCTTTTCCTCCATAAACTGTTTTAATATTCTCAAAACCGTATCTTTCTGTTATTTCTCTTCTGAATATATCTTCATCATCTTTTTTTATAACTACTACTATCTCATCTATCTCGGGAATCTGAAATTTCTCTATCGTATAAGCTAAAATAGGCTTTCCTTTAAGCTCAAGATACTGCTTCGATATACTCCTGTTCATTCTTTTTCCGCTTCCTCCCGCAACTATTAAAGCTGCTGTTTTCATTTTCTCATTCCTCCTTATAAAAAAATGCATCTTTTCAGGAAATCTAAAAAGATGCATTCTATCTATTTCATAAGTTTCAATTTTTTCGGTCTTCCGAATATCATTCTTCCTGCAGATGTCTGAAGCACACTTGTAACCATAAGGTCGATTTCCTGACCGACATAGTCTTTTCCGCCTTCGACTACTATCATAGTTCCGTCGTCAAGGTATGCAACACCCTGATTGGCTTCTTTTCCTTTTTTAACTACATTTACAACCATATCGTCACCAGGTATTGCCATAGGTTTAACAGCGTTTGACAGTTCATTTATATTCAGAACTGTCACTCCGTGAACTTCCGCCACCTTATTCAGGTTGAAATCACTCGTAACTACTTTACCGTCTATTTCTTGAGCAAGTTTCAGAAGTTTTATATCCACTTCTTTTACAGAATCGTAGTCTTTATCTGTTATTTCAACATCCATATCGAGCTCTTTCTGTATTTTCTGAAGTATGTCGAGTCCTCTTCTTCCTCTCACTCTTTTAAGATCGTCCGCCGAATCAGCTATAAGCTGAAGCTCTTTGAGAACAAATTCAGGAATCACAAGACTTCCTTCTAGAAAACCTGCTTTGCATATCTCATATATTCTCCCGTCTATTATAACTGAAGTATCGAGTATCTTGGGTTTTATAACTGATACTTTTTCTGCTTCTTTTTTCTCAACTTCTTTTTCTCTGTCTTTTTTAAATTTATCGAAAATTTTAATTATGTCGTGTTTCTTTTTTATCAGCACTCTAGTTCCTATATATCCCAAGACTATGTAGGAAAGTATCATCAGTGCTATTCCAAATACTGGAATCTTCGAAAGAAGAGTCCCTAAGAGATAAGCTAAAAGAAGACCCATCAGAAGTCCGACAAATCCTAAAAGCATATCGCTTACTGGAATTTTCTGCATCTCATCTTCAAGTTCTGAAGACACTTTTTTTAAGCCTAAAACGATTTTCTTCGATAATAATAAAAATATAAATCCAAAAATAACTCCGCCGAAAATATAAAGATACATCGTTTTATCTGCCGGTATTCTTCCCTCAAAAACAGTGAGGGAATCAAGAGTTCCTATCAGACCAATCCCTATCCCGGCTCCTATAAGGGTGATCAGGATAACTCCAAGTTTTCTAATCATTATATTCACCTTCTATCTTTTAAATATATCTGAAGGTTAATGAGTATCAAAAATCAGTTCCATAGCTTCTGTCTCGCCTATATCTTTAACGAGAGCTATTTCACTGGATAGAATCTGAACCGCATTGTCCAGCATCTTCTTTTCACCAGTTGAGAGACCTTTTTCTTCATGCATAGCCTGAAGATTTCTTACAACTTCTGCTATTTCGCAAATGTCTCCGCCTTTTATCTTGTCGAGATTTTTTCTATATCTTCTGCTCCAGTTTGTAGGCATCTTATCCTCTTTCTCTGACAGAATTTCGAGAACTTCATCTATTATCTCATCATCAGATACTTCTCTTACCCCGACTTCCTGCGCCATATCGACAGGCACCATGACTCTCATCTTATTGATAGGCATAAGTATAATGTAGTAATCCTTTTCTTTGCCGAGAACTTCTTCTTTCTCAATCGAAACTATAGTTCCGGCTCCGTGCATAGGATAAACTATTTTATCACCAATTGTAAACATTCACATGCAGCTGCTCGATTATCATACCTCGCCTTGCGGCTATATATAGACTCGGATAATATGAAGCAGCTCCTCCTAATCATCAGTATTAGTCTATATACGAATTAATTATACTCGCAACAGTACTACACTATAAATTCTACCCTAATCATGGTTTAAAGTCAAGCTTTCTATTTTATCACGTTTTTATTTCAATTTCAACGTTTTTTTATAAATATTTTTCCATGCTTATCATTTCTTTAAGTCTTTTCAGACCGTCTTTAATCGATTTCGCTCTTATCTCACCGATGCCGTCTACTGCATCGAGCTCTTCAATAGTCGCTTTTTCTACATTTCTCAGACTGCCGAACATCTGAACAGTATTTTCTATTACTCCTGCCGGAAGACGCGGAATCTTGTTCAAAATTCTGTATCCTCTAGGGGTAACTATCATGTCGAGTTCGTTTCCTCCATCTGATGCATATCCCAGAGTCTTTGCTATTCCCTCTAATGAGAGTATTTCATCGGAAGAGAATTTTCCGAGTTCATTCCATATTCTAAGATAATCGTCTTTATCCTCTTTGCCGGCCGCCTTCTGTTCTTCTTTCTTCTCTTCTAAATCATCTTCATAATCTGTTTCTTTAGGAATATAATCTCTTATGACATTAATGCCTTCCGACTCATATTCTCCCTTAAGCTCTTCAAGCTGCATTTCTACAAGTCTTCCTTCATTGCCAAGCTCAAGAATATATCTCTCTATCTCTTTTACCACTCTGTAGAACATTTCCGTTCTCTGAAGCACTCTGACTACATCATATACAGTTACATAGCCGTTCAGCTCGAGGACTGTCAGATTCATGACTGCCTGGTCTAGACTTGTTCTGTACTTTTCAAGAGTCTGAATTGCCTGATTCGCTTTATTCAGAAGATCACTTGAATTTTTAACCACATATTTCTGATTTCCCATATAGAGACTTATTACATTTCTTCTCTGTGAAATCGATATTGCGAGTTTTCCAGTCTGTTTCGCGAATCTTTCTGCTGTTCTGTGTCTTGTACCTGTTTCTTTTGAAGTAATATGCGCTTCAGGAAGGAGATGCACATTGGCTTTTACTATTTTTTTCAGGTCTTCGCTGATTATTATTGCACCGTCCATCTTTGCAAGTTCATACACACTCGCAGGAAGAAAATCAGTATTTATCTCGAATCCTCCGTCTGTCATTTCCATTATCTCATCATTCGCTCCTATGACTATAAGAGCTCCTGTTCCTGCTCTGACCACATTTTCAAGCGCTTCTCTCAAAAGTGTTCCTGGTGCTACCATCTTCAGGGCCTGAAGCATTTTATCTTTTTTTATTGAGTCCTCCTTCACATTATCACCCCCGCTGACATTGTTCTTAATATTTTACTCATTATTAGTGATTTTTTCAATTAATATTGCCTTAATTAATATTAACTTTTTATTAATCACCTTTAATTACTCAGGATTTAAACTCTTATAATACTATTTTACATTATTTCTCTTAAAGCTTCTATGACATTTGCAACTCCTGAGACTTTTATATTAAAACTGTTTAAATCCAGACCTTTCAGATTGGATTTAGGTATTACAATCTTTTCAAATCCCATTTTTTCAACCTCCCGGATTCTCTTTTCTATAGACATTACAGAACGTATCTCTCCTATCAGTCCTATTTCACCTACAGCTGCAACCTTTGAATTCACAGGGGTCTCTCTGAAGCTCGAAACTATAGCTGAAACTATCCCGAGATCCAGTCCAGGTTCTTTTATATTTATACCGCCGACTATATTCACGTAGACATCTGAAGATTCCAGATGTATTCCGGCTTTCTTGTCGAGAACTGCAGTCATGAGTATAACTCTGTTGTAATCCAGTCCTGTTGCCACTCTTCTAGGCATTCCAAACGGTGTTGAGCTTACAAGAGCCTGTATTTCTATAAGCATGGGTCTTGTTCCTTCAAGACTTGGAACAACTATGCTTCCTTCAGTGTTCTGAGGTCTCGAGGATATAAGCATCTCTGAAGGATTTTTGACTTCTATAAGTCCTTCCTGCTTCATCTCAAATATGCCTATCTCGTTAGTTGATCCGAATCTGTTCTTAACTCCTCTTAAAACTCTGTAAGTATTATGTCTTTCTCCTTCAAAATAGAGAACTGTGTCCACCATATGCTCGAGAACTCTCGGTCCTGCAATAGAACCTTCTTTAGTGACATGTCCTACTATCATTATAGCTATATTCTGCGTTTTTGCCGTTCTCATAAGAATTGAAGTCGCTTCTCTCACCTGACTTACACTGCCCGGAGCAGATTCGACATTCGGACTGAACATAGTCTGTATGGAATCTATTATAACTACATCCGGCTTTATATTTTCAATGCTTCCCATTATTATATCTAAATCCGTTTCTGCTAAAATATACAGACTGTCACTAGATATATTGAGTCTGTCAGCTCTCAGTTTCAGCTGTGCTGTAGATTCTTCTCCCGTTACATAAAGAACTTTATTGCTGTTTTCTGCAACAGTTCCAGATGTCTGTATGAGAAGAGTCGATTTTCCTATTCCGGGGTCTCCGCCAAAGAGCACTAGAGAACCTTTCACTATTCCTCCTCCAAGCACTCTGTCGAGTTCCCCTATTCCCGATTTTATTCTGTCTTCATTCTCAGACTTCAAATCAGTAAGTTTTTCAGGTTTCTTATCTGTCAGTGCCGATTTTCCTACTCTTCTTTCTGTCTTTTTGTCAACAATCTCTTCGACAAAAGAGTTCCAGGTATTGCAGCCTGGACATTTTCCCATCCATTTGGGTGTTTCATATCCGCATTCCTGGCAGACGAATAAACTTTTAGTCTTTCTCAATTCATATCACCTTTTAAATGGGACGTTTAAGTAAACTTAAACGCCCCTTTATTTTATAAGTTTCCGCTATTATCATCCGTATCCTTATCGTCATTTTCTTCTTTCTGTTCTTTATCCGCTGTGCTGAAAACTATTTCTCCGTCTTTTGCATCTATAATTACTCTGTCTCCAGACTTGACATTTCCAAGCAGAATTTCTTCTGAAAGTTTGTTTTCAACAAGACTCTTTATAGTTCTTTCAAGAGGTCTTGCACCGAATTCCTTATCGTATCCCGCAGATGCAATAAGTTTCATAGCGTCTTCTCTTACATCTATATCTATATCAATATTTTCAAGTCTCTTGTCGAGATCTTTAATCATTATCTTGACTACTTCGAATATCTCTTCTTCAGTTAAAGCTTCGAACACTACTATATCGTCTATTCTGTTCAGGAATTCAGGTTTGAACGTTCTTCTCAGTTCCTGATTGATTCTCTCTTCAGCTTTCGCTTTTTCAGCAGAATCTCTGTCATCATCACTCGCTCTGAATCCTAAAGCGTTAGTCTTAACATTTGAAGAGCCTACATTCGATGTCAGAATTATTATCGTATTCTTGAAGTCTACAACTCTTCCTTTAGAATCTGAAAGTCTTCCGTCGTCTAGAAGCTGAAGCAGTATGTTGAATACATCCGGATGCGCTTTTTCAATCTCATCGAAAAGCACAACTGAATAAGGTCTTCTTCTGACTGCTTCTGTCAGCTGTCCGCCTTCTTCGTGTCCTACATATCCAGGCGGAGAACCTATAAGCTTAGAAACTGAATGTTTTTCCATATACTCTGACATGTCGAGTCTTATTAAAGCGTCCTCATCTCCAAAAAGACTTTCTGCAAGAGTTTTTGCAAGATATGTCTTACCTACTCCTGTAGGTCCTACAAATATGAAAGTTCCTATAGGTTTTTTAGGATCTTTCAGTCCGACTCTTGCTCTTCTTACTGCATTAGAAAGAACTTTTACAGCTTCCGACTGGCCTATAACTTTTTTCTCTATATTTTCTTCGAGGTTAAGAAGTTTTTCAGTCTCTTCCATTGAAAGCTTCGACACCGGTATTCCTGTCCACATAGAAACTACATCAGCTATATCGTCATAAGTCAGAACTTTGCTTCCGAGTTCTTTTTTCTGCTTCCAGTCCTCTTTCGCCTTAGTAAGTTCTTCTTTAAGCGCCTTTTCTTCATCTCTGAGTTTTGCCGCTTTTTCAAAATTCTGAAGACTTACAGCCTCCTGTTTTTCTTTCGTAGCTTTTTCAAGCTTAGACTCCATTTCGCTTATATCTCCAGGCTGAGTTGCATATCTGAGTCTCACTTTAGATGAAGCTTCATCTATTAAATCTATAGCTTTATCCGGAAGGAATCTGTCGCTTATATATCTCACTGAAAGTTCAACAGCCGCTTTTATAGCTTCTTCAGGTATCTTAACTCCGTGGTGAGCTTCATACTTGTCTCTGAGTCCTTCGAGAATTTTAACAGTGTCTTCTTCTGTCGGCTCAGGAACAGTAACCGACTGGAATCTTCTCTCAAGCGCTGAATCTTTCTCTATATATTTTCTGTATTCATCTATGGTTGTAGCGCCTATAGTCTGAAGCTCTCCTCTGGCAAGTGCAGGCTTCAGAATGTTTGAAGCATCTACCGATCCTTCCGATGCTCCTGCACCTACTATAGTGTGCATTTCATCTATAAAAAGCACTATATTCTCATCTTCTATGACTTCTTCTATAAGTCCTTTCAGTCTCTCTTCAAATTCTCCTCTGTATTTAGATCCTGCTATCATAGAAGCAAGGTCGAGCGTCACTATTCTCTTGTTTCTTAAAGTTTCAGGAACTTCTCCGTCAACTATTCTCTGTGCAAGACCTTCCGCTATAGCAGTCTTACCTACCCCCGGCTCTCCTATGAGAACAGGATTGTTCTTAGTTCTTCTTGAAAGTATCTGTATGACTCTCGCTATTTCATTCTCTCTTCCTATTACCGGATCGAGCTTCATCTCTTTAGCCATCTTAGTTAAATCTCTTCCGTACTTTTCAACATACTGAGATTCTCCCTGAGGTTTGAAAGGATTTCCCTGACTGTCGAAATCCATATCTTCATGGAATCCCTGAGGTTTTCCTCCTCCGTATCCAAGATAACTTATTATGAAAGCCACTACTTCTTTTATATTTATTCCCAGCATTTCCTGAAGTATTATAACTCCTATGCTGTCTCTCTGTTCTAGAATAGCTAGAAGAAGCTGTTCCGCTCCAACGTATTCCAGACCCATTTTTCTTGATATCTGCATACTCTGATCGAATATGCTCTTCACTCTCGGAGTAAACCCTGAAAACTGTGTTCCTCCGTCTATAGTTTCTATATTTTTAACTATTGTGTAGATTTCATCATACTCCAGTCCCTGAGAAAGAAGCGACTGCGCCGCTATTGTATCTCTCTTAGTCAGTATTGCAAGCAGGAGATGTTCTGTTCCCACATAGTTCTGATTCAATTCTCTGGCTATTTTTTCTGATAGCGATATTATTTCTTTTGCACTCTGATTAAATCTGTCGAAAGCCATTATTATCCCTCCTGTTCTGATAATGCTTCCCTGAAAATTTCTGCTCTTTTCTTATTGAGCTCGGCATGATTTTTCCCTTTTCCTGCCGCTCTCTCTATATTAGCCGGCTGTGTAATAACGGCCAGATTGTCGAGAACTTTCTTGTCTATATCTAACAGCCCTAAAACTACTCCTATTCTAAGATAAGACAGTAAATCCATAGATTCTTTCAGTTCAAGAATTCTGGAATTTTTAAGAACTCCGTATGATCTGAAAATTCTGTCCTCAACTTCCGTTCCCCGGCTTCTGATTATCTTTCTTCTGGCAAGAGTCTCTTTATAAACTATCTGAGTAACTATTGCCTCTATCTTTCTTATTATATCCTCTTCAGATTCCCCAGATGTAGTCTGGTTTGAAATCTGATAAATTGCACCTATCGGATTGCTTCCTTCTCCATAATATCCTCTTATTACTACTCCTATCTTCCCTACGGAATTGGAAATCTTCTCTATCAGTTTGCTCGCCGTAAGGAAAGGCAGATGAACCATTACAGATGCTCTCATTCCTGTCCCTGTATTTGTAGGACATGCTGTAAGGTAGCCAAAATGAGAGTCATAAGCGTAATCCAGATATTTATCTATAGTGTCGTCTATTTCTGATGCATTCTTCCATGCTTCTTTAAGATTGAGGCCGTCAGATAAAGACTGTATTCTTATCTGATCCTCTTCATTTATCATAACTGTAAGATTTTTTTCTTTATTTATGAGAAAAGAAGAAACATCGGAACTTCTCACAAGGTCTCTGCTTATTCTTCTCTCTTCTGCAAGAATATTCCTTTCAAGCTCATCCATTTCAGAAAGACTGTGAAATTCCATATCCTCTCTATCTGACTGAACAGCGGCCTTGACTCTGTATTCTACATTTTTGAAATCTTCTCCGTTCATTTTCACGGGCATTCTCATATCTTTAAGATTTCTGGCAAGCCTTATTCTGCTGCTCAGCACTGCCGCTTTTTCACTCAAATTAATCTTCCTTTCTGCTCTCTTCCAGCTCTTTTATCTCATCTCTTAAAACTGCCGCTCTTTCATAATTTTCATCTTTTACGGCATTTTCAAGTTCTATCCTCTTAGATTCTATATCACTTGCGCCTTTTTCTGTTTTCTTCGAATCTGACGCGAATTTGCCTGGAATCTTGCCTAAATGCTTAGAAGAACCGTTAATCTTCTTTATTATTCTGTCCAGTTCAGGTCTGAAAGTCTCATAACAGTGGTCACATCCAAGCTGTCCGCATTTTCTAAATTCCGGATAGCTCATCCCGCAGACACTGCATCTTTTTTCATTCTTCTTTATATTCGATTTCTGATTTCCAATTTCTGCTGAATTGAAATCTTCCATTAAATCTCCCATGAGAGTTTCGAGTGAGAAATCTTTTTCAAACCCGTCGAAATCAATTTCATCATCTTTTTTGGCACATTCCTCGCATAAATGGTGTTCACTGACATTTCCATTTATTATATTTTTCATATGAATAGTAGCTTCATTCACTCCGCATTTTTCACATTTCATAAAATTATTCACCGCCTATAAGCACGAGAAGCATATTTTTCAGAATACTGGCTCTGAGCTCTTTTCCTATGCTGCTGGAATAGAGGAGCCTGTCGTTAAGCGCTGCTCTCATAATTCTTCCTTCTCTCTCTGATATAACTTCTTCTTCTATAAATTCCTTTATTATACTGTTGCACTGAGAACTCGTTATAGAGTCTCCTATTATATTAGATACCATATTTTTAATATGATTATCATCATTTATATCAATTTTGAATATTTTTATGCATCCTCCGCCGCCTCTTCGGCTTTCTATATAGTACCCCTTCTCGGATGTAAATCTCGTAGTAAGCACATAATTTATCTGCGAAGGAGCGCAGTCAAACTTATTCGCAAGTTCATTTCTCTGTATTTCAACTATTCCCGTATCCGTTTCATTTATAAGGCTTTTTATAAACTCTTCTATTAAATTGCTTATTTTAGCCATCTCAACACACCTCTAATTATTTATATTGACTTTGACTTTCCTTGCTCTTTGTATATATTGTAACATTTTTTGATAAAATTATCAATATCTATTCTCTTCTGACTATCTTTTCTTTAATATGTATTTTTTCAAAAGCCTTGTGATATAATTTTCATATATAAAGATTTCGCAAAGGTGGTAATATTTTGAAAAAATGTGTAGAATGCAGAAAAGAAATACTTAATGTCGAACCTTATCAGCCGGGAAGACCTATTGCCGATGTAAAGAGAGAATACGGACTCGATGAAGTAGTTAAACTGGCTTCTAATGAAAATCCGCTTGGCTCTTCGCCTAAAGTTATAGAAAAAATTAAGGACTCTCTAGATCAGCTTGCAATATATCCTGACGGAGCATGTCTCGAACTTAAAAAAGCTATCTCTGATACTTATGGCGTCCCTGAAGATATGATTGCCGTAAGCAGCGGTTCAGACGAAATTATAGATTTAATATCTAAAGTCTTTATAGATCCTGAAGATGAAGTTATTATGGCTTCTGTTACATTCATAAGATATCAGGATACAGCAAACCTCTTTGGAGGAAAACCTGTAATCGTTCCTCTTAAAGAGTGGAGACACGATTTAGACGGAATGCTGAATTCTATAACAGACAGAACTAAACTGATCTGGGTGTGCAATCCGAACAATCCTACTGGAACTATGATAACTGAAAAAGAGCTTACAGACTTTTTAGACAAAGTTCCTGAAGATGTGCTAGTAGTCTATGATGAAGCTTACGCTGAATATGCTGAATCAGACGAATATCCAAAAGAAAGCTGGAAACTTCTTGATAAATACAAAAATCTTATGATTCTCAAAACTTTCTCAAAAGCTTACGGACTTGCGGCATTCAGAGTCGGATACTCTTTCGCATCTCCTGAAATCGTATCTTATATAAACAGAGCACGCGGACCTTTCAATGTAAACTCATTAGGACAGCTTGCAGGAATCGAAGCTCTTAAAGATCAGGATTTCATAAAAAAGGTTTATGAAAACAATATAAAAGGAAAATACTATATATATGAAGAATTTGATAAGATGGGAATCGAATATCTTAAATCAGAAACCAACCATATATTCTTCAAAGTCGACAGAAATGCAAAAGATGTTTTCGTGGAACTTCAAAAAAGAGGAGTTATAATAAGACCTATACTCGAAAATCATCTTAGAGTTTCTATAGGAACTATGGAAGAAAATAAATTATTCATAGAAAAACTTAAAGAAGTTCTGGGAAAATAAATCCCTATGTATAAAGAGAGCCTTTCAGTTTGAAAGACTCTCTTTTTTTATATTTAATTTGAAGGATATAGGCTTTTTTAGCTTAAACTGTTTTCTCCGTTTGAAAGCTGAACATCTATATTCATTTCTTTTCCTTCTCTGACTATTTTAAGAGTCACCTTGTCTCCAGGTTTATATTTATAAAGTTCCTTTTTAAGTCCCTGGAATGACTCTACTTTGTTTTCATTTATTCCTGTTATAACGTCTCCTGCTTTAATATCAGCTTTTTCTGCAGGCGAACCCTGTGCTATAGAAGTTACAAGTGTTCCCTCTTCAGCTCCGAAATCTCTTCCTGTCGCCTGCTGATATTTAAGAACGTCTCCTCCGTATATTCCTATATACGCTTCTTCAAAACTTCCTGTATTCACTATTTCATTTATAACTGATTTTACCAGATTTATAGGCTGAGCAAATCCCATACCTTCACTCGACTGTATCTTAAGAGTATTTATTCCTATAACCTTTCCTTCTGAATTCAGAAGCGGACCTCCGCTGTTCCCTGAATTTATAGAAGCATCAGTCTGAATAAGTCCTTCCATCGCTGTTCCGCTGTCAGAAACTGAAATCGATCTGTTAAGACCGCTCACTATTCCTGATGTAACAGTTCTTTCAAAATCAAGTCCTAAAGGATTTCCTATAGCAATAGCAGTTTCACCTATCTGTATATCGTCTGAATCTCCAAGTTCTGCTGTCTTAAGTCCTTTAGCATCAACTTTTATTACAGCTAAGTCCAGAGACGGATCGTTCCATATTACATTTGCCTCTTTTTCATTTCCGTCTGAGAAAAGCACTTTTATATCCTTTGCATCTCCATTCGCAACTACGTGAGAATTAGTGAGAATATATCCGTTTTCATCTACTACTATTCCTGATCCGACTCCTTCTACAACCTGCTGAACCGGTCCTGTGAAGAGACTGTTCTGCTCTCTCACTTCTTTAGTAGTTATACCTACAACTGCATCCATAGTCTTTTCTGCAACGGCCTGTGGAACGTTCATATCTTCAGATGCCGCTATAGTTATATTTCCGCCTCCAGGATTGTCCGCATTTTTTCCGGCTGCTCCGTTTCCTGCTGAAAATACCGATGCGAAAATTAATGCTCCTATTATTCCCGATGTAAGACTTACCAGCACATATGACGGATAAGATCTTTCTTTTTTCTTTTTACTCTTTGGAGAATCTCCTCCGTTTTCATCTCTATTATAATTTATCTTTTCAAACTCATCATTCTTTCTGGACGAACCGAAAGTGTATTCCTCTCTTCCTATATCCATTCTTCTAGTTTTGCTGTCTTCTGAATATATATCGTCTTTATTTTCTGTTCCATTATTATTTATATCATTGAATTCTTCATTATATTTATCACTGTTCATCTATAATGCTCCTTTCACTTTCTTATCTAGCTTATATTTATATATTAAAGGAGCAACCTAAAATGAAACTTAAAAAAACTTAAAATTTAAATTTTCTTTTTAAATCTTTCTTCATTATATATAGTCTTTTTATGCATGTATTTTTAAACTTAAGTCTAAAAAATTATTTTTAAAATGAAATATTCTCCGTCATCGCTGTAAGCCGTAATTTTTCCTCTGTGATTTCTGACGATAGATTCAGCAATCGAGAGACCTATTCCGTACCCTTCTTTTTCTGAATTTCTGGATTTGTCCATTCTGAAGAATCTCTCAAATACATAGTCCATATTGCCTTTCTCTATATTATCTGCTCTGTTCTTTATTTCAATAACAGTTTTTCTGTCCTTCTTTTTAAGACTGAAACTCACAGGTCCGTTTCCATAATCATATTTAACCGCATTGTCGAGACCTATGCTGAAAAGCTGCTTAATAGAAGATTCTACACCTGTAAAAGCAATTCCTTCCTCTATTTCGGAAATTATATCTATTCCTTTATCTGCTGCGAGAGGTCTGAAATTTTCTATCACCTCTTCAGCCGCTTCTGAAATGCTGAACTCATTTCTGTTTTCATCCGTTCCGCCCTCATCCATTCTGGCAAGCGCAGTCATTCCCGTAATCATATCTGAAAGTCTTTTAATCTGCCTATGAATGCTCGCAGTCCACTCCGACTCTCCCTCAGTCATTTCGATTACATCGGTATTAGTATTTATTATAGCAAGAGGGGTCTTGAGTTCATGACTCACATCAGTTATAAATCTCTTCTGTTTTTCATAGGACTCAGCCGCGGGAGCCACCAGTCTCTTCGAATATATGACTATTATAGAAAAAATCACCAGAAGTCCCAGAAAACTTATTATGAGACTCGCTCTTAAAAAGCTGTAGAATATCTCGAGATCCTGAGAACAGTCTATGAAAACTATGAATTCACTGTCTCCTTTTGGAGCTTTCATATATCTGTATCCGTCTATAAAACCGTCAGCGCCGCCCTTTTTCATAACTTCAAGCGCATATTCGGCAACTTCAGTCCTGGTCTTCGCTGCAATATTTACTGTATCTATCCTCATATAGCTTCCTTCTTCATCAGAAAGCACTGAAAAATATCTAGTTCTGTACTTAGTTTCTGGAGACATATTCTCTATTATCTTTGGAAAATGTCCGTCATTTTTCCAGAGGACTTCTAGAATTATATCTGCTCTTTCCTTAACTCTTTCATAGTTCATTATATTTATTCCTGAAATTATAGTTAGAACCACTGCTGACACTGTTAAAACCGAAAGCGCTATGAACTTCCGTCTGAGTTTCTCAATCATTTTTTACCTCCAGCTTATATCCTGTATTTCTTATGCTCTTTATCTCTATATTAGAATTTATCTCCTTGAGTTTCTTCCTCAGGTTTGAAATATATACCCAGACTGCATTTATTTCCGTATCCGAATCAAGTCCCCAGATATTTTCGAAAAGCCGTTCCGGAGATATTATGACTTTTGAATTTCCCATCATCATCTCCATGATCTGAAACTCTTTATTGTTTAAACTGACTTCTTTATCTTCCGTCTTAAGAACAAAACTCTTTCTGTTTAAAGATGTATTTCCAAATGTAAGAGTATTATCTGCATTTCCCTCCTTTCTCCTAGTCACAGCTCTGAGTCTTGCTAAAAGCTCTTTAATATCGAAAGGCTTAGTCAGATAATCGTCCGCTCCGCTGTCGAGCCCCAGAACTCTGTCGTCTATTTCTGATTTCGCTGTCAGCATTATAACCGGAGTATTATCCCCGTTCTTTCTCATTGCTTTTATGACCTCTATCCCGTCTTTCTTCGGCATCATTATGTCGAGTATAACAGCATCATAATTCACTGAATCTATATAATCAAGAGCTTCTTCTCCGTCAAAAGCCTGGTCCGCCGAGTACTTGCTGTGCTTGAGTATTGCCGCAAGCGCATTTGAAAGCTCTTTTTCGTCTTCCGCAATAAGTATTCTCATGTTATCACCTCTAGATATAATAATATCAGTTTTTTCTAAAATGAGACTAAAAAAAGTCTATACATTTCTGTATAGACTTCAATTTATTTCTTATTTAGTTTCATATTTTATTACATTTATCATTCTCTTCTTGAATACTGCGATTATCCAAGGTCCTGCCATGATTATCTGGAAAAGAATATTTGTAAACAGTCTTCCAAATATTCCAATATTCATACTAGAAAAAATTCTGCTTATACTCAGACCTATTATTATAAGAGCTATTCCTATCCATATAAGTCCGGATACAGTCCTCTGTCTGTTTTCCATTCCGTCCAGATTGTTTCCTACAGCTCCGGCTATTATTCCAAGTATTAAAACTATAAGCATTCCGAGATAGCTTCCTGCCTGTTCATTTATACTGGACATATCTATCGCTTCATATATTAAAGGAAGTACTATCATTCCGATAAATGTCAGTATATTCGATCCTATTATCGTTTTTCTGGCTTCCATCCGTTTCACCGCCCTTTACTGATTATATAGATTTTTTACCCGAAGATTGGGTTTATAATCAGAAAAATATTTCAAGAGACAAAAAAAACCCTCCCGGTGAATGCCGGGAGGGCTCTATATTAATAATATTTTTTATTATTTATTTTTCAAAATAAGATTTTATTTCTCTGTATTCAACTTCTTCTTCGTTCGCTTTTACTTTAAGCGTAGTAAGGAAAAGTTCTGCTGTATCTATACAAGTGAATACCGGAATTCTGTGCTCTGAACCTTTTCTTCTAAGTTTGAATCCTTTTCTTCTCTTGTCGTTTCCTTTTGTAGGCGTGTTTATTATGACCTTTATCTCATCATCTGCTATTTTCTTCACAACTTCATCAAATTCTATAGCTTCTGCTTTAACACCGCTGTCATTCAGGAACTTGCTTGTTCCTTTAGAACCGTAAATTTTGAAGCCCATGTCTTCATATCCTTTTACAGTTGCGACTGTTGTGTCATCTTTATCTACATCTTTAAGTGAAACGTAAAGCGATCCTGAAAGCGGCATCTGAGTATTAGTTGCCTTGAATGCTTTGTATGCTGCTTTATCAAGATCTTTATCCATACCTAAAACTTCTCCTGTAGATTTCATTTCAGGTCCGAGATATACGTCAACATCTCCAAGTTTCTCTGTTGAGAATACTGGTATTTTAACTGCCGAGAATCCTCTTGGCGGTATAAGTCCTGTTCCGTATTCCATATCTTTAAGTTTCTTGCCCAGCATTATCTGAACTGCTATATTAACCATAGGTGTTCCTGTTATCTTAGAAAGTATCGGCACAGTTCTCGATGCTCTCGGGTTAACTTCTATAACATAAACTTCTTTTCCGTCATATACATACTGAATATTGATAAGTCCTTTTGTGTTAAGAGCTATCGCTATTCTCTTAGTATAGTCGTAAAGCTTGTCTTTTATCTCCTGCGGAAGAGTCATTGTAGGATAGACAGTTATACTGTCTCCTGAGTGAACTCCTGTTCTTTCAACGTGTTCCATTATTCCAGGTATTAAAAGATCTTCTCCGTCGCATATAGCATCTACTTCTATCTCAGTTCCTTTAACGTATTTGTCTATAAGAACCGGGTGAGTTTTCGATGCTGTAACTGCTTCAGTCATATAAGTTTTAAGAACTTCATCATCGTAAACCACCTGCATTGCTCTTCCTCCTATAACATAAGAAGGTCTCACTATTACAGGGTATCCAAGCTTGTTAGCTGTTTCAAGCGCTTCTTCAAGATTAGTAACTCCGCCTCCTGCCGGTGAAGGTATTTCAAGATCTGCCAGAAGCTTTCCGAATTTTTCTCTGTCCTCTGCAAGGTCTATTGAGTCGTAAGAAGTTCCCATTATTCTTATTCCTCTCTTGCTGAGTTTCTCTGCAAGATTTATCGAAGTCTGTCCTCCGAACTGAACTACTACTCCAAGCGGATTTTCTTTTTCTATTATGTTCATAACGTCTTCTATGAACAGAGATTCGAAATAAAGTTTATCCGATGTGTCGAAGTCGGTACTTACAGTTTCAGGGTTGTTGTTTATGATTATAGATTCGTATCCTGCCTCTTTTATTGCCCATACACCGTGAACACAGCAGTAGTCGAACTCAACACCCTGACCTATTCTTATAGGTCCTGACCCTAGAACTATTATGCTTTCCTTGCTTTCATCAACTTCATTTTCATCTTCCTCTTCGAATGATGAATAGTAGTAAGGAGTGTGAGCGTCAAATTCTGCTCCGCAAGTGTCAACCATTTTATAAACAGGTTTGAATCCGTATTCTTTTCTGAGTTCAGTAACTTTTTCAGTTTCCATTCCTTTTAATACGGCTATATCCTTATCAGCTATTCCCATCTGTTTTGCTTCAAGCATAAGTTCAGGAGTAAGCTCTTCATCTTTTAATCTTTCTTCCATATCCACTATATTTTTAATTCCGTTAAGGAATAATCTGTCCATTTTAGTAAGCTCATGTATATCTTCTACAGAAACTCCCTGTCTTATAGCCTGAGCTACTGCGAACATTCTTTCATCATCGCATTTAGATATTTTTTCCATAAGCTCGTCATTAGTTAATCCCTCAAGATGCGCAACTCTCATTCCCTGATTCTTGCTCTCTAGAGATGTAAGTGCTTTCATCATTGCCGATTCGAAAGTTCTTCCTATAGACATTACCTCTCCTGTAGCTTTCATCTGAGTTCCAAGTTTTCTTGCAGCTCCTGAGAATTTATCGAAAGCCCACTTAGGATATTTTATAACTGTATAGTCTATTGAAGGCTCGAAATAAGCCGATGAAGTCTTTGTAACGTAATTTTTAAGCTCATCAAGTGAGTATCCTATCGCTATTTTTGATGCTATCTTTGCTATCGGATATCCTGCCGCTTTAGAAGCAAGCGCTGATGAACGGCTTACTCTAGGATTAACCTCTATTACTATATAGTTGTCTGTCTTGTAGTCAAGAGCAAACTGAACATTGCATCCCCCTTCAAGCTCAAGATTTTCAAGTATCTTAAGAGCTGAAGTTCTAAGCATATTGTACTCGTGCGGCGCAAGAGTTTGAGCAGGCGCTACAACTATACTGTCTCCTGTGTGAACTCCAACGGGGTCTATATTCTCCATGCTGCAGACAACCATTGAACTTCCGTTCGCATCTCTCATAACTTCGAATTCTATTTCTTTCCATCCTGCAACAGACTGCTCAAGCAGTATCTGTCCTATTGGAGAATTGTGGAATCCTGAAGCGCATATTTCTTCAAGTTCTTCATCATTATGCGCAGTTCCTCCTCCTGTTCCTCCAAGAGTGTAGGCAGGTCTTATTATTACAGGGTATCCGTTTTCTTTAACGAATTCTCTGCATTCTTCTATTTTAGTAGAAATTATCGATTTTGCTATAGGTTCGTTTATTTCAAGCATGAGGTCTTTAAAAGCCTCTCTGTCTTCTGCCTTTTTTATAGTATCAGGCTTAACTCCAAGAAGCTCAACTCCATACTTGTCAAGAATTCCCTCTTCTTTCAGATTCATTGCAAGGTTAAGAGCAGTCTGTCCTCCAAATCCTGCTAGAAGACCGTCCGGTCTTTCTTTTGCTATTATTTTTTCAACTGTATCTATAGTAATCGGTTCTATATAAACTTTGTCTGCAACGTTCATATCAGTCATTATAGTTGCAGGGTTGCTGTTTATAAGAATTGTTTTGATACCTTCCTCTTTTATCGACTTGCAGGCCTGTGTTCCTGAATAGTCGAATTCTGCTGCCTGTCCTATTACTATAGGACCTGATCCTATTATCATTACTGTTTTTAAAGATTTATTTAACGGCATTTACTTTACCCCCTTGATTGAATCAATAAAGCTGTCAATTATATATGATGTATTTTCAAGATCCGATTTCTTCTCAAGATCGAACTGAATAGATACTATATTTTTACTGTTGTGCTCCATTCCTTCTATAGTAGAATCATTCAGATTAATATGTGTAACTGTAACATCCACACCGCTTAAACTGTTCTCATCTACTACGTAACCATGATTCTGCGGTACTATAAATGCTCTTTTCTTATTATAGTCGTAAACTCCGTGATTAGTTCCTCTGTGTCCGTAAGTCATCTTTCTCACTTTAGCTCCTAATGCTTTCGCTATAAGCTGATGACCTAGAGATATTCCAAAAACGGGATAGCTTTCTGCAAGTTCTTTTACTGTTTCAGCTATTCCGTCCATATCGTCGGCTACTCCTGGACCGTTAGTTATTATCACTGCATCAACATTTTCTTTATCTATATCTTCTTTAGATGAATTATAAGGGAATACTGTAAATCCAAGTCCCTTTCCTTCAAGTGCATTGAGAACTTTGTCTTTTTCTCCTAAATCGAGAATTCCTATATTCATTTCTCCGTCTATTTTTTCTATTTCTTTAACACTGCACTCTTCAACTAAATCAAAATTTACTTCTTCTTTTATTTTCTCTTTAAGCTCTTCTATAGAAAGATCTTCATTAGTTATTACACATTTCATAACATTGTCTCTTCTTATCTTTCTAGTAATCGCTCTAGTGTCTACGTTTTTAACCCCAACTATTCCTCTTTCTTTCATATAGTCAACTAAAGACTTATTACAGTCATAGTTTGAAGGCTCTTCTGTAACAGTTTTCACTATTATTCCTTTAGCATAAGCTTTTTTTCCTTCATCTTTAACACCGTAGTTTCCTATCCAAGGATAAGTCATGTTAAGAACTAATCCTGCATTTGAAGAATCTTCTAGAATCTCCTGGTATCCTATCATTGTAGTATTAAAATCCAGTTCCCCTACAACAGTGCCTTTTGCACCGAATCCTTCGCCTTTGTAAATTGTTCCGTCTTCTAAGTAGATTGTTCCACTCATTAAAAATCACCCCGCCAGTAAAATTTTATTCTTAAGGCTTTTTAAAAAAGCCTTCCTGGGCATGGGCACAGAAAGGCATAAATTTTCGTATTGTCATTATTCCATTATTAATACCTTTCTAGCCTCGCTGGACCAGATTAAAGATAATGTATTTATATATCTAACAAATTTTATCACTAAGACATTGATATTGTCAAGATGCCTATAAAATACTCTTACAATTATTATATCAGATATAGGTTCAGTTTCTATCTGTTTTGACTTGAAAAGGGATTTTTTCGAAAAAAAGTTAAAAAAACTGTAATTTTCCTGTTTTTTTCAACTTTGTTCTGTAACTATTATCAAACTCAGTCTATATCTGTAATACAGTGTTACTTTCTTTACATATCCTCACTCTAATTATGACATTTTTGTAACTATTTTTACTTTTTTTTAATTTTTCGGTTTCTTTTTGTTTTCTGATATGATAGAATGAATTCAGAGTTTTTGAAAAAGAATATAAACTTGAATTGTTAAAATATATAGAATTAATAATCTAACTAAGAAAAGACGGCTTCTCGATATTATTCAAGAAGCTGTTTACAATTAAGGAGGATTTAAGAAATCATGAAAAGACTAGTTTCATTCGTGCTGGCTTCGACACTTCTTCTTGGAAGTTCAGCTGCACTGGCAGATCAATATAAAGTAGAATATCAGACAGGAGTACCAGTTCAAGAAGAGCTTCAGCCTGTTAATGTAACATTTAACGGAGCTGCAATAGACCAAAGCAAGCCTTCTGTTATAAAGAGCCAGAGAACACTTGTTCCTGTAAGAGTTCTTGCAGAATCTATCGGAGCGACTGTAGGCTGGGATGCTGGAACTTCTCAAGTTACTATAGAAAAAGACGGTAAGACAATAGTTCTTCAAATAGGAAACGGAACTGCTTACGTTAACGGAGTTGCAAAACCTGTTATAGACAATGTTGTGCCTCTAATGGTTAACGACAATACAATGGTTCCTCTAAGATTCGTAAACGAAGAGTTAGGACTTAATGTTGACTGGGACGGACCTAACTTCACTGCAATGGTTACAACACCTGATTATCAGGCGCCGTTAGCTGAAGAGCCGGTTATGGAAGAAACTTTTATAGAAGAACCTGTTGCTATGGTTGAACCTGGCGGAACAGTATATACTAACTACAATATGACTTTCGACCAGATGGTTCAGGCTCAGGCTTCTAAGTTCACTACTATAAACTACGGCGGCGGCTGGGTTAACGCATCAGCTGATGAAATAAGAAAATACATGGACATATCTGGAATAGCTCCAGGAACAGATCAGTACTTCCAGTTCCTAGACCTTTCTAAATCGTCAGGAATCCCTGCTGATCAGCTTAACAACGTTCTTTACGGAAAAGGAATACTTAGCGGACTTGGCGATGCATTCGTTCAAGGCGGAAACACTTACGGAGTTAACGAAGCTTATCTTGTAGCTCACGCTTTCCTTGAAACAGGATACGGTACTTCAAGACTTTCAACTGGAGTTCAGTACAATGGAAGAACTGTTTACAACATGTTCGGTATAGGCGCAATAGACTCTGACCCTATAGGAGGAGGAGCTAGAACAGCTTATGAAAACGGATGGTTCACTCCATACGATGCTGTAGTAGGAGGAGCTAAATTCGTAAGTGAAAAATATATAAACAGAGCTGGAAACAGACAGAACACTATATATAAAATGAGATGGAATCCTGATATAAATCAAATATGGCATCAGTATGCTACAGACGTAAGATGGGCACATGCACAAGTTGGAAATATAAAAGCTATATATGACCAATGTCCAAACCACGTTCTAAGTTTTGATGTTCCAGTATATCAGTAATATAGAACAGCAGTTATAAATATTAATATAAAAAGAAAACCTCTGAGATAATTCTCAGAGGTTTTTTTATATTCATTTCAATTATTTCATTAAAGCATCGAGTCTCAGTTTTACTTCATCAAGGAATCCTTCAGTATTAACTGCTCTCTTATCTTCAACTTCTGAAAGAGCTATAAGGTCTTTAGTCATAACTCCCTCTTCAAGAGTCTGTATAGAAGCTTTTTCCAGGCTGTCAGCAAATTTAACAAGTTCTTCTATGCCGTCAAGCTCTCCTCTCTTTCTAAGAGCTCCTGACCATGCAAATATAGTCGCCATAGAGTTAGTTGATGTCTCTTCGCCTTTCTGATGTCTGTAATAGTGTCTCTGAACTGTTCCGTGAGCAGCTTCATACTCGTAGTTTCCTTCAGGAGATACTAGAACTGATGTCATCATTGCAAGACTTCCGAAAGCTGTCGCAACAAGATCCGACATAACGTCTCCGTCATAGTTTTTGCATGCCCAGATCATTCCGCCTTCAGATTTTACAACTCTCGCTATCGCATCGTCTATAAGCGTATAGAAATAAGTTATTCCAGCTTCTTCAAATTTAGCTTTGTACTCTTCTTCATAGATTTCTTCAAATATATCTTTGAATCTGTGGTCATAAGTCTTAGATATAGTGTCTTTCGCTGCAAACCAGAGATCCTGTTCAAGATCTAGAGCATAGTTGAAACATGCTCTTGCAAAGCTTTTTATCGACTTGTCCAGATTGTGCATTCCGAGAACCACTCCAGGTCCGTCGAATTCATGTATAAGTTTCTTAGTTTCGTTTCCTTCCTCATCTGTTATGAGAAGTTCCACTTTTCCCGGTCCTTCCACTCTGTGCTCAACATCCTTATAGATATCTCCATAAGCGTGTCTTGCAACAGTTATAGGTTTTTTCCAAGGTTTAACGAAAGGTTTTATGCTGTCTATAGTTATAGGAGCTCTGAACACCGTTCCGTCAAGTATAGCTCTTATAGTTCCGTTAGGACTCTTCCACATCTCTTTAAGGTCGTATTCGTCCATTCTGGCAGCATTCGGAGTTATAGTTGCGCATTTAACTCCTACACCGTATTTTTTTATAGCTTCTGCGGCTTCAACTGTTATTTTGTCATCAGTCTCGTTTCTCTTTTCAAGACCAAGGTCGTAATATTCAGTTTTAAGATCCACAAAAGGCTTTATAAGTTTATCTTTTATCATAGACCAGATTATTCTAGTCATTTCGTCTCCGTCCATTTCAACTAGCGGAGTCGTCATTTTTATTTTATCGCTCAAATTCTCTACCCCTTTCTTTTACTGAGTTTAATAACATTATAACATAAAAAAGACGGATTAAGATTCATACGTCTCAATCCGTCTCCATTTATTCTATATATATTATAATCGCTCTATATGACTGATTATTCCGCAGCTAAGCTGTCAAAATAACCTTGTACAAGAACTATAGGAGTTCCTTTGTCCCCGCTTCCGCTTGTAAGGTCAAAAAGACTTCCTAAAAGGTCTGTAAGCTGTCTAGGAGTAGTTCCTAACTTAGTTTTGTCGTCAGAAGACGAAGATGCATCTTTGTTCGCTCTTATCTTCTTTTTCATTATGTCCATAACTTCTTCAGACGCAACTCCTTCAAGCTCATTGTCAGCTATATATTTAAGCTTTATTTCATTAGGAGTTCCTATAAGTCCGTCTGTGAATCCTGGAGATACTATAGGGTCAGCAAGTTCCCATATCTTTCCTACAGGATCCTTGAACGCTCCGTCTCCGTAAACCATAACTTCTATAGTTTTTCCTGTTTTCTCTTTAAGCTGTCTCTGTATTTCTCTTACAGTGTTGTCACAGTCTCTAGGGAAAAGTTTAACTGTATGGTCTGTCGCTCTGTTAGATCCTAGAAGACCGAATTCTTCGTTATATCCTCTGTCTCCTTTAGGCTCGCTTATTATATTGTCCAGACCGAAAACAGTTTTAGCTCCGGCAGCTTTTAATTTTCTCTTAGTTCTAGCTCTTTCGTGAATATTCGCAACTAGAATATTGTCTGTATATTTTAAAGCGTCTTCTGCTCTGTTTGTAAGATATATTTTTATATTTCCGTCTATTCCCATGTCTTTATACATCTGAACATAGTCTATTCCTGTGAAAGGGTGTTTAACTTCCTCTCCGAAAAGCTCTCTGTATCTTTCTTCTGTTAAAAGATCTGAATAAGGATCCACTCCAAGCTCATCCATCTTGTCCACATCCATAAGGTGGTTTCCAACTTCATCACTTGGGTAATTAAGGAAAAGGTGTATATTCTTTCCTGTTTTAGCTATTGCTTCAAGTATTACTGCAAATCTGTTTCTGCTCAGTATCGGGAACATTACTGCTAAATCGTCTCCCTCAAATTTGCTGTTTATATCTTCTGTTATATCAGATATTTCAACATAGTTTCCCTGTGCTCTTGCAACTAGTGATTCAGTTATTCCTACAACTGCTCTGTCTCTAAGTTCAAAACTTCCTTCTGCCGCTTCAAGCACTGAGTCAACAACTATTTTAACTATATCGTCTCCTTCTTTTACGATAGGCGCTCTAAGTCCTCTAACTACAGTTCCTACACATCTTTTTGCCATTGTCGATTGCTCCTTTCATCTCATTAAGACTCTTTTATTTTATATCAAACCCGTACGAATTTCAATATTTTTCTTTTAATTTTCGGGTTTTTTATTAATCGTATTTATATTAAAAACATTTTCAGCTTAAATCTGTATTAATAACTATTATACACCATCACTCACAGCTTAATCTTTCTAATTCAGGTTTTATATAGACTTTTTCTATTAGATATTGATATATACGTATGTTAACCTAGGGTCTGAGGGATTAATTCAAATTGAGGAGGTTTATTTGATGTCAAAGGTTATTAAAAATCTGCCGCTTCCAATCGCAGGACTTATGCTTGCTCTTTTTGCGCTTGGAAATCTAGTGCAGACTTACAGTGAAACTGTAAGATACGTATTTGGCGCTATAGGTTTCATAATTTTCATTCTGATTATTCTGAAACTTGCACTTCAGAATAAATTAGTTATGGAAGAACTCAGCAACCCGCTGATATTCAGCGTTTTTCCCACTTTTTCAATGGGGATAATGCTTATGGCGACTTATATTAAACCGTTTGCCGCAGGATTGGCAAAAACTGTGTTTATTATAGGATTCGCTATCCATATTATTTTAATAATAGCTTTTACAGTAAAGCATATTTTTAATTTCCATATAAAGAAGGTGTTCCCTTCATGGTTCATAGTTTATGTGGGAATTGCTGTTGCCAGTATTGTGGCACCGGCTTTCGAACTTGCAAGCATAGGAAAATTCTCTTTTTATTTTGCATTGATAGCCTATGTTATTCTAATGGTTATAGTAATAAAAAGATGGTTCTTCTTTAAAAATGTTCCTGAACCTGCACTGCCTGCATTTGCAATATTCAGTGCTCCGGGAAGTCTTTGTCTTGCAGGATATATGAACTCTTTTGCTGATAAAAACTTGACTCTGTTCTGGATACTTTTAGTAGTGTCTCAGCTAATTTACATTGCTGTAATAATTAAAACTTTCAGCGCTATAAGAGGAAAATTCTACCCTAGTTTTTCAAGTTTTACATTCCCTCTTGTAATTTCTGCTACAGCTTTAAAGCTTTCTAACGGATTCCTTATGAAATCTGGAAACGACATGCCGTTCCTTGGATACCTTGTAAAAGCTGAAGAGCTCATAGCAGTTATTGCCGTTGTTTTTGTGCTGATTAAATATATAGTATTTTCATACAATGTATGTAAATCAGAATAATAAAAAGGAGAGATAACGAATCTCTCCTTTTTTATTTCTCTATTTATCTACTTCTACTACTCCGTCTTCTATAAGTTTGTCTGCAACCCATTCTGCAACTTTTCCAGTTATTTCTATACAGTGTTTTTTTCTTTCAGGACTTTGGAAATTGTCTCCAGCCCACTCTCTAGTTATAACTCTGCAGCAAGTTGAGCCGTAATCGTCTTTTACGAAATCATGAAGAGCCGCTGCTACAGGAAACATTTTTTCATTCATTTCTTCCCCGTGCACTCTTCCGTAAGCCATTCCAAGAGCCATTTGTCCTCCGCTTACAGCTCCGCAGAGACATCCTTTTTTACCCATTCCTATTGGGAATCCCGATGCCATTTTTACTATATTGTCATCATAAGGTTTTCCAAGAAGATCATTTATAGTCTGAACTACTGCTTCAGAACAGAAAAATTCACCCCTTGCAAAATATCCCTCGGCCTCTTTTTTAACTTTTTCTAAAAGTTCCTCTTTTGTCATAATAAACCCTCCTATAAATTATGTCCTCACCCCATACTCTACAATATACTTCAAGTTATAGCCAATAGAAATAATCTATAAACTTTTTTTATCATTCATGTTTTACTGATATTTCAAATATTAAAAGACGGAGTGAATATTCTCTCCGTCTTTATATTAAATATTATTCCATTTTATCTGAATTCAGGCGCTACAGTGTTTTCAAACACTCCTCTGAAATAAGCCGGACTCATATCTGCGCCTTTGCTTTGAGCTATCAGATGACTGTAGCCCAGTTCATCTGTATAGTCGTCCAGTTTATATATTTTGAAATTCCCCCATGTTCCTCTAGGAGTAAACTCGTAATAGGTAACTGTAGGTATCATCTTAATATTTTCTATTCTCTTTTCTCCATTTTCATTTACAAAGTCGAATGTAGCAGTATACCCCAGCATATTGTCTCTGTCATACATCGCCGAAAGGAAGTTTCCTGTAGAATATATTACTAAAGTTTTTTCCCCGTCTGCATTCACTTTCTCTTCAACCGGTCCTATGACATGCGGATGAGTTCCGAGTACTACGTCTACACCTAGTTCATTGAAGAGATTTGCATAGTTTTCCTGGTATTCAGTCTTTCCTATGAAGTTTTCATCTTCCCAGTGTGCTGAAACTAAAATAAAATCACTAATTTTTTTCGCTTCTTCTATATCTCTTCTTATATTCTCTTCATCGAAATATCTGACTCTCCAGTCAGTATCAGGAATAATTCCGTTAGTTCCGTAAGTATAGCATAAAAAAGCTATCTTCATGCCGTTCTTTTCAATTACAGGAATCTCTCTGCTCTGCTCTTCAGTCGCGAAAGCTCCGTCAACCGTAAGTCCCTGCTGATCCCATATTTCACGAGTATTTATAATTCCCTGAGGTCCTTTGTCCAGAACGTGATTGTTAGCTATGTTGACTATATCGAATCCCACATCTTTCACATTCGGAGCCATATCTTCCGGAGTGTTGAATACAGGATAGCCGCTGAGACCGAATTCGTCTCCGCCTATTATAGTTTCCTGATCTATATAAGCTATATCTTTTTCGGATATTAAATCTCCAACCTTTTCATACATAGGCTTGAAATCATAAGTTCCGTCGTCCTGAAGCGCATCTCTATATACATTATCATGTATCAGATTGTCTCCTACACCCATGAATGTAACTCTCTGGGACACCTTCTCTTCTTCTGATTTCTCTTTCTCCTCAGATTTGTCTTTTTTCTTATCCTCAGCCGAAGTTTTATTCTCTTTTAGAGATTTCTCCTCTTCTGAGTCAGCTGTTTCTGACAGTTCATTATTTTCGCTGCTTTTAACTAATGATATTCCCTGAAGCTTAAAAGCCGCAAAAGGAATTGCTATTAAAAGAACTATCGCTATTAAAGCTATTTTTAGTTTTTTGTTTCTGCCTTTCAATTTTACACCTCCATATTTTACACTATAATATTCTATCACAAATAACACTTTTTTCATCATATTTATGTACTTATTTTTCCTAAAAAATTCATCTTTGAATACTACACGTTTTTTAATAGCTTTTTTCTATTAGATATTATATTCTTTCTGTGTTAATCTTTATTTAAGGCATATATACAACCTAATTTTAACTAATATATTTAAAATATCCGCCGATTCGGATACGTTTTGAATATCGGTTTTCACAAAACTAGAGAGAACTCGCTTCTCTCTTTTTTTACATAAAAAAAGCGGAGAGCTCAACTCTCCGCTAAATCTTTATTATTTTCTGTTTATAATAAGTTCTCCGTCTTTGCTTCCTATTACAACATCATCTTCTTCGCCTATTTCTCCAGCGATTATCTTCTTACCTAATTCAGTCTCAACAAATCTCTGGATATATCTCTTAATCGGTCTAGCACCGTAGATATGAGAATAAGCATTGTCTAGGATATACTGTTTAGCATCTTCTGTTATTTCTATGCTTATATGCTTATTAGATAATCTGTCTCTTATTTCATCAACTATGAGTTCAATTATCTGATAAACAGCATTTTTGCCTAAAGGCTTGAACATTATAATATCATCTATACGGTTAAGGAACTCTGGTCTGAAGCTTGCTTTAAGCATATCGTCAACTTTCTCTCTTGCTTCTTCAGTTATTTCTCCGTTTTCGTCTATACCTTCTATCAGGTATTCAGAACCTATATTAGATGTCATTATTATAATTGTATTCTTGAAGTCTACAGTTCTTCCCTGGTTGTCTGTAAGTCTTCCGTCATCAAGAACTTGAAGCAGAATATTGAATACGTCCGGATGCGCTTTTTCAATTTCATCGAAAAGCACTATGCTGTAAGGTTTTCTTCTCACTGCTTCTGTAAGCTGTCCGCCTTCGTCATATCCCACATATCCAGGAGGCGCACCTATAAGTCTGGCAACTGAGTGTTTCTCCATATATTCCGACATGTCTATTCTGACCATATTTCTTTCACTGTCGAACAGAGATTCTGCAACAGTTTTGGCAAGTTCAGTCTTACCTACCCCAGTAGGTCCTAAGAATATGAATGAACCTATAGGCTTATTTATATCTTTAAGCCCTGCTCTTGCTCTTATAACTGCGTCTGACACATTTTTAACTGCTTCATCCTGTCCTATTACTCTTTCTTTAAGGATTGATTCAAGTTTAAGAAGTTTCTGTCTTTCTCCTTCGACAAGTTTTGTAACAGGTATTCCTGTCCATTTTCCTACTATTTCAGCTATATCTATATCTGTAACTTCTTCTTTAAGCATTGAATGGTCTTTTTCTTTCTCGGCTTTTTTAGCCTCTTCAAGTTCATCTTCAAGCTCTTTCAGTTTACCGTATCTAAGTCTTGCAACTCTTTCAAGATCGTACTGTCTTTCAGCCTGTTCAATTTCAGCTTTTACAGAATCTATCTCTTTCTTAAGATCCGAAATTCTGTTTATAGATTCTTTTTCAAGTTTCCACTGAGCTTTTAACACATCTGCTTCTTCCTGAAGTTCTGATATTTCCTTCTGTATATCTTCTTTTCTCTTCTTAGAATGCTCGTCAGTCTCTCTCTTAAGCGATTCTTCTTCTATCTGAAGCTGAAGTATCTTTCTGTTCAGTTCATCTATTTCTACAGGCATAGAGTCTATTTCCATCTTAAGCATTGCCGCAGCTTCATCCATAAGGTCTATAGCCTTGTCTGGAAGGAATCTGTCTGATATATATCTGTCTGAAAGATTCGCAGCTGCAAGAACTGCAGAGTCTGCAATTCTGATTCCGTGGTGAACTTCATATTTTTCTTTTATACCTCTCAGTATTGATATAGTGTCTTCTACCGAAGGCTGATCCACCATTACTTTCTGGAATCTTCTTTCAAGCGCCGCATCTTTTTCTATATATTTTCTGTATTCATCTAGAGTTGTAGCTCCTATACAGTGAAGCTCTCCTCTTGCAAGCATAGGTTTAAGAAGGTTTCCTGCGTCCATTGCCCCTTCAGATTTTCCTGCTCCGACTATATTGTGAATCTCGTCTATGAACATTATAATCTGTCCGTCTGCATCCTGAACTTCTTTAAGAACTGCTTTAAGTCTCTCTTCAAATTCTCCTCTGAACTTGGCTCCTGCTATAAGTGAACCTATATCGAGAGAATAAATAGTCTTGTCTTTAAGACCTTCCGGAACGTCTCCTTTTACTATTCTCTGTGCAAGTCCTTCAACTATAGCTGTCTTACCTACTCCAGGCTCTCCTATAAGCACTGGGTTGTTTTTAGTTCTTCTTGAAAGAATTCTTATCGCATTTCTTATCTCACTGTCTCTACCTATTACAGGGTCAATTTTTCCCGCTCTGGCTTCGTCACATAAGTCTCTGCCGTATTTCTCTAAAACTTCATAAGTGTCTTCCGGATTATTTGTGTTCACCTTTGCATCCCCCTTTATCTTCAATAGGTTTTCTCTGAATTTCTTTTCGTCTATTCCGTATCTTCTGAATATATCATTTGATAATGCCGATTTTTCTTTAATCATAGCAAGATATATATGCTCAACACTTACATATTCATCTCCATTTTTCTGTGCAAGCTCCTGAGCGTTCAGAAGTATCTTGCTGAATGCTCTGCTAGGGTATGGATTCTGCGTAGAGCCCTGCACTCTAGGAAGTCTGTCTATCTTGCTTTTAAGTTCTCTCTTTACACTTTCAGTATCTATATTCATTAACTCATATACACGCGGTATGAGTCCGTCACTCTGCATAAGAAGTGCATAGTTTAAGTGAATATCCTCTATCTGCTGATTGTCATTTCTTAAAGCCTCTTCACTAGCGGCCTGAATAGCTTCTAGAGATTTCTGTGTGTATTTTTCTAGATCCATAACTCAACACTCCTTCATCTATAATAATTTATTCTTGTTTTCTGATCTATTTAAAGCAAAAAATATAAGGTCATTTTTACTTTGACTTTCTTTGACCTTAATATTATTATACCATGTCTGTATACAAAATCAACCCCTATTTCAAACTTTTTTTATTTTTTTCTCTTTTTTTAATGTTTTTCTGCATTATTACTGTACTTCTGCTGAATAGACAGCTTAAATAGAAAAATTCAGTTTATTCATAATTATATGCTTTTGAACTGATTATTCATAAAACTTATCCGATATCTTTTTATTTCTTCCTATATAATTTAAAAAATATCTTGTAATATAGTTTAAAATTATAAAAATGTCGTTGTTTTCTTAAAAATTTATTCTGATTCTGGTGCTATAATAAATATAGAAACTGATAATCACTTTTAATTAAACCTTTAAAACCTTTATGTGTGGCCTTCTGTTCCTCTCTCAAGACAGAAGGCTTTAACTTTTTCCAGATATGCTTTATTTGAACATGATGATAATTTCATAACTGGGATTCCTAAAAAATGAATATAGATATATTTTATATAGGTATATAAAAACCCGGCAGTCAGAATTCCCGCTGCCGGGTTTTTTTAATACTCTATTCCCTTTCTCGACTGTATTCCTTCTGTGAACGGATGCTTAATCATCTTCATCTCAGTTACATAGTCTGCAATTTCCACAAAGCTCTCCGGAGCATTTCTTCCTGTCATCACTACTTCTATATTTTCAGGTTTATTTTTCAGAATATTTAAAAATCTTTCTTCATCTATAAGACCGTTTCCTAAAGAACCGAAAAACTCATCCAGAATTAAAAGATCGCACTCTTCTTCCTTCAAAGTTTTTTCTATAAAATCTACAGCTTCATCAGTTTCTCTCTGAAGCAGCTCTTTTTCTTCATCAGTGAGATTCCAGAAGAAATTCTTCTCACTTTCAAATCTGAACACTGAAAAATTTTCAATTTCTTCTATTATATTGAGCTCCCCTGTAGGAGACGTTTTTAGAAACTGCACCATATAAACTTCAAGTCCTGTTCCAGCAGCTCTTATTCCCTGTCCTAAGGCCGCTGTAGTCTTTCCTTTTCCGTCACCTGTATATATCTGTATAAGTCCTTTTTCGAGTTTCATATAATCATTCCCTTCATATTATATATCTATACCCTCAATAACGTTCAGAATTCTCTCTGGAAGACTAAAAAAGGACATAAAAAAAGTCTATAGTTAATCTATAGACTTTACATGTTTTTAGAATAGAACTCAACTACTAGAGAGTCCGTTACAAAAATCGGCACTTCGTCTCTTTCAGGTTCTCTAGAAAGAGTTCCTTCGAATGCATCTCTGTTAACATCTATATAATCCGGAGCATCTTTTGCTATTTCCATATTTTCTTTAAAAGTGCTCACTTCTCTAGATTTCTCTCTTAGAGAAATAGTGTCTCCAACCGATACAGCATATGAAGGTATATCGATTTTCTTGCCATTTACTCTTATATGACCGTGAACAACCATCTGTCTGGCCTGTCTCAGCGATGAAGCCAGTCCTATTCTGTAAACTACGTTATCAAGTCTAGTTTCAAGACTTTTAACTAGAGCTACCCCTGGCTGTTCTCCAGATTTGAAAGCTTTCTTAACGTATTTAATCATCTGCTTTTCTATTATTCCGTAATAAGCTTTAAGCTTCTGTTTTTCTGTAAGCTGCTTTCCGTACTCAGTCATTTTTCTGTTGTCGTTAACACCTCTGTTTAATGCTTTCGGATGATCAAAAATATTTACTCCGAATCTTCTACACTGTTTGAATCTTGGACCCATAGGTCTTGACATAAAATCACTCCTTTAAAAATTTAACCTCTAACAATAGAAAATCAAAACAAACTCCCTATTTTAAAAAATCAATAAAATAGAGAGTTTGGTTCTATTGAAGTATATCTACATTTTCTAAATATTTATTCTTCATAGAATATATTGTTTTCTCTAAAGGTACACCTTTCAATGTGTTGTTTATAACCATATTTCGCGATGAGTCATAAAGATTAAAGAGTTCGTTCGCTATATGCAAGTTATCATAAACCTTCCAGTATCCGCTGTGGATACATTCTCTGCAGTTTAAAAAACCGTCCACATCACAAGCAGGTATTCCTAAGAAAAGTCCTATCTCATGAGGAAAATCTCCATTCGTTATTCTCGATTTAAGCTCTTCGAGCATATCGTCAATTCCCATACCGGAATAACCCGAAGTTTCTAATATCTTTCTATTAGCTTCAATATTTAAGTATTTCTTAAGAGAAGACTTGTTATAAACCAGCAGAAGCTCTCTTCCGCCGCAGTTTCTTATTTTAATGTATTCGAAGTCCATATTAGACAGCTTTCTGTCATAAAGATATCTCAGTCTTTCACTCTGTAAACGATCTACTGTTATAGTAGATGAAGGTTTTATTCCCGTTATAACTGGAGAAATCAGATATATCAGGAATGAATCCAGATTATTCAGATTTTCAAACTTGTTTATTTTCTGAAAAAACTCTTTTTTCCTGGTTACCATCGCAATCTTCCTTCTTATTTAACTATTTCGCTGCCGTAGTTCTTACAAGCATCCACATCGTCGCCTTCTGGTGTAAGGTTAACTATAAGTCCGTCACCTACAACATTAGCTCCAAGTCCTTCAACTGTTTCTTTCCAGTCTGCCATCCACTGTCCTTCTCCCCAGTCGTATGAACCGAAAAGACCTACAGTTTTTCCTGAAAGTTTATCTTGTACAGAATCTATATATTCTTCCATTTCCGCTTCTACTTCTTCTGCTCCCATCGAAGGACATCCGAATGCTAATACGTCTGCATCTGCTAAGCTGGCATCAGCTGAGTCAACGCTTGCAACTGTTACTTCAGCTCCTGCTGATTCCGCTCCTTCTTTGATATACTCAGCCATCTGCTCAGTATTTCCTGTTCCACTCCAATATACTATACTTAATTTAGCCATTAAAAACTTCCTCCTTGATATTGATTTTCATTGCTAAATTCATTATACTATTTAATAGAAGGTGTTTTTTATATAAAACTACCATTTTTTTATAAAAAACTACCATTATATAAAAACCCTCAGAGGATTTCATTTTCTAAATTGAATTGAAGGGTGATTATCTTGTTTAACTTAATCGAAGCGGAAAAAGAGATAATAGGAAGTATTAAAAAGAACGATCTGTCAAAAGCGGTATCTCTTTATAAGCTCTACTATTCTTCAGATAAATTTTTGAATAATTCGTGTCCGGATAAATTGAGATGCAGAAAGAACAATCTGATATGTCTCCTCTGCTGCATCAGCCGTTCAATGGACTTTGAAAATTCAGAGGAAGTTTCTAAAATATCAGAAGAACTTATTAATTCTATAGAAGACATTGACTCTAGAACTTTGCTCGACAGCAAAGCTATAGAAGCGATAAAATTTTTTGCCGGATATAATGGACAAAGAAATATAAAATGCAATAACTACCTTGTAAATAAAGCTATGAAGTACATTGAGGAAAACTACAGTTATAATCTGACTTTAGAAGATATTGCAAATGAACTACATATATCTAAAAGTCATCTTTCATACCTCTTCATAAAAAATACCGGTATGAAAATAACTCAGTTTATAAACAGAATTAGAATAAATGAGGCTAAAAAACTGCTTGAAGATTCGAATTATTCACTGTCGTATATTTCGAATATATGCGGCTTTAACAATCAGAACTACTTTTCTACACTGTTTAAAAAAACGGAGCAGATGACACCGCTTGAATACAGAAAAAATAAAAGAGCTATATAAAAAAAGAAGACCCTGTATCAATACAGGGTCTTTTCTATATTTAGTAAGATTAATAAGTTTCTTTAAATATTTCAAAATGATCGATTGGGTGATCACATGCTGGACATACGTCTGGAGCTTCAGTTCCAGTGTGGATATAACCGCAGTTATTACATTTCCACTCTTTAACTTCGTCTCTCTTGAACACTTTGCCTTGTTCTATATTTTCTATAAGCTTTTTGAATCTTATTTCGTGTCTTTCTTCAACTTCTGCTATTCTGCTGAAAACATTGGCAATTTCTATGAATCCTTCTTCTGCCGCTATATCAGCAAATTTAGGATATAGACATGACTGTTCTTCATGTTCTCCTGCAGCTGCAGCTTTAAGATTTGAAAGAGTATCTGTGAAGTTTATAGGATAAGTGTTAGTTATCTCCATTTCTTCTCCTTCAAGCTCGTCTCTTAAGAATTTATAGAATCTTTTAGCGTGCTCTTTTTCATTTTTTGCAGTTTCTGCAAAAATGTTCTGTATTTGAACGTATCCGTCCTTTTTAGCCTGTGATGCATAGTAATCGTATCTTGTTCTTGCCTGACATTCATTTATAAATGATTTCATCAGATTTTCTGCTGTTTTTGTTCCTTTTAAACTCATAAAATATAACCTCCATAAAAAAATTATCAAATTAACCTCATAAACATATATACCCTATAAATATGATTTAAAACAAAATAATCGATATTTCTTTGTTTTATTCTTTGACAGAGCCTCCTGTAAGTCCGCTTACAAGGAATTTTCTGAAAACTACCGCTATTATTGCCGGCGGCAGAATTGAAAGCATTCCTGCAGCCGCTGTAAGACCGTATCTTACCGTGTCTTTAGTGGTAAATTCAGACATTACCATTGAAAGAGGCTTTGTCGATTTAGATGATGCCAGTATCAGAGGAATCTGAAACTGATTCCAGGTCATTATAAATATTATGAGAATTGCAGCAAAAATAATCGTATAAGATACTGGAAGTATTATGGTAAGCAGTATTCTCATTTTCCCGCATCCGTCTATTGCCGCAGCTTCCTCCAGTTCTATCGGTATAGTGTCAAAGTAGTTGCTCAGAAGCCATACTGTCATAGGCAGAAATGCTGAAACGTATACTACTGTAAGCCAGAATATATTGTCCAGAAAACCGAAATCAGAAAACATCTTGTAAAGAGGTATTATAGTCGTGAAAACCGGTATTACCATCGTTATAAGAAGCAGATTTCTCACTATTTCCTTCCCTCTGAACCTTATTCTGGAAAGAGCATACGCGGCAAGAGTCGCAACTGGAATTCCAATCGCTATAGTCGTTGCACAGGCTTTAAGCGAGTTTATCATTCCCATTCTGAAAGATTTGCTCTTTCTTCCGGAGACTGTAAACAGATTTTCATAATTATCGAATATTATATTTTTCGGAAGAAAATTAGTCGTATTCTTGAACATCTCAGATTCAGGAGTGACACTTATTATAAATGACCATACAATCGGTCCAAGTGAGATTATCACAAACAGAATAACAGTTATCCAGTAAACTATTTTAGCTCTTCTGCTCATATCTATGCCACTCTCCTTTCTCTTTTCATACTTCTAATATAGAATATTCCGAGAATTCCTGATAGAAGCATTATTATATAAGTTATAGCTGAACCGAGTCCAAAGTTCATGAACGAGAATGTAGTATTATAGTTATAGACGAGCAAATTCTGTCCGAGATGACTGTATCCTACCAGCGCTATTATTTCGTCAAATACGTTTATGGCTCCTATGGATGTATGAGTCAGAACCATAGCAAACGACGGGAGAAGCAGCGGTGCAGTTATCATAAAGAATGACTGAATTCTCGATGCTCCGTCTATGCTTGCCGATTCATATATTTCTCTCGGTATCGACTGTAGAGATGAGAGGAATATTATCGCACAGAAAGGAACCGTTCTCCATGCCACTACTATTGAAATTATCATCATTAGCGCATATCTGTTAGTAGTCCACTGAATCGGCGCATCTATCAGTCCGAATCTTATCAGAGCCTTATTTATCAGTCCGTATCCGGGATAGAATATCCATCTCCATATTATTCCGTTAACTATAGGCGGAAGCGCCCAGGGCAGTATTGCAATAGCTGTGAGCAGTCCATTTATTTTTGTATCCACATTCAGTATAATAGCCACAATCAGACTGAATATCAGAGTCATGACGACTACTGCAGCCAGAATCATAAGTGAGTTCATGAAAGAATATCTGAATTCACTTCCTCTGAGAATTTCTGAATAGTTGCTGAGTCCTACAAATTTCGTATTTTCCGGCTGAGTCAGCTTAAAATCCATCAAACTGTATGAAAAAGTCACCAGTATCGGATAAAATACGAGCCCGACCATTATTACTATAGCTGGAAGTAAAAAAAGCCAGGCTGTTTTCCATTTATTTTTCATATTAAACCTCCTATTCTGCAGCTCTTATATAATATAATATCAGCTTTCATATATTTCTTCAGAATTCCCTCTTATAATAAAATATAGATTTTCTCTATCATTAATATTGAAATTATATTTAAATCTAATATATTGTATCTTTTTTTTGATTGAACTGTTATTCATATCATTATTTTTTTGTATAATATATATAATAAAGCTATATAATATTAATCATGAAAGGAGAAAGATGATGAAAATAAAGGCTTGCGAGAGTATAAATGAATATATATCAGGAATCGCATTAATAAATAATGTTTTCAGAATTGCAGACGGATACGAACCGACTATGCAGGATGAATTTCCCTATCTTCTTTCTGAAGACAATATGGATAGAATGTTTATTGCCAAACAGAAGGATAGAACAAAAAGCAAATTTGCCAGAAAGGCAGTGTCTGTGGCTTCGTACCTTAAAAATCCGATGCTCATAGAAGGCATAGAAGTAATGACTGCTTCTATAGGAGCTGTCTGCACTTATGAAGAATATAGAGGAAGAGAACTTTCATCGCAAGTTCTAGATCTTCTAGAAGAAAATATGAAAGATGACGGAGTGGATATATGTTTTGTTTCAGGAACCAGATCTCTTTATACTAGAAGAAACTTCATAGAAGCTCTTTCAATGGAAAAATACTCTATTCCAGTAAAAGAAAATGATTTAAATGAAATGGGAATAGAACTTAAAGACTATAAAGAAGAATATCTTAAAGATATGCTGGAACTCTATGAACAGAATCCTACCAGATATCTAAGAACTTACGATGAATTTAAAACCAATATAATATCTAGACCTTTTAAATGGGGTATTCTTGACTATATAACTAAAGTAATATTCAGAAATGGAAAAATCACAGCATACGTGATAGTTCAGACTATTGATAAAAAGGACGGAGTAATAATTGAAGCTGCTGGAAACAAAGAAGACTATATAGCAGCGGCTCAGAATATAGCTTTCGAGAGAAATCTTGAAACTCTTATATATGAAGTCCATGAAAAAGATACTGAAAATAAACTTGAGAACTGTGAAGCCGAGCTCGTTCCTAACAGAGGAACTATGAAAGTAGTAGACTACTCTTCACTTATGAAGAAATTGAAACTCTATTTTATAAAAAATTCAGAATTCGGAAAATCAGTGAAATTCTCAGAATCTGATGACAAGTACTCTATAGAAATAGATGAAGAAAAGATTACTGTAGAAGGAGTTGCTGATATGAGCAGACTCGTCCTTGGAAAACTTGATACTGAGGAATTTAAATCTGAACTTGAATCGAAAAAGAAAATAGCAGAATTTGTAGAGAAATGCTTCCCTATACCTCTGCCTTTCACAGAAAACCTGAATTATCAGTAAAATAATAAGAACTTTAATCAAGTAATGGCTATTTTTTATTTTTTTAATACTCATGTCTGATTATTTTCTATATCTTCGGGTATCCTTTTTAATAAGACAAAATATTCGGAGGTGTTATTTCATGAGTTTCAACATGAAAGACAAAGTAGTAATTATAACAGGAGCTACTAAAGGAATAGGAAAAGGAATGGCTGAAGTATTTGCTAAAGACGGAGCTAAAGTCGTAATAAGCGGAATAGAAGAAGATTTAGGAAAAGAAGTATCAGAAAAACTGAATGAAGGCGGAAAATGCGACACATTCTTTGTCAAAGCCGATGTTACTTCTGAAGAAGAGATGAAAAACCTTATGAAATCAGCTTACGATAAATATGGAAAAATCGATATACTTCTTCATAACGCTGGAATATATCCAGAAACCCGTATAGAAGATATGACTCTTGAAGACTGGGATAAAGTTCATGATACGAATCTGCGTTCAACTTTTATCGCAACTAAAGAAGTCTTTCCTTATATGAAAGATCAGAATTACGGAAGGATAGTAGTAACTTCTTCGATAACAGGAAACCATACAGGAAGTCCGGGACTTGCTCACTACGGAGCTACAAAAGCAGGAATCAACGGATTCATAAGAAGCGCATGTCTTGAATTTGCGCCCTATAATATAACTGTAAACGGAGTAGAGCCTGGAAATATTATGACTCCTGGAATGAAAGACGTTTTAGGACCTGAATATATAAAAAATCAGGAAAGAACTATACCAAGCGGGAAGCTTGGAACTCCTGAAGACATAGCTTATGCAGCTATGTTCCTCGCTTCAGATGAGGCTGCCTATATAACTGGTCAGACTATAGTAGTCGACGGCGGACAGATACTTCCTGAATCTCTAGATTCAGTAAATTAATATATGACAAGATTAATTAATTTAAAATAATTTTAAAAGCGGATTAAGCAAACTCACTTAATCCGCTTTTCTTTTTTCTTTCTTTTCAAATACATTTTTAATTCTACATTTAACCGCAATTTTCCTTTTGAATTTAATTCTTCAATCAGTTTTACTCAGGTTCTTTCAGACCGTATCTATATATTTTTTGAATTGATTTTTTCAGACAGTTTTTCTCTTTATCTGATTAAACTGGTAAAGAAATGTACTTTTGGACACAAAAAAAGCCCAGAACTTATGTTCTGAGCCTCTAACTGGCAACGTCCTACTCTCCCAGGCCGTCTCCAGCCAAGTACCATCAGCGCTGAAGAGCTTAACTGCTGTGTTCGGTATGGGTACAGGTGTTTCCTCTTCGCTATCGTCACCAAATATTCTTTTTTTGTGAGGATTGTATCCTCAAAACTACAGGTAAACTAAATTATTGGTCAAGCCCTCGGTCTATTAGTATCGCTTAGCTGAATACATTGCTGCACTTACACCTGCGACCTATCAACCAGGTAG
>JAEZUY010000018.1 GCA_023420895.1 Bacillota bacterium | reverse complement strand
AAGACCTATGTTAGTAGTTGTTTTTCCTTCTCCTGCTGGAGTTGGGTTTATTGCTGTAACAAGTACTAGTTTTCCGTCTTCTTTTCCTTCAAGACTGTTTAGTAAATCCATTGATACTTTTGCTTTATATTTTCCGTATAGTTCTAAGTTGTCTTCTGAAATTCCTATTTGTTCTGCAACTTCTACTATTGGTTTCATTGTAGCTTCCTGAGCTATTTGAATATCTGTTTTCATTAATTTACCTCCAGTTTGATTTTTTCTGATCAGCCTGAGCTCTATTTCACTTCAGCCTGTTCAGAATATTGGACTGAGCAATCATATATTAGATTTGATTATACCGCATTGAAATATGTATCCGCTTAAGATTTTTCTGTGATTTCGGATTGTTCTGCGGTGATTACCTTAACTATATGATAACACAGTCTCATATATAACTCTTTATAATAATATAACAAAAATAAGCTGTAATTTCAAATATAAACAGCCATATCCTGTATACAATTATTTATTGTATTAGCGCAATGAGCCCTGCCAGTTATCTGTTTTTTAACATCTTATAAGCTTTTTTCATATTTTCCCCTTTGATTCCCTAAATCTAGCCTTCTATAATATCGCCTTATATTTCATACAACGGCTTTATTATCCGAGGGAAAATGTTTTCTTTGGTGCTTTTTAAAAATTCCCTTTGTGAAAAGTACACAAACGGAACTGTTCTTATTATTCTGATTTCTCTATTAACTTAGGCATATAGAACTCAAAACGTCTATTAAACAATAGTATATCAGATTTTCTTTTCTATTTGTACTTAATTCTCATATTGTCGATTCATATTTTTTATTTTAATTTGAAAATCAATTAAAATAGCATTCTATTTATCCAAAAGCTTCTTTATTTTAAGTGCAACACTTAAATCGAGTCTTTCTGAAGCATTGTCGAGACTCATTCCTGTAATTTCTTCTATTCTCTGGACTCTGTAAAGGACAGTATTATAATGGGTGAAAAGCTCATCCGACATCTTCTTAAGATTTCCATTGTTATCAAAATAAGCTTCCAGCGTTCTGGTAAGTTCTGTAGATTTAGTATTGTCATAATCTACTAACGGCTTTAAGGTATTGTTGTAAAATCTCTCAAGCTCATTTTCCAGACAGTCCTGACTTAAAAGCTGATATATTCCAAGTCTTGAAAAAATTGTGACTCTGTCATCTTTAAGAATCTTTCCCGTATCTATTGCAAATATGGAATCCAGATAGCTCTTTCTGAAATTGGATATTCCCTCATATATCCTTCCAACACCGATTTTTACATCTACTCCTTCAATAGAGTCCAAGGCTCTTTCTACATCCGGAAGCAAATCGGCCAGTCTCTTTTTCTCATACTCGTAATTGTCTTTATTAAAAGAAACTAGTATAGGCACTTGATCCATTTTATTTCCTATTATAGAAGTGATGTCTTTATCTAGAGCTATTTCTTCCAGCTTTTCAGTTATTTTTGCAATATTCTGCTGCATAGCTATTACATTTTCGTTTATATTTCCGCTTCCAATATTGTTTTTAAGCTTAGCAGTTAAACAGAAATAGCAGTCGTCTTCTTTCAAGTTGAAGAAATTTATTCTGTCTATAGATTTTTTATTCCTTTTTTCATCTTCTGAAATCAGATCTTCCAGGAATTCTGACTTGTATCTGTTTTCCACTTCTTTTACAGACAGATTTTTCAGGACTTCGAGAGCTATTGTAGTCGATGCAATCTCCATAACAGACATTTCATATCCTGCTATAGGATAATTTATTCCCCAGACAAATATATGTCCATAGACATTTTCATTTGCTATTATAGGTATGACTACTCTGTCGACTAATTTTTCTTTTATAAACTCCTTAGTCTGATGTATTTTCTTCTCTTTTCTTATATATCTGTCGGCATAGAATGCATTCATGCTCTTCTCTATAGTGAGTTCTGTATATTCATCTGCCGTATCGTATTCCTTTACGAATTTTTTTGGAAAATCAAGCTTCAGAATTATAGGATTTCTTATGTTCTTGCTTGCAAGTCTTATAAGTCCTTCAATATCTGTGCTCTTCAGCATCGCTTCCATAAACTGCTCATATATATTTTCTATTTTCTGCAGAAGCAGAGCCTGTCTGTCGAAAATTTCTTTCAGTATAGGAGTAGTTATCTCTGAAATCGAAATATTCTTGTCAATTTCTATTATAGGGAGTCCGCTCTCATCTGCCATGTCAATAATCGTCTGCGGCAGTTTATCAAGATACGGTTTGACTTTTATTCCTATTGCCGCAAGTGAAACTTCCTTTGCCTGACTTATGAGTTCTTTCTGCTCCTCTTCACTTACTTTATTCAGAGCATAGCCTGTCGTAAGGAGAAGCTCTCCTCCGTCAACCCATTTCATAACATCAGGGTCCGCCATAACATTTACATTCGATATTATATTGCTAAGTCCTGATTCTCCGGCCAGAATTTTGCTCTTCTGCATAAATTCCATATCGAGCGCTTCCTGAACTGTTATTCCGTTTCTGTTGGATGCCAAAAAATCACCTCTCTATAACAAATAAAAGCACCCTAGGGTGCTTTTATTCTGATTTATATGATAATTAGTTTAATAGTGCGTCGTAAACAACTTTAACAACTTCGTCTCTTAGAGCTTTAGCTTCGTCTACTAGTTCTTTACACTCTTTTTTCATGCTTTCAACGTATTCTTGGTCTTTAACGTCTCCAAGGTTTATAAGAACGTTGAATGCAGCTCCTTCAACTCCAGCGCATGCTAGAAGTGCTCCAACTCCAGCGTCTGTTATAGCGTTTTGGTTTCCGTAAACTGCTAGAGGTTTAGAAAGTTTTAGTATTTCTAGTGCAGTTTTAGCTGCGTCTAGAGGTACAACTATAGCTTTTTTGATTCCTTCTTGCATAGCGTCTGATCTAGCTGCTTTTTCTTCGTCAGTTTCTTTAGGCATTTTTAGAGCTTCCATGAAGTCGTTGAATGCATTTGTGTCTTCGTCAACTAGCTCGTTAAGTCTCTCTATTAGAGGTTTTGTTGCAGCTAGGCTGTCGTCAACTATTTTCTTTTCGTCATCTGAAAGTGCTTCATATTTCTTTCTTCCAACTGTAAGTTCTCCAACCATTGAAGTAAGTGCTGCTCCTAATGATGCAGCTAGTGCTGAAACGCTTCCGCCTCCTGGTGCAGGCTCATTGCTTGCAACCTGAGCTACGAAATCTTTAACTGTTTTTTCTACTAATAACATTAAATCTTCCTCCTCATACTCATAGTATGTATTTCTTTTTCTTAATTTCAGTTTATCATATTATATATCTAAAGTCCAATATAATTGCTTTATTTTGTTAAAGTATACATGAATGATTTTCATACAGGTATTTCTATAAAAAAGATGCTGTTTTTTAATATTCTTAATATTTCTTTAATAATTTGTTTATATTCCAGGTTTTTGGGGTAGTAGTGTATACATAGTTAAAAGTTAAATATTAAGACGGATATTATCCGTGCCCGCCGACATAGCGATTCTATTCGTCTAGAGAGGTGATATAAATGTCAACTTATGAAAAAGCACAGTCAAATCTGCTCTATCAGATTGATGACAAACCTAAGCTGTCTGTATCCATCTTACTGGCAATACAGAACATACTTACAGCATTCGGAGGAATTGTAGCTGTTCCTCTGGCAATAGGAAAAGCTGCAGGTGTAGACGTTGCTGACACAGCATTCCTTGTCAGTGCAACTATGATAGGAGGAGGTATAACTACTCTTCTTCAATCTATAGGAGTCGGACCTAAGAAATTCAGAGTAGGCGCAAGAGTTCCTATGCTTATGGGAACTGACTCTACTTTCGTCGCACCTGGAATTGCAGTTGTGGGAATGGGAGGACTTCCTGCCTATTTCGGAGCGACTATACTGGGATCTTTTATAGAAATTATTCTGAGCAGATTCCTTAAAGTTATAATGAAATTCTTCCCTCCTCTTGTTACAGGAACGGTTGTAACTCTAATAGGAATGACATTAATTCCGGTAGCCATAATATGGTCAGGCGGTGGAGACCCTGGGGCTGCAGACTTCGGAAGCCTGGAAAACTTCCTTATATCAATAGTAGTTTTATTAATAATTGTATTCCTTAACAGATACGGAAAGGGAATACTCGGAAGTTCGGCTGTTCTAATAGGAATAGTTGTTGGATATATAGCATGTATTCCTCTTGGAATGATCGACTTCACATCGTTTAAAGAAGCAGGATGGTTTGAACTTCCTAAAATCCTTCACTTCGGTGTGGACTTCAATCCTAAATATGTAGTTCCATTTATAGCTGCATATCTGGTTACCACAATAGAGACTGTCGGAGTTCTTAAAGCAGTTGGTGAAGCTGCTGAAACAGAACTTTCAGATCAGAGAATTGCAGACGGTGTTCTATGTGACGGTGTAGGAAGCATGATTGCAGGATTTGTAGGTTCAGGACCTAATACTTCGTTCAGTCAGAACGTTGGACTTATACCTCTTACAAGAGTTGCGAGCAGATACGTATCAGTAGTTGCAGGTATAGTTCTTATAATCCTGGGAATATTCCCTAAACTGAGCACACTTATAGCTATAATGCCTTCACCAGTACTTGGAGGAGCAGGACTTCTAATGTTCGGAGTTGTCGGAGCATCAGGAATTAAAACACTGAGCAGAGTTAAAATGAACAACAGAAATCTTCTTATAATAGCTACATCGCTTGGTATAGGAATCGGAGTTTCAGTATTCCCTGATTATGTAAAAGCGCTTCCTGGAGTATTAAACTCAATATTCTCATCAGGAATATCAGCTGGTACTGTTACAGCTCTAATTCTTAATATTCTTCTTAAAGAAGAAACACCTGAAGAGGAAGCTATGGATCCTGAAGCTATGTAGTTTCACGGACTTATAATTTTAATATCATACAAAAAGCACTCAGAAATACATTCTGAGTGCTTTTCTTTTTTATAACATTTTTTAATCTTAGTTCTCTCCATCATCTAGAACATTATATGCATGAATAATGCTGCAAAAGGCATTGCTATGAAAGTTCTCTGAAGGAAACATATTACTAGTTCCTTAACATTTATCGGTATTCCAGTTGTAACCATTACTACCACAGTTTCTGCAAAGAATATAATTTGCACCATTGAAACTGAAACTACAAAATATCTTGCCGCTTCGCTCAGTATATCCACTTTATCCGCTATTAT
>JAEZUY010000014.1 GCA_023420895.1 Bacillota bacterium | reverse complement strand
GTTTATTTTCAGCTCTTTGCTGAATGGAATTATCGTTAATTTCGCTGTTGGAATTAACTTATGGTTATCTGCTGTTCATTTTTCAAAATTCAGTTTCTCTGTAGCGCCTGTCTCGCGACTACTTTATATACTATATCACGTATAGAATTTCATGTCAACAGTTTTTTGAAAGTTTTTTATTTTCTTTTCTAGACTGCTGAATTCAACATCTTCACTTAAATCTCTCTTTATATTTGAAAAATAAAATCTGAAATAAGACTTCATTATTGATTTAAAGAAAAACAGTTCTCAGAAATTTCAGCTGAGAAGTTTAAAAGTTCTGACTGGTGATCAGTATTTTTTATGCTGTCCTTTTTGACAGCTTATTTAGTTTACCATCTATTTAGACTTCTGTCAAATGATTTTTAGAATATTTTATAAAAAAATTGAAAATAATAAAAATAAACGAGGATGCGCGCGCATCCTCTACAATGCAAGATTTGTTTTCTTCATTTCTTTTCTGAATTTTGATATTATTTTCTTTTCCATTCTTGATACTGTCATTTGAGATATGCCAAGTTCAGTTGCAATCTCAATCTGTGTCTTTTTATGAAAATATCTGTCTTCGACAATCTTCTTTTCAACTTCATTGAGTTTGGATATAGCCTGAGCTATAAAATCTCTATTTTCTATTTTCATGAATTCATAATCCTCTTCACCTATTAAATCCGAAAGAGATATATCCTTGTCATCTCCATCTGACTCATAAGTTATATCTAGTGACTGAGGAGTATATACTTTTCTGGCCTCCATGACCTCAAGCACTTTTTCTTCAGAACAGTTAAGATATTCTGCAATATCTTTAACTCTAGGCGATCTTTGAAGCTGCTGACTTAAATTTATTCTGGCAGCATTCACTTTCTGTGAAAGTTCCTGTATTCTTCTCGGAACTCTTATGGACCAGCCTTTGTCTCTGAAGTATTTTTTTATCTCACCTATTATAGTAGGTGTCGCAAAACTTGAAAATTCATATCCTTTCTCAACTTTGAATCTGTCTACTGCATATATGAGTCCGATACATGCAACCTGATAGATATCATCGTAATCTATCCCTTTATTGGCATATTTTTTAGAAAGTATCTCTGCAATATACATATGTCTTGAAATAAGTTCATCTCTTATAGCAGGATCTTCAGTCTCTGAGAGTATTCTGAAGAGTTCTTTTGTGTCTGCTGAAGAAAGATCTTCAGGATTTAGATTCTTCCCATCTGTTTTTTCCATTAATTGCACTCCAGCTCTTTCATCATTTTTATTTCTATTCCGTCTTCCGGACAGAAATTCAGTCCATCCATTAAAGTCTCAATTATCATGAGAGCATAGTTATGTTTTCCTTCTTCTGTCAGAAGTTTTATATCTTCTTTTTCCGGTTCAGCTTTTTCTGCCGAAACTGAAATATCCATATTATCAGAAACTGTAAATTCTATATTTATACTGTCTTCAGACTCTATAGTAGTCTTTTCCAGTAAAATATTGCAAGCTTCTCCTACACATAATTTCAAGTCTTCTATTTCGTCTATATCAAAATCCACTTTCATTCCCACTGCTGAAGTCGTAAGTCTTGCTATTCCGATATTTTCAGCCTTAGCCTGTATAGTCAATTTTATTTTTTCCATCTTCACTATCCTTCTATCTTAAATACTTGATCTAACTTTGTAAGGAAGAACAGCTTTTTTATATTAGGTTTTATATTCTTCAGTGTAATTTCTCTCTTATTTTCCTGAGCTTCTTTCAGTACAGAAACCAGAGCTCCAAGTCCGGTACTGTCTATAAACTCCAATTCTTCGCAGTCTACTAGAAGATCGCCTTTATCTTCATATATGAGATCAAGAAGTCTGTTCTTGAAATTTTCTGAAGTATATATATCTATTTCGCCTACGGGTTTTACTATGAATATGTTCTGATTTTCGTCAAAAGCTTCTTGTATTTTTAAAGACATTCTCTTCTCCCTCCATATTTTAATCTCAAATATTATGATAACACTTTTTATTGCATTTTTCATCTAACTGAAAACAAAAGCATCAGTTAAATAAAAAAACTATAGAAATCCCATTCGGGATTTCATATAGTTTCATATATCTAAAATATTTATTCAGATTCAAGTTTCGCAACTGAAGCCACTCTGTCATCTTCAGATATTTTCATCAGTCTTACACCCTGTGTAGGTCTGCTGAGCTGTGATATATCAGAAACGTTGAGTCTTATTATAGTTCCATTTATAGATGTTATTATTATCTCTTCATCTTCCGACACCATCTTGCCGCATACCAGTTTTCCTGTTCTTTCTCTGACGTCATAAGTCTTCAGACCTACTCCGCCTCTCTTCTGAACAGTGTACTCTGATATAGAAGTTCTCTTGCCGTATCCATTTTCACTTATGACAAGAAGATCGTTTTCGTTTCTGTTTCCATCTATAAGGTCTGCTCCTATAACGACGTCTCCGTCTCTTAAGTTCACACCTTTAACTCCTATAGAGTTTCTTCCTGTGACTCTTACATCTGTTTCTTCAAATCTTATTGCATAACCGTTTTTTGTGACGATTATAACTTCGTCATTTCCTGTAGATTTTCTAACTGCCAGAAGTTCATCTCCGTCTTTAAGTGTTATTGCTATAAGACCGTTTTTTCTGATATTTTTAAGGTCTTCAAGAACTAGTCTTTTGATAGTTCCGTCCTCTGTAATCATTATCAGATAAGCATCTTCAGTAAATTCCTGAATAGGTATGACTGCATTAACCTGCTCTCCGTCTTCTATATCTAGAAGATTGACTATAGCAGTTCCTCTCGCCTGTCTAGATGCTTCTGGAATTTCATATCCTTTAAGACTGTATACTTTTCCTCTATTAGTAAAGAAAAGCACATTGTCATGAGTCGAACATGTGAATATTCCCTCTACAAAGTCTTCGTCTCTAGTGTTAGTTCCTGAGATTCCTCTGCCGCCTCTTTTTTGCGTCTTATAAGTATCTTCCGGCATTCTCTTAATATATCCCATATTTGTGAGGTTTATTACTACTTCTTCCTCTTCAATGAGATCTTCTATATCGACGTCTCCGTCGTATTTAGAAATTTCAGTTCTTCTTTCATCTCCATATTTTTCCGCAATCTCTTTCAGTTCATCTTTGATTATTCCGTAAATTATAGTGTCGCTTGAAAGAATTTCTTTAAATCTCTTTATTTCAGCCATAAGTTTCTTATATTCATCTTCTATTTTGTCCCTTTCAAGACCGGTAAGTCTCTGAAGTCTCATATCGAGTATTGCCTGAGCCTGTTTTTCTGAAAGCTCAAATTTCTCTATCAGATTAGTCTTCGCTTCCTGAGTGCTCTGTGAAGATCTTATCGTAGTTATCACTTCGTCAATATTGTCGAGTGCAATTCTCAGACCTTCTAATATGTGAGCTCTCTCTTCAGATTTCTTAAGATCGAATTTAGTTCTTCTGACTATTATTTCATACTGATGGTCGAGATAATGTTTTATCATCTCTTTAATATTCAGCACTTTAGGTATATTATTAACCAGCGCTATCATTATTATACTGAATGTATCCTGGAGCTGAGTGTATTTATAAAGATTGTTGAGAACTACTTCCGGATTGAAATCTCTTCTGACTTCTATGACTATTCTTATACCGTTTCTGTCCGATTCGTCTCTTAAATCCGATATTCCTTCAATCTTCTTATCTCTTACAAGTTCAGCTATCTTTTCTATTATTCTCGATTTATTAACCTGGTAAGGGATTTCAGTTATTATTATTGCGCTCTTCCCTCTTTCGAGATCTTCAATAGTCGATTTAGCTCTTACTGTGACTTTTCCTCTTCCAGTTCTGTAAGCATTTCTTATATCTTCTTTTCCTAATATTCTCGCCCCTGTAGGAAAATCAGGACCTTTTATATGTTCCATAAGCCCGTCTAAATCTATATCCGGATTGTCTATCATATCTACTATTGCATCTATAACCTCATTCAGATTGTGCGGAGGTATAGATGTCGCCATGCCTACTGCAATTCCTGATGAGCCGTTTACCAGCAGATTCGGAAATCTGCTCGGAAGAACGACAGGCTCTTTCTCTGATTCGTCAAAGTTAGGCTGGTAGTCTATAGTGTCTTTCTCTATATCTCTCAGAAGTTCAAGAGAAAGCTTAGACATTCTCGCCTCTGTATAACGCATTGCAGCCGCGCTGTCTCCGTCTATCGAACCGAAGTTACCGTGGCCGTCTACAAGCATATATCTAGTTGAGAAATCCTGAGCCAGTCTTACCATAGCATCATAAACTGCTGTATCTCCGTGAGGGTGATACTTCCCGAGAACGTCCCCGACGATTCTCGCACTTTTTCTGTGAGGTTTGTCAGGATAAATTCCCAGATTGTTCATAGAATATATTATTCTTCTGTGAACAGGTTTAAGTCCGTCTCTTACATCAGGCAGAGCTCTGCTCACTATAACGCTCATCGCGTAATCCAGATAGGACTTTTTCATTTCATCTTCCAGATTTATATCAGTAATTCCGCTGTTCATTATTTCATTATTTTCATCCATAAATTTGCTGCTCTCTTTCGAGTTGCAGATCCACCGCCTTCCTCTTTTTAAATTAAATTAGTGAAAGCTTTTAATTACCCATCTTAATTGACTGCAGTAAAAACCTTTACAATTATAATTTTAATCTTTTATACTAACAATATTCTCAATATCTTCCGGCAAACGCCGGACACAATAAGCTGCCTTTCTGCAGTTCCTAAAATGACGGGTTAATCGAAAAGTACATATTAATCAGCATTATCAGATATATTATAACATATAAACTCAAGTTAAAAAATTATACGCCTAAATATCTATTTTTTCAGTATTATATGCTGATTTAAAAATTATTTTTCACAAAAAATCTATTCAATCTATCATATATTCATCATTTTAAGCTGTTTTCCGTATAATTGTGGATAACTCTGTGAATTACTCGCTTTTCTGTTGATAACAGACTGACTTATCAACATTATCCACAAAGTTATCCACAGGTGTGGAATACTTCTTGATAACTGTATAATTAAGTTTCATGTGAAACAAAAGAGCAGAAATAAATTCTGCTCTGAAATCTATAAATTTTATTTTAATCTATATATCAAGATTCTCAACGAATATAGCATTCTCTTCTATAAACTCTCTTCTCGGTTTTACCTTGTCTCCCATGAGAGTTACAAAAACATCGTCTGCCGTCTGAGCATCTTCTATATTCACTCTCAGCATATGTCTCGTTTCAGGATTCATTGTCGTATCCCAAAGCTGATCGGGATTCATCTCTCCCAGACCTTTATATCTGCTTAATGAGTAGCCTTTTCTTCCTGTTTCTTCGAGAATAGCTTCAAGTTCTCTGTCATCATAAGCATATCTCTCAGTATTTCCTCTCTTGACTCTGTAAAGAGGAGGCTGAGCTATATAGATATTTCCATTATCTATAAGCTCTCTCATATATCTGTAGAAGAAAGTCAGAAGAAGCGTTCTGATGTGTGCGCCGTCAACGTCGGCATCCGTCATTATTATTATCTTTCCGTATCTAAGTTTGTCTATGTCAAAGTCAGGTCCTATTCCGCATCCAAATGCAGTTATCATAGCTTTAATCTCATCTGAGCTCAGTATTTTGTCGATTCTCGCTTTTTCCACGTTCATTATTTTCCCTCTAAGAGGAAGTATAGCCTGAATCGTTCTGTCTCTTCCAAGTTTTGCAGATCCTCCCGCCGAATCCCCTTCGACAAGGAATATTTCACATTTTTCCGGATCTTTTTCAGAACAGTCTGAAAGTTTTCCAGGAAGTGCAAGACTGTCTAGAGCGTTCTTTCTTCTAGTCAGTTCTCTCGCTTTTCTTGCCGCCTGTCTAGCTCTTGCCGCTTTTATAGCTTTTTCAACTATAGTTTTAGCAGTTTTGGGATTTTCTTCAAGGAACTGTCCAAGATATTCAGTAACTATACCGTCAACTATTCCTCTCATCTCGCTGTTTCCGAGTTTTGTCTTTGTCTGTCCCTCGAACTGAGGTTCAGAAAGCTTTACAGAAAGAACTGCTGTCATTCCCTCTCTTACATCATCACCCTGAAGGTTCTCTTCTTTTTCTTTAAGAAGACTGTTCTTTCTTGCATAATCATTTATAACTCTTGTAAGAGCCGCTCTGAATCCTGAAAGGTGCATTCCTCCTTCAGTCGTATTTATATTATTGGCAAAAGAATATATATTTTCTGAATAATCGTCAGTGTACTGAATAGCAACTTCTGTTACGCTGCCGTCTTTTTCGCCTTCAAAATATACGATATTCTGATGTATCGGAGTCTTTTTTCTGTTCAGATACTGAACAAACTCCTTAATTCCGCCTTCATAATGGAATTCTATCGTTTTTTCAGTTCTTCTGTCTTCAAATTCTATTTTTATTCCTTTATTTAGAAAAGCAAGTTCCCTAAGTCTGTACTCAAGAACTTCCGCTCTGAATACAACTTCGTCAAAGATTTCCGGATCCGGCTTAAATGCAATCGTAGTTCCTGTTTCTTCAGTATCTCCTACTACTTCAAGCTCAGTCATCGGAACTCCCTTTTCGAATCTCTGCTCATATATATGACCGTCTCTTTTAACTGTTGCTATAAGTTCTTCAGAAAGAGCATTTACGACTGATACCCCGACTCCGTGAAGTCCTCCTGAAACTTTGTAAGCTCCCCCGTCGAACTTTCCTCCTGCGTGAAGAACTGTCAGAACAGTCTCTACAGTCGACTTTCCTGTCTTAGGATGCTTTTCAACAGGAATTCCTATACCGTTATCCGATATAGTTATGCTGTTATCAGAATCTATTCTAACTGTAATAAGGTCGCATCTGCCTGCAAGAGCCTCATCTATACTGTTATCCACAACTTCATATACAAGATGGTGAAGCCCTTTTGAACTGGTGCTTCCGATATACATTCCAGGTCTCTTTCTTACGGGTTCAAGCCCCTCAAGAACCTGAATCTGCGATGCACCGTATTCTGTATTGTTATTCGGCATTATTTATCCTCCTTTTATTTCAATAAAAAATCTATCTTAAGTCAAATTCATTCTTTTTACTAATGTAACTGCTGATATATTAGAGGCATATATTTTAGTCATCATATGCTCATCTTCTTTTTTCTGATCTATTCCCTCTGTAATAACATACGATTTGATCTCTGAATCCTCAGCCAGCTTCTCTATAAATCCTTCTTCGTAGGCCGTTTTAAAGAACTCTTTGTTTATTTCAGATTCTCCAACCGATTCATAATCTATTATAGCTATTATGTTTTCATGAGGTATTATGCAATTTTTCCCTATATGAAGGTACATAAAATCACCCCTTGTATATATTCCCCTGTTCTATATGGAACAGAGTTTTTTCTGAACTGCTGTATTCTTCAAGTTCAATATCGTCTGTAGACGTTATTATGGTCTGGATATCTCTGAATGAAGATATGAGCTTAGTTCTTCTGTTTATATCCAGTTCTGAAAGAACGTCGTCCAGAAGTATCACAGGATACTCTCCTATCTCCTCTTTTATGAGTTCAACTTCAGCCAGTTTAAGTGAAAGCGCCGCAGTCCTCTGCTGACCCTGTGAACCGTAATTTCTGCAGCTCATTCCGTCTATATTTATTTCAAGATCGTCTTTGTGGATTCCTAAACCTGTATTTCCTCTTTCAATATCTTCAGAAATTCCATTCTCAAGTTTTTCTCTGTAATAATCTCTAAGCTCTTTAAAATCCGAACTTATATAATTAACGGAAGAAATATATTTTATATCAAGTTTTTCTTTTCCTCCAGTTATATCTCTGTGAATACCTGAAGAAATTTTCTTAAGCTTATCTATAAAATTCATTCTGTCTGTCATTATACGGGCTCCGAATTCAGCAAGCTGACTGTCCCAGACCTCTATAGTATCATATATGTCCCTGTTTCTGCTTTTCAAAAGCCTGTTTCTTTGAAAAAGAACATTGTTGTATTTCTGAATATTATGTCTATATAGAGGCTTTATCTGAGATATTTCATTGTCCAGAAAATCCCGCCTTTCTCCTGGTCCTTCTTTTACAAGCTTCAAATCTTCAGGCGAAAAAATAACTACATTGAGATTTCCCAGTATATCATTTACTCTGTCCAGTTCTATCTTATTGATTCTTATCCTCTTAGGCCTTTTTAAATCGAATTTCACTTCTATGAATCTGTCTCCTCTTTCATTTACAGTTTCAAGTCCTATATAGGCCTGAGTCTTTTCATGATTTATGAGTTCCCTGTCTCTATTCGTCTTATAAGATCGGCCCAATGCCGATATATATATGGACTCCAGCAGATTAGTCTTTCCCTGCGCATTATCGCCTAAGAATATATTCAGTTTGGGATTGAGTTCAACCTTTATATTTCTATAGTTTCTAAAATTTATAAGTCTTATGGTTTCAACGCGCAAAAAAACACCTCTATTCTATAATAAACTCTTCATCTATTCCATCTATTGAAATTTTATCTCCGCTTCTCAGTTTCTTCCCTCTTCTTGTTTCCACTTCTCCGTTCACTTTTACCATGCCTTCCTGAATCATGTACTTGCTCTCTCCTCCAGTACCTGTCACAGCTGCATATTTAAGAAACTGATCCAGCTTTATAAAATCATCTTTTATACTTATTTTCTCTACTCTATTGCTCAACTGACTATCAACTCCGTCTGTTCATTATTTTACTGCAAATCTGCACTACTATATTATATCATATTTGTTCCTCCCTCTTTTTAACTTTATTTTTCAGATAAAAAAATCCACTTATTCACAGAAACTGTTGATAACTTTGTGAATAAGTGGATAACTTCTCTATTTTTCTTCTATTTTGAAGACTTATCTACAGGTATAAGCCTTTTTTTCAATTTTATATACTATGAAAGTCTTACTGGCAGTATAAGATAGGTGTAATTTGCATCTCCTTCCGGATTTATAATGCACGGATGTATATTCCCTACTAGATACATGCTTATTTTTTCTGTATCTATAACTTTTATTCCATCTAAGATATATCTAGTATTAAATGCTATCTCTAAAGGTTCTCCTTCAACTGAAGCCGGAACTACTTCATGTATATTTCCTGTATCTGAATTAGATCTTATGACTATAGAGTCGGCTTCTACAGTTATCTTTATAAGACTGTTCTGTCCGTCTCTGTCTATATACGATGCTCTCTCAAGCGCGCCTCTGAACATCGCTCTGTCGACATCTACTTTTGTATTGTATTCATTTCTTATTATATCCTTGTAAGATAGGAAATGTCCATCTAAAAGTCTCGATGTCATGACTACATTCCCGCAGTTTATGACTACGTGGTTTTTAGTTGCTTTCATATTTACTTTTTCATCTTCGTCTCTCAGCATTTTCAGTATATCTGACAGCTTTCTCACAGCTTTTCCGGGTATTATCATAGAAATATTTCCTTCAAAATTCTGCACCTCAGATTTTCTTACAGCAAGTCTGTAACCGTCAAGAGCCACTAGCACCATTTCATTATTTTCTATTTCAAGAAGAGCGCCTGTAAGAACTGGTCTGGCCTGATCGTCTGATATTGCGAATTCTGTCTTGGATATCATATCCTGAAGAAGATCTTTTTCTACACTGAATGACTGCTCGCCGTCAATCTGAGGAGATTCAGGATATTCATCTGAACTTACTCCGTTCAGTGTTGAATCAGAGTATGAACATCTGATTTTAAGATTGTCTGAATCGTCTGTTTCAAGCTCCACTTCTTCATCTGGAAGTCTTTTAATTATTTCTGAAAGTATATTAGCGGCCTGAACAACTATTGAACCGTCTTCTGATTCTCCAAGTCCTTCTATCTTCGATTCTATAGAAATTAAAAGATCTGTTGCTGATATATACAGGCTTCCATCTTTAACTTCAAGGAGAACTCCTTTTATAATCGGCATTGTAGTAGATCTTTCAACTACCTTAAGTGCACTTGTAAGCGCTTTATTAAATTCTCTTTGATTAACTTTTATTTTCAAAAGTATCATCTCCTATTCTTTTCTTTAAAAGTGCTGATGCTATTATTAATATTATATATATACTAACTTAGTAGTAGTAGTAGGGGCTGTGGATATGTTGATAAGTACCTGAACCCATTGATTTCAAGCCAAAGTGCCTGTGGATAAAATGTGGATAACTCTGTTAATAACTCCTTAACTTATCCACATTGGCATTTTTTGGAAAAATCTGTTTTTCTTAAAAAAAGAAAGTTATCCACAGTTTTAAGACTTATCCACATCCACCTGTGGATTACTCACAGAGTTCTTTCATAATCTGATCGAACTCATTTCTGAATATCTCGTCTTCCTGTTTGTCTTTCTCTATTTTATCGTATGCATATATAACAGTTGTATGGTCTCTGCCTCCAAAAGCATCCCCTATTTTTGGAAGCGAAAGCTCTGTAAGTTCTCTTGCAAGGTGCATAGCTATCTGTCTTGGATAAGCTATCGTCTTAGGTCTTTTTTTTGATTCGAGATCTTCGACAGTTATATTATAGTGATCTGCTATAACTGATTTAATAGTCTCTATATCTATTTCTTTCGGTTTTTCTTCCGACATTATATCTTTAAGAGCTTTTTCCGCCAGCTCTATAGTCGCTTCCTGATTGGAAAGCGTTGAATAAGCCATTACCTTGGTAAGTGCCCCTTCAAGCTCTCTTATGTTTGACTTCATATTAGTCGCTATATAGAGCATGACTTCATCACTCACATGAAATCTTTCAAGTTCAGCCTTTTTTCTGAGTATAGCTATTCTAGTTTCAAGGTCAGGCGGCTGAATATCGGCGCTGAGTCCCCATTCAAATCTTGATCTGACTCTTTCTTCGAGTTCCGGAATTTCCTTAGGCGGTTTATCGCTAGTCATAACAAGCTGTTTATTTTCATCATAGAGAGTGTTGAAAGTATGGAAGAACTCCTCCTGCGTACTCTCTTTTCCTGCGATGAACTGAACATCGTCAACCAGCAGAACATCAACGTTTCTGTACTTATCTCTGAACTGGCTGTTCTTGTCCTTAAGTATTGAATTGATCAGTTCGTTTGTGAAAGTTTCCGATGATACATAAACGACTTTAAGATCTGGGTTTTTTTCGAGCATATAGTTTCCTATAGCCTGCATAAGGTGCGTTTTTCCTAGACCCACTCCTCCATAAATGAACAGAGGATTATAGGATTCTCCGGGAAGTTTAGCTGCCGCAAGCGCTGTAGCATGGGCAAAGCGGTTGCTTTCACCTATTACGAAATTATCAAAAGTATATTTCGGATTAAGTGAATGTACAGGAGCGGCTGATTCATCAGATTTGAAAATATCGCTGCCTTCCTCATGGTCATTTTCATCTTTCATCTTGTCTTCGAGCATACGCACTTCCACTATATAATTTTCTCCAGTAAGCTCTTTAAGAGTGTCCTCAACGATTTCAGCGTATCTGTCTCTCCATATTTTAGCGCTGAATTCATTAGGGACACCGATGACGATGTTGTTTTCACTCAGTTTTAGAGGCGTTGCGGTACGGAACCATGTATTAACATTTACATCGGAAAGCTCAGTCTTTATACTTTCCAATGCGGAAGTCCATAGTTCTTCTAAAGTTTTTTTCATCTAAAATCCTCCAAATCTCTAAGAGTTATTAACATAGTTATCCACAGAAATCGGGCAAATCTGTGGATAAGTCAAAAAAGGACAAATCTGTGGATAAGTCTGTGGATAAGTCCCTAGTGATTGTTAATAACTTTAAAACTAATAAAAAACAAAATAAAAATAAACAGGTATAAACATTGAAAAATACACGTATTCAGCGAATCAGCATTTTTCAGTTAAACCTGTTAATAATGTTAATAACTTTTTCGAAGTTATCAACAGGTACTATAATAATAGCAAATAGAAAATAGTTTATCAACAGTTTCCACAGGTTAGATAAAAAAGTTATCCACATTATCCACAGGGCAAAAGAGGAGAAGAAACAGAGATAAAAATATTATATTTCTTGACATGAGGGAAACTAGTGAATATAATATAAAGGTAATATGTCCATGATAGAATCAGAAGAATAGTGTGATATATTAGATAATTTTCAAAGAGAAATGTTATATTTGATATACAAGGAGGTGCTGGAAGTTGAAAAGAACTTATCAACCAAAAAGAAAACAAAGAAGCAGAGAACATGGATTCAGAAAGAGAATGCAAACTAAATCTGGAAGAAATGTTATAAAAAGACGTAGACAAAAAGGAAGAAAAAAACTGTCTGCATAAGACCGCATGTTTAATTGTGGTCTTTTTTAGTAATTAAGGAGATTTTAGGATGAAGAATATTAACACTTTAAAAAACAGCAGAGATTTTCAAAGAGTCTATGACAGAGGAAAATCTTATGCGAACAGATATCTTGTAATATTTTTCCGAAAGAATAATCTGAATGAGAACAGAGCAGGATTCGTTACTACGAAGAAATTCGGCAATGCAGTGAAGAGAAATAAGTACAGAAGAAGACTTAGAGAGTCTTACAGACTTTACCAGGACAGAATTGAAAAAGGACACGATATGATTTTTCTCTTCAGAAACAATATACCTGAGATAGGATATGCTGAAATAGACAGCGCTCTCAAGCATATAGTTTCAATAGCCGGGCTGAGAAAGAAGAAATAAAATATGAAAAAGATAATGCTCGGACTGATAAGATTCTATCAGAAATTCATTTCTCCTTATAAACCGAGAACATGCAGGTTTTATCCCACATGTTCCGACTATGCTTATCAGGCAGTGAAGAAATACGGTCCTCTGAAGGGCGGACTTAAAAGTATATACAGAATACTGAGATGCAATCCATTTAATCCAGGCGGGTTTGACCCTCTAGAATAGAAAGGAGGCACCTGGATGATTGATATATTTGCTAAACCGCTGGGAATTCTGCTGAAGTTTGTCTATGATTTATGCAGCAAGGCAGGTCTAGATGGAGACTATATGTCGGCTTATGCAATGTCTATAATTATAACGACAATCATATTCAAACTTATAATTCTGCCGCTTACTCTTAAACAGACTAAGTCGATGGAAAACATGCAGGTTATTCAGCCAAAACTTCAACAGATACAGAAGAAGTATAAAAATGATCCTCAGAAACTGAATGAGGAGACGATGAAACTCTATAAGGAGTACAGTATAAATCCTTTCGGAGGATGTCTGCCGCTGCTTATACAGTTCCCTATACTCTTAGCTTATATAAGAGTTGTCAGAGATCCGGTAAAATACGTTTTCGGATCAGAAAAGCTTTTCGATTCAATTCACAAAGGATTTCTGTGGATAATAGATATATCGAAAACGCCTACAGCAGTAATAGGAAATCAGACTAACGATTTAGAGATTGCGGGAGTTGTAATTCCTGTAATAGCTATTCTGTCGGCAGTTACGACTTTCATATACAGTAAATACAGCATGAGTCAGCAGAATGTGCCTAAAGACAGCAGCAATCCGGCTCAGGGAACTCAGAAAGCAATGGTTTACACAATGCCTATAATGTTTTTATTCTTCGGATATACATATCCGGTAGGATTCACTATTTACTGGACGGTTTCAAATGTTTTCAGTATTGTTCAGCAGGTAATAATAAGAAAAAGCGCTAAGAAAAATATTGATGAAATTCCGGCGAAAGTAGAAGAAAGCGGCAAAGGCAATAAAAGCGGCAAAAAGAAAAAATAGAATAAAATAAATCTCGAAGGAGGAAAAAGGCTTGTTAAAGTCAACAATTCAGTCTGCAAAGACTATAGACGAAGCTGTAAGCCTTGCACTGGCAGAACTGAACGCTCAGGAAGATGAGGTTACTATAAACGTTCTTGAAGAGCCTTCAAAGGGTTTCTTAGGACTTATAGGAACTAGACCTGCAAAGGTCGAAGTTATAGCCGACAAGAAAGCCGACTATGTTCTTTCAAAGCTTATAAAAGATCTTTTAGAAGCTATGGGCATGGAAGGGGATGCTGAGATAGAAGTGCATAAGAATGAACTCAGAGTTGATCTTGTAAATCTTGAAAGCAGAGACGAAAGCATACTCATAGGAAAAAGAGGAAGCACTCTTGATGCGATTCAGTACTATCTGACTCTTGTTCTGAATAAATACGTTAAGGGATACAAAAAAGTAATACTTAATATTTCAGACTACAGAGCCAGAAGAGAAGAAACTCTGAGAGAACTTGCCAATAAACTGGCTAATTCTGTTGTAAGGAATCAGAAGCCGATAAGACTTGAACCGATGAATCCTTACGAGAGAAAAATAATACATTCTGAACTTCAGAATGACGATAGAGTTAAAACTTTTAGTGAAGGTGAAGAACCGAATAGAAGACTTGTAATAGAGTTGAATAAATAAAAATGTCCCATAATTTTATGGGACATTTTTATTTATTTATTCCTCTATGGTAAAATATACGTAAAAGAGAGAATTGGGAGTGGAATGAATGGATACAGATACTATTTCAGCAATAGCTACTCCGCCTGGAGAGGGCGGAATAGGGATAATAAGAATAAGCGGAAAAGATTCATTGAAAATAGGAGACAGACTGTTCAGATCAGGAAATTCGGACAGTCTGTCTGAATGTGAAGAGAGAAATCTGAATTACGGATTTATATACGACCCTGAAACAGGGAAAAAGATAGATGAAGTTATGGCGGTATATATGAAAGCGCCTAAAACTTACACTGCGGAAGACGTTGTCGAGATACACTGTCACGGAGGAATAATATCTGTGAAGAGAATACTCGACCTTACGCTCAGAAATGGCGCCAGACTCGCTGAGAAAGGCGAATTTACGAAGAGAGCATTCCTTAATGGGAGAATAGACCTTTCTCAGGCAGAAGCCGTTATTGACCTTATAAAGGCGAAGACAGAGACTAATTTCGACATGTCTTTAAATCAGCTTGAAGGAAGTATCGGAAGAGATGTTACGATAATAAGAGATATGCTTATAGATATGCTTGCTCATATAGAAGCTTCTATAGATTTTTCAGAACACGATGTGGAAGATGCAAGTTCAAAAGAATTTTTAGAAAAAGCGAATCTCATACTTGAAAATATAGAGAGACTCCTTTCAACTGCAGAGACGGGAAGAATAGTGAAAGACGGAATAAGAACTGTTATTCTCGGAAAACCCAATGTGGGAAAATCGTCTCTTATGAACAGACTTTTAGGAGAAGACAGAGCAATAGTCACAGACGTTCCGGGGACTACCAGAGACGTGATAGAAGAGTATGCAAGTCTCAACGGAATACCTCTCAGAATAGTTGATACAGCGGGAATAAGAAGCACTGAGGATATAGTTGAGAGAATCGGAATCGTTAAAGCTAAAGAGGCCTTAAACGATGCTGATCTTGTAATGATGATATTCGATTCGTCCCAGTCTCTTGACGAAGAAGACAGAAAGATAGTCGATCTTATAAGATTCAAGAAAGTTCTAGTAATACTGAACAAGACAGATCTCACTCAGAGAACATCAAGAGAAGATATAGAAGAACTGCTTCCAAATCATCCTATAATTGAAACTTCAATGACCAGGGGAGCAGGACTTGAAGATATAGAAGAAACGGTAAGAGATATGTTCTTCAGCAATGAAATAAGAATAGAAGAAGACACTATAATAACGAATGCAAGACAGAAGGACCTTCTGATAAGAGCAAGAGAAAATATGTACGACGCTATAGATGCAATAAATATGGATATACCTATAGACTGTCTGGAAGTTGATGTTAAAAACTGCTGGCAGAATATTGGAGAAATCACTGGAGATGCGAGCGGAGAAGATGTGCTTGAAAAAATATTTTCAGATTTCTGCATAGGTAAATAATTGAGGTGATATTATGAACAAAGCTGTAGAGTATTTTGCCGGGGACTATGATGTTATAGTCGTAGGAGCAGGCCATGCAGGATGTGAAGCCGGACTCGCTGCTGCAAAACTCGGAAAGAAGACTCTTATACTGACTATGAGTCTTGATGCCATAGCTCTCTTGGCCTGCAATCCTTCTATAGGAGGAACAGGAAAAGGGCATCTGGTAAAGGAAATAGATGCGCTCGGCGGAGAAATGGGAATAAATACTGATGAAGCGACCATACAGTCGAGAATGCTGAACACTTCGAAAGGACCTGCAGTCCATTCGCTTAGAGTTCAGACAGATAAATTTGAATATCAGAAAAAGATGAAATATAAGCTTGAAAATAGAGAAAATCTGGATGTGAAGCAGGGAGAAGTTACAGAGATAATAGTTGAAGACGGAGAGCTTAAAGGAATAAAGACTAAGACCGGACAGATATATAATGCGAAAGCTGTAGTAGTTTCGACAGGAACGTATCTGAAAGGGAGAATATATATAGGAGAGCTGAATTATGAGGGAGGTCCTAACGGACTCTATCCTTCGAATGAACTTTCAGAATCTCTGAAGAACATAGGTTTCAGTCTTAAGAGATTTAAGACTGGTACTCCTGCGAGGGTTAACAGCAGAAGCGTAGATTTTTCTAAAACTGTAGTTCAGGAAGGCGATGAAGAGATAATACCTTTTTCATTCATGACTGACGGACTAAATATAGATCAGGTGCCTTGCCATCTGACTTATACGAGCGAAGAGACTCACAGAATAATAAGAGAGAATATAGACAGATCTCCAATGTATTCAGGAAAAATGGAGTCTGTAGGTCCAAGATACTGTCCTACGATAGAAGATAAAGTTATGAGATTCGGAGATAAAAACAGACATCAGGTGTTTATAGAGCCTGAAGGAAGAGATACTAATGAACTGTATATACAGGGACTCTCTACAACTTTCTCAGAAGATCTTGTTTTAGAGATGTTTAAAACGGTGGAAGGACTTGAAAATGCTCAGATAATGAGATCGGCCTATGCAATAGAATACGACTGCATAGATCCGATACAGCTGAAGAGATCGCTTGAATCGAGAACTATAGACAATCTTTTCTTTGCGGGGCAGGTAAACGGAACATCAGGATATGAGGAAGCCGCGGCTCAGGGACTTGTAGCCGGAGTGAATGCATCGCTTAAGCTGGACGGGAAGGAACCTATGATACTAGACCGTTCAGAGGCCTATATAGGAGTTCTGATTGACGATTTAGTTACGAAAGGAACAGAAGAGCCGTACAGAATGATGACTTCACGTTCTGAGTACAGACTCACTTTAAGACAGGACAATGCAGATTTGAGACTCACTGAAAAAGGATATGCGGCAGGACTTGTCACTGAAGAGAGATACAAGAGATATCTTGCGAAAAAAGAATCTGTAGAAAATGAAATAGAAAGGCTTAAAGAGATAAAACTCAATCCGAATAAAGAAACGAATGAAATCGTGAGAACTCTTGGAACATCGGACTTAAAAACACCTGTATCTCTTTATGATTTTATAAAGAGACCTGAAATAAATTACGATAAATCGGAAATTCTGGACAGAGAAAGACCTAAACTTCCTAAAGAAGTCAGAATGCAGGTGGATATACAGATAAAATATGAAGGATATATAAAGAAACAGAATATACAGATAGAACAGTTCAAAAAACTTGAAAATAAGAAGCTGAGTGAAGATATAGACTATGAGAAGATACATGGACTCAGAATAGAAGCAAGACAGAAGCTGAATGACATAAAGCCCGAATCTGTTGGACAGGCCTCGAGAATATCGGGGGTATCTCCTGCAGATATAAATGTGCTTCTCATTTATCTTGAACAGCAGAACAGAAAAAGATAGAGAGGAAGATGAGGTTGAAAGAAGGACTTTTAGAAAGAGGTCTTCAAGAACTCGGAATAGATTATGACGATGAGGTCATAAGAAGATTCGGCATATATAAAGAGATGCTGAAAGAATGGAATCAGAAAATGAATATAACTGCAATAACTGATGATGACGAGATAGATATAAAACATTTTCTAGATTCAGCGGCCATACTGAAATCGTCCGTTATAGAAAAAAACCACAGAGCTATCGATATCGGAACGGGAGGAGGATTTCCGGGGCTTCCTGTAAAAATACTTCTTCCTGAAATAGAGATGGTTCTTTTCGACAGTCTTAACAAGAGACTTAAATTTCTGAATGCAGTTATAGATGAACTGGGGCTTGAAAATGTTGAGACTGTTCACGGAAGAGCAGAAGAGTTCGGAAGAAAAGAGGGATACAGAGAGTCTTTCGATATAGTGATGTCGAGAGCAGTCGCTTCCCTTAACACGCTTTCAGAATACTGCATACCTTTCGTTAAAAAAGGCGGATATTTTGTCGCAATGAAAGGACCGGATCTTGAAGATGAACTTAAAGACGCTAAGAACGCTATCGGAATTCTCGGAGGAAAAATTGACACAAAAAAAGATGTGCACATTCCTTTCAGCGATTTAGATCATAATATTCTGACGGTGAAGAAAGTAAAAAATACTCCTAAGAAATATCCTAGAGGCGGAGGAAATCCGAAGAAGAAACCGCTCTAGAATTTAGAGCGGGAGAACTGCAAGCGCATATTTCTTTAATTTGTGAAGTATTTCCGTCTTATATGGTATAATAATAGATATATTGTTTTAAGGGGAAGAGAAATGGAGATAGAGTATATTGATATAGACTATATAATTCCAAATGAAAATCAGCCAAGAAAAGTATTCAGAGAAGAGGCTATGGAGGATCTTACCGAATCAGTAAGAAGAAACGGAATCATTCAGCCGGTAATTTTAAAGAAGACGGAAAACGGATTCAGAATAATTGCAGGCGAAAGAAGATGGAGAGCCGCTATGTCTCTCAATATGAGTGAAGTTCCAGCCATAGTCATGGATGATGTGGATGAGGAAAGAGAAAAGGAAATATCTATTATAGAAAATCTCCAGAGAGAAAATCTTTCGCCGATTGAAGAAGCAGCGGCTTTTAAAGAGTTTCTGGATTCTACAGACAATAAACAGGAAGATCTTGCAGGAATACTGGGAAAGAGCAGATCGTATATTTCCAATACGATGAGACTTTTAACACTTCCTGAAGAGGTAATAGAAGATCTTAAGAATTTCAGACTGAGCGCCGGTCATGCAAGAGCAGTTCTCTCTTTAAAAGACAGGAGTCTTCAGACTGAATTCAGCAAAAGAATTCAGAGAGAAAATCTCACGGTCAGAGACAGTGAGATGCTGGCGAGAAAATTGAATGAATCGCCTGAATATAGAGATAAGGACAAAAAAATAAACAGGCCTTCTAGAGAAGAAAGACTCGACAGGCTTATAGAAGAAGATATAGAGAAGAGACTCACAGAGTCTCTGGGAGCGAAGGTGAATCTGAAAAGACGAAAAAATAGACGAATCATTGAAATTGAATGCAGTGACGAAAACCAGCTCGAAATTTTAGTGGATTTACTGGAAAATCACTCAGATAATAAACAAAGTAAGGAGCAATAGATATGCAAGTAATAATATATCAGACAAACGCCTTTACGGATGTGCCTTTTGGCGGTAAATCAGTAGCGATAATACCGGATGCGACTGGACTTTCAGAGCAGGATGTAAAGGATATTATAAGGGTGCTGAAACTGGAAAGAACGGTTTTTGTTTATAGACTAAGCGAAGATAAATTCAAACTTAGATTTTTCAGAGATACTCATGAGAGAAAATTTTGCGGTTCAAGCATAATTTCCGCTTTCTACACACTTGCAGAAAAAGGATATATAGACAATACTGATAACGGTGTAATTACTGTATACGCTGAGACACAGATAGAAATCACTCCTATAGATATATATTTTGAAGACTGGGAAGTAAAAAGGGTTGAGATGACTAAAGGGAGCCCTACACTTCTTCAGGTGATAAAGAATATAGAAATAATTGCTGATATGATAGGCATAGAGCCTGACAGAATAGGAATCGAGGGTTATGATGTATATCCGGAACTTGTATATACGGGAACCCAGGATATAATCATACCGGTTAAGACTTCTGAAGATTTGAGAAGTGTAAATGTGGATATAGCAAAGGCTAAAGAAGTTATAAGAAGACTTAATCTGAATCTTGCAGAATATCCGAAGATAAACCTTTTCTATTTTAATGAAGATCTGATGATAGAAAGCAGACAGTTTGAAATTCAGGAGTTCAGAATAGTGGAAAAATCATGTTCCGGAACTGAGAATGCCGGCATGGTTTTCTTCCTCAGAAGAAACGATATAGTTTCAGTTAAAAAATGCATATGTTTTAAAGGATGCTACGATGTGAGACCGAGCACGGTTTTCTGTGAGATACTCGATCTCAATATAGACTGTCCGATAAAAGTCGGAGGAATGGGAAATATTTTCTATGAAGGTGTGCTGACACTTTAAAGCATAAAAAATGCTTTAAAAAGCGGAAAATACGGTTAAAATAAAAGATAGATATTTTTTTAACAATAAAGATTTATTAAGAAAACGGTTTTTATAGGGAAATAAATAAAAGTATCTCTACTGAAAACCGTTTTTTTATTTAAAATTAGGCTGAAAATGGGAAAGTATCAGAATAATTATTCATTAGGAAAATGTATTCCAAGTATAGACAATTAGTATTTAATGATAAAGACTATTAAAATTTAGTGGAAATTGTCACATTTATTGAATAAAAAATATCATTTATTGACTATTTCACAAATAAACATTAAACTTAAAACAAGGGTAGAATTCCATTATACATTTCTATAGTGGGATTTTCAAAACAAAGAGGCAAAAAAACAGGAGGTTAGGAAATGGAATTCAAATTCGATATGGAAGCTAACAAAGAAAAGCTTCAAAAACTTGATTACTTTATAGAACAAAGAAAAAGCAAAAAGGGCGCTCTAATGGAAGTTCTTCACGAAGCGCAGCATATGTTCGGATACCTGCCTATAGAAGTACAGCAGAAGATATCTAGAGGTTTAGGAATTCCACTGTCTGAAGTATACGGTGTTATAACTTTCTATGCACAGTTCACACTTATACCTAAAGGACAGTATGAAATCGGTGTATGCCTTGGAACAGCTTGCTACGTTAAAGGTTCTCAGAAAGTAGTAGACGTAATTTCTGAAGATCTTGACCTGGCTGTAGGCGGAACTACACCTGACGGAAAATTCTCTCTAACAGCAACTAGATGTATCGGAGCATGCGGACTTGCGCCGGTTATGACAATTAACGAAGACGTTTATGGAAGACTTCAGCCTGAAGAAGTTAAGGAAATAATATCTAAATACAAATCAGGAGAGCTTCCAGCTGAAGACGAAGAATAATAATTCAAACATAACTAATTATGAGGAACTTTAAATTTATGGGGGTGCACTTTAGTGATTACTATTAAAGATTTACAAGAGATAAAAGAAAATACTTTGCCTAAAATAGCACTTAGACACAATGACACTCAGGAAGACAAGAGTGAATACAGAAAACAGGTGCTTATTTGCCGTGGTACAGGATGTACATCATCAAAATCAGATAAAATAGAAAATAAATTCAAAAAAGTACTTGACGAAAAAGGTATGGCTAAAGACGTAGATGTTGTGAGAACAGGATGTTTCGGTCTTTGTGAGGCAGGACCAGTTGTAGTTGTTTATCCTGAAGGAACTTTCTACAGCCATATAAAACTTGAAGATGTAGAAACAATAGTTGACAATGATTTAACAAATGATGAAGTTGTTAAAGATCTTCTATATAAAGGATCTATGGAAGGCGACAAGATACTTGCAATTGACGAAGTTCAGTTCTATGCAAAACAGGAAAGGGTTGCACTTAAAAACTGCGGTATGATAGACCCTGAATGTGTAGAAGAATATATAGCTTATGACGGATATCAGGCGCTTCATAAAGCACTTACAGAAATGAAGCCTGAAGATGTTGTAGCAGTTATGAAAGACTCAGGACTAAGAGGTAGAGGAGGCGGTGGTTTCCCTTCAGGACTTAAATGGGAATTCACAGCTAAAGCTACTGGAGACGTAAAATACGTTGTATGTAACGCTGACGAGGGTGACCCGGGAGCGTTCATGGACAGATCTATACTTGAGGGAGATCCTCACTCAGTAGTTGAAGCAATGACTATAGCAGGATATGCAGTAGGATCAAATCAGGGATATGTTTACATCAGAGCCGAATATCCTATAGCTGTAAAGAGACTTCAAATAGCTATAGATCAGGCTAAAGAAAGAGGACTTCTAGGTCACAATATATTCGGATCAGGATTTAGCTTTGATCTTGAAATAAGACTTGGAGCAGGAGCATTCGTGTGCGGGGAAGAAACTGCACTTATAGCATCTATAGAAGGTGAAAGAGGTATGCCTAGAAATAAACCTCCGTTCCCAGCGAACAAAGGTCTATGGCAAAAACCTACACTTATAAACAACGTTGAAACTTACGCAAACGTTCCACAAATAATAAGAAAAGGAGCAGACTGGTTCAAATCATTCGGAACAGAAGGATCGCCAGGAACAAAAGTTTTCGCATTAGGTGGAAAAGTTAATAATACAGGTCTTGTTGAAATACCAATGGGAACTACTCTTAGAGAAGTTGTTTATGATATCGGAGGAGGAATTCCTGGAGGAAAAGAATTCAAGGCTGTTCAGACTGGAGGACCGTCAGGAGGATGTATAACTGCAGATTTCCTAGACACTCCAATCGATTTTGAAAACCTTTCAGCTATGGGCTCAATGATGGGTTCAGGCGGAATGATAGTTATGGACGAAGAAACTTGTATGGTGGACATCGCAAGATTCTATCTTGATTTCACAGTTGAAGAGTCATGCGGTAAATGTACACCTTGCCGTGAAGGTACTAAGAGAATGCTTGAACTTCTTGAAAAAATAACAGAAGGAAAAGGAACTACAGCAGATCTTGACAGACTTGAAAGTCTTGCTGAGACAATCAAAATTTCGTCTCTTTGCGGTCTAGGACAGACAGCTCCTAACCCAGTGCTTTCTACAATGAAATACTTCAGAGACGAGTATGAAGCACACGTTAACGACAAGAAATGTCCTGCAGGAGTTTGTCAGGAACTTCTAGAATACTATATAACAGACAAATGTATCGGATGTACAAAATGTGCTAGAAACTGTCCTGTAAGCTGTATCGACGGAAAAGTTAAAGAAAGACACGTAATAAATACAGCGGACTGTATCAAGTGCGGAAACTGTCAGACAGTTTGTCCTGTTGGAGCAGTTATCAAGAGATAGCAGTTATTTATTAAGCAGTAATTTTTAGAGATAAATTTAGGAGGCTTAAAATGGAAAATGTTAATCTTACAATAGATGGCATAAAAGTCACAGTTCCTGAAAACTACACAATACTTCAGGCGGCTGCGACAGTGGGAATTAATATTCCTGCACTATGCTATGAACCGGGGTTAGAAATAGTTTCAGCATGCAGACTCTGTATAGTTGAGGTTGAGGGAGTAAATAAACTGCAGACTTCATGCTCAATACTAGTTCAGGAAGGTATGGTAGTTCATACTGAAACAGAAAAAATAGTTAATGCAAGAAAAGATATACTTCAGCTTCTTCTAGACAATCACCCTAATGACTGTCTGACTTGCCAGAAAGCAGGAGAGTGTCTGCTTCAGGACGCATCGTATAAATACGGCGTTCACTTCAGAGAGCACGACGGAGCTAGAAAAGCAGGAAAAGTTTTTGACAACTCAAGTCCTTATATAATAAAGAACGACACGAAATGCATACTTTGCGGAAAATGCGTTAGAACTTGTGCAGAAGTTTCAGACAGACAGGTTCTTACTTTCGCAAACAGAGGATTCGACACTAAAATCGCAGCGGATGCTAATATGACTTTAGAAGAATCTACATGTGTATCTTGTAACAGATGTGTTGCAGTTTGCCCTGTCGGAGCGCTTCTTGACAGAAGACTTATGGGTAAAACTAGAAGCTGGGAAGGCGAAGTTGAAGAAGTTCAATGTAAGGTATGTGAATACGGATGTAAATTCGAAGTTCTTTCTAGAAATGGCAAGAGAGTCGCTGTAAGAGCGAAGAAACCTATAGTTGGAAGACCTCTTTGTCTAAAAGGAAGAATGACAACAGAATTCATGTATCTTGACAATCCTGAACAGACTTACAAAAAAGTCGACGGTAAATTCGTAGAAGCGACTTGGGAAGAGACTATGGGCTTAGAAGGAATACTTGAAAAGCTTATGGTTGATAAAGAAAAATAATAGAGATTTATTTAGATATAAAATTTGAAATCCTATCCCGGGAGGGATAGGGTTTCTGACTTATATAGAGGAAGTATTATTAATTGATAATAATTGATAATTGTGGATTATGCTGCGAAACTGGGTATATATAATATTACGGATACAAATTTCTGAAATCTGACACGCTTCAGAATTAAATATCACATAGGCATTTGACAATTCAGAGCAGATGCTGAAATTCAGAGAGGGGTATAAACATGAGTGAAGACCAAAAATCAAAAAGCCTTAGAATTCTGCAGTTTGCAAGACAGATGGAGCTGGATGGACACAATTTCTTTAAAGAAAAAGCAGAATCGTTCAGAAGTCCAGTTACTAAAGAACTGTTTTTAAAACTTGCAGAGGCGGAATATGAACACTATAAATATATAGAAGAAGAGATAAAAAGCTATGCAGACAGCACAGATGACTACAAAGTTAATGAAGAATTCCTTAACAGAGATGAATCTTCTATATTTAATTTAAGAGCACAGTCTGAAAACATAGATACTACTATGACAGAATCAGACGTTCCGAATCTTACAGTTATTCGTATGGCTTACCTTATAGAAAAAGATTTTAAAGAGTTCTATCAGGAGTCAGCTGAAGAAATAGATGATCCGGAAATTAAAAAACTTCTTGAAAAGCTTGCTGACTGGGAAGCAGGTCATGAAAGACTTTTCAAAACAGAATATAACAGAATGAAGAAAGAATATTTAACACTTCCTTGGGGAGGCTAGAATAAAATGTACAGAGTAGGCATAATTACGGCGAGCGACAAAGGTTCGAAAGGACAGAGAGAAGACGTAAGCGGAAAGGTTATTAAAGAAATAGTAGAGGACAGAGGATATAAAGTGGAAAGATATGCAGTTCTTCCTGATGATAAGGACAGACTCTCGGAAGAGATGATATATATGTCTGATGAACTGGGAATAGAGCTCATACTGACTACTGGAGGAACAGGATTCAGTCCCAGGGATAATACACCAGAAGCGACAGCAGCAGTAATTGACAGACCTACTCCGGGAATATCGGAAGCTATGAGATATTACAGTCTTTCGATAACTCCAAGAGGAATGCTATCAAGAGGTATGTCAGGAATAAGAAAAAATAGAAGTCTTATTATAAACCTTCCTGGAAGCGCCAAAGCAGTGAGAGAGACTCTTGAATATATTATAGATTCAGTTGCTCACGGTCTCGATATAATGCTGGAAAATGACAGCGACTGTGCAAGATAGAAGGCTGAGAAGTGAAAAAATTCGGCACAGCGGCAGTCTTAGCAGGCGGAAAGAGCTCCAGGATGGGATTTGACAAGCAGAGAATAGAATTCAGCGGAGAAAATATAGTTAAAAGAAATACAGAGGAACTGAAGCGTAAATTCAGTCAGATAATAGTAGTGACAAACAGTCCTGAAATATATGAGGACGAGGACTATATAACTGTGATTCAGGATATTATATTTCAGAAAGGTCCGCTGAGCGGTATTCATGCTGCACTCAAATACTCAGAAAGCAGATACGTCTATTTCCTTGCATGTGATATGCCGGAGATAGATATGGACTTCATTGAATATATGAAAAATGAAACAGACAGAGTGAATGCAGAAATCTGCATTCCTATGAGAGATGGAAGATTAGAGCTTTTTAACGGATTCTACAGGAAATCTCTCGTTCCGAAAATAGAGAAAATTCTGAAAGAAGACCGGAGAGCTATAAGGGCTCTGGTCGAAATATCCGATACGCATATTGTGAATGCAGATAATATCGGAAAAAAAGATATATTTCTGAACTTAAATACTCAGAAAGAACTTGAGGACTATAGAAAACTCAAAGAAAAAGAATAGAACGTTATTTAAAAGGTTAACATTAGGTTGTGTAATATGGGGATTAAAAGGCTGTATGAAATTATTCATACAGCCTTTTTTATTTTTGAAAGGGATGTTTTTTCTAAAATATTACGGTGATTAATAGTTAGAATACTGTTATAATATAAGAATGGGGAAAAAATAGATTAAGTAGGTGGTCTTTTGAAAGACTCGTTTGGAAGAGAGATAAATTATTTGAGGATATCAGTTACTGATCTCTGCAATCTGAGATGTCAGTACTGCATGCCTGCAGAGGGAATCTGCAAAGCTGAGCATGAAGATATACTGAGCTTTGAAGATTTCTATAAGATAACTAAAGCTCTTTCAGAGCTGGGAGTTAGAAAAGTTAGAGTCACAGGAGGAGAACCTTTAGTAAAAAGGGATATAGTCAATTTCATATCTAGAATAGATAAGCTTGAGAATATAGAGGAAATTGCAATGACTACTAATGGAGTGCTTCTTGAAGAATATGCTGAGGATTTAAAGAAAGCAGGGCTTGACAGAGTGAATATAAGTCTTGACACATTAGATTCTGAAAAATATGCTGAAATAACTAGATTCGGAAATATAGACGATGTTATGAGAGGAATTGAAAAAGCTAAAGAAGTGGGTCTTACTCCTATAAAAATAAATGCCGTTTTAATAGACGGATTTAATATAGACGAAATTCCAAATCTTGTAGAACTTACAAGAAATGAGAACATAGATGTCAGATTTATAGAACTTATGCCGATAGGAGAAGTTCTTAAATTTAAGGATAAAAAAACTATAAGCGGAGATATAGTGCTTGAAAAGGTTCCAGAACTGAAACCTGCAGAGAGAGACGATCCGTCATCTCCAGCAGTTTATTATCAGCTGGAGAACGGGACAGGAAAAGTGGGAATAATAAGACCTATAACTTGTAAATTCTGTGAAGACTGCAATAGAGTCAGACTGACTTCCAAAGGTTTTCTTAAACTGTGTCTTCATTCTAACAATGATATAGATCTTAAGCCTTATCTTGATGATTATGAAAAACTTAAAGAAGTTCTCAGAGATGCAATAATGGCTAAGCCTGAAGAGCATCATCTCGAAGACGGCGAATTTGTAGAGACTAGCATGTCTAAAATAGGAGGATAAAAAAACTGCACAGAAGTGCAGTTTTTTTAATATTCAATATAGGCTACGAATATTACGAATCCGTTATCAGAAACAGTATCGTAAGTTATTTTAGAAATTTCATTTTCAGAAATAAATTCGTTTACTATTCTTTCAAATTCAGCGGCGTTTCTCGAACTTATAAGTTTAAATTTCATTTTTATTCCTCCCTTCTCAATATAATAACTTAAAAATAGAGATATTAACAATAATACAGAGGAAAGAACTGTCAGGAATTTTTAAATACAATAATAAAATATCAAAAATAAGTATAAAAATAAATAATAAAATAATGTTAATGATAATCAGTAATGTATAATTGTTATAATAACAATAAATTTAAAGAAATATCATATTATCATTTAAATAAAAGAAGAATTAAAACTGAATATAAATTCAGATAATGTGGTATAATATATTTGAGATAAAAAATGGAGGTGGAGTTATGGACTTTACACATTTTAACGAAGAAGGAAGAGCAAGAATGGTTGAAGTTACAGACAAGAGTGAAACTAAGAGAACTGCTGTTGCAGAGGGTTTCATAAGAATGAATGAAGAAACGCTCACAAAACTCAAAGAAGGAACGATAAAGAAAGGTGATGTCCTTTCAGTTGCTCAGATAGGAGGAATTATGGGAATAAAAAAGACGAGTGATTTAATTCCGATGTGCCATAATATATTCCTCACAGGAGCAGATATAAAATTTCAAGTAAAAGAAGACGGAGTTTATATACAGTCAGAAGTAAATACTGTAGGAAAAACAGGAGTTGAAATAGAAGCGCTGACAGGAGTTTCACTTGCAGCTCTGACTATTTACGATATGTGCAAGAGTGTAGATAAAGGAATGGAAATAGAATACGTGAGACTCCTGAAAAAAACTGGAGGAAAATCAGGAGACTTTATAAGGGAGAAATAAGACATGATAAAAATTCTTGCCAGAAGACTCATAAAAAATTATGAAGATACAGATGACAGAGATGTAAGAGAGAAATATGGAATTCTTTCAGGAGTTTTAGGACTGATATGCAATTTAGTTCTGTTTATAATAAAGATTCTCATAGGAACTTTTGTAAACAGTATCGCTATAATATCGGATGCATTCAATAATCTTACAGATATTGGCTCATCTGCAATAACTATAATAAGTGCAAAGATGAGCAATACTCCTCCAGACCAGGAGCACCCGATGGGACACGGACGATTTGAATATATAGCGTCATTAGTAGTTTCATTAGTAATATTGCTTGTGGGATTTGAGCTTTTAAAATCATCAGTAGGAAAGATAATAAATCCTGAAGAAATGGAATTCAATTCTACAATGATGATAATCCTTTCGCTTTCAGTGCTCATAAAAGTATGGATGTATTCATATAATAAATATATTGCAAAAAAAATAAATTCTTCTGTAATGAAGGCTACTGCTATGGACAGTATAAGCGATGTTTTCGCAACTTTAGGAGTTGTTCTGGCACTCCTTGTCGGAAAATTTTTCGATTTAAATTTGGACGGATATATAGGCACCGTAGTATCTGTTTTAATTTTATATACTGGATTTACAATAGCTAAGGAGACAACGAATCTGCTTCTTGGAATGTCTCCTGACGAAGAGCTTCTTAAAGAAATAGACAATATAGTAAAATCAGGAGAGTTCATAATGGGAACTCATGATTTAAAGGTTCACGATTACGGTCCAGGAAGAAGAGTTGCATCTATTCATGCAGAAGTGCCTGACTATGTAGATATAGCTGAAGCGCATGCATCAATAGATGAAATAGAGGATGAAGTTAAAGAGAAGCTCAATATAGAGATAGTAGTCCACATGGACCCTATACTTACAGATCCTGAGGTAGTCCTTGAAACTAAGAAGAAATTTGTGGATATACTGAAAGAAATAAATAAAGATTACAAAATAAGGAATTTCAGAATGACGAGTGTTAAAAGGAGATGCAATATAATTTTTGACCTTGAAATAGACTATCCTTTAGATAAAAAGAGATGCAACTATCTCGCAAATGATGTGAAAAAAGAAATACAGGAGATAAATCCTAAATTCAATATAGTGATAAACTCTGTTATAACCAAGAGTGAGAGCAAAGTTATAATGTAGCGTAATGAATAAAAAACTGATAATTTATGTTATAATATCAGAGTAAGTATAAAAATCATTGAATGAAGGTGTTAGTTTTGACAGCAGAGGCAAAAGTATTAGAAATAAACAGAAGTGACAGAAAAGGTATTAAAAAAGAGCCTATAGGAAAAGGAAATTTTATAGAGGATTTCGGTCTTGAAGACGATGCTCATGCAGGAAAATGGCATAGACAGGTAAGTCTTCTGGCTATAGAAAGCTACCACAAGATGGAAGAAGAAGGAATAAAAGATCTTCCTCTTGGAGCATTCGGAGAAAATATTACTACTGAGGGGCTAGTCCTGCATGAACTTCCAGTAGGAACAGTTCTTAAAATAGGAGATACAGTTCATGAAGTTACTCAAATAGGAAAAGAATGTCACACTATGTGCAATATAGGAAAGACTGTAGGTAAATGTGTAATGCCTGCAGAAGGTATTTTTACAAAGGTAGTAAAAGGCGGAGAAATTAAAAAAGGCGATATAATAAAAGTTGAGCTTCCTGAATAGGGAGCTCTTTTAATATAGAAGAAAAGGGTATAGAGTGATGAATATGAAAAAACTGTTTGGGAGAGTCAGTATATTTTTTATAGCCGCGATAGTTTTTCTTTCTTCAGGAGCAAATGCAGAAAGAATGTTAAAAGTTACTGGGGATAAAGACTATCCTCCATACGAGTACATAGATGAAGCAGGAAACTACAGAGGCTTTAATGTGGATCTTATGAATGCGATAGCAATAGAGCTTGGAATAGAAGTCGAGTATATCCCGGCAGACTGGAACACAGCACTGGAGCTTGTAAAAAACGGAGACGCCGATCTGATTCAGGGAATAAATCAGTCTGAATCGAGAGCGGAAAATCTGATATTTTCTCAGGAGACTCTGGTCAATTCACAGAGCATTTTCGTTCTCAAAGACGATACAGTTATTTTTGGAATAGACGATTTAAAAGGAAAAACTGCAGCCGTGCAGAGAGGAGATATATCTAAAGAGATGCTCAAAGCGGCAGGAGTGAAAGATTCTGATATAAAAGAGTATGAAAATCAGGAAAAAGCCATTGAAGCGCTCATAGATAAAGAAGTCGACGCTTTTGCAGGAAACAGACTCACAGGTCTCTATTATATACAGAAGAGAGGTCTTCAGAAGGAAATAAAGATTGCAGACAATATATCGGAAACTATAAGATACAGTATAGCCGGAACTGAAGGAAAAGAAAACCTGATAGACGATATAAACAGGGCCCTGAAAACTCTTCAGCGTAATGGAACTTATGAAAAAATATCGTTAAAGTGGTTTGGTGAAAATATAGAAGAAAATGAAAAATGGAAACAGATAGCCATAGCAGTGATATCTGTATTATTGTCATTATCACTCATAATTGCTGCAGTGAACAGAAAGCTGAAAAAAGAAGTTGCTTTAAGAACAGCCCAGCTTGAACAGGAAAACAATTTGAGAGAAAAGATAATAGACAATGTGGATATTGGAATGCGGCTTTTGGAAGAGACGGAAAGGTCACGGCATGCAACAGTCTGATTTCGGAGATACTGGATGAAGATATAGATATCGGAACAGATTTCAAGTGCATAGAAATTCTCGAAAATTTCAGCAGGAAAATTCTTAAAAAAGGAAAATTCATCAATGATGCTGAATTAAAAACAGAAGATGAAACGGTGAAGTTCATAAGATATGCTCTTATTCCGCTTAAAGAGAGTGAAGAGAGCATGGGATTTCTGCTTTCGGTTTCTGATATGACTAAGGAAAAGAAGACTAATGAGATTTTAGCTCAGAATGACAAGATGAACTCGCTTGGAATTCTGTCAGCGGGGATAGCTCATGAAGTCAGAAATCCTCTTACATCTATAAAGATGTTTGTGGATATGCTTCCGGATAAGAAAGAAGATGAGAGGTTTTTTGAAAAATTCATGTCAGTAGTGCCTCAGGAACTTGGAAGACTCGACAGACTTACGTATTCTCTTCTCGACTATTCAAGGCAGCAGAAACCGTCTCCAAGAAATATAGAAATAGGTTCAGTGCTTGAAGAGGTTTTAGTACTGATAAAGCCGTATATTAAAAAGAAAAATATAGTTATAAAGGAAGATATCGAAAATGCTGAAATATTTATAGACCCTTATCAGCTTAAGCAGATAGTCTTAAATATATTAATGAACAGTGTTGATTCTATAAAAGAAAAAGGAGAAATAGAATTAAAGGCTGAAAAGAAAGATAAGTTTACAGAAATAATTATAAAAGATGACGGAGTCGGGATAGAGCCTGAAAATCTAAATAAGATATATGAACTTTTCTATACATCTAAAGCCAGCGGAACAGGAATGGGGCTGTCGATAGTAAAAAAATTAGTTCTAGAGAATAATGGAATAATAGATATTAAAAGTGAAAAAAATTCAGGAACAGAAGTTATAATAAAATTTTTCAGCTAGACAGGAGGAGACATTGCATTGAACAGAATACTTGTAATAGATGATGAACCGTCTATTCTCACAGCGCTTGAACTAGGGCTTTCGGACAGTTATGATGTCATAACTTCCGCAGAAGTCCCGGAAGCTATGGAGATAATAGAGAATGAAGATATAGATCTTGTGCTTTTAGACCAGCTTCTTGGAGAGTATCACGGACTGGATGTGCTTCAGAATATAAAGAAGATAAACAGAAATATAATAGTAATAGCCATGACGGCTTACGGGAGTATAGAAGATTCGGTAAAAGCGATTCAGCTCGGAGCGTATTACTATATAACTAAGCCGCTCGAAATAGGAAGTCTTAAAATTTTAATAAATAAGGCATTAGAATACAGAGGTCTCACAAGAGAAGTTAAAGAGCTCAGAGAAAAGAAAGAAGAAAAAGGAGATGTCGATATAATAGCTGGGAGCTCTAAAATGAAGAATGTATTTGAGATAATAGATAAGATAAAAGATATAGATATAAACGTTCTTATAACAGGAGAGAGCGGAACAGGAAAAGACCTTATAGCGAGAAAGATACATTATTCAGGAATAAGAAAAGAAGGACCTATGCAGATAATAAACTGTGCCGCAATACCCAAAGAACTTTTAGAATCAGAACTTTTCGGATATAAAAAAGGGGCATTTACAGGTGCTGATAAAGATTACAAGGGGAAGATACTGGAAGCCGACGGAGGAACACTTTTCCTCGACGAGATAGGCGATATGGATATGTCTATTCAGGCAAAGCTTTTAAGAGCAATTCAGGATAAGAAAATCAGCCATCTGGGCTCGGCAGAAACAGTAAATTCGGATTTCAGACTTATAGCGGCTACAAACAAGAATCTTAAAGAAGAAGTTGAAAAAGGAAATTTCAGGGAAGACCTTTTTTTCAGACTCAATGTTATAAATATCAATCTCCCTCCGCTCAGAGAGAGAAAAGAGGATATATCTCTTCTAGTGAAACATTTTTTAGATAAATACAATAAGAAGTTCGATAAAAATATAAGTTCAGTTTCCTATCAGGCTATATCTATTTTAGAAAATTATGAATATCCGGGGAATATAAGAGAACTTGAAAATATAATAGAAAGAACTGTCGCACTCTCTGTGAACGAGTTTATAAATGTCTCAGATCTTCCGCAGTTTCTTCTGGAATCTGTTCCCATAGATGACAGCGGAGAGTGGATAAAACTTCCTATAGGAAAGAAACTGAAAGATATTGAAAGAGAATATATTCTTGCGACTTATGAGCGTATGGACAAGAATAAGAGAAAAACGGCCGCTACTCTTGGAATAAGTGAGAGAAATCTTTACAATAAACTGGACGATTATAAAATGGAATAAATATTTGCATAAATAGCAGAGCTTAAAGTATGAAAAATTTGCAGACTATGATAATTTTTCATACTTTTTCTTTTTTTAGAAATAAATATTTCACGTGAAAACTTTCATGAAAAATTAATAACGGGTTAACTGACGGCTTTATAAAGATTATCTTCAGTAAAAGACAAAGTTGGCACAGCTTTTGCATATATAAATAGACAAATAAGAAATTAAAATTAAGGAGATGATTGAAGTGGAAGCAAGACCTGTTTTAGGAAGAGAAGAAATTGAAAAGCTCGACTTAAATGACCCTGGTGTAATAGACACTTTTGATTTAAGCAGCAGCGATATGAAAATAGGATTTGTGAAATTCCTTCTATTCACTATACTGGCTGTCTTTGTTTTCTTCGTGCCTGTTGAAATAGCAGGAAGCAGCAATATAGTATTCGGTGTTATATATACATCTATAATAAATTTACTTGGAAGTTTTGGATTATGGCTTGTAGCCTTTGTAATAATGGGAAATGCAGGAATGGGAATATACGGGAGATTTTTTGCTCCGGAAGGCAGTTCTATAAAAAAATATTATGAAAAAGATTCAGTGGTACATATACTTTTATATATAGCAGGAGCGGCGTTCATACTGCTTTATGCACTTACAATGACCACATCTTTTGTGGGACCGGATATAATAGTCGGACCAAAAACAGGAGGAGTAGTTATTCCGGATATAGTTCTTGGAGTGGCATGGATAGTTCCGGTCGGAGCGTTCTTTGTTCCATTTCTTCTGGACTATGGAAGCATAGATTTTGTAGGAGTGCTTTTCGAACCTATAATGAGGCCTCTGTTTAAAGTTCCAGGAAAGAGTGCAATAGACGCTATAGCATCTTTCGTAGGATCTTCTACAATGGCAGTTATAATAACGAGCAGATTATATAAAGGAAATGTCTACACAAAGAAAGAAGCGGCAATAATAGCTACTTCATTCAGTGCTGTAAGCATAGGGTATGCGGCGCTGGTAGTTCAGACAGCAGGACTTATGGATCACTTTCTGAAAGTGTATTTCTCTTCATTTTTCCTAACATTCCTGGTGACGTTCTTCTTAGTGAGAATTCCTCCGCTGAGCAAAAAGGCTTCAGTTTACAGCAATGGAAGAGTTTTAACAGAAGAGGAGATAAAGAAAGAATCTAAATATGATATATCGATGTTTAAAAGAGGACTTGAAAGAGCTTCAAAGAAAGTTTATGCATCTGGAAGTCCAGTTAAGAGAGTTAAAGACAGTTTAATAGATGGAGCAGTAGTGGTGTCGAAAGTTATTTCACTTCTCTGTTCAATAGGAATTATAGGTATGATACTTGCAAAATACACTCCATTCTTTGATTATGTAGGGATGATATTCCTGCCGGTTATGAAAATTCTTCAAGTTCCTCAGGCAGAAATAATAGCAGGATCGATAATGGCGGGAATTACAGAAATGTTCCTTCCAGTACTTATAATAGCGGATAAAGTGGATATACTGAGCGAAGCGGCAAGATATTTTGTAGTTTCAGTTTCAATGGTGCAAATTATATTCTTTGCAGAAACTGTGGTAGTAATGGTTACAACTGGAATACCGATAA
>JAEZUY010000009.1 GCA_023420895.1 Bacillota bacterium | reverse complement strand
GTTAAGCACGCCGCCAGCGTTCATCCTGAGCCAGGATCAAACTCTCATTAAAAATTTGTCTTGGCCAGTTCTCACTGACTGTTTATTTTCAGCTCTTTGCTGAATGGAATTATCGTTAATTTCGCTTTGGAATTAACTATGGTTATCTGCTGTTCATTTTTCAAAATTCAGTTTCTCTGTAGCGCTTGTCTCGCGACTACTTTATCTACTATACCAGCTATTTAATATTAAGTCAATAGTTTTTTAAAACTTTTTTAAAGTTTTTTTAATTATCTTAAAACTTCTGTTCTCTTAATTCCAAAAACTGATACACTGTCAAGTCACGAAGGACTCAACTTGAACTATGATAACACAGTATTCGCTTTTTAGCAATGGATTTTTAAATTTTCTAAAAAAATAAAGCAGAACCTCTTTTGAGATTCTGCTCCTGCTGTATTAACTGTTCAGTATTTCTAATATTTTAAAAACTGTTTAAATTCTTTAAACGAACTCAACCGAAAAGAAATTCAAGCACATTCTTATTTCTTTATCAGTCTTCTTATTCCTCATAGCTGGTGCCGTCTGAATAATCAATTACAATCCCAGGCTGAACATTATAGCAGAATATATTGAATTCTACTCCTTCACCCTGATCTTCAACCGAATAAGCTTCTATCTGCACTCCGTCTGCCACAAGATTGTCTCCCTGAAAAACAGGAGTGACTCTGTATCTTACATGGTTTCCCGTTTCCTTTATATAGTCTGTAGTCAGATTTTCAAAAGGAAGCATTCCGTCTACATTGAAATATCTCGTTCCCGTCATAAGATTTTTTCTATTGGCATTTTCTGCAGAAAGCTGCCATCCTATAAGATGACACCTATTGTAGAGATATTTTCCGCTTACTATGTCATATTTTTCACTCTGCCACCCCGAAGGCTTTACATTTCCTATCGAGCCTCTTTTTTCTCCTTCTTCAGGCATCGTTTCTTTACCTAATACTCCAATGGCCATTCCGACTCTTCCAAGCTCATCTAGTTCACTGTAATACTCATAAGCTTCTCTTTCCTGCTTCTCTGCTTCAGTAAACTGCGGAATATTGTCATTTACAACTACATACGGTTCCCCTGAATATTCAGGTATGCTCTCAAGCTGAATGTTTTCCTGATTATCAGACTGCTTAATATCTTCTGAATCTTCAAACTGATTTTCCGGTTTTTCTTCAGGATAGTCTTGTCCTTCTAATCCCTCGTCTATATCCTGTTCACTCTTATAGTCATCATTGAGCATGTTTCTTGCTGTATCTTTAAAAGTGTCAAAGTCGGCACTGTCCATATTAATTCCGGCAATAAAGAATCCTAATGCCGCTATAACAACGCTTAATATATTCATTACACTTTTTTTCTTAAAAATACTGTTTCTGAAAAATTCTCTAATCGGCGGAAATAAAGCTATCAGTGAAGTTAAAACTATAACTGCTCCTGAAAAACTATTTTCCTGAAATACTGCTATACCTGAAATCATAAACAAAGCGAATATGACCCATAATATATTGCTGCTGTTTTTCTTTTTACCCATTATACTACTGCCTTTCTTTTATATTCTCTTCAAATCTTTCTATTTTCTTATCCAAATCTCCATAGTCAGACTGTGAGTGCTTCCTTCGATATCATCTTCATGTTTTTCAAGCTGAAAATTGTTTCTCACATAATCATAGTCAAACTGAACATCTGAAGGATATCTTCTGTTCCAGAAAAAAACTGTAATTCTGTCTGCTATTTTAGAATAGCTGAGAGTATCTTTGGATGAGCAGAATATATTTATATTCTCTTCATTACCTCTTAACTCTTCCTCTGATATATTTTCAGAATTTTCATAGTTTTCATTATCTATATATTTAATATAATTATTATCTGCAACAACTCTTCCCGACTCAGAGAGTTCTTCAAGATATCCGTCTATATATTTATCACGGCTTAAAAGTCTTCTGTTAAAAGCTACTCCCATCCTGTCATCTACGCAGACTATGAAATTTATCAAATAAAACATCTCCTTTCGACAGCTGAGTTATCCGCTGCAATTTTTTACCTCTTTTTAACTCAAAATTCACAGAAATAAAATAACTTCACAAGAACAAAGCGACAACACCTCTAAAAAACTGAAAATCTGCATTATCTGCAGATTTTCTGTCTCATAGATTCATACATTATAATGGCCGAAGCGGCAGCCGCATTCAGAGATTCAGCTTTCCCTGCCATAGGTATTTTTACAAGTTCATCCGATTCAGCTATTATTTCATCAGAAATTCCGTTTGCTTCATTTCCTATCACTATCGCAGCGCTCTCTGATAAATCAGCTTCGAATATATTTTTGTCAGTATCTAAATAAGAAGATATTATTCTTATTCCATTTTCTTTAAGCTCTCTGACAGCCTCTTCAGAAGTCTCATAATATATTAAAGGAATTTCAACTCCCATTGCAGATCTCAGCACTTTCGGATTGTAAATATCGACAGTCCCGTCAGTAAATACTATTCCGTCAAACCCCATTGCTTCCGCAGTTCTCATTATAGTTCCGAGATTTCCCGGATCTTGAATTCTGTCGAGAAATATAAGCTGTCTTCCCTTATTCAGAACATCTCTGAGTTCTGAAAGTCTGAATTCAGCAACTGCCATTATATATTGAGGAGACTCTGTCATTGTAATCGAATCGAAAACTTCTTTAGACACTTCTGTGCACAGTACACCTCTATCCTCAGAAATTCTGAGAACATCTTCTCCTCTATTGAGATTTTTAACTTCCTTCGAGTATATTACTTCTTCTACACTGTCTGTATTTTCAAGAAGCTGCCCTACCGATCTGATTCCTTCGAGTATATATTTTTTCTCAGCCCATCTGTTCTTTTTCCTTGAAAGAGATTTTATATATTTAATTCTGCTGTTTTTCAAGCTAGTTATTATTTCTCCCATATATTTCACCAGTTTCTTAGTATTATAATTATATTATAACTATAATATACCAGTCTTTTCATCTAATTTCTAAAGTCTATTCATTTTTTCCAAGTTTATTAAGACCGTCTGTATCAACTATAGCGACTATTATATCGCCTTCTTCTACTATATCATCAGCTCCCGGCGATATTCTCATTCCTTCCGGTGTCTTAAGCGCAACTACATTCATTCCGTATTTCTTCGGAAGTTCTATCTCCTTGAGCGTCTTGTTGCACCATGCTTTTTCAGCCGCTATTTCTACTACAGAATGATTCGGATCTAAATCTATATAATCGAGTATATTTTTTGTTACCAAACTGTGCGCCAGTCTTATCCCCATATCTCTTTCAGGAAATATAACTCTGTCCGCTCCTATTTTATAAAGAACTTTAGCGTGTATGTCGCTTTTTGCTTTTGCTATGACTTTTTCAACTCCAAGCTCCTTTATAAGCAGTGTAATCATTATAGAAGCCTGAAGATCTGAGCCCATGCTGACTACTGCAACATCAAAATTTCTTATGCCAAGCGATTTAAGTGTCGCTTCATCCATCGCATCCGCCTCTATAGCGTAAGTCACATCGTTTGCTATATTTTGAATTTTTTCATGATCTTTATCTATAACCATAACATCATAGCCTTTCGAATAAAGACTCTTAGCTATGCTTTCTCCGAAACTTCCACACCCTATTATAATAAATTCCTGCATTTTCTTTCCTCCATCAGCCAGAAGGCCGCTATATTTTTATAATATTATCCGATTATTATCTTTCCATCCGGATATTTGTAATTTCCATCCAGATTGCTCGATTTTTTTGCTATTGCAAAGGCCAGCGTCAAGGGTCCTACTTTTCCTACATACATAGTCGTAAGCATAAGAACTTTCCCTATATCTGTAAGATTGGACGTTATTCCCATAGTTACTCCGCAAGTTGAGAATGCTGATACAGTCTCATATACAATAGCGAGAAACTCCTTATTTTCAGTAATTGCCATGGCCATAACCATAAATACAACTAGAAAGCCGCTCGCAAAAGCTACAGCTAAAGCTCTTAATACTAAGTCTTTAGGTATCGTTCTCTTAAAAACTTCGGCTTCTCTTTTTCCTCTAACTATTGAAAATACTGCCACCATAAGTGTTCCAAATGTTGTAGTTTTTATACCTCCGGCAGTAGACCCCGGAGAGCCTCCTATAAACATCAGAATTATCATGCAGAATGCAGTTGCAGGTCTTATATGCGAAAGATCTATACTGTTGAATCCTGCTGTTCTCGTAGTTACTGACTGCATAAAAGCTGCAAGAACTTTTTCTCCTAAAGTCATATTTCTTAAAGTTTCTGCATTGCTCCATTCTGTGGCCAGTATGAACAAAGTTCCTCCCGCAAGAAGAAGTGCGGTTATTATTATTGCAAACTTGCTGTGAACTGAAAGTCTTCCAAATTTTCTGCTGTTCGCAATATCGATATAAACTGTATAGCCTATTCCTCCGATTATTATAAGTCCTGATATCGTGAGAATAACCAAAGGATCACCGGCATATCCTACTAAACTGTCTCCTATAATATCGAAACCTGCATTACAGTATGCAGATACAGAATGGAATACTGCAAAAGCTGAGCCTTTCAGAATTCCATACTGCGGAATAAATCTTGAAGCCAGAATTACAGCTCCCGTAATTTCTATTACGAAAGTTGCCTTCACCACATATTTTACAAGTTTAACTACACCGGAAAGATTGAACTGATTCAGCTCTTCCTGTATTATCAGTCTGTCTTTAAGACCTATTTTCTTTCCTAGTATAATAGCAATCAGTGTAGTAAGTGTCATAAAACCAAGTCCGCCAATCTGTATCAGGCATAGTATCACCGTTTTTCCAAACAGGCTCCAGTGGTGAGCTGTGTTCACTACTATAAGTCCCGTAACTGAGGTTGCCGATACTGATGTGAAGAGGGCGTTTATGAAACCTACACTTTCTCTGCCGACTGAAGATATCGGAAGATTCAGAAGAATTCCTCCAGTAAGCATTATCAGCGCAAATCCTATTACCAGTATTCGGTGAGGTTTCAATTTCAGTCTGTCTATAAACTTAGTCAATTGTTTTAATCCTCCAGTTTTCTGTCTTTTTTATTTATATTAATTTTGTACTAAATATTTTATTACTATTGTTTCAAAAGTCAATAGCGCAATTTTCCCTGAAAATTCATAAAAACCGATATTTTTAACCAGTTTTTTCAGAAATTTCGCTTTATTTAAAAAAATACAAAAAAATAGACGGCTTACGCCGTCTTATATTAATTATGTTAATTATGCATTTTTTGCTACTTCAACTAGTTTTGCAAATCCTTCTGGATCGTGTATTCCCATTTCTGATAGCATTTTTCTGTTTATTTCTATATTAGCTTTTTTAAGTCCTGCTATGAACTTGCTGTAAGACATTCCATTCATTCTTGCAGCTGCATTTATTCTAGCTATCCAAAGCTTTCTGTAATCTCTTTTTCTAAGTTTACGTCCAACGTATGCGTATTGAAGTGATTTCATAACAGCCTGGTTAGCAGGTCTGTAAAGCTTTGATTTCGCTCCGTAATATCCTTTAGCTTGTTTTAATATTTTTCTATGTTTTTTTCTAGCATTTAATGATTTTTTTACTCTAGCCATCTTTTAATTTCCTCCTCTGGTATTAGTATGGTAGCAGCTCACTTATTCTTTTGTGATCGCCTTTGCTTACTACTGTTGATTTTCTAAGATTTCTTACTCTTTTAGCACTTTTTTTACCAGTTAAGTGGCTTTTATATGCTTTAAATCTTTTTATTTTTCCTGTTCCTGTTTTTTTGAATCTTTTTGCTGCTCCTCTATGCGTTTTCATCTTTGGCATAATCATTTCCTCCTGGTCTAAAATCTAATTTAGTTTCTAGCTGTTTTTAGGCACTAAGAACATTACCATGTTTCTGCCTTCAAGCTTAGGTTTTCTATCTATTACTCCATTTTCAGAAGTCATTTCCGCAAATTTTTCTAGAACGTCTTTTCCTGAGTCAGGGTTAACAAGTTCTCTTCCTCTGAATCTCACTGAAACTTTAACTTTATCTCCGTCTTTTAGGAAATCATTAGCTCTGTTCGCTTTAGTTCTAAGATCGTTCTCCTCTATTTTTGGTGTAAGTCTTAGTTCTTTTACACTTATAACTTTCTGTTTTTTCTTTGCTTCCTTTTCTTTCTTTGCAAGTTCATATTTGTATTTTCCGTAATCAAGAATCTTGCAAACAGGTGGTTTAGCATTTGGAGAAATTTTTACTAAGTCAAGCTTTCTCTCATCTGCAAATTTTTGTGCTTCTCTTGCAGACATGATTCCAAGCTGCTCTCCGTCTTCACCTATTAATCTAACTTGTCTGTCTCTTATTTCTTCGTTTACCTGAAGTTCTTTAATTGTAAGACACCTCCTGAAAAAATTTAAAGGCGGACAGCACAAGCCATCCGCCTAATGTATATATACAGTTTCTTATAAACATTTAACTTACCTTATGAGCGCTGGCTATAAGGTGAGAAGCGGACACTTCTTCTTGAAAATTTCATAATTAAATTATCTTACCTCATAAGATTATAGACTATATAAAAACAGAAGTCAAGCTGATTATGCATTTTTTCCATTGTTTTTTTAGTTTTCAAATACCAGATTCAGATTAAGTGCCAGAATATACACTTATTCAGGCACTATTTTCCTGCAAGCTTTATTATCGCTTTAGAATAAATTTCAACGAGTTTTACAAGATGATCTACCTCTATATACTCGTCTTTTTCGTGTGCAAGCATTTCTCCTCCCGGATATACTGCTCCAAACGCCACCACATTATCGAATGCTCTGGCATAAGTTCCTCCGCCTATTACCATCGGCTGAGCTTCTTCATCGCCAGTTGATTCGCGGTACACATCCATAAGATTTTTTATGAAATCATCTTCCGGATCTATGAATATAGGCCCTTTCGCTTCCGTCTCTATAACTTCATATCCCGGAAGAGCTTCTTCTATTTTTTTCTTTATATCATCTTTATCTACTGTAACCGGATATCTTATATTCACTCCGAGTTTTATTAAGCCTTCTTCATAATCGTAGTCTGCAGTGCCGAGATTGAAAGTCAGATCTCCAGACTGCTCATCCGAGAAGTCTATTCCAAGTCCTTTTCCTGTATAGTCCATTCCTATCTTCTCTGTAATCTCGCCTGCAAAATTCTTCAGTTCGCAATCTCTTTCTACAACTTTATCAAGCATTTTCAGCATCTTAGTTATAGCATTTATTCCGAACTGCGGAGTGCTTCCATGAGTAGATATCCCTTTAGAAATTATTCTCAGTTTTATTCCGTTTCTTTTATATTCATAATCTGTATCTTTTATTTCATTTTTAATATCCTGAATAAAACTCATAAACAGGTCATCAAAATACAGCTCCATTTCAGCTCTGTCAGGAACCATATTCACTCTCTGACCGCCTTTGAAATCCATTATATAGATTTTTCCGTCATTGTTGAACTTTCTCTGAAGGCTATAAGAAACTATGCCTTTTTCTCCATTTATTACAGGGAATTCGGCATCCGGAGTAAATCCGAAACTTGGCGCCTCTTCATGCTCTTTATAGTAATCCATGCATTTCCATCCAGTCTCTTCATTTGCTCCAAATATTATTCTTACTCTTTTTCCAAGTTCAATTCCTAAATCTTTAACAGCTTTAAGAGCATATATAGAAGCCATAGCAGGCCCTTTATCATCTATAGAGCCTCTCGCATAAATTTTTCCGTCATGAATTTCTGCAGCATAAGGAGGATAAGTCCAGCCTTCTCCTTCGGGAACAACATCAAGATGGACCAGAATAGCCATCATCTCTTCTCCCTCTCCATATTCTGCATATCCTACATAATTATCTAAATTCTTAGTTCTGAATCCAAGACTTTCACAGAGATTCAATGCGTACTCTAAAGAGTCGTTCACTCCTTTTCCAAAAGGCATATCGCCTTCAGGATCGTCTTCAACACTCTTTATCTGAAGTATCTCTCTAGTCTTCTCTATAAGTTCATCTTTATCTTGTTCAATTATATCTAGCAGTTTTTCCATTTTTTCCTCCTATTCCCAGAGTATATACTAAGAAATTAAAGTAACTACTATACCCTGAATCAGTCCTATGAAGAAACCTAAAAATATACCCATATATTCTATATGTTTAAGCTCATTTTTAGCTATCTGAATGACTATCTCTTCAAGCTTCTCCATTTCAAATGAATTTATTTTACTTTCTACAAGCTTGGCCATCTTTATCTTATTCTGTTCATTGCTTGTAACCTCATCAAGAAATTCTATAACCATTCTGTCCCCTTCTTCATCTATGACTCTGTCTATATATGAATAGACCATTTCTTTAAGGGTGACTGGCACTATAGACGGCATCTTGTTCTCTATAACCATTCTGATTTTTATCTTCATGGTGTCTTTTATAGGTTTCATATTCTGTTCTGTAGTCATCTCCGCAACTACATCTTCAAGAGAAACCAGTTCCTCTTCTATGACATTTCCTATAGTGAAAGCTATCTCTTTTTTTCTCTTAGGAATAAGTCCCTGAAGCTTAAAACCCAGAAAGTTTACAGGTTCTATCGGTCTGAACATAAGTTTTATTGCAAAATAGTTTGTTATCCAGCCTATAAGACCTCCAATAACAGCTATAAAAAATATCTTCAGTAATGCACTTCCTGCACCGCTCATTTAATCATCCCCGTTTCAGACAGTATTAATTGAAATAACCTGTCATATCTAAAATATGATAAAACCCCCTATATCATTTATACCTTTATCACTTAGATAAATAACATTTATTCCGTATTTATTCAAGATTTCATGAAATCTTTTCTCATCTTTCATATTATAAGTCCTTCCTGTGAGCAGAAGATCTCTATCTGAAATCATAATTCCGCAGCCTCCTATAAAGCCGTAATTCATTCCTTTAAGCTCAATACCTTCAGGATTTATATAATAGACTTCTATTTCTTTTACACTGCTTAAAGCCTTTTCTATTCCTCTGTCAGAAGTTATAACCGCTTTTTCTCCTATAGTGAGAGTCGAGCATTTAGAATATCCCTGTTTTACGAATACATTTTTTATTCCTTTTTCTTCAAAAACATCTCTAATCTTCCTGTCAGTATAGTTTTCATTATGTATATAGAAATTAGAAACTCTTCCTATATTCAGTCCTGTATACTTAGGATATTCTCTTTCAAGATCATTCTCTGTGGGTATCAGTTCTATATTAAAATTTCTAAATTTTTCTTTATATGTTTCAAGCATATTCTTCGCTACAAATATTTTCTCAAAATCTGCAGGATGAATCTGTATATCCGGATGGCATTTAACAGAATCATATAAAAATTCTGCTTCTTCAGTTTCTATTATATTAAACTCCATATTTTTTAAACTTTCTTTTATTTCATCAGAAGCATCTTTTGCCACTACTATATTTGAAATTTTTCTGTTTTTCGGAAAAAACGGATTCATAAGTTCATCTCCTTCTATCTATATCTTCTAATTTAATATATTTAGACATAAAAAAAACCTTTGTCATAATGACAAAGGTTTTGATGATGGAGGCGACACCCAGATTTGAACTGGGGAATAAAGGTTTTGCAGACCTCTGCCTTACCACTTGGCTATGTCGCCGCATCTGGTGCCCAGAGGCGGAATCGAACCACCGACACGAGGATTTTCAGTCCTCTGCTCTACCGACTGAGCTATCTGGGCTTTTCTCAACTACAGATACTATCTTACTATATATTTTTTTATTAGTCAACAGAAATTTAAAACTTTTTTAAATTAAATCGAAAAAGTCTCATTCTTCCCATCTTAATCTATAGTTTTAAGAAGCGATGCCAGTTCATCTTCCTCAAAATTATACTTAGTGTTGCAGAAATGACATACAAGTTCTGCTCCCTTATCTTTTTCTATCATATCCTGAAGTTCATCTTTCCCAAGTGAAATTAAAACTTTCTCTATTTTCTCTCTTGAGCAGTCACATACGAGATTTATCTCTCTCTTGTCTATTATGCTGACTTCAAAATCTTTAAAAACTTCTTCAAGAATTTTTTCGGGGGTGTATCCTTCAGCTATAAGCTGTGATACAGGCTTTGCTTCTCTAAGCACGTTTTCAAGAAGATCTATAGCCTCATCTTCTGCGCCCGGCATAACCTGAATTATAAATCCTCCAGCGGCCTTGACGCTGTAATCCACATCTACTGTAACCCCTAACGACACTGCCGAAGGCTGCTGTTCTGATCTTGCAAAATAGTTTGCTAAATCTTCAGCTATCTCTCCGTTTAAAAGTTCCGACTGGCCAACGTATGAATCTCTGAGTCCTAAATCCTTTATAACTATCATTTTTCCTCTTCCTACAGCTCCGCCGACATCCAGCTTGCCATTAGGCTTTAGAGGAGGGTTAGCTACAGGATTCGATATATATCCTTTCAGATTTATCTTGTTATCGGCTACAGCGATTATATCTCTAATCTGACCGTCTCCTTTTATCTGAACTGATACCTTGTCTCCTTCATTTTTACCCATATATCCTATCATTGCAGTAGCAGTCATAAGTCTTCCCAGAGCCGCAGCCGCAGTCGGCATACAGTGATGTATCTTAGAAGCTTCATTGACTATATCAGTCGTTTCAGCTACAAAAAATCTGAAGTTTTTATCTTTATCTATTCCTCTTACAACGTAGTTTTTCATTAAAATCCTCCTCTACATATAGAAAACCCCGAATTAAATTCGGGGTCTCTAATTAATTAAGTTAATTTCGCTTTATATACGATTAATTACATAGGAATATGTAATTATGGTTAACTAATTTTCTCTGGTTTTCAAAAGAATTAAAGTGCAGTAACGTTAGTTGCTTGAGGTCCTTTTTGTCCTTCAACAACTTCGAATTCAACCTCTTGTCCTTCTTCAAGAGTTTTGTATCCGTCTGCGTTTATAGCTGAATAGTGAACGAAAACGTCTTCTCCGTCTTCTCCAGATATAAATCCGTATCCTTTTGTTGCGTTAAACCATTTAACTGTTCCTTTTACCATCTTAAAACATTCCTCCAATAAATAAATTAATAAGCTTTTGCTTATTAGTAATACCAAAATTGATCAACTATTTCTTAGTGTCGATTCTGTATAATAAAGATTTTAGCACAGTAAATCGAAAATGTCAATCAAATCACTGATATTCCTTTGTTAAGATTATGTTATACTGTGCAGACAAAAAATACTCTGCTGCATTTTCCCCAGCTGTCTCTGTCAGATTCTTCATCTGTAAAATCGCAATATACTTTTATATCTTTAAAATATTTTTGAAGCCACTCGGCTATTTCTTCTGTTCTATAGGCTCTTTCTTCATGTATTTCACTGAATCTTGAGTATTTTCCGTCTTCTTCTTTTGCAAAAAATGTCAGATAGAATTCACAAATATCGCTTTCTACATCAAAACAGTTTTCCCACACGTAGAATACTTCCTCATTTTCATCTACAAAAGTATTATTTCCTATTGTTTCGCTCAGTTTATAATATGAATTTATATCGAATATAAACTGTCCCCCTTCTTCAAGCAAATCTGCAACTTTCGAAAATACACCTTTAATATCCTCTTCATCGGTTATGTAATTCATTCCGTCACAGGCCGCTATTACAGTATCAAACTTTCTTCCCGAAAAATCCATTTCTTTCATATCCTGTTTAAGAAGAGAAACTTTGCTGTATTCTGAAAGTTTTCCGCTGGCTTCTATGAGCATATCCTCTGATATGTCGAACGCTGTTACAGAAAGTATATCGCTGTCTTTAGCCATATATTCAGTTATTCCTCCAGTTCCGCATGCCATTTCGAGAACATTTTCAGGTTTTTTCACAGATATATTCTTTATAAAATCGTACCACTTGCTATAATCTACATCATACATAAGCTCATCATAATATTCTGCAAATCTGCTGTAAATATCCATTTTTATCCCCCCAAAAGATTAAATTTCTCATAATTCAAAAATAACTGCCCAAAATCTCTTGATTTTAAATAAAAGTAGTGTTAGAATAAAGGTGGTTATAAGAATACAACTTTCCCAATTCCCCTTTAATTATGTATTCTAATTTTAGTATCGTATACCCCAAATACGTTACTAGCCAAATACATCCCTTTGGGAGGGATGTATTTTTTATGCCCTTTTTTATCAATACAAGTATTTAAATATCAGCCTGTTTCTCCCATTTGCGGGCTTTTTCCAGGTTTTCAGTCTCCTTGTCTTTTATGACGATTTTCTTTATAATTCTGAGCTCCTTAAGTATCAAATTAAGCGTGAACTGTATACTTATCAGTATTATAAAAAAAGCTATCGTCAATATAACTTCTAAATTCACATTTCTCTCCTCCCACTATATACAATACAGTTTCCGTCCTCTTTTACTACTGTTCATAACATTATAACATAAATTTCAGCAGCTACATTTTATCTTTAAAACTTATATGTAAAATCTTTCCATTTTTTACTATATTTTCTCTATTTTTGATTCAGTCTATATATTTTCAATAATTTTACTATATAATTGTTTTTAAGAACATTATTTTGAGGTATTTATGATATGTGAAAGGAGGAAATGCCTTGCATTAATTAAAATCTTTATCTGATTAGTGCATATAAAGGCAATCGTATTTACTACGGTTTTAAAATAAACAATTGAAGGTAGAATATGTAGATAGAAAAACAGGAAAACTGAAAGAAGAAAAAGTTCCAGGAGACGGAGGACTTCACTTCCTCTATCATAGTGCTTTAGGAAAATTCTTTTTGGAACTGATGATTAAAAGAAAATTTGCTTCATCGCTTTACGGAAAATATCAGGATACTGAAAGAAGCAGCCGAAAAATAAAAAGTTTTATTGAAGAGCAGAATATAGATATGAATGACTATCTTGTATCTGATTACAGAAAATACCGAACTTTTAATGATTTTTTTTACAGAAAAATAGATCCTGAAAAAAGACCTATGCCCAAGGATAAGAATATTCTTATCTCTCCGGCAGATTCAAGAGCCCTGTTCTATGAAAATATAAATCAGGACTTCCTATTTCCTGTAAAAGGATATAATATGAATCTTAAAAATCTTCTTATGAATGATGAACTCTGCAGAAGTTTCAGCGGCGGAAGTCTTGCTGTGTTCAGACTCTGTCCTAGCGACTATCACAGATTTCATTTCATAGACGACTGTTTAGTAAAGAAGGAAAAATTTATAGATGGAGACTACTATTCTGTAAACCCTATTGCTCTGGACTCTGTAGAAGATCTGTTCTCAAAAAACAAAAGAAATCTTACACTCTTAGAAACAGAAAACTTTGGAGATATGATTTATATAGAAGTAGGAGCTACTTTCGTAGGTTCTATAATTCAGACATACAATTCCGAAACAGCAAATAGAAAAGGTGATGAAAAGGGCTATTTTAAATTCGGCGGCTCTACAGTTATCCTGCTGTTCCAAAATGGAAAAGTAAATTTCGACCGCGACCTCATTGAAAACTCTCAAAAAGGACTTGAAACTTATGTAAAAGCAAGAGAGAAAATAGGATCTGCAGTCTTGACCTAGATATCACTAAATGATAATCTTATTTTAAACAATAGTTGCAAATGGTGGTGAATTATTTGTTCGAAAACACTTCTGATGAATTGGTTCAGTCTAAACTTCTGATTTTATATATACTGTATAAAATCGATATTCCTATGCTGAATACAGATATAACTCAGTACATTCTTGAAGCGGATTATATGGACTATTTCTCAGTTCAGCAGTTTCTGACTGAACTTGTGGACTCGAAATTCATAGAAATCATGTCTAAGGAAGGTAATGAATATTACAAACTGTCTCAGGCCGGAAAAGACACACTGAGATTTTTCAGTGACAGAATCCCTTCTGAGATAAAGAAAGGCATAGACAGCACTTACAAAGACAAAAAGAGACAGATAGTGCTGAAGAGTCAGATAATAGCACATTATTTCAAAAAAGCTGAAAAAGAATATATCATCATCTTAAAAGTCGTAGAGAAAAATTCTGAGATATTCACACTGACACTCGATGTTCCATCGGCTGAACAGGCGCAGATGATATGTACTAACTGGAAAGAAAACTATAATGATGTTTTTATGAATATTATGGGCGCTCTGATTAAAGACTATTAAAATTAAACACTTAATAAAAACAAAAGACCCGTTCTCCGTAAATCTTAATTTTCAGATTTTGAGGAAAACCAGGTCTTTTTTATTTTAAAATGATGTTTAATCTCTAAACTGATTCTGAAAAAACTATTTTCTCATAGCTATAGTTCTGACATCACCTATTAGATAAAGTGATCCTGAGAACAGTATTAAATCATCCTCTTCAGCTATTTCAAGCGCTTTATCTATAGCTTTCTCTATATCTTTTTCAACTATAACATTATCGTTCAGTTTTTTCATTCTTTCTCCAAGCTCTTCGGCAGTCATAGCTCTGAATATATTAGGTTCAGTCACTATCACTACATCTCCAAGCGGAGCCATTTCTCCTATCATATGGTCCACGTCTTTATCTGCAAGTATTCCAAGTCCTAAAATAAGTCTCTTGTAATTGAATATTTCTGAAAGAGTCTTCTTAAGAGCTTCTATTCCCTGAAGATTGTGCGCTCCGTCTATTATGAATCTAGGATTTTTTCTGATAAGCTCAAGTCTTCCTATCCATCTAGTGTTTGAAAGGCCTTTCTTTATACTCTCATCAGAAATTTCTATTATTCCTTTTTCTCTTAAAACTAAAACTGCTGTAAGTGCAAGACTTGCATTTTTCGCCTGATGCTTTCCTATCAGTTTTATTTCAAGATCTTCAAATTTATTTCCATTATATTCAAAAGCGAATTCTGTTCCGTCTTCTCCTGTTCTCTTTATATCAAGATTTTCTAAAGGAGCAACTATCAGCTCAGCTTTCTCTTCTTTTGCAACGTCTTCTATAACATCCATAGCTTCTTTATCCTGAGGATATGAAACTACAAGTCCTTCAGGTTTTATTATTCCAGCTTTTTCATAAGCTATTTTTCCTAAAGTATCTCCGAGAACGTCTATATGGTCCATAGCTATGGGAGCTATAACTGATACAGCAGACTCTGATATAACATTTGTAGAGTCGTATCTTCCTCCAAGACCAACTTCAAGAACTACAAAATCCACTTTTTCTTTTACAAAATAGTCTATTCCTATCGCTGTTACTATTTCGAACTCAGTAGGATGATTGCATCCTTCTTCAAGCATTTCATCAACTTTTTCTTTCACTTCAAAAGTTATATCAGCAAGAGATTCATCATCTATATAGTCATCGTTTATTCTGATTCTCTCATTGAAAACTTCAAGATAAGGAGAAGTGAAAAGTCCGACTCTGTATCCTTCTGCCTGAAGCATATTTATTATATACGAGCAAGTCGAACCTTTTCCGTTAGTTCCTGCTACGTGGATGAATTTCAGCTTATCCTGAGGATTACCCATTTTTCCTAAAAGAGTTTTTATATTCTCAAGTCCCAGGACAGAACCGAATTTATTAGTTTCGTGTATATAATTTATCGCATCTTGAACTTTACTACTCATTTCGCACCTCTTTATTAACCGTAATTCCGGATTTTCTATTATTTCTGAAGGCTTTCAAGTCTCTCAAGAACTTTAGCCATCATGTCTTCATACTTAACTTTTTTCTGTCTTTCTTCTTCTACAACTTTTTCAGGAGCCTTCTTAACGAAACCTTCATTAGAAAGTTTTCCGTTAACTCTCTTTATTTCTCCCTCAAGTTTTTCTTTTTCTTTTTCAAGTCTCTCAATTTCTTTCTCTATATCAACCAGCTCTTCAAGCGGAAGGTAGATTTCACAGCCTGCAACTACTGCAGATACAGCATCTTCTCCTATGCCTTCTTTGCTTTCTCTTACATCTATTTCAGATGCAGATGCGAGTTTTTCGAAGAACACTTCTGCTCCTTCAAGTCTTTCTTTAAGCTTGTCGCTCTTAGTAACGAATATTATCTTAGCTTTCTTAGAAGGAACAACGTTCATATCAGATCTTATATTTCTGACATTTTTAATGCAGTCCATTATGAATTCCATAGATTCTTCTGCCTCTTCAAATATCAGACTTTCATCTTTAACAGGCCATTCTGCCGATATAAGAAGTCCTTCTTCTCCTGGAAGAACTGACCATATTTCCTCTGTTATATAAGGCATGAACGGATGAAGAAGTTTAAGGATATTTCTTAGAACATAAAGAAGAACTCCCTGAGCTGTCTCTTTAGTTTCTCCTTCTCCGTAAAGTCTAGGTTTTATAAGTTCTATATACCAGTCGCAGAATTCATTCCAAGTAAAATCGTATATACTTGAAGCAGCAAGACCCAGTTCATACTTTTCAAGATTTCTCTCTATAGTCTCTGCAAGCTTATTTATTCTTGAAAGAACCCATTTGTCTTCTGTCTGAAGCTTGTCTGCATCGAAACTGTAGTCTTTATCCAGATTCATAAGAGCAAATCTAGATGCATTCCATAGTTTGTTTGCAAAGTTTCTGCTCGCTTCAACTTTCTCAACGTGGAATCTCATATCGTTTCCTGGACTGTTTCCTGTAGAAAGCATGAATCTTAAAGCATCCGCTCCATATTCATCTATAAGCTCAAGCGGATCTATTCCGTTTCCAAGAGATTTACTCATCTTTCTGCCTTCGGCATCTCTTACAAGTCCGTTTATAAACACATCGTCAAACGGTATTTCTCCCATCTGCTCTATTCCTGAGAACACCATTCTTACAACCCAGAAGAATATTATATCGTATCCTGTAACTAGAACGTTTGTAGGATAGAACTTCTTAAAATCGTCAGTTTCTTCAGGCCAGCCAAGAGTCGAGAAAGGCCATAATGCTGAAGAGAACCAAGTATCCAGTGTATCCGGATCTCTATATACATTTTTAGATTTACATTTATCACATTCTGTAACTTCAGTTCTTGAAACCATTATATTGTCACAGTCTTCACAGTAGTAAACAGGAAGTCTGTGTCCCCACCAAAGCTGTCTTGAAATACACCAGTCTCTTATCTCTTCAAGCCAGTGAGTATAAGTCTTTCCGAATCTAGGAGGAATAAAGCTGAGATCTCCTTTTTTATAAGCTTCAAGAGCAGGAGCCGCAAGCTCTTTCATCGATACGAACCACTGTTTTGATATTATAGGCTCTACTACTGTAGAACATCTCTCACAGTGTCCTACGCTGTGCTCATGATCCTCTATTTTAAGAAGGTATCCCTGTTCCTCAAGGTCCTTAACTATTTCTTTTCTCGCTTCATATCTGTCCATTCCGGCGTATTTTCCTCCGCCTTCATAAATCGTAGCGTCATCATTCATTATTTTCAGCTGTCCAAGATTGTGTCTTTCTCCGACCTCAAAGTCGTTAGGGTCGTGTGAAGGAGTTATTTTAACAGCCCCGCTTCCGAATTCCATTTCAACGTATTCATCAGCTATAACAGGTATTTCCTTGTTCACTAGAGGGAGTATAAGCTTCTTTCCTACTAAGTCCTGATATCTCTCGTCATCAGGGTGAACTGCAACTGCAAGGTCTCCAAGCATAGTTTCAGGTCTAGTAGTAGCTATAACCAGATAGTCGTCACTGCCTACTATAGGATATTTTATATGCCAGAACTTGCCGTCAGTGTCAACGTGTTCAACTTCAGCATCTGAAATCGCAGTGCTGCAGCTAGGACACCAGTTTATTATTCTGTCTCCTCTGTAAATAAGTCCTTTGTCATAAAGTCTTATGAAAACTTCTTCAACTGCATCTACAAGTCCTTCATCAAGAGTGAATTTTTCTCTTGACCAGTCGCATGAAACTCCAAGTTTCTTAAGCTGATTTTTTATATTTCCGCCGTATTCTCTAGTCCATTCCCAGGCTTCTTCAAGGAAAGCTTCTCTTCCCATGTCGTATTTATTCTTTCCTTCTGATTCTATCTTAGCAACTACTTTTGCTTCTGTAGAAATACTCGCATGGTCTGTTCCCGGAAGCCATAGAACTTCGTATCCAGCCATTCTCTTCCATCTTATAAGTATGTCCTGAAGAGTTCCGTTCAGAGCATGCCCCATATGAAGATTTCCTGTAACGTTTGGAGGAGGCATAACTATGCTGTAGGGCTCTTTTTCGCTTTTCGCATCTGCTTTAAAGCATTCATTCTCTTCCCACATTTTATATATTCTGTCTTCAAACTCTTTAGGATTGTACGTTTTTGCTATATTTTTCTCCAAATATACCGGCCGTTTAGTCTCTTCTAAACAGCCACACCACCTTTCCTTTTAATTTTAAACTTCTCTGTGCTCTTTATTTTCCTGCTATAAGAAACCCTATCGCTATGAACAGAAGCACAGTTCCCGCTATTTTAGTAAGAAGAATACTCTTCATTTCAATTATTCTTCCCTTTTTGACCATATAGTCTGTAATCAGTATAAACAGAACTGATATAAGAAGTATTGCCATTCCCAGACTTAACTCCATAAGAATCACATCTTTCGCATAAAATCAAAAAGAGACTCTCCATCCGTTTAAGGACGAAAAGTCTCGCGTTACCACCTTAATTCCGAAAAAAGAATACAATCTCTCCCCGGCTCTTGCGACTTTTAACGCCGTCATGCGTTTCTGCCTAATTTCCGTTTCTTTAACCAGCCGTTTCAGCAGAAAACTCCGAAGCTACCTTCAGCATCTTCCTCTTGCGGATTTTCCAGCCTAGAATCCGCTCTCTGTCTAGATTTCAATGCCTACTCCTCTTCATCACCGTTTTTCTTATATTTTATACAAATACAGTTTATACTTTTAATCCATTCATGTCAATAGACTATCTCTGTATGAATCCCACTTTTCTATATACTTTAGAAAGAATTTTTCTTGCCGCTTTAGAAGCTCTTTCAGCCCCTGCAGTATAGATTTCTTCAAGTTCATTTTTATTGTCAAGATAGTATTCCACTTTCTCTCTTATAGGTTTAAGGCTTTCTGCAACAAGCTCCCCTATATCTTCTTTGAACTCTCCATATCCTTTTCCTTCATATTTTTTCTCAATCTCTTCAGGAGTCATTCCCGAGAAGCTTGAATATATAGTTATTAAGTTCTTTATTCCAGGCTGATCATCAGAGTATTTTACAACTCCTTCTGAATCAGTTACAGCTCTTTTGAACTTTCTCTTTATAGTTGCTTCATCATCAAGTATCAGAATATATGCATTCGGATCTTCATCAGATTTTGACATCTTCTTAGAAGGATCCTGAAGACTCATTATTCTCGCTCCGACTTTTGGAATATATCCGTCCGGAACAGTGAAAGTCTCGCTGTATCTTGAATTGAATCTCTCAGCTAAGTCTCTTGCAAGCTCAAGGTGCTGTTTCTGATCTTCTCCAACCGGAACTAAATCTGCATTGTAAAGAAGTATATCTGCAGCCATAAGCACAGGATATGTGAAAAGACCTGCATTCAGATTTCCTTCTCCTTTTTGAGATTTTTCCTTGTACTGAGTCATTCTGTTAAGCTGACCCATATAAGTCATCGTGCTCAGAACCCATGAAAGCTGCGCATGAGCAGGAACATGAGACTGTATGAAAAGTGTGCACTTTTCAGGATCCAGTCCTGCCGCAAGATAGACCGCAAGAATTTCAAGAGTATTTTTTCTCAGCACCTTAGGTTCCTGAGGAACTGTTATTGCGTGTTCATCAACTACACAGTAAAAACATTCATAATCATCTTGAAGCTCAACCCAGTTTTTAAGTGAACCAAGATAGTTTCCTATAGTTAAAGCCCCTGAAGGCTGAATTCCGCTAAAAATAATTTTCTTATCGCTCATAATACCGTTATTTAATCTCCTTTCAGTTTATTCCAATAGAACTATTATATCATAATTATCTGTTACTCTTTATTTCAAAATTCATCTTTAAGAATTCGAGAAGTTCATTTTTTATTTGCAGTACCTTAAAAGACCTCTTAAAGCTTCTCCATAGTAAATTCCGAGAACTTCTATATCCTGACCTGATATATCGAGTGATCTTTTTCCAATCTCTCTAAGCTCTTCCTGACTTTTCCCTGCAAAATTTTCTTTCATTTGAGAAAGTTCAATCAGAACTCTTGCCGCAGCTGAATTTCCGGAGCCGACTGAGCCGTCAGTAGTCTCTTTTGCCCTCATTATGAGTTCATCTGCATCATCTCCCGCAAGATAGAAACCTCCTTTTTCATCTTTAAAGAGCCTTAGCATTTCCTCCGTATAAAAATCTATTTTTTCAGTTAATCTTTCTTTTTCTTCTTTATCTTCAGAAATCTTCATTTCCTCTTTGAGAGCATCTATATAGAAGGCATAATCCTGAATAAATCCTCTATACTTAACTTCGCCGTCTATATATGCTGTCATTATTCTTCCGTCTAATACCATGTTCTTCTCTATAAATTCGAGAATTTTCTTTCCTGTATCTATAATTTCCTGCTCTTCAAATACTTTTCCGGCTTTAAACAGCGATTTTGCAAGCATAGAATTCCAGGCGCACATTATTTTTTCATCTATATGCGGTTTTATCCTGTTTTCTCTATGCTGAAGCAGAGTTAAAAGCTGTTTCTCAAGAAAATCATAATCTGCTATATCAACTTCTCTTCCTATTCTGTTCAGCACTATTCTTCCTTTGAGAAGCGAACTCTTTTCTAAGTTAAAATACTTGCTGAATCTTTCAAAATTCTCTTTGCCCAGAATGAAAGAGATTTCACTCTCTGTCCATAAATAGTACTTTCCTTCATCTCCCTCGGAATCCGCATCTATTCCGGCATAGAAGCCTCCTCTGTAGTCTTTCATCTCTCTTCCTAAAAATCCTATCGTGTCTCTGACTATCTTCTCATAAAGAGGATTTTCCGTCCGTCTGTACGCTTCAGTATATGCTTCTAGAAGCAGTGCATTGTCGTACAGCATTTTTTCAAAGTGAGGAACCATCCATTTTTCATCTACAGAATATCTCGAAAATCCGCTTCCTGCATGGTCATAAATTCCTCCTTTGAATATCGAATCTAATGTCTTGAGCGCCATAGCTTTGGCTATCTCATCATCGTATTTTTCCGAATATTCTAAAAGAAACGTTATATTGTGAGCCATAGGAAATTTCGGCTTAGGTCCGAACCCTCCATATTCACTGTCAAAAAGCTTCTTTATTCCTTCTGCCGATTTCTTAATGCTGTCCTCTGTGAGCACCTTTTCATTGTTTTTCATGTAGTTTTTCTTAACAAAATCTACAATATCTTCAGCCGTTTCTTCTATCTTCTCCCTGTCATTTTTCCAGAGTTTTTTCAGCGAAAGAAGAACAGTTTTGAAACCTGTAATCCCTCTGAAATCTATCCTTGGAAAATAAGTTCCCGCAAAGAACGGTTTTCCTTCAGGAGTCATAAAAATCGACATAGGCCATCCGCCTCTTCCGGATGTCGCCTGACAGAATTTCATATATAAATTGTCTATATCGTATCTCTCTTCTCTATCTACTTTTATGGATACGAAATACTTATTCAGTATTCCTGCTATCTCTTCATTTTCAAAAGATTCTCTAGCCATATTATGACACCAGTGACATGTAGAATACCCCACTGAAAGAAATATCGGCTTGTCTTCTTCTTTTGCCTTTTCAAATGCTTCTTCACCCCATGGATACCAGTCCACAGGATTATGAGCATGCTGTAAAAGGTATGGCGATTTTTCATTTATAAGTCTGTTTTCTGACATAAAATCATCTCCGTTTCTCTGTATATTATAATTCTTACCCTATCTGAAGCTTTTTTATCTTTTGAGAAATTATTTGAACGTTTTCATTTCACTATATCTTCATAAATCTTATTGCAGTCACTCTATATACTTTTTCTTTTCGTTGTGCTAGACTGAGTATATAGAATTGTTAATTAATTGTTGAATTCTATTAGTTATTTCTATTTTGAGTAATAAAAGGAGGCTATATTATATGGAAATTCTGAAAATGGATCCGAATTATGAATTCGATTATATAGCTGAAAATATATTTTCGCCCATATATCCTGTAATAGCTGATGATATTATCGATAAAACAGAGATTTATGAAGGTGATTTTCTTGATATCGGATGCGGAGGGGGACACTTAGGATTCAGTCTCATGAAGAAAACTGATTTTAAAGGAACCTTTATAGATATTAATGAATTTGCGGTTGAAAAAGCCAAAAAGAGAGCGAAATCCTTGGGACTCGATTCAAAAGCTGAAATCCTTATAGAAGATGTCTGCGATATGAGTTTCGATGACAATACTTTCGATTTAATAATAAGCAGAGGTTCTATGGGATTCTGGGATGACCATGAAAAAGCTTTTAGTGAAATATACCGTATACTTAAGCCCCGAGGAAAAACTTATATAGGCGGAGGACTTGGAAGCAGAGAACTCTATAAAGACATATATGAAAAAATGCAGGCAGTAGATCCGGGATGGCCTAATGCAAGAAAAAACAGTAAAAGAAAGAAAAAGAAACCTACAGAGTATTATATGGAAATCTTCAGAAAGCTTGATTTTCACAAATACAGTGAAGTCAAAAACGAAGAAAAAGGAAGATGGTTCATAATAGAAAAAGCTTAAGAAAGAAGTGATAATTATGCAAAATAAATATCCTACTAAAAAAGAAGCCGTTAAGATGCTTTTTAAAAAGTGGAATATACAGACGGAAACTGAGATAGTCAGCATAGATGATTCAGTCAACAGAATATCTGCAGAAAAAGTCTATTCTGTAAATACCCTTCCAGTTGTAAGATCGTCTAAAATGGACGGAGTAGCTACAAATTCTAAATACTTCAAAAACGGAATGCCTAATACGTCTAAATGGAAAAAAGGGGTAGAGTACGAAAGAGCCGATACAGGCGATGATTTTCCAGATAAATACGATATGGTTATACAGATTGAAGCTGTGGAACTTCTCGAAGACGGCGGAATTGAAATAGATGATGAAATTTTAGAAGAGATAAAGCCCGGAATGGGAGTTAATCCTTCAGGAAGAACTGTAAAAAAAGGTGATCTCATTCTGGATTCAAATATGAGAATAAGACCTCATAATTTGGCTGCTCTTGCTATAGGAGGCGCTTACTTTATAAAAGTCTATAAAAAACCGAGAGTCGCTTTTATACCAACAGGTTCAGAACTGATAAGCGAAGGAGTTGTTCCTTCCCGAGGTGAAAATACAGACTCAAACTCTCTCATGATAAAACACATGCTTATAGAAATGGGCGCTGAACCGGTTATGTTCCCTATCGTCAAAGATGTAAGCGGGGATCTTGAAAATGCACTCGACAGAGCTCTTGAAATTGCAGATATCGCAGTTATAAACGGCGGTTCTTCCAAAGGCGAAGAAGATTTAAACACTGAACTTATAAGACGCAAGGGCGCTCTTATACAGCATGGAGCCGCCGCAGGACCAGGCAGGCCTATAGGAATCGGAATTATTGAGAATAAACCGGTTATAAATCTCCCTGGACCTAATATCGCAGCATTTTACGGTGCTGAATGGTGTCTCAAAGAAATCGTTTCAAAATACTATTCATTGAATCCTTGTACAAGAGAACAAATTAAAGCAGTCCTTCAGGAAGACTTCACCGGACCTGAACATATGTCCTTCCTATCTAAGATGGTGATAAAAAAAGACTCCGAAGGAAATTATCTTGCTTATCCAAGAAAGCATACAAGCTGTTCAGCTATAGAAGCCGCATCAGGAAATGCTTATTTCATACTTCCAATTGGAGAAGACTTTCTTCCTAAAGGCACTGAAATAGAAGTTCAGCTTTTAGTGAATAAATCTGATATAAGGTTCTGTGAGGAATAATATATGTGGAAATTATATGATGACCTTATAGATAATATAGAGGAAGGAATTAAGATAACAGATTATTATGTAGGAAGCAGCTGGACTATGGTTAGAACTGAAGACAATATTGGAATAGCGCTCACCGTAAGAAGTTCGACAAGACCCAGAATCAATCAGAAAAGTTTAATTGGAATGGATCTCAAAGATGCTGCTGAACTCGTCAAATCATGGAATTTCAAAGAAGCTTCGATTGGAAATGCGGCTATAAATGCATACTACAATACTTATGAAAAAATAGATGCTCTTCAAGGCTTTGCTGATATAGATTTCAGCAAAAAAGATCTCGAAAGCAGAAAAAAGAAAGATGTTTTTATAGAATACAGAGAGCAGATAAAAGGTAAAAAAGTCACCATTATAGGAAGATTTCCCAAGATGGAGAAGCAGTTCGCATCAGTCTGCGATATGTCAGTGCTTGAAAGAAATCCCTCTAAGGGAGACTATCCCGACAGTGCATGCGAATTCATCCTTCCTGAACAGGACTATGTGTTTATAACGGGAATGACCATTATAAACAAAACTCTTCCAAGACTTCTGCAAATTATAAGAAAAGATACAAAAGCAGTTCTCATAGGACCTTCGGTTCCAATGACTGATATACTTTTCAAGCATAATATTGACGGTCTCTCTGGATTCTGCGTAACCGATCAGGAAAAATCTCTAGAAATTCTGAAAACCGGAGAAGACGTTATGATATTCAAAGGCGGAAGAATGCTGAGCATAAAAAAAGAAGACTGTAAAAGAAAATTTTAATATAAAAAATATAAAATAAAAGAGCCTGGCGGTACTTGCCGCCAGACTCTTTTTTTATTTGAATTATATCTATTTTCTGATTAATAGTAAACTACAACCGGTGTTCCAACCTCAACAAGATCGTATATCTGAGCAACTGCCGGATACGAAAGGTTTATACATCCGTGCGATCCTCTGTAAAGGTATGCGCTTCCTCCGAATGAAGACTGCCATACCGCATCGTGAAGTCCCACTCCAGTCCAGTCTATAGGCATCCAGTAACTTACAGGTGTTGCATAATCCGCACCTCTAAGTATTCTGTTTCTCTCTTTACTCCATATATAGAATACTCCTGTAGGAGTTCCGTGTCCTGTATTAGGATTACCGCTGACTATATACGTTTCAAACTGAAGTTCTCCTCCATTATAAACCCAAAGCTGCTGATTGCTAAGGTCTATTTCAACATAGCTGTCGCCTATATCATCTTTGTTTTCATCAAAACCTACTCCAGTAACTACTGGAACTCTAGTTATAGGTCCGTCCGCGTTAACGAACTCTTCTTTAAGCTGTTCAGACTCTTCATCTACATCTATACTCCATCCGTAGATTCCTCCGCTTACAGTTATCGGTCCGCCAAGTGTTGAATTGAACGTTCTTTCTTTACCTCTAGTGCTGTATTCGCTGCTTAAGAATGCTATATATGAATAAAGCGCATCGTCATCTATTCCTATATTTCCTTCTGTATCGTAAGTCAGCCATTCAGCTACAGCCGCTCTAGGAACTACTGCATCCATTCCTGAAATCTTGTAAGTGATAGTCTTATCAAGCTCTTTATTAAGTTTTTCAGCTATTTCATTTGTTTTCTTATCATCAGCCTTAAGAACCGGCATATTGTAAGAATCTTTTATTTCTATTTCAGTTTTACCTTTTTTAATTCCGTCTTTTATTATCTCATGAACTTTCGCTCCGTCTATAAGGTTACCGTAAACTTCAGGTTTAACTACAAATTTATCATCTTCGAAAACTATTTTAGCATTTTCTGATTCGTATCTATCTCCTGAGTTGAACTGAACCTGACTGAAATGTTCATTATACATGTCTTCATCAAGAACTACTCCGTCCGGGCTTGACTTTTCCTGAGATTTAGTGAATTTAGACACACCCCATGACCATTTGTTCTGTTCATCATTCAGATTATTCAGATAAGTGCTGAAATCAGGCTTCATTCCTAATTCTTCACCTGTAACTCTATCTATCTCTTTTCCGTTTTCTTTAATTATATACGTATTCGTAACATATCTATTTTCTATCTCAGATGCCGCTTCAGCAACACTCTTTCCTGATATATCTAATCCGTCTATTTTTGTACCCGGGATGAATTTATTCTGATATTTATAAACTCCTCCAGCATATATTGCACCTATGAGGACTACAGCTGCGGCCACACCGCCTATTATATACTTAGTCTTTTTCTTTTTTTCGTAATCTTTACCCTCGTGCACTTTATCCCCTCTTTCGTTTCATATTCACAACCTCTATTATACAATAAATTTCTATCTTAATCTATATATAACTTGATTCCATTCAAATTGTAACAAAGTTTTAATAATTTTTATGATTTTTTTGATTTTTGTCATTTTATTGATGTTTAATATCATAGTATTTGGGTAGAATATATTATATAGGTTACTAAAATATGATTAAGAGGTGTTTTATTATGAAGAAAGATATAGTTATTTACACAAAAGATTACTGTCCTTACTGCAAAAGAGCGACTGCATTCCTTAAAAGAAAGAAACTTGACTTTAAAGAAGTAGACGTTACTCATGATCAGGAAGCATTCGATCCTGTTATAGAAAGAACAGGAGTTAAAACTGTACCGCAAGTTTTCGTTGATGATGAATTCATAGGCGGATACGATGACATGGTTGCTCTAAAAAAAGCAGGAACAATAAACGAAAAATTTGGAATCGAAGAATAATTTAAAATATTTAAAAAAGGAGATACTTTTAAACAGAGTATCTCCTTTTTTATTTAAATATAATTTATCTATCTTTTTACTTTTAGATTCTAGTTCTTCTTATAATTTCAGTTATTATATCCATTCTTCCAAAAGGAGCTATAAAGTAAATTCCATCTACATAAGCTTTAAGCTCTTCTATCATATCACATGCTATTTCAATTCCGGTTTCAACAGATTTTTCTCTGTCTCTGATATTTCTGAATCTTTCTATATGTTCTTCCGGAATTTTTATTCCCGGAAGCTCATTATTTAAAAACTGAGCGTTTTTATAACTCACTATAGGCATTATTCCTGCAAGAATCTTTTCATCGCCTCTCTCCATAGTTTTTAGATATTCAGCGACTTCCATGTCATATATCGGCTGTGTAAGATAGAATTCTGCTCCCTTTTCATTCTTCCTCTTCATTCTTCCAAGCTGAGCGTCCTTATTCTTTACATTTAGATTTAAAGCTCCGCCAATCATTATTTCATCATTTTTAAAAATATCCTTATTCATATTGTCTATCATGTTAATAAGCTCATAAGAGTTCATATTGAAAACACTCTTAGTTGCAACACTGTCTATATCCAGAACAGGGTCTCCTGTCATTGCAAGTATATTTCTGACTCCGTTTATATGCGCTCCTAGAATTCCAGACTTAAGCGCATTTACATTTTTATCTCTGCAGCAGAGATGCGGCATAGCCTCTATTCCTATATCCTGATAAATTTTTGAAGCTACCATAAGCGAATCGACCCTCGCCATTCCTCTTGGAGAATCGGCAATAGTGACCACATCTATACCATTCTGCTTGCATATCTCAGCATTTCTCATGAGTCTATCGAGATCTGAATCGAATGGAGGATCAAGCTCAACCGCAATAGCAAACTCATCGTTGTCGAGTTTATATCTGAAGATATTAGGCTTTGCTTCTTTGTTCTTTTTATAAAGAAGTCTCGGAGGCTGTATTTCAAAATCTATATTTAAATCTCTGTTCAGCCTTCTCACTATTTCTTTAATATGCTCGGGAGTAGTTCCGCAGCATCCTCCGACAATCCTTGCTCCCAGTTTCACAATATCCAGAATTTTTTCACAGAAATAACCCGGATTGTTTACATATACCATTCTTCCGTTTATCATCTCCGGATATCCAGCATTCGGAAGAACAGAAACTATATTGTCTTTAAATATATCCATTTTCTTTAAAAGATTATAAATATGAGCAGGACCTGAACCGCAGTTAAAGCCGTATGCATCTATAGTTCCCATCTCTTTTATATCTTCAATTATATTGTTTATATTTACTCCCCTTCTGGTATATCCGTCAGCCATCACAGCAAACTGAGCAATTATGAAGGCATCTTCTTTGACCGATTTTATATATTCAGTAATTTCTTTCAGATAGTCTGTGCTTCCGAAAGTTTCGAATACGAATATTTCTCCTCCCTCATCCAGAAATGTGTCAACTATGAACTTGTACTCGGGATAATAGTCGAATCCGTCTCTCTTTTTCTGATGAGATTCGTGTATAGGTCCTATTGAACATCCTATAAAGGCATCTCTTCTAGCCGTATCAGTCGCAATTCTGAAACTGTCTCTTATCAGTTTTTCAAGCGTCTCCCTATTTATATTCATTGAAATAGTGTTCGCCGAAAATGTATTCGTTCTTATCAGCTTTGCTCCGGCTTTTATATATTCTCTGTGTATTCTTCTTATTACATCAGGGTATTCTATCGTTGCCATTTCACAAGAAAGAGTATTCCCCATTATCTCTCCGAAGTAGGTTCCCATCGCCCCGTCTGCAACTAGTATATGTCTGTCTAAATAATCTCTGATATTCACTCAATCACCTGCCTAAAATTAATGGAAAGATTTTTTAAGCGCCACTTCAACCTGGTGAAGATATTCTTCTGCTATCTTTTCATCTTCTCTTGGAATCCCTCCGAACAGTTTGCTGTCAATAACTTTCATTCCAGCATATTCGAAAATTCCTTTATCTATTATATTTATTAAAGAAGCCTTGTATCCGCTATGGTCGTAAGTTTCATTAAGCGTTCTCATAGGGCTGAATCTGTAAACTTTTTTCCCCTGAAGAAGCCCTTTCATTCCCTGAGGAGTCGTTTTATATGCAAATCCGTAAGAGAACACTTTATCTATATATCCTTTCAGCATAGCAGGAATTCCCCACCAAATCGGGAAAACAAATATTATAACATCCGCCCACTTTATAAAAGCCTGCTCCTGCTGTATATCTGTAGAATAAACTCCTCTTGAAAAATCTCTTATCTCTATATCAGTAAGAAGAGGATTGAATTCCATTTTGTATAAATCTCTTACTTCTACTCTGTGACCTTCAGATTTAAGAAATTCTTTCGCTCTCTCTTTTATTCTGTATGAGAAGCTGTTGTCACATGGATTTGAATAAACTATTAAATAATTTTTCATTTTTTTACATCCTTTCTGCTTTTAAGCAAAATCTAGCTGTATTAAGAAACTGGTATTGCTTTCTTTAATACGCAGTTTAATATTGATATCATTAAAGCCATTTAATTTCAGAAGTGAATAATTTTCATTTCTATCTTATTATATATTATTATCTATAAGCAGGTGAAAGTCAATTGAGTTAATTTTCAAAAAAACGGACCGGGGCTTTAAGAAATATATCCTCAAAACCTCCGGCCCCAAATTATCTATATTATGCTTTTATTTTTCTGCTTCCAGGTTTTACTACATTAGTATCTCCTGCAGCGCATAGAGGACATTCCTCTTTTTCATAGTTAGGAATATCTAAGTCTATACAGCTGTATATAGGCATTCCTATATCTTCTTTAGTTCTGTTTACAATACATGCAACTCCAAGAACTTCTCCTCCGAATCCTTCAAGAACTTTCTTAGTTTCTTTTGTAGATTTTCCTGTAGTTACAACATCTTCCATTATTATTATCTTCTGTCCGTCTTTGATTTCAAAACCTCTTCTAAGAGTCATTTCTCCATCTTCTCTTTCAGTGAATATTGCAGGTTTTCCAAGCTGTCTTGCAACTTCATATGCTGCAACTATTCCACCCATAGCAGGTCCTACAACTAAATCTATATCTAAGTCCTTAAGTTTTTCAACAACAACGCTTAATGCTTCAGCCGCTTTGTCAGGATACTGAAGAAGTTTTGCACACTGGCAGTATTTGTCGCTGTGTCTTCCTGAAGATAGAAGGAAGTGTCCTTCAAGGAATGCGCCTGTCTCTTTCATTATTTCTAGTACTTTTTCATCTGAATTTGCCATATTAATATACCCCCTAGATTATTCCTCTGATTTCGTCTAATGATTTTATTCCCTGGCTGTCCATAAATTCTTCCATGCCTTCTATTATATCTACACATATATCAGGCTTTATGAAGTTTGCAGATCCTACTTGAAGAGCATCTGCTCCAGCCATTATAAATTCGATTGCATCATAAGCTGTAGTTATTCCTCCCATTCCTATAACCGGAATATCCACAGCCTTGCAAACGTCTCTGACCATGCTGAGCGCTATAGGCTTTATGCATGCTCCTGAAACTCCTGCAGTTGTATTATTGAAAATAGCTTTTCTTTTATATATATCTATTGCAAGCCCTTTAAATGTATTTACGAGTGAAAGTGAATCTGCTCCCGCTTCTGCGCAAGTTACAGCCATATCAACGATATCATCCGCATTTGGAGAAAGTTTTACCATAAGCGGCTTGCTAGTAACTTTTCTGACTTCCGAAACAGCGTGCTTTGCAGTTTCAGATTTTATTCCGAAAGCCATTCCCCCGCAAGTAACATTAGGGCATGATATATTCAGTTCTATGAAGTCGACATCAGTCTTGTCAAGAGCTTCCGCTCCTTCTAGATACTGCTCGAGACTTCCTCCTCCAAGGTTCGCAATTATAACTGTTCCAAGTTTTTTCATCTCTTCAAGTTCATGCTCTATGAAGTGAGGAATTCCTGGGTTCTGAAGACCTATACTGTTCATAAGTCCTCCGCTTATTTCATGAATTCTTCTTCCTTCATTCCCATCTTTAGGAAGTATTGTAAGACCTTTAGAGCTTATTCCTCCAAGTTTCGAAACGTCGAAATAATCAAGATATTCCGGTCCGAATCCGAATGTCCCTGAAGCAGTTATTATCGGGTTCTTAAATTCAACTCCGTTTATTACAACTTTCATATCAGCCATTATAAAGTCACATCCTCTCCGAGGAATACTGGTCCCTCTTTACATATTCTCTCTTTTCCTCTTACAGTGTTGCATGTGCATCCTAGACATGCTCCGATTCCGCATGCCATATGCTCTTCTAGTGAAAAATATGCTTTAGTGTCAGTCTTTTTGGCCATCTCCTGAACAACTTTCATCATAGGAGTCGGTCCGCAAGAAAGGATGTAGTCGTATTTCGATGTATCAAGAAGATCTACAACGTATCCTTTATAGCCTGTGCTTCCGTCTTCAGTAGATATGAAAACCTCATCAGCATATTCTTTCATATAGTCTACTGAATAAACTGAATCTCTGAATCCGGCATAAAAATCTATTTTAATAGAACTGTCTTTTTCTTTAAGTTTTTTCATAACTTCGTACATAGGAGCTATTCCTATACCTCCTACTACTACAGCAACTTTTCCGTCTATTTCATCTATGTCGAACCCGTTTCCAAGCGGTCCTAAAAGGTCGATTTTATCTCCTTTTTTCATCTTTGAGAAAATCTCAGTTCCATGTCCGAAAACCTGATAAAGGAATTCTATTCCATTTTCTCCTACGGTATGAACTGATATTGGTCTTGAAAGATACGGCTCCACTTTCCATGCTCTCATCATGTAAAACTGTCCTGGATTGAGGTCGTAATCCCCTTCTACTACCATTCTGTAAACATCTTTGCTTATTTCTTCATTTGAATAAATTGTTTCTGTTGAATATTTAGATTTCAATAGCCTCACCCCTTGTTATCTTACTTCTTTTATTATTGCCTCCTGCATCTTCTTGGCTTCTTCTCTTGCATATAAATCGAATTCTTCAGGTTTCCCGTCAGCTTTCTTATATGCAAGAAGTATTCCTCTTGAAGAGTTTACAACTCCTCCATTTCCGTCTTTAAGATACGGAGCAACATCTTTAGCTCCTCCTCCCTGAGCGCCATATCCAGGTATCAGGAAGAAAGTCTTGTCTAAAGTATTTCTAAGCTCTATTCCTTCTTCTTTATGAGTGCATCCTACAACTCCTCCAAGTGAACTGTATCCGCATTCTCCAAGATAATCTTCTCCAAGTTTCTGAATTTTTTTACCTACTTCAGTATAAACTCTTGAACCTGTAGAAGTTTCTATATACTCTATATCTTTTGCACCTTCATTAGAAGTTCTTATAAGAGCGAATATTCCCTTGTTTTTATTCTTAACATAGTCAAGATAAGGCTCGATACTGTCGAGTCCCATATAAGGACTTAATGTTATGAAATCTGCTTCAAAATCTCCTTCGAAATGACCTTTTGCATACATTTCCGCAGTTTTTGAAATATCTCCTCTTTTTATATCTGCAATTATAATCTCTTTTTCATTTCTAAGATACTCAAGAGTCTTTTTATAAGCAAGCATTCCTTCAAGTCCGTAAGCTTCGTAATAAGCTATCTGAACTTTAAAACATGCTGCAAACTCTTTAGTGCTGTCTATTATCTTTTTATTGAATTCGAATATAGCATCAGATATATTTTCATGTTTCTTCGCAATAAATTCAGGCACATATGAATAGTCTGTATCCAGTCCTACACATACATGTCCTTTTTTCTCAACTGTTTCAAAAAGTCTGTCTATTATCATTAATTATTCCCCTTTCGAATATACTAATTTCCCGGCTTTATAAGTTTTAAGTATCTCTCCGTAGAATTTATGTCCTTCAAAAGGTGTGTTTTTACCTTTCGAAGCAAATTCACTGCTGTCCACTGTGATCTCTTTATCGAGATCTGCAAGAACTAAATCCGCTTCAGTTCCAGGTTTTATTTCACCTTTGTTTATTCCAAGAAGCTCTGCCGGATTCTTGCTCATCATTTCTGAAAGATGGTTAAGACTTATCCCTCTTTCAAGAACTAATTTAGTATATGCAACATTGAAAGCGGTTTCAATTCCGACCATGCCCGGCGCACCCTTTTCTTTATCTTCTTTAGAGTGAGGTGCGTGGTCTGTAGCTATCATGTCCACAAATCCGTCTTCTATTGCTGAAAGAAGATATTCCACATCGTCTTTTTCTCTTATCGGAGGGTTGACTCTGTAGTTCTCTTCATCAGATGAGAAATATATATGGTGAGGAGCAACTTCGCAAGTTATATTTTCAAAGCCTTTCATTTTAGCTTCCACTATATATTCCATAGCTTCCTTAGTGCTCACGTGTTCTAAATGAAGTCTTGCACCTGTAGCCTTAGCAAGCTCTATATCTCTTATAGTTTCTATATTTTCAGATATTCTGTAAGAATAAGGAGTTATCTCCATATCTTCTGCGTGAACTCCTACTATCAGTCCCATCTCTTCAGCCTTTATCATAGCATCGAGCATAGTTTTTGAGTTTATTACACCTTTTCCATCATCAGTTATTATCTTAACTTTTTCAGTGTCTATATTGTCAAGGTGAGAAAGAGTTTTTCCGTCAAAGTTTTCAGTTATAGTAATACACTGATGTATGTCTATAAGTCCTACTTCCTCTCCTCTTTTTAAAACATAGTCTACAGTTTCCATAGAACTGCATACAGGATTAGTGTTACCCATCAGATTCACAGTCGTGAATCCTCCTCTTACTGCCGCTCTGCTTCCTGTTTCAATATCTTCCTTATATTCAAAACCGGGTTCTCTGAAGTGAACATGCATATCTGTGAATGCCGGCATTAGTGTATAACCTTCAGCATCAACAGTTTCACATTCCCTCTCTATATTTATACCCATCTCTGAGATTATTCCATCTTTTATATAGATATCTCCTTTAAAATTCTGAGACCAGTCCACTATATTTGCATTTTTTATCAAAAGTTCCATACTATTCCACCTCCGAAAAAGTATATACCTCGTCACAGTAACTGCATCTGTATTCTCCTGTTTCCTTATCTAAAAGCAGGAATATATGAGGTATGTTCTTTTCTACTGATGTTACACATCTCGGATTTTTGCATTTTATTATATCCACTACTTTTTCAGGTATATTGAGCTTTATTTTTTTCTTGATTTTTTCGTCTTCAATTATATTTATAGTAAGATCAGGATCTATAAGTCCTAAAACTGTGAAATCCAAATCTATAGCATTTTCTATCTTTATTATATCTTTTCTTTTCTGTTTGCTGCTCTGAGCATTCTTTATAAGAGCAACTGTAAATTCAGCATCATCAAGACCCAGATAGTTGTATATTTTTATTCCCTGTCCTGCTTTAATATGGTCGATAACTATTCCCTGTTTAATACTGTTAATACTCATTGACATATTACAACACCCCCAGTAGTTTAGCTATAAGCGCCATTCTCACGAACATTCCATTCTTAGCCTGCTTGAAATAGTATGCTCTAGGATCACTGTCTATTTCATAATCTATCTCATTCACTCTTGGAAGCGGGTGAAGAATTATCATGTCTTCTCTGGCCTGCTTCATTTTTTCTTTATTCAGTATATAGCTGTCTTTCAGTCTTACATAGTCTTCTTCGTTGAAGAATCTCTCTTTCTGAACTCTAGTCATATAAAGTATGTCCAGCTTCGAAATATTGTCTTCAAGACTCTCCACTTCTTCAAATCCGATTCCGTTCTTCACTAAAATTTCTTTCTTTATATATTCCGGAATCTTAAGTTCTTCCGGCGATATAAGCACAAAATTTATATTTTCATATCTTGAAAGCGCTTTTATTAATGAGTGAACCGTTCTTCCGAATTTCAGGTCACCGCAGCATCCTATCGTAAGATTTTTTATCTCTCCTTTAGTTTTCTTTATTGTAAGAAGATCTGTAAGAGTCTGTGTCGGGTGCTGGTGACCCCCGTCTCCTGCATTTATAACAGGAATTTCCGAATACATTGAAGCCACTCTCGGAGCCCCTTCTTTCGGGTGTCTCATAACTGCTATGTCCGCGTAGCAGCTCACTGTTCTTATAGTATCAGCTATGCTCTCTCCTTTAGTAACCGAAGATGATCCCGGTTCTGAAAAACCGACAACCTGACCGCCCAGTCTATACATCGCTGATTCAAAGCTCAGTCTAGTTCTAGTGCTCGGTTCATAGAAAAGAGAAGCCATAAGCTTTCCTTTGCATGTTTCTGTATAATTCTCAGGATTGTCGATAATGTCTGATGCTAAGCTGAATATCTCTTCAAGCTCCTCATTACTCAAATCCATAGGTTCTAACAAATGTCTTCCTTTTAACATATTGCCCCTCCGTAAAAAGAATTTGATCCGAGATTAACCTGTTTTACTGCAATAAAAAAGCCTTCCACATAGATGGAAGGCGTATATAGTCGCACAAAAAACGCCCACAATTGCTGAAATAATATTAAATTTAAATATTTCCTGCCAAACTATGAGCTACCACTATTATTACGTTTTTTTCCTTCCTAACCTCTCTGGATCAGATTAAAGGTTCCTTAATAAAATCTTATCATGCAATCGTTCAAAAATCAATGAATTTGAGATTTCTGATATAACATAAACTTAACATTCAGTTCATAAAAATTAATCTTATTATTACTTAGAGATAATATCCCTGTACTAGAATTGACTTATAGAAAGATATAAAGCAACAAGCAATCTATTAATAAATCTTTAATCCATAAACAGCCTCGTTCTTCCGGTTTTCTCATAAAAACTGTTTGAATTCTATGCCCACCTGTAAAGATCAGACTTTGAAATGAAAATCGGAGGAACTAAATAAATTTTTTGGATTCAATGGCCTCATTGCAGGCTATTTCATATATATTATCTCAGCTGCGAACTGAGAATTGGAATAACTGGATAAAAGTGCTGCTGATTCAAGACTTTTGAGATACAAACCTCTATCTACCTTTAAAAATACAGTACTCACTCCCTTGAAATCTACCCTCGTAATATCCGTATGCAGTACTTTTTCCTTTTTAATGTGCCATTAGAATCAGAACTGCTTTATGAACAGGAAAACTCTTTTATCGGAAGGAGAGTTTTAGCTGAACTGCGCTGTTTCTGCCATTGGTTCTGAATTTATAAAACAGACTCGGAAAACTTTCAGAACCGTTCTAAAAGCTGTTCAGCTTTATAAAGCTGGAGACGCTGCTGCCGAGCTTTATGTTCTTGTCTCTGGACTGTTCATAACTGCAGTCCTAATTAATTTATGCAGGAAACTATTTCATATATATTATTTTTTACACTCCTTACTAACAAACTGCCAAAACCCCTGGACGCCATTATCCAGGGGTTTAATATTTGTACTCAAATCTTTTATTGTTACAATTTCCCAATTTTGTATTATAATGATTATGTATAATCGTAATAACAGGTGGTGATGTATTTGATAAAAATAGAGTCTTTAAGCAAAATATTCAAAATTAAAGACGGAAAAAATGTAAACGCTGTTAACGATGTCACTCTTAATATAGAAAAAGGCGAAATCTTTGGAATTATAGGGCTGAGCGGTGCGGGAAAATCAACACTTGTAAGAACTATAAACAGACTTGAAGAGCCTACCTCTGGAAAAGTGATAGTAGACGGCGAAGATATCACAGCAATGTCAAAATCCGACCTGAGAGATGCCAGAAAACAGATAGGAATGATATTTCAGCACTTCAACCTCCTTTCTTCAAGAACGGTTGCAGGAAATATAGCCTATCCTCTCGAAATATCGGACTACAACAAAGCTGATATGGACAGCAGAATAGATGAACTTCTGGAACTTGTAGGGCTTTCAGATAAGAAAAATGTATATCCTGCACAGCTTTCAGGAGGACAGAAGCAGAGGGTTGCAATAGCGAGAGCGCTTGCAAACAAACCTAAAATTCTTTTATGTGATGAGGCGACTTCAGCACTTGACCCTCAGACAACAAGTTCAATTCTGAGTCTTCTGAGAGATATAAGAGACAGACTCGGTATAACTATAGTTATGATAACTCACCAGATGGAAGTTATAAGAGAAATCTGTGACAGAGTTGCTATAATGGAAAACGGATCAGTCATTGAATCAGGAACAGTTGAAGAGGTATTTTCAAATCCTAAGACTGAGACTGCCAAAAAATTCGTTTTCGGAATTAAGCCTGACCTCAAAACTATGACAAAGATACCTAAAATTCCAGGATCTGTGGTTATAGAAATCTCATACCTTGGACACAGTGCTCAGGAACCCGTAGTTTCTCAGCTTATCAAAAATCACGGAATCGATGTAAATATAGTTTCTGGAGATATAGACCAGCTTATGAACACTTCTGTAGGTCACCTTATAATTCAGCTTCTCGGAGAAAAAGAACAGATAGAAAATGCTCTCTCCGATCTTAAAAGACAGAATATATCTACGGAGGTGATATGGAATGGCTGATTTTTTAGAACTGGAACTAATGATTCCTGCACTTATAGAGACAATAATAATGGTATTCTTCTCTACCCTTATTTCAGTAATACTGGGACTTCCTCTTGGAGTTCTTCTATTCTTGACTGAAAAGGGCGGTATATGGGAAAAGCCTAAGCTGAATTCAGTACTTGGAACTATAGTAAATATTCTGCGTTCCTTCCCGTTCCTGATTCTTATGATTGCTATAATTCCATTCACAAGACTCATCGTTGGAACTACTACAGGAACAGCAGCCATAATCGTTCCTCTGTCAATTTCAGCATTTCCATTCGTTGGAAGAATTGTCGAGTCTTCACTTAGAGAAGTGAGTCCGGGACTTATAGAGGCTGCTCAGTCAATGGGTTCTACTACATTTGAGATTATAAAGAAAGTGCTTATACCGGAAGCTCTTCCTTCTATAGTCAGTGGAATCACCCTTACAATAATAAACCTTATAGGATATTCTGCTATGGCTGGAGCTATTGGTGCAGGAGGTCTTGGGGATCTCGCTATGAGATACGGTTACTATAGATATGAAATCAAAATTATGGTAATATCAGTAGTAGTAATCATATTACTTGTTCAAATCATACAGGTTATAGGAAATAAAATTTCTATATCCATAATAAATAAAAGAAAGTAGAGGAGATTTTATGAAAAAACTATTTGCAGGTCTTGCACTTGCTCTAAGTCTTGCGTTAGTAGGATGCGGCGGAGGAAGCGATGATGCAAACACTTTAACAGTTGGAGCATCGCCTGAACCGCACTCAAAAATACTTGAGCAGGTTAAAGACAATCTTCAAGAAGAAGGTGTAACTCTAGAAATAAAAGATTACAGCGACTATGTTCAGCCTAATCTTGCAGTTGAAAACGGCGAAATAGATGCTAACTTCTTCCAGCACGAACCTTATCTTGAAAACTTTATAGAAGAAAGAGGTTCAGATCTTGTTTCTGTAGGAAAAGTTCATATAGAGCCTATGGGACTGTATTCAAAGAAAATAAAATCTATAGATGAACTTCCTGACGGAGCAAAAATATCTATACCTAACGATGCCACAAATGGAGGTAGAGCCCTTCTTATACGTGAAAAGAACGGACTTATAAAACTTGATGAAAATGCAGGATACAATGCGACTGAAAAGGATATAGTTGAAAATCCTAAAAATATAGAAATACAGCCGCTTGAAGCAGCTCAGCTTTCAAGAACTCTTGAAGACGTTGACGCTTCAGTTATAAACGGAAACTATGCTCTAGAAGCAGGTTTCAACCCAGTTGAAGATGCTATTCTTCTTGAAGAAAAAGATTCACCTTATGCGAATGTTGTAGTTGTTAAAAAAGGACATGAAAACGACGAAAACATCAAAAAACTTATGAATGCTCTTCAATCTGATGAAATAAAGAAATATATAGAAGATAACTATGAAGGCGGAGTTATTCCTTCATTCTAATGATTTTATAATATTGATTCATACTTGATGCTGACAGAAATCATTTAGCGTTATAAATAATGTATTGATTTTACAATAAAAGTTCCAGCGATTTTTAGAGAAAATACTTATAGATGTGTTAATTTAGCCATTCTATGAAAAATGACAATAATTCTCTAATCGCTGGAACTTTTTTGCGTAATAGGCTATAATACTGTACTAAGGAAGGATGTTTAAAATAAGAATGGCTATTTTACAAGCGAT
>JAEZUY010000007.1 GCA_023420895.1 Bacillota bacterium | reverse complement strand
TGTTAATTTAGCCATTCTATGAAAAATGACAATAATTCTCTAATCGCTGGAACTTTTTTGCGTAATAGGCTATAATACTGTACTAAGGAAGGATGTTTAAAATAAGAATGGCTATTTTACAAGCGATAATCTTTAACATATGATGTGTTTAAATTTCGATATTCCCATTAACTCTATCGTTCCTACTTCGTTGATAATCTTTAACATATGATGTGTTTAAATGAGAAGGAAGAAAACAGCTAGTAAAGTCTATAGCGATGATCTTTAACATATGATGTATTTAAATTTAGTAATCCATTCTGTAGTTTCAGCTGTCATTTCTGATGATCTTTAACATGTGATGTGTTTAAATTAATTGGGTGGGATTTTGTCTCCCTCCCAATCCTTAGCGATGATCTTTAACATGTGATGTGTTTAAATGCAATGACCCAGGCCACTCCTTTCCCCCTCTTTCGCGATGATCTTTAACATATGATATGTTTAAATACCATTTTACCAGTATTTTGGTTGGCAAATATCCGTGATGATTTTTAACATATAATGTACCTAGATTAAAAACTTATTCTTAACATGAGTAAACCTCTCCTCTACGGATATAAATAGTAATACAGACTGTTTTAATTTTACTAAAAAACTGTTCTGTATTACATAAGAATGATTCGGGAAGGTGAGAGATATGTATAATGGTTCTATAATGATGTTTTTCAGTGCGTTAGGATCTATAATTTCATTCGCTATAAGTATAGTTATTATAATTCTTCTTTATAAAATACTTGACACTCTGAAGAAAAAGCAATAAATGTAAAGTCTTAGAATTAATATTCTAAGACTTTTTTAATTAACAATATATTCATTCGACTAATCTTTTAATTACGGCAAAAAAATATAGGGAGCTTTATGCCCCCTAATGACTTTTTATATTTATTTTATTCAGCTCTGCCTGGACTGAGTTTCTTTTCAATCTTTCCAAGAACAAAGTCGGCAAATATTGTCATGAATGCTGTCGGAATAGTTCCTGCAAGAATTATAGCTGTTCCGTCTGTAGCGTTCACTCCTCTGGAAATTATATCTCCAAGTCCTCCAGCTCCTACGAAAGTTCCTATCGCTGTAACTCCTATTCCTATTACAAGAGCATTTCTTATTCCAGCCATAAGAACTGGAAGCGCTATAGGCAGTTTAACTTTAGAAATTATCTGTCCTCTAGTCATTCCCATTCCTTCAGCCGCATCTAGTAAATCATCGCTTATATTTCTTATTCCTGTAACTGTATTTCTGATTATAGGAAGGAGTGAATAAAGGAATACTGAAAATATAACTGTATTGCTTCCGAGTCCAAACACTACTATAAGTATTGAAACCATCGCCAGTGAAGGTATTGTCTGAATAACATTGGCTGCTGATATCACTATATTTCTCAGTCTTCTCTTGTTTGAAATCCATATTCCTATAGGTATTCCCACTATGCATGCAAAGAGGACTCCGTAAAGAGATATCAGAAAGTGCTTTATAAACTGATCCAGCACATACATTCCATTATGCTGAAAATAGTAGATAAACTGATTAAATACTGATAAATCTTTCATTATTCATCCTCCTCTTCAAAATAGTTGTGTTCTTCAAGAAACTCTTTAGCCACGTTTTTAGGTTCTATCAAATCGTTGTCTCCTCTGTAGTTGAGTTCTCTCATTGTTTCGGGAGAAATCTTTCCTTCGAGTTTCTCTATTATTCCGTCTATCTCAGGATATTCTTCAAGAAGATCCTTGTTTATAACTGGAGCCGCATCGTATGCCGGGAAGAAATTCAAATCGTCTTCAAGCACTATGAGATCGTAGCTGGCTATTCTTCCGTCCGTACTGTATCCTAGCACTACGTCCATCTGTCCTGCCTGAAGAGCGTCATAGACTAGTCCTATCTGCATAGGATATATTCTTCCGTAATCGAATCCATAAACTCTCTTAAAATCTTCGTATCCGTCTCCTTCTCTGTTCAGCCATGAAGTGTCTACTCCAGCAGTTATATTTCCTGCTATATCTTTAAGGTCGCTTATTTTAGTAACATTATTCTCTTCAGAAAACTCTTTAGTTACCATGAAAGCGTAAGTGTTGCTGAATCCGTAACTTTCATACCATTTCATATTAAATCTCTTATCATACTCTTCTGTAACGACTTCCATAGCTTTTTCAGAGTCTGTTATCGGATCCATCTGAAGCACTCCTGTAACTTCAGTTCCTGTATATTTAACTCCTGCTATATTGGCATCTCCTCTAGTCAGCGCCTGGTGATTCAGAATGGAAGAACCGAGATTGTTTATTATACCGACTTTTTCTCCAGTATAATGTTCTATCATCTCAGCTACTGTATAGCCGAGAATCTGCATTTCAGTAGTCATTCCGCTAGTAACTACTATTCCTCCGTCTCCGCTCTTTTTACTCAGACCAGGAAGTGTGCAGCTCGTCATAAGAAGTGACGCTGCAAGTGTAAGCGCTAAAAGCTTCAGTTTTCTGAATCTTCCGTTTTTCTTAATTATCTTACTCATTTACTTCCCTCCTTGAAACCATCTTAGGCTGCATTTTTTCTTCCAGAATTCCCAGTGTAAAGTCTGCAAGTATTGCAAGCAGTGTAACAGGGATTGTTCCTGCAAGTATTAAATCTACTTTATAGAGGTTAAGACCGTTGAATATCAGGTCCCCAAGCCCTCCTGCGCCTATATATGAAGCAACTGCTGTCCATGCTATTACGTATACTGCTGAAAGTCTTATACCGCTCATTATTACTGGAAGAGCCAGCGGAAGCTCCACTTTCATTATCATCTGCATTTCACTCATTCCCATTCCTCTGGCGGCATCTTTTATATTAGGATCGACTTTATCTATTCCTATATATACGTTTCTGAGTATAGGAAGCACTGAATACATGAACATCGCCACTATTGCCGGCAGTTTTCCGACTCCTAAGAAAGGAATCATAAATGCAAGAAGTGCAAGTGACGGTATCGTCTGCATTATGTTTGCAAATCCTATAACTGGTCCTGCAGCTTTTTTAAATCTTGTAAGAAGTATTCCTAATGGCACAGCAAAAGCTATTGCCAGAAGAAATGCAGATAGAGATATGAATAAATGCTCTCCTGTCTTCAGCAAAAGATTCGACATATCTATTCCGAAAAGCATTAAGCCTCACCTCTGTCTGTCTGGATTTCTGCACCTGCCGGCTCAATGTGAACAGGTTCTGAATTTATATCTTCATTCAGATTTTCTATAACTTCAGGATCAACACTGATGGCCGGTTCATCTTCTCCGCTCCATATTGTATCGTAAAGCACATCTACGAGTGAAGATCTTGTGACGAGTCCGACGAATTTTCCATTCTTATCAACTACAGGCACATTTTTATATCCCCTTTTAAGTATCTTCTCTACACAGTCTCTTATATAGGCATTCTCTCTTACTGCTATCAGATTCGTGCTCATGAATTCCCCTATATTTTTGCCGGATTTTCTGTTTTTCTGGATAATTTCGACATCTACGTATCCTTTTAATTTTTTATCTTCATCATTCACAAAAAGTGTATCGACTCTGTTTTCTTTCATGATTTTTATTGCTTCTTTTACATTCGTATCGAGATATGCGTAAATCGGCTCTTTGTACATAATCTGTTCTACTGTCTCTATATGCGGATTAGAATCTAGAAGTCTCTCTTCTCCTATAAATTCTTCTACAAACTCATTAGCAGGGTTTCTCAGTATATTTCTTGGTGTATCATACTGTATGAGTTTTCCTTCATCCATTATCGCTATTCTGTCTGCAAGATCTAAGGCTTCATCCATATCGTGAGTTACAAACACTATTGTAGTTCCAAACTCTTTCTGAATATCTTTGATTAAATCCTGCAGTGTGTCTCTAGTTATCGGGTCTAGAGCTCCAAAAGGCTCGTCCATCAGTACTATTTTCTGATTTGCCGCAAGCGCTCTTATTACTCCTACTCTCTGCTGCTGCCCCCCTGACAGTTCTGAAGGATATCTGTCTAAAAAGGACTCCGGCATATCTGCAACTTTTATCAGTTTTTTAGCCGTCTTCTCCATCTCTTCTTCAGACCACTTCAGAAGTTTAGGAACGAGCACTATATTTTCATATACAGTCATATGAGGCATAAGACCTGTCTGCTGTATAACGTATCCTATCTTTCTTCTTAAATCTACGGGATCTTTATCCATGACATCTTCACCGTTTATCAGTATCTGTCCTGAAGTAGGCTCAGTCATTCTGTTTATCATTCTCATGGAGGTAGTCTTTCCGCTCCCGCTGGTTCCTATGAAAACAATAAATTCCCCTTCATCAAATTCCAGACTTATATTGTCGACTGCGACCGTTCCGTCTGGATATTCTTTCGTAACATTTTTGAATTCTATCATTTCATTCCTCCCTTTCTTTTATGATAATCACTTTTATACATTTCTTTGTAATTGACTTTAAGAATAAAATTCCTATTTTATCGTAACATATAAAAAAATAATTGTAAAATCAGTACATTTTTTTCACTAAAAGGACTGATTTTATCAAGTTTATAGGAATTTATAAATTAAAATTTAATATTGCTACCCTGTAAAATTAATTTTTTCAAAATAATCTATTAATATTTTATTAAAACTTTTTATTTTTTATGCTCATATGCTTAATTTTTATTCATTTATTTAATTTTTCTAATTTTCATCCCATTCAACTTGTCTTCTTTATTCAAAAAAATAAAGATATTATGTACAGTTTTCATTACTATATTTTTGGGTATCAATGTTATTAAGAGGTGATTGTTTTGTATTTTAAAAGAATATTTTCAAAAGGTCTCGCACACTATTCATACATGGTGGGAGACGGAAATGAAATAGCTGTAATAGACCCTAGAAGAGATGTTCAGGTCTATATAGATGAAGCGGCTAAAGAAAACAAAAGGATAACACATATATTCGAAACTCATAGAAATGAAGATATTATATCCGGTTCTATAGAACTTTCAGAAGCTACAGGAGCGGAAGTTCATATTTCAAAATACGAAAATCTTGAATACGTTTATGGAAATAAAATTGGAGAAGAAGACGTATTTGAAATGGGAAATTTAAAAATAGTTCCTATTCATACTCCGGGACATACTAAAGGACACCTTTCATATCTTGTAAAAGTGAAAGGCAATAATTTTGCAGTATTCACTGGAGACTGTCTATTCTACGGTGATATCGGGAGAACCGACTTTTACGGAGAGGATTATCTTGAAGAGATGACTGGAAAGATGTATGACAGTATTTATAACAAACTCTTCAAACTCGGTGACGAAGTTGCAGTTTATCCTGCTCACGGTCCGGGTTCTGCATGCGGCGGAAGTATAGATTCAAGAGAAGTTTCAACTATAGGATATGAAAGAAAACACAACGATGCTGTAAAAGCAGATTCAAAAGAGGAGTTCATAGAAAAGAACGGATATATGAGAATGAAACCTCCTTATTTTGAATATATCGAAGTTGCTAATATAAAAGGTGCTGAAAAACTTGGAAACGCTGTAAAGTTAAATCCAGTTTCTATATCTGAAATAGATAAGGACGACTGGAACAGCATAATCGATATAAGACCGGCAAATTCTCATATAGCTAAGAGGATTCCTAAAACTGTAAATCTTCATCAGGCTGTTCTGAGCGGATACCTGGGATGGATGAAATGCCAGGACGAAGAAATCTATCTTCTTTCTGACGGAATAGACTATGAAAGCCTTGAAGAAATGTACTGGTCTTTAAGAAGAATGGGATATGACAATATCAAAGGAATTCTTGGAAATGGAAGCATCCACTCTATGATGACTCAGAACTTCCAGTTTGAAAAACTGAGTGAAGTTTCACCTTCAGAATATCTCGATTATATGAAAGAAAATTCTGAAAATGCTGTAACAATAGATGTAAGAAAAGAAAAAGAGATGAGTGAAGAGGACAATGTAATAAACAGAATCAACCTTCCTCTTGAAACACTTTCAGATTCATTAGATAAAGTTCCTGAAGGAAAAAAACTGTTTACAGTATGTAATTCAGGAAATAAAGCTACAGTAGCTCTTTCAGTTCTTAAAGCGGCCGGAATAGAAGCTTCTGTAATATACGGCGGAACTATAGCGCTTAATAAGTTAAAATAATTCCGTAAATCTTCATAATCAGAGTTAGCCTGATATTTGACGAAAGGAGAGAAGATTTATATCGGATAATATGAGTGATAAAACTAGAAAAATTTTGGAATATATTTCAATAGGCTGTGTGGTTCTAGGAGTTTTAATGTGGCTTCCGAATTTCATATTTCAGTACGGATACGGTTTATGGCTTTACACAATTCCTGTCGGAATAGCGGGATTCATTCTTTCAGTGATAGTTAAGAAACCGGGTCTTGCTGTTTTAAACTTTCTGGTAGCTACAAGTTTCTTCTGGCTGGTCTGGATTGGATATGCTCTGAACAGACCTTCGGCGCCTGAATCTTCACCGTCAAATTCTGTAGAAACAGAAATTCCTTCACCATGAGGATGCTGATATAATCATCGTGAATGAATAAATAAAAATATGATAAAATAAAATCTGAAGATATAAAATGCCTGAGACTTTAAAAGTCTCAGGCGTTTATTTTATCAGCACATTATCTTATTTTCCTAATTTTCTTTAGGGTCGAGTGTATATTTATCTCTAAGATAAAGAAACTCTTCAAACGTTTCTTTATCAATTTCTTTTCCCAGAGTCATTATTTTAAGTTCATGCTCAGGATAGTCTATTTCATACCCAGGATGTGAATAATCTATATCGTTATAATGAAATCCCAGTTTTTCATAAAAATATTTTCTTCTGTGGGCTATTTCAGTGTCTAACGGGTCTATTTCAAGTATTATCATTTTTTTATTATTGCAGAAATCTCTTAAAACTCTGCTTCCGAGACCGCCGCCTCTGCATTCAGGACTTATTGCGAAATGCTCAAGAAATATGAAATTGTCGAAATCCCAGTAGAAAAATATTCCGTAAACTTTATCTGAATCATCATCGTCAACTATTACCATAGGTTTGAAATACGGATTGTCATGTCTTCTTCTCTGAGTGTCAATCCTTCTTCTTTCATATTCCGGAAAGCTTTCTTCATATATATTCCAGGCTTTTTCTATATCTTTTCTGTCTTCTATATTAAATGGTCTGAACTTCAAAAAATTTCCTCCTTTTCAGAATATTTATTTAATTATTTTCAAATGCCTTAAGCGTGCTCCCTTCAGGACCTGAAACTATTTCTATTTTATCAGGTATTCTCTCTTTCAGATCCTCAACGTGAGATATTATACCAACCAGTCTTCCCTGATCCTGTATTTCAACAAGAGTATCTATAGCGGCGTCTAAAGATTCCGGACTCAGAGTTCCGAACCCTTCATCAATAAATATTGTGTCTATACCTATGCCGCCAGAATACATCTTCACTACATCTGAAAGACCTAACGCCATTGAAAGAGCGGCTTTAAAGCTTTCTCCTCCGGAGAGCGTCTTTATATCACGTCTTTTTGAAGAGTAATTGTCGTATACTTCAAGATCGAGTCCGCTTTCTGCACTTCTGTTTCCAACATCCTCTTTTCTGTATATTTCAAATCTTCCGTCAGTCATCTTTGTAAATCTCTGATTAGTAAACTCTAATATCTCATCCAGATAAGTTGAAAGCACGTATGCTTCAAAACTTATATTTTTTCTGTTATTTCTGTTTGCTACAGATGAAAGATCTTTTATTTTCCCGTATTCTTCTATAGCTTCTTCATTTTTCTTATACACTTTTTTTATACTTTCTGTAAGCTCTGATATTCTTTTGTTTTCAGATTCGAGTCTGTTCTTCATATCGTATAGTTTCGTCTGCTCTGCTTTTCTTTCTTCTATCTCTTCAGTTATTTTTGATATATCTGCCTTTTCTCTGCCGTCTATCTCTTTTTCTCTATCTATAAAAGCTTTTCTTTCATTTTCTAAATCATTTTTATAAGAAACTATATTCTCTTTGAGATTTTTTATATCTTTTTCTTCCATATAGCATTCTCTGTAATCTGCTTCGCTTCCAAAGCCGTTTTCTGTAAGGGCGTTATAAAAAATCTCCTTTAGGCCTGAAATTCTTGCTTTTAGATTATCTCTTCTTTCCGAAGAAGATTTGAACTCTCCTTTCTTTTCACTGATATATTTCGAAAGACTCTCATAATTTATATCCTGCTTTTCAAATTTACTTGTGAGTTCTTTTTCTTCCTGTTTCTTCCTTTCCAGAATCAGTCTGTAATTCTTTGCAAATATTCCCGAATCTATCTCATAAGCTGATATTTCCTCAGTGCTTAACTCTCTTTCAGATGATTCAGCTATCCATCTGTTGTCAAATTCTAAGCTGAATTCATCATCAGAAAATATCCTGTTTTTTTCCGATATTACTGTATTCTGCTGAGTCAGTATTTCAGTTTTTAATTCTATCTGAGCCCTTTCTATTTCTGAAATATTTTTTTCTTTATTTTCTTTTATCTTAATTCTGTCTTTATTTTTAGAAATATTTTTCTTAAGATTTTCGTGTTCTTTTTCAGCGTTATCTTTTCTCCTCTTTGCCATTCTTTCATCATCGAATACTTTGCATCCGTAAGCTAAGAACTTTTCTCTGGCTTCTTTTACTGTCCTTATATCATCTACATTCATTCCGATATCTCTGCAGTCTGTTTTTATCCTCTTAAGAAGGCTCATCGCTTTTTCTTCAGCTTCATTTGCTTTGGTTTCAAGTTCAGCAATCCAAACTTTCTTTTTTCCAAGTGTCTCAGAACATTTCTCTAAATCTTTTTCAAGCTCTTCTATTCTTTCCTCAGTTACATCCGTCTCTATATCCGCATATTCATTGCACTTGTGTTCTGTCGAACCGCAGACAGGACAGGGTAATCCTTCTTTAAGTCTCTTTCTGAGCTTTGAAACCATATATTTTTCATATTCATTTCTCAGTTTTCTAATTTCCTCTTTGAGATTTTTCTCCTGTATTTCGAGTTCTTCTGCTGCTTTTTTCAGTTTTTTCAGCTCATCTTTATTTTCTCCGCGGCTTTTTATATATTTCGATATAGTTATAAAATCATTTTCTGTCTTCTCTATTATTTTAATCTGATTCTCATATTTTAAAATACTGTCTTTATAATCCAGTATCTTGTCGTATAATTTTTTCTCTTCTCTATCAAGATTTTCGGGATCTTTTATCTCTTCTAAGAGTCTTCTGAACTCTCTTTCTTCTTTTATAAGAAAAGACGATTTATTGAGATAATCTGTTCGCAGTTCTGAAAGTCTCTGAAGTTTTTCATCGAGCTTATAGGCATTCTCTTCCATAGATTCAATTTTATTTATGCTGTTTACAAGCATATCTCTTTTCTTTCTATCTTCTGAACTTTCTTCTATTGCTCTTTTCAGCTCTGCAACTTCTCTACCTTTTATTTCTATCTCTCTTTCCAGTTCTTTGACCTTATTATCCTCTTTTTCAAAATCCTCTTTCTCTTCTCTGTATCTTTCTTCTTTCTGTTTAACTTTCTGCGATTTTTCTCCGAGTTTAAGTTTCTTTTCTTTTTTCCTGTATTCTTCTTCCTGAGACTCAAGATTTTCAATCTTTCTTTTAATACTGTCTCTGGATTCTATAAGAGAATTCAGAATATCAGCTTTCCCTTTTTCTGAATTAAGTCTGTCTATATGTCTGTCCGACTCTTTTATCCTGTCTTCTATTTCGCCTAATTCCATTGAGTTTTTTTCTTTTTCTGAAATATAGAACTCTGTCTTTTCAAGTATATCTGTCTCTTTACACTCTTTTTCTGTCTCTTTTAAAAGCATTTCCAGATACTTTGATATTTCTTTTTCTGACTCTTTTATTTCGAGTTCTTTTTCTTTTGCGCTTTCTTTAAGTGCATCCTGAATTTTAGTGCATATGGAAATGTCGAAAAGTTTCTGAAGTATCTCTTTTCTTTCTTTTGTATCTGAAGATATGACTTTTCTGAACTGTCCTTGAGGAATTATCATTATCTGTCTGAACTGTTCTACAGTAAGTCCTATTATTCTCTCTATATCTTCTCTGACTTCTGTTATTTTTTCTTTTATGACTGTATTCCCATTAGAGTCTCTGTATTTCAGAAGAACTTCTTCAGGTTTCTCCCTCGTTCCTTCTCCTCTGAGTTTGTTGACTTCCTGTAGAGGCGCTCTTCTGACAAAATATTCTTTTCCTCTTACTTCAAAAGTATATTCTACAAAACACTCCGTTTCCGGACCTGAAAAATCTGATTTAAAGCTTCTGGAATCTTTTTCATATCCTTTTCCTTCCAGATTGCTTCTTCCATAAAGAGCAAAAGTTATCGCATCGAATATAGTTGATTTTCCTGCTCCTGTAGATCCTGTAATAAGAAAAAGACTTTTATTTTCCAGTTTCAGAAAGTCTATTTCAGCTCTGTCTTTATAAGGCCCGAAAGCATTCATAACAAGTTTAACAGGTTTCATTCTCTATCACTTCCTGATTCTGATTCAATTTTTTCAGCTATTCTCTTCATTATTTCTCTTTTATCATCTGTAAACTTCTTTTCAGATGCGTCTTCATAGAAGTCTTCAAAAAGACCCATGATATCTTTCTTTTTAAGTTTCTCCCTTATATTGAGATTGAGCTTTCTTTCAGCCGTCTTTTTCTTAATTATCTCCATATGGAGAATATTAGGATAGACTTCTGAAAGCCTTGCTTTAGGCTCATAAACTGCATCATCCACATGAAGTCTTATCATTATATAGTCATCTGAAGGCTCTCCTGCTTTCAGTTCATCAAAAGTTCCCTCTAAAATTCTGATATCTCTTGCAGGATATATTTCGTTGAATTTGATATCTATATTTCCCTTCTCTTTTAAATCTATTTCATAATATCCTTTTTTCTGATTTTCTTCTGAAAAAGAATACTTCATTAAAGAACCTGAATATCTTATATTGTCGTTTCCTGCTCTTTGAGGACCATGAAGATGCCCTAATGCTGTATAGTCAAAATCTGAAAATATATCTGAATTTATAAAATCAGTTCCTCCAATTGAAAGAGGTCTTTCTGAATCGCTTTCTACTGCTCTATTCTTATCTTCTGATTCACTGTCAGAAACTGACAAATCACAAGTGACTTCATTCTCATTTTTTTCTTGATTATCTGACTTTATTATAAAGCCGTGATATACTGCTATATTTCTTTCATTTAAGTCCATAATTTCTTTAGATTCTCCTATAAGAGTATCTGCAAGTGAATTAAAACTGGATATGTCTGAATTTTCAAATTGATGTCTTCCTTTCGCCACAGTCATAAACGGATAGGGATATATATTCACCTTTCCGAATTCATCTTCCAGTACTATAGGATTTTCTATATTTTCACAGTCTGTTACCATAAAAAGACCGTTATCTCTGAACATTCTGCTTCCAAATGAGAGTCTGTCTGAACTGTCATGATTTCCTGATATCATTATAAGTTTCACATCTCTCGAAATTATTTCATTTATTATTTCATCCAGAAGATCTATCGCCTCTATTCTTGGAATAGCTGTATCGTATATATCTCCTGCTACTATTACGGCATCAGGTTTTTTCTCATCTATTTCATCCAGAAATTTAAAAAGAACTTCTCTCTGCTCTTCAATTAAATTTTCTTTATGAAGAAGTTTCCCTATATGCCAGTCGGCTGTATGGAATATTTTCATATCTAAGACTTCCGTCTTTCACCTTCCTTTATTCCGCAGCTAATTTCACTGCTATTTCAAACTGATATATTAATAATAACATATATAAATTAATTTTTTCTTATATGAGATATTAAAAAAGAACCTGCCTCATTTTGAGGCAGGTTCTTTTGCGTTCTGAATAGTATTTATATTAATCTTCCGATTTATTATCAGATTATATAGATATTAATTTTCTTCTCTAAGTTTTTTCAGTATCATTCTCTGCTCAACTGCAGCAACAAGTCTTCTTGTATATGCAACAGTGTCAGGGTTTACAGAGATACTGTCTATTCCGCATTCAACTAAGAATTCAGCGAATTCCGGATAAGTTGATGGTCCCTGTCCGCAGATTGATACAGTTGTACCGTGTTTATGAGCAGCCTTTATAAGAGTTTTTATTGCTTTCTTAACTGCAGGATTTCTCTCGTCGAAATATCCCATATCGTTAAGAATTCCAGAGTCTCTGTCCGCTCCCATTATAAGCTGAGTTAAGTCGTTGCTTCCTATGCTGAATCCGTCTACCATTTGTGCGAATTCTTCAGCTTCGAATATAACTGAAGGAACTTCAGCCATTATCCATATTTTGAAGTTGTTGTTTTGAACAAGTCCTTCTTCAGCCATTATTTCTTTAACTCTCTTAAGTTCCCAAGTAGTTCTTACGAACGGAAGCATTACGTTTACGTTTGTAAGTCCGTATTCTTCTCTTACTTTTTTGATAGCTTTACATTCAAGTTTGAATCCTTCTATATATTCTGGTGATATATATCTAGAAACTCCTCTCCATCCTATCATTGGGTTAGCTTCTATAGGCTCAACTTCGTCTCCGCCTTTAAGTCCTCTGAACTCATTAGTTCTGAAGTCGCTAAGTCTTACAGTAACAGGTCTTGGATACAGTTCCTGAGCAACTTTAGTAACAGCTTCTGAGAATTTCTCTATGAACATATCTCCTTCTCCTATTTTTAGAAGGTACATAGGGTGAGCTCCTACTGCATTAGTGAACACAAGCTCAGTTCTCATAAGTCCTATACCGTCCATTGGAAGATCTTTGTATTTTCCTATAAGATCCGGTTCTCCAAGGTTCATGTATATCTTAGTTCCTGTTATAGGCGCTGTAAGTTTTTCAAGCATAGCTTCGCTTACTCCTACTCCAGCCGATGCAGCCTGAGTGCTTTCGTCTTTCTTCTCTTCCATAACTGCACCTTCGTAAACTACTCCTCTAGTAGCGTCAACTGTTACTTCCATTCCGTCCTTAAGAACTTTACTTGCATTTTTAGATCCAACTATACAAGGTATTCCAAGCTCTCTTGAAACTATAGCTGCGTGACAAGTTCTTCCACCTTCGTCAGTTACAACAGCTGCAGCTTTTTTCATTGCTGGAACCATGTCAGGGTTAGTCATAACAGTTACAAGGATTTCTCCTGGCTGAACTTTTTCCATTTCAGTTATATCTTTTATATTTCTAACAACTCCAGTTCCTATTCCAGGTGAGGCTCCTAGTCCTTTTGCTATCATTTTAAGTTCTCTTCCGCCTTGTCCAGTTTCAACGCTGGCTTTAGCTGAAGTATCTTCTCCTAGAGTAGTTATAGGTCTTGACTGAAGTATATAAAGTTCGTTTGTATCTGAATCAAGCGCCCACTCTATATCTTGCGGTGCATTGTAAAGTTCTTCTATTTTCATTCCGTAATTTGCAAGTTTTAAAACTTCATCGTCTGAAATACACTGAGATGTAACGGCTTCTTCTCCTAGAACTTCGCTAACGTCTTTTTCTTCTGTTCCAACGTCATCTACTCTTTTAACTACCATTACAAGCTTATCTGCTATTTCTCTTTCAGTTATAGCGTCTTTCTTTTTATCATAAACAAACTCGTCCGGTGTAACTATTCCTGAAACTACTGCTTCACCAAGTCCCCAGCTTGCATTTATCATTATTTCGTTTTTATTGCTGTTTATAGGGTTAGCTGTGAACATAACACCTGACAGTTTAGATTCAACCATTTTTTGCACAACTACTGAAAGTGCAACGTCTGAATGATCGAATTTCTGATAGTGTCTATAGTATATAGCTCTTGCTGTCCAAAGTGATGCCCAGCATCTCTTTATATGAGCTTTAACTTCATCTATTCCGCTTATGTGTAAGTAAGTATCCTGCTGTCCTGCGAATGAAGCATCTGGAAGGTCTTCTGCTGTTGCAGACGATCTTATAGCAACTTGTCCGTCAGTTACATTTATTTTTTTATTGAATTCATCATATGCTGAAACTATTTCCTGTTCGATTTCTTTCGGCATTTCTTTTCTTATTATAAGCGCTCTTATAGCTGCTGATCTTTCCTGTAACTGAACTGCATCATCAACATCTAAATCTTCTAGAACTTCAAGTATTTCTCCTTGAAGATTTGACATTTTTATAAAGTCTGAGTAAGCCGGTGCTGTAACACAGAATCCTGGCGGCACATCTACTCCTTTTATAGTAAGCTCTCCAAGGTTAGCTCCTTTTCCTCCAACTAGAGGTATGTCTTCTTTATTTATTTCATTGAACCATTTTATATATTTGTAATCGCTCAAATTTAACGCTCCCTTCTCGTCATCATTTTCTTTTTCAGTAAAGCAGCCGGCGCAGTTTGTTAAAATTGTATTTCCGCGTCGTTAAATCAATTATAACATAAATATCTATTATGTCATACTTATTTTAACAATTTTTAAACATTTTATAGTTTTATATTATAGCTGTCTTAAGTTAAGTCTTTATTAAATTTTTTAGTTCGTATTAACGAGCATTTAATATCATATTGTTTTATATATGACATACTATATCGTTTTTCCCTATTTATGATATGTCTCTTTTTTATTTATGTTATCGTTTTCATATTAGAATATTTTTATAAGAAAGCTCTGCCGTAAAAATGACAGAGACTTTCTTAAATTAAACAGTTCTTTTTATCTTACTGATTATTTTACTACACTTATCTTTATTTCTTTAGTATTGTCTTCTGTATCTGTTATCTTGAGAGTGTAGTCTCCTTCTTTTTTACCTACAAGCTCTATATACTTTGCATATTCTCCGTCTTTAAGAGTATAGCTCAGTCCTTCTTTTTCATCAGCAGAAACTATCTCTTTTATATCTGCAATATTTATTATATTGTCTCCATCTTTTTCTGCAACGTAGAACAGACCAGTAACTCCAAGTTTAACGCTGTCTACCTGAACTCCTGTAGTCTTGTCTATGAGAACAGAGTTAAGCGCTATATCGTCTTTTTCAACTTCAACTGTTCCTTTAGCTGAAGCTAAAGGTTCAGCATTTTTGTCAGAAGCTGAATAAACTCTTGCCGCTACTTCTCTTTTTCCTACAGGCGCAGCATCTTTAATTTTTCCGCCTTCATTTGAAGCCATTATTGAATAGTAGTCCTGATCTGTGAGTTCATTCCCTTTTACTATATCTTTTACATTTAATACAAGTCCGTACTTCTCAAGCATTTTGCTAGATTTATTTTCATCCAGACCGTTTATTTTAACTTTTACAGTTCTGTTTCTGCCATTCACTTTTATAACCTGATTTACAACTTCCATAGTTTCTATTTTAAAGTCCGTTACAGTGAATTTCTGAGTTATATTTAAATCTCCCATATTAACTGTTATATTGCTGGTTCCATTTTTTTCACCAGTTATTTCTTTTCCATTCACTGAAACTACTGAAGGATTTGAAGAGCCTATCGTAATATCAAGATTTTCGGCAGAAACTTCAAAGTCTTTAACATCTTCAGTATCTACTGTAAGTGAATAGAGCACGGCTTTTTCTTTTCTGTTTATCTGACCGTCTTCTATTATTCTTCCGTCTTCACTCATAAATTTAACTGATTTTATTTCCTTTATAGTTTCTGCATTAAGTCCTTCAACAGTTACTTCTCCTTCTGTCTGTGCAGCAACTTTATCATTTTTATCTGTTATTGCCACTTTAATTTTATAAGTTCCTTCAGGAGCTCCTCCAGCTATAACTCCGTCTTCAGAATCAGCCTGTCCGGAAGCAAATATAATCGGTGTTTTATTTTCTCCTTCAACTATCTGAGTGAATTTAACTTTAAATCCTTTTGCTTTAAGAATATCTAAGTCAGCGTCTTCAGATTCACCGTTTATTCTTATCTTTACAGCTCTGTCCGACTGAGTGGCTTTTATAGTCTGATTAGGTATTATAACCGATTTCACCTCAAAAACATCAGATTCATCTTCTGAGCCGCTTCCGATTATCACTTCACCCTCATCAGTAACTTTGTAAGAATAGTTTGTAGATGCCGCAAGCACATCTCTGAAATACCATGCATCTGAACCGACATCGCTGAACGGATTTTCTACTTTGTCTCCTATATCTTTTGCAGGAACTCTGTGAATACTTCTGAGAACCATAGCAACTGCTTCTGCTCTTGTAACTTCCTGCTGAGGTTTAAATGTTCCGTCTTCATAGCCTTTGACTATTCCGTTTTCAGCAAGAGTTCTTATTATCGCCTCGGCCCAGTGTCCGTCTGTATCGCTGAAATCAGCTTTTTCTTCTGAGACTTTTAGACCGGAAGCTCTTAAAACTATTGCCGAAAATTCAGCTCTTGTAAGTCCGTCTTCAGGTCTGAAGTTTCCGTCAGGATCTCCTTCAACTATTCCCTGAGCCTGAAGTCCCCCGATGAACATTGCAGCCCAGTGTTCCGATTCTACATCAGGAAAATCTTCATTCGCCTGAGCTATTTTATATGCTTCAGCAGCTATTTTTGCAATCTCTGCTCTAGTGACTTTTTTATCCGGCTTGAATGTGCCGTCTTTATAACCGTTTATAAACGGATCATTTATAAGTATTTCTCCTTGTGCGAATGCTGACACTCCCCCTAGCATCATTACTGATGCAAGTGTCAGTGACATGATTTTTCTTTTCATAAAATCATTCCTCTCTAAATTAATGACAAATTTAATACCTATCTAATATATATACCCCTTTATGTACTTAATATTTATATAGACATATTTTTTCATAGAAAAAAGCCCAGACAGCAGACTGTCTGAGCTTTCTTGTATTTATTAAAATGTTTTATTTTACTAAAGTCCAGTCTTCAGTTCCATCCTGAAGTCTCTCATAATCGTGAGAATTAGTCGCTTCTATTATTTCAGGATAGTACCATGCTTCTTCAGGAACATCCGGCCACTGTTTAGCTTCCGCTGGAATATTTTCAGGTTTTACAGCTCTTTCAAGCACTCCGTTTGCAAGCTTCACAGCTTCTGCTCTAGTTATATAATTTTCCGGTCTGAATGTTCCATCTGGATAGCCGTTTATAACCTTTCCTTTTGAAAGTACAGCTATGGCTTCTCCTGACCATCCGTTTTCATTTACATCAGGAAAATGCATTGCACTTCCTTTGTATTTCTGTTTACTAGTTGCAGTAAGAAGATTGAAGAACATCTGTGCTGTCTCTTCTCTAGTTATATTCTTAGTAGGTCCGAAAGTTCCATCAGGATATCCGTTCATATATTTTATATGGTTCTCCTTGTCAAGTTCAAGGTCTGTCTCCGGATCTTCTATCTTTGAATATGTGATTTCATATACATTATCTAAAGGATCTGTATATTCTCCCATTTTATATCCTCTGTTTTCCGGTCCTGTCATTTCATATCCTTCTAAAGGAAGACCCTGCATATAGTGATAAGCTAAATCATAAGCTGTCCCGTCTACTGTAGTAGGTCTGAACGTATACTTATTGCTGCTTTTCATAAGCTCATCAAGTCTCCAGTATTTTTCCGGTATAGCATTTATATTTGTTTCTGCCAGATTCTCATCTTCATTGTAAAGGAATATCCATTCCCAGTCGTCTTCAGCTTTCACCGATTTATTAAATTCTCTAATAACTCTGTCTTCAAAAGGCTCAACTGGAGAATTTATTACTATTCTGTCTTTCAGCTGATAAGAAACTTTCAGTTCTGCAGATTCTGCAGGTTCCCCAATCCATTTAACTTTTGCTTTAATATATGAAGCATACAGTGTATCTATGCTTCCAAAATTGAATACTTTTTTTGAATAGCTTCCGAAATAATCTCCCATAAAAGCATCATCGGAAATATAGTACTGCTCAAGTTCAGTTTCATCCACAGGATTGTTTCCAAATATATATTTACCATAATCAAAATCAGCTTTTCCCGATTTTTCATAAAGTTCCTTGTTGAGTCCTGAAACGTTAAGACCTTCATTTCCTAAATATATATAGTCGTCTCCATCAACATTTCCTGCAAACTTAAGTTTTACTCCGCTATTTTTAATTTTCTCAAAATCTGTTCTCGATATTATAAGTCTCTGAGCATTATAAGAAATAGGGTCGTCACATTTAAAACTGTCTTTCCACTCAGAACTTATAGGATCGAGCACTTTTACGATATTCCCTGAGCTGTCGTAAAGCGAAGCTTCTGTATTGCCAGGTTGAATCCAGTTTAGATTTACTGTTATTCCGGCAAGGTTATATGCCTCCTCTCCTGACGCCTGAACGTCTTTCGGATAATAAGATGATATTCCTATAATCATTGCCAGAGCAATAAAAAGTGATAATAATTTTTTAACTTTATTACTCATTTCATTCCCCTCCTATGTAATTAATTTACTAATTTTTTCAATTTATACCCCAAAATTCTCTTTTTTACTCAAAATTATTCTTTTTCATTAAAAAAAGAGCACAGACAAAATTGTCTGCACTCTTCTTGTATTTTTCTATCTTATTTCACTAAAGTCCAGTCTTCAGTTCCGTCCTGAAGTCTTTCATAATCGTGAGAATTAGTCGCTTCTATTATTTCAGGATAGTACCATGCTTCTTTAGGCACATCCGGCCACTGTTTAGCTTCCGCTGGAATATTTTCAGGTTTTACAGCTCTTTCAAGCACTCCGTTTGCAAGCTTCACAGCTTCTGCTCTAGTTATATAGTTTTCAGGCCCGAATGTATTATTAGGATAACCGTTTATCCAGCCCTTAAGAGCAGCTGATTTTATAGTTTCAAATGCCCAGTGTTCTGCTATATCTGTAAACGGATTTACATCAGTCTTCGCAAGTTTTTCAAATTTAGCCGCAACTTTTGCAAATTCCGCTCTAGTTATAGGGTTTTCCGGTCTGAATGTTCCATCAGGATATCCATTTATAACATTGCCTTTAGAAAGTACAGATATGGCTTCTAATGACCATGCATTTTCATTAACATCTGGAAAATTCATAGCACTGCCTTTATATTTATCTTTGCTTTCTTTTGTAAGAAGATTAAAGAACATCTGTGCTGTCTCTTCTCTAGTTATGTTATTATCCGGTCCGAAAGTTCCATCAGGATATCCGTTCATATATTTTCTATGGTCTTCTTTGTCTAGCTCAAGATCTGTTTCCGGATCTTCTTCAGGATCTTCTTCATCCTCAGGAACTCCATCTTTCCTATACTTGATTTCATATACATTTTTTAATGGATCAGTATATTCTCCCATTTTGTACCCCACATTGTCAGGATATTTCATTGAATATCCTTCTAATGGAAGTCCTTCCATATAGTGATAAACTAGACTCTGGTCTTTTCCGTTATCAGTGCTTACAAACGTATACTTACTGTCTTTCATAAGCTCTGAAACTCTCCAGAGTTCTTCAGGAACACCGTTGCTGTCTAATTTACCTGAATTTTCATCTTCGCTGTAAAGGAATATCCATTCCCAATTGTCTGAAGCTGTTACTGTTTTCTGCTTCTCTTGAAGAGTCAGGTCTTCAAACGGCTTAATAGGTGTTGAAGCTATATAAGTTGTTTTGTACTGATATTCAGTTTTCAGTTTAACTGACTCTGCAGGCTCTCCAATCCAGTCCACTTTTCCTTTAAGGTATGGAACGCTTAATGCATTGATGCTGCCGAAACTAAATACTTTTTTTGAATAAGCTCCGAACTCGTCTCCTATTAACGCATTGTCAAACATATAAAACTGTTCAAGCTGTTCAAGTTCATATTCACTATAAGGTCCGTTGCCTAATTTATATTTTTTATAATCGAAACCAGGCTGACCTGACTTAGCATACAGAGTTGCATCTGAAGCTGTAAGTCTAAAATCGTTTCCTCCATATACATAGTCTTCTCCGTCAACGCTTCCCGAAAACTTAAGTTTCCTCCGTTAGTATTTATTTCTTCAAAATCCGTTCTCGATATTATTACACTTTCAGTCAAAGACTTGTCTGTAAATTTAAAACTGTTTTCCCAGTTTGAACTTATAGGATCAAGAACTTTTATAATATTACCTGAACTATCGTAAAGCGATGCTTCTTTGCCTTTGGCATCAACCCTTCCGGCATTTACTTGTAATCCAGCAAGAGTGTGAGGTGCTGCTCCTGCCGCCTGTACATCATCCGGACTGTAAGCTGATATACCTATGAACATGGTCAAAACAAAAATGAATGATAATAATTTTTTAACCTTGCTGTTCATTTCTATCCCCTCCTATGTAATTTTTCTTCTTATTTGATTCTATACCCTTGAAAGTTCACCTTTACTCAAATTTAGCTTTTTCTCTTTAAAACAAAAAAGAATCTGAGATTTTTTAAGATCGGGCTTTTTTGACCTGCAGATTTTCGTCCATATAGTAAAATAAAGAATAATGTTTGAAAGGCCAGACATAATGCCTGGCCTTTCCTGTGAATAGGTTTGTTGTTTTATGAAAATTGTATCGCTAGCTTCATTTTTTCCTCTAAATTTGAGGCTATGAGTTTTTTATGAGGATAACTCTTCCCGCTTTAACGGTACTGCTGTCTTACGGACAGCTTCTGTAAACCTTCGAAGAAAAAGAGCTCCCACCCTCTTTATCTTCTATCCGCACATTGAACACAATATTTTTTCCCCTTTGTTATGTACTTTATCTTTACTTCTTAACTTCATTATACAGGAGACCATATCCTTAATCTATATCCAAAAGGATACTCTTTTATATCCAAAAGGATACTTTTTAATATACTTTTATATATTTTGATATCCATTAGGATATTTTATAGTATGTTTCGGCATATTTTTTGATTTAATTCACAAATAGAAACTATCAAAATGAAAATTTCCATTTCTAAAAAATAAAAAAACGCCCGAAGGCGTTTTTATTTTATAAATCTACTGCTGCAAGTCCTCTTTCAATATCTTCTAATATATCGTCTATATGTTCTATTCCAACTGACAGTCTTATCATTCCTGGACTTATTCCTGCCGCAACAAGCTGTTCATCTGTAAGCTGTCTGTGAGTTGCACTTGCCGGGTGAAGAACTATAGTTCTAGTGCATGCAACGTGAACAACGTTTACTGCAAGCTTAAGTGAATCCATGAATTTAACTGCATTTTCTTTTCCGCCTTTAACAACGAAAGAAATTACACCGCTCGACCCTTTAGGAAGATATTTTTCCTGAAGTTTTTTATGAGGGTGAGAATCAAGCCATGGATAGTTTACAGACTCTATTTTATCTGAAGCTTCAAGGAATTCAGCCACTTTCTCTGCATTTCTGCAGTGTCTGTCCATTCTAACAACTAATGTTTCAAGACCTATATTAGTAAGGAACGCATCCTGTGCTGACGGATAAGCTCCAAGATCTCTCATAAGCTGAACTCTGGCCTTAGTTATATATGCAGCTTCTCCGAAAGTTTCAGTATATACAAGTCCGTGATAAGATTCATCAGGTTCTGTGAATTCAGGGAAGTTTCCGTTAGTCCAGTCGAATTTACCGCTGTCAACTATAACTCCTCCGACTTGAAGTCCCTGTCCGTCTATATATTTAGTAGTTGAGTGAATTACTATATCTGCTCCATGCTCTATCGGTCTGCATAGATAAGGAGTTGCAAAAGTGTTGTCCAATATTAGAGGCACTCCTTTATCGTGAGCTATCTTAGCGAATTTTTCTATATCAAGCACTGTAAGTGCAGGATTTGCTAAAGTTTCTCCAAAAACAGCTTTAGTATTGTCTTTAAATGCCGCTTTTATTTCTTCTTCTGAAGCATCGGCATCTACAAATATGCATTCTATATCAAGTTTTTTGAGAGTAACTGCAAAAAGGTTTATAGTTCCTCCGTATATTGTAGAAGCGCATACGAAACTGTCTCCTGCTCCTAATATATTAAAAAGCGAAATCAGCGATGCTGACTGTCCTGAAGTCGTGCATAACGCTCCAACTCCTCCTTCAAGAGCAGCTATCTTTTCTTCTACGAATCCAACAGTAGGATTCGATATTCTCGAATACATATGACCTGGAACTGCAAGGTCGAAAAGATCTCCTACGTGCTCTGTCGAATCGTATTTATAAGTAGTGCTCTGGTATATAGGCATTGCCAGCGGTTCACCGTTTTCTGCTTTATATCCTTCATGTATACATTTAGTATCTATCTTTGACAATTTTTCTCCTCCTTTTTTTATAGGTTTACTAGGAATAATTATATCATTATTCAGAGTTTTTGTGAATATATTTAAATCTCAATTTATATTTTCACTTATTTTTTCTATAATAAAAAGCTATACAGAAATCTTCTGTATAGCTTTCCTCTATTATAAGCTCTTAACTAGAGCATTTCCTTCTTTATTCCTCTTTCAAAAACTTTATCATAATCTATAAAGTCGTAAACATCATCTTCAAAAGTGCTGTCTACAGACTTAAGATCTTCAAGCGAAAGATCTTCTATAGCAGCTCCTTTGTCTTCACAGAGTATTACAACTTCTCCTACTATTCTGTGCGCATCTCTGAACGCTATCCCCTTATTAACAAGATAGTCTGCAAGTTCAGTCGCATTAAGGAAACCTGCTTTAACAGCCTTTCTCATATTGTCTTTTCTGACTTTTATAGTCTTAAGCATCTCGTTCATTATAGCAATGCAGGCTATAACAGTGTCAAGCGCATCGAAGAACAGCTGCTTATCTTCCTGCATATCTTTATTGTATGCAAGCGGAATTCCCTTCATAGTAGTAAGCATCGACATGAGCGCTCCGTAAACTCTTCCAGTCTTTCCTCTTATCAGTTCTGCCGCATCAGGATTTTTCTTCTGAGGCATTATACTGCTTCCTGTTGAATATGCATCGTCTATCTGAACGAAACCGAACTCTTGGCTGCTCCAGATTATAAGCTCTTCACTCAGTCTGCTAAGATGCATCATTATTATAGAGAAATCTGAAAGCATTTCTAGAAGATAGTCTCTGTCGCTCACTCCGTCCATGAAATTATCTACAGGCTTTTTAAATCCAAGCTTTTCTGCAGTATAGTTTCTGTCTATATCGTAAGTCGTTCCTGCAAGCGCCGCACAGCCTAAAGGAGATTCATCTAGAAGATCTACTGTGTTGTCCAGTCTTTTCTTATCTCTTTTAAACATGCTGTAATAAGCCATTATATGCTGCTTGAATGTCACTACCTGAGCTCTTTGAAGATGAGTGTATCCAGGCATTATATGAACATTGTCATTCGCAAGTTTTTCTGCAGTCTCCATAAGTTCTGAAATCATTTCAGAAACCATTGTTCCATTCTCTTTTGCGAACAGTCTCATATCGACTGCAACCTGGTCGTTTCTGCTTCTTGCAGTATGCATTTTCTTTCCTACATTTCCTATTCTCTCTATAAGGTTCACTTCCATGAAAGAGTGTATATCTTCATAATCTCCCTCTATTAGAAGCTCTCCGGATTCTATATCTTCAAGAATAGAATTAAGTCCGTCTATTATCTGAGTCTTTTCTTCTTCAGTTAGAATTCCTGCTTTACAAAGCATTTCAACGTGAGCAATGCTTCCCACTATATCCTGCTTGTAAAGTCTTTTGTCAAATGGAAGTGACGAGTTGAAGTCTTCCATGAGTTTATTTTCTTCTTTTCTGAATCTTCCACCCCAAAGTTTCAATTTATTCACCTCTATTTATTTTCTAACTTAGCTTTTGCCATCGCTCTGATTTTTAGCGGTAATGTGTAAACTTTGATGAATCCTTCAGCGTCTTTATGGTCATAAAGATCTGATGCTCCGAATGAAGATATATCTTCGTCATATAGAGCGTTTGGAGAATCCATTCCAGCTACCATTATATTTCCTTTGTAAAGTTTAACTTTTATCCATCCGTTAACTGCTTCCTGAGTTTTGTCTATGAATGCGTCAAGAGCTTCTTTAAGCTGTGAATCCCACATTCCGTTGTATATTATTTCTCCGTACTCAAGAGCTATTCTCTGTTTGTATTGGAAAGTCATTTTATCAAGTGTAAGTCTTTCAAGGTCTTTATGTGCTGAGTAAAGAATTGCACATCCTGGAGTTTCATATACTCCTCTTGATTTCATTCCTACAAGTCTGTTTTCAAGTATGTCCACTATTCCTATTCCGTTTTCTCCGCCTATTTCATTAAGCTTTTCTATAAGCGCTACAGGTTCATAAGCTTCTCCGTCCAGTTTCACAGGAATACCCTTTTCGAATTCTATTGTAAGATAAGTAGGTTCATCTTTTGCTTCTTCAAGAGTTTTAGTTATAAGATAAAGCTCGTCTTCACGGTGTTCATTTCTAGGATCTTCAAGGTGTCCTCCTTCGTGACTTATATGCATAAGGTTCTTATCTCTTGAATATATTTTTTCTTTTGTAACAGGAACTTCTATTCCTTTTTTGTTAGCATAGTCTATAGCGTCTTCTCTAGATTTTATATCCCATTCTCTCCATGGTGCTATTATCTCTATTGAAGGATCTGCCGCAGCTATTGCTGATTCAAATCTAACCTGGTCATTTCCTTTTCCAGTACATCCGTGGCATATATATTTAGCTCCTTCTTTCTGAGCTATTTCAACAAGTCTCTTTCCTATTAGAGGTCTTGCCACTGCTGTTCCCATAAGATATTTATCTTCGTATATAGCATTTGCTTTCATTGCTCTGTAAAGATAATCTGTAACGAATTCTTCTTTAACATCTTCTATATATATTTTAAGCGCTCCTGAAGCTATAGCTTTCTTTCTAACTTCTTCCATATCGTCATCTTGTCCAACGTCAACGCAAACTGCAATTATTTCCATATTATAGTTTTCCTTAAGCCAAGGTATAACTATTGACGTGTCTAATCCGCCTGAATAGGCTAATACTACTTTTTCTTTTTCCATATCTATCTCTCCTGTCTTTAAATGCTCGATTTATTCTATGAATTATTATAAAACTTTTTTAATATTAAGTCAAGCATTATTATAATAAATAAAAATTTGAGTACATCCCTTATAGAAAGTATACATCAAAAGACGCATTCATTCCATATATACCCGGAATATACTCAAATTCTCTTATCTAAATATATATAATTTCTTTTTTTACTCTTTTACTGCTCCTGATGACAGCCCTTTTACCAGATATTTCTGAACCATTAGGAACAGAATAAACACCGGTATGACAGATATTACTGATGCCGCCATAGTCTTGTTCCAGTAAGTTTCAAATGCTCCTCTGTAGTTTACAAGAGCTATCGTCAGAGTTCTCATTTCCGTTTTAGTTGTGAATCTCTGAACGAATATCAGATCGTTCCACGCTGCTATGAATGCAAACAGTCCCGATGTCAGAATTCCCGGCGCCATAACTGGAAGCAGAACTTTTCTTATCGCCTGTACTCTGCTGCATCCGTCTATCATTGCGGCTTCTTCGAGACTTTCTGAAACTCCGTCAAAATATCCTGTAAGCAGCCATGTAGTCATAGGAAGCGCAAATGCTGTATTAGGCACTATCAGCGCTATATAAGTGTCCAGAAGTCCTAAAGACTTCACTATCTGGAACATAGGCGCAACGAGTATAACTGCGGAAAACATCTGAGTCATTATCATAAGGAACATGAACGCTTTCTTTCCTTTGAACTTATATCTTGAAACTCCATAAGCTCCCAGACATCCCATAACAGTACATAGAAGCATAGTTGCCAGTGACACTATAATACTGTTTTTAAATGCAGTTTTAAGGTTTACAGTTCCTGACCATACATCTTTATAATTCTCCCAGTTTATAGTTTCAGGTATCCATGTTGGAGGCCATATTCTTACTTCTGCATTAGTTTTGAGCGATGTCGATATCATAACTGCAAAAGGAAACAGCATGAAAACGAGCACTCCAAGTATTAAAATAAAAGTAATTATTTTTCCTATGAGTTTCTTATTCATTAGATACCGTCTCCTTCCTTATTTAAGAATTTCCAATATACGAGACTCAGAACCGTCAGAATTACGAATGCTATAACTGAAAGTGCTGAACTGACTCCGTAATTGAATCTGTCGAATGCTTCTTTCCATATTTTAATGACCATAGTGGTCGTTGCATCTATAGGTCCTCCTTCTGTAAGAACCCAGATTATATTATATGAATTGAATGTCCAGATTGTAGTAAGTATAGTCGTTATAAGAAATACTTTTCTTATTCCTGGAACCGTTATATTAAAGAATCTCTGAACTGCGTTCGCCCCGTCAACTCTTGCCGCTTCATACAATGATTCAGGAATCGCGTTGAATCCTGAAAGCATTATCATCGTTATAAGCGAAAGTCCGGCCCATGCATCGACTATTGAAGTTGCCAGAAATGAAGTATTTCTTTCTGCAAGCCAGTGAATAGGCTCTGAAACCAGATTGAATTTCAGAAGATAGTAATTCAGATATCCTGAGTGACCGTCAAATATCCAGCTCCATATTATAGAAACGACAACCGCAGGCATTGCCCATGGGACAAGAACTAAAAATTTATATAATTTCGATCCTTTAACTTTTGCAGTCATGAGCATAGCTATAAACGTTCCTATGAACATCTTAAAGCAGACTGTGAGTGCAACCCATTTTAGAGTTCTGATAATTGTGTCTTTAATGGCCGGATTTGAAAAAACTGTTTTAAAATTCTCAAGCCCTACGAATTTCGTCTCCTGTGTAAGAACCTGCACTTCACTGACTGAATATTTAAATGTCAGTATTAATGGATAAAGATAGACCACTGCCATAAACAGAACTGCCGGCAGTATGAGCAGATAAGGAGTTATCTTCTTCTTAGTTTTTGCATGCATATTCTCACCTCTTTTAAAAAAATGGAGCGGCCGCAGCCGCCCCTGTCTATGAAAATTATATTCTAAAATATTTTCCAGTAATTATTTTGAAAGCTCTGCTTGTAGAGCGTCTAGAGCTTCCTGAGGTGAAGCTTCGTTCATCATAACTTTCTTAACAGCATCCATTATTCCTTTTTGGAAATCTGCTGATACTGGCATATGAGGTTCTGGAACACCGTACTGAATCATTTCAGCAAATGGCTTCATGAATTCTGTATTGTATCTTTCTTCTGATTCTTCTTCTTTAAGAATTGGGAAGAAACCTATTGCTTCATCATAGTTGTTCTGAACTTCAAATGATCCCATAGTTTCTATAAGCTTCCAAGCTTCTTCTTTATTTTCACTTGCTGAAGATATAGCATATGAGTCAGTTACTAGAGTTTCAGCCATTTCTTTTCCTTTTGGAAGAAGTGCTGTATCGTATTCAACTTTTGCGCTTTCTTCACCTGGTTTTCCGCCTATTGTGTCAGCTTCCCAAGGTCCTGAAACGAACATAGCAAGCTTTCCGTTTGTGAAAAGATCTGATACGTCATTTCTCTTAAGATCTACAGGATTAGGCATAAGTCCTTCATCATACATTTCTTTTAAGAATGTAAGAGTCTGAACGTTTTCTTCAGAGTTTATAACCATCTTTCCTTCTTCATCAGTTATTCTTCCTCCATTTTGATAGAAGAAGTTAAGAAGGTCTGGAACAGCATCTATATCTGTAGCTATTGCGAATCCTTTCATATCAGGATTTTCTTCTACAACTTTCTTAGAAGCTGCTTTAAGCTCGTCCCAAGTTTTTGGCGGTTCAGGAACTAAGTCAGTTCTGTGGAAAAGACCTTTAGATGAGAATGCTAGAGGTATACCGTACTGAGTTCCTCCTATTTTCGCTGTTTCAAGAACGTTTTCAACTCTTCCTTCTTTGAATTCGTCTGTCATGTACTCATCAAGCGGTTCTAGAGCTCCCATTTCTGAAAGGTTTCTAAGCTCTCTAGTTCCAGACATTATAACGTCTGGAGATTCTCCAGCCTGTATAAGTGAAACAAGCTTAGTAGTAGCTTCATCCCATCCTGCTGGAACTACTTCAACTGCAAGATCAGGATTTTCAGATTCGAATTTTTCTATCCCTTTGTCATAAAGAGGTTTGAAAGATTCACTTTCATATCCTGTGATATACATTTTGATAACTTTTTTACCTTCAGTTGAGTCGTCTTTAGGAGTGCTTTCTCCTCCTCCAACTTCATTTGAAGATTCTCCACAGCCTACAGCTAGCGATGTGATAACACCTGCAAGAGCGGCTATTGAAACAATCTTTTTAAATTTTTTCATAAAATTACCCCCTACTGATATTTGAAAATCTATTCAAGCCCGATATCTCTTCTGAGTTCGGTTATAGATTTTGTCGAAACGCTCTCTTCCTGAATATTAAGTAAATTAAGTATTTCATTAAGCGCTTCAATACTGTCAGCCTCTATTTCCATATAGGGCTCCGGATAAGTGTTTTTGTCCCACTCATCTATATCAAATCTTATACCCCTAAACTCATAAGATATTCTATGCTTGCTTCCCGCATATTTTTTATATACGCCTAGGAAATTTAATATTTTTTCCAGATTGTCTTTAGAATCAATCGAAACATTAAGCTCTTCACTCTTTCTCGCACCCTCTTTCGATATGAGAGTTTTTAGAGTAAAAGTCTTTTTCTTTTCTCCGCTGATTCTGTCTTCAGTTTCTCTTATTCTGAGATAAGTCTTTGAGCCAGGAGCTGATATAGACTCGTCTTCATCGTCATAAACTGTATTTATCTGATACTCATTTCTTATCAGTTCAGCTCCAATTTTTTCAAGTTTTTTCTGCATTTCATCTTTGTCTATTCCCAAAATTTTAACTTCTATTTCAGTCATTTGATGAAAAACCCCCTGTCTCTATTTAATATTATACAATGTATTATAACCCTTTATTTATAGATATGACCTATTAGTTTTATATTTTCAATAGATTATTTCTATCGTTTTGCTTCAAAAAAATAGACAGACACACTGTATTTTATAGTGTCTGCCTATATGTTTTTGATATATTTCATCAAACTATTATACCAATTTTTTCCATTAAAATTATTTTCCATTGATATACAATTTTTCAATCAGTTTAATGAATTTTTTATTTCTTTTACTTTTGCATTTATATTACTCATTATTTGTTCGAGAGAAGCTGTTTCAAGCGTTTCTTTTACAAAAGCGCTTCCAACTATTATTCCCTCTGAAATATCTTTGAATTTTGCCGCAGTTTTTCCATTCGATATTCCAAATCCTATAGCTCTTGGAAGATCTGTGTATTTTCTCACCTCGTCCATATAGTCCGAAAGATCTGCATCTAAATCTTCTCTCATGCCTGTAACTCCTAGAATAGATACACAGTAGACAAATCCTTTCGCATCCGCAACTATATTCTTTATTCTGTCATTTGAAACTCTAGTTACTAGAGGGATTATATCTATTCCGTTTATTTCAGCGGCATCTGCTATCTCATCTTTCTCTTCAAGAGGAAGATCCGGAATTATGATTCCGTCTGCACCTTTTTCTTTCATCGTTTCAAAAAATCTGTCTATACCGAAATTAAAAACAGTGTTGAAATAAGTCAGTATAACTATAGGCATTTCAGAATTTTCTCTTATTTTTCCTATCCCTTCAAATACATCTCTCACTTTAGTTCCATTTGAAAGAGCTTTTTCAGCCGCTTTTCTTATGACTTCTCCGTCAGCAACAGGATTTGAATACGGTATTCCTATTTCTATTAGGTCGAGACCTGCTTTCTCCATAGAAAGGGCTATCTCAGGAACAGCATCATTGTCAGGACATCCGAAAGTAAGATATCCTATGAGAGCATTTTCTCCTCTGGACCTCTTATCTGAAAAAAGCTTCTCTATTCTGCTCATTAATATTCGTCTCCAACATCTACCCCGTGCATTCTTGCGATTCTGGCGATATCTTTATCTCCTCTTCCTGAAAGACTCATTATGATTATTTCATCTTTTTTAGTATCGCCTATCATCTTCACTATCTGCGCAAGAGCGTGCGAACTTTCAATTGCTGGAACTATACCTTCTTCTCTTGTAAGCAGGAAGAAAGCATCTACAGCTTCGTCATCAGTTATAGGATAGTATTCTGCTCTTTTTATATCTTTAAGGTAAGAGTGCGCAGGTCCTATTCCTGGATAGTCAAGTCCTGCTGATATTGAGTAAACAGGCTGTATCTGTCCTTCTTCGTCCTGAAGAACGTAAGTCTTCATTCCGTGAATTATTCCAACTCTTCCTTTTGTTATAGTAGCGGCATGGTCGTCAGTATCTACTCCTCTTCCTGCAGCTTCTGCTCCTATAAGTCTTACGCCTTCTTCGTCTATGAATTCAGAGAACATGCCTATAGCGTTGCTTCCTCCTCCTACACAAGCTACAACGTAGTCAGGCATTCTTCCTTCTTTTTCCATTATCTGTTTTTTAGCTTCTTTTGATATTACACTTTGGAATTCTTTTACCATTTCTGGATAAGGTGCAGGTCCTACTGCAGATCCTATTACATAGAAAGTATCTTCTATGTTTTCTACCCAGTATTTTAGCGCTTCATCGACAGCGTCATTGAGAGTCTTAGTACCAGTCTTGATAGATATTACTTCTGCTCCTAAAACTTCCATTTTATAAACGTTTAGAGCCTGTCTTTTAACGTCTTCTTCACCCATGAATATCTTGCATTCCATTCCGAACATAGCAGCTACAGTGGCAGTTGCAACACCGTGCTGTCCTGCTCCAGTTTCAGCTATTATTTTAGTCTTGTTCATTCTTTTCGCAAGAAGAGCCTGTCCCATAGCATTGTTTATTTTATGCGCTCCTGTGTAGTTCAGGTCTTCTCTCTTTAAATATATTTTAGCTCCTCCAAGTTTTTCTGTAAGATTCTTAGCATAGTAAAGAGGAGATTCTCTTCCAACATAATCTCTTAAATAGTAATCTAATTCCTTTTGAAATTCTTCATCAGCAATTGCTTCCCTATACGCTTTATCTAATTCATCAAGTACATTCAGTACAGCCTCCGGCACATACTGTCCGCCAAATTTTCCATAATCTAAACTCATTTAATATTCCTCACTTTCTCAACAAAATTCTTAATTTTAAAATAATCTTTATTTCCGTCAGTTTCTACTCCGCTAGAAATATCTACCGTTTCAGGTTCTGTAAGCAAAACTGCTCTTTCAATATTCTCCTGATTCAGCCCTCCGGCAAGAATCAGATTGTCGATATCTTCTTTTATAAGATTCCAATTAAAAGAAATTCCGGATCCTCCATATTCTTCCTCGTGATAAGCGTCTAGAAGAACCTTGCTGATTTTCGGATTTTTTAAATACCTCTCAGCTTTCTTTATATCTTCTTTATTTCTCACTCTCACGGCTTTCCAGATTTCAATTTCTTCAAGAATCTTCTCTATATATTCATCATCCTCATCTCCATGAAGCTGAACTATTTCTATTCCTGTATATTTATATATTTTTATAAGTCTGTCTATATCTTCATTAACGAATACTCCGACAGCCTTTATATTTCCTGAAAGCATGTTTATAAGCCTTTTTGCCTTATCCGGCTCAAGTTTTCTTCTGCTTTCTGCAAATATGAAACCTGCATAATCCGGTACTATTCCATTAATATATTTTATATCTTCTTTGCGCTTTAGTCCACATATTTTTACTTTTATCATTTTTAATTCCCTCTTGTCAGAATATCTTCTTTATATCTCCAAGATTTCTCATAAGACTCTCTCCTATTAAAGCGCCTCTGACTCCAATACTTCTAAGATATTTCAAATCTTCAGCATTTTTTATCCCGCTTTCTGAAATCACAAATCTGTCATCTGGTATATGCTTTATTATCTCTTCAGTGTGCTTTATATCAGTTCTGAAAGTCTCAAGATTTCTGTTATTTATGCCTATCAGATAAGGATTCGACTCTTCTATATATTTTATCTCTTCTGCCGAGTGGATTTCAGTCAGAGGACAGAGTCCGAGACTCTCTGAAAGTCTGAAAAACTCAGTAAATCTGTCTTTAAGAACTGCAGCTATAAGGAGCACTGCATCAGCTCCTATAGCCTTAGCCTGGTATACCTGATATTCATCCGTTATAAAGTCTTTTCTCAGAACAGGTCTTTCAGATTTCTTTTTCACTACATTTATATATTCATCTCTTCCCTGGAAATATTTCCTTTCTGTAAGAACTGAATATGCGCTGAAATCTTCCTTTTCATAAGCTTCAACAGCTTCTTCAACACTGAAATTCTCTTTTATAACTCCTTTCGAAGGAGATGCTTTCTTTATTTCAGAAATTATAGCCATTTTTTCAGAATTGCGAAGCGATTTTAAAAAATTTCTAGTTTCTCTTTTTTCAGCTTCTTTCATATATTCTTCTAAAGTTTTCAGCTTTTTTTCTTCTTCTATCTGTTTTTTCTTATATTCCACTATCTCATCTAAAATATTCATTATGCACTCAGTCCTTTGCTGTATTCGAGTATATCTTCAAGTTTCTTAAGCGCTTTTCCTGAGTCTAAAATTTCTTCTGCAAGCTCTATTCCTGATTTATAGTCATCTACTGCTTTTCCTACATAGAGAGCTGCCGCACTGTTAAGAACTGTTATATCTCTTCTGGCTCCTTTTTCTCCATTTAATATATCGAACATTATCTTCATATTTTCTTTCGGTGTTCCTCCGGCTATAGATTCTTCAGGATAGTATTTAAATCCGTATTCTCTAGGATCTAATATATAATCTTTTATCTCTCCGTCTCTAAGTTCTGAAACTGTAGTAGTAGTGCTTATGCTTATTTCATCAAGACCTTCATTTCCATGCACCACTATTGCTCTTTCTCTTCCGCATGATTTCAGCACTTCGGCATAAAGTCTTGTTATTTTCGGGTCATAAACTCCGACCATCTGTCCTTTTATGTCTCCTGGATGAATCAGCGGTCCCATGAGATTAAACACTGTTCTTATCCCAAGTTCTTTTCTGACACCTGAAACATTTTTCATCGACTGATTGTATTTAGGTGCATATATAAATGCAAAATCTTTTTCTCTGATGCTTCTCTCTGCATCTTTCTTTTCAAGTTCTATATTATAGCCGAGTTCGCTCAATATATCGGCACTTCCGCTTTTCGATGAAACTGATCTGTTTCCGTGTTTTGCAACTTTAACCCCTGCAGCCGACGATATTACTGAAACTAGAGTCGATATATTGAAAGTTCCCTTTCCGTCTCCTCCTGTTCCGCATGTATCTATAGTGTAATCTTCTAAATGAAGCTTGTTTGAATTATTTCTCATGGCTTCGACAAAACCTAGAATTTCTTCCTTGTCCTCGCCCCTCATCTTCAGAACTGTTATAACTGAAGCTATCTGAGAGTCTTTCATTTCTCCTTTTATTATCTTCTCCATGAACAGTTTTGACTCAAATTTATTAAGTCTTTCCCCTTTTATAACTTTTTCAAGCATTTCTCTTATTATCATTTAGACCACCTCCATAAGCGCTCTGGCTTTATTCACTGTTTCCATATATTCTTTTTCAGGCACTGAATCGTAAACTATTCCGGCTCCAGCCTGTATATATGCTTTTCCATTTTTAAGAACTACTGTTCTGATTGCAATGCATACATCCATATCGCCGCTGTATCCGAAGTACCCTGCAGCTCCCGAGTATAATTCTCTTTTGCTGTCTTCAAGTTCTTCTATTATTTCCATTGCTCTTATCTTCGGCGCTCCGGAAACTGTTCCGGCTGGAAAACATGCTTTAAATGCATCGAATGAATCTTTTCCTTCTGCAAGTTCACCTTTCACTTCTGAAACTATATGCATAACGTGCGAATATTTCTCTATCTCTTTAAATCTCGTCAGATTCACCGTGCCGCTTTTAGCGACTTTTCCTATATCATTTCTTCCAAGGTCAACCAGCATAAGGTGTTCAGAAATTTCTTTTTCATCTTTTAACAGGTCTTCTGCATTCATTCTGTCTTCTTCTAAGTCTCTTCCTCTCGGTCTCGTCCCTGCTATCGGAAGTGTTTCAACTATTCCGTTTTTTACTTTTACAAGGCTTTCCGGAGATGAGCCTATCACCTGAAAATCTCTGCAGTCCAAATAGTAGAGATATGGTGAAGGATTTTCCATTCTGAGTTTTCTGTAAATCTCAAAAGCATTTTTATCAGTCTCTTTCACAAATCTGTTCGACAGAACAACCTGAAATATATCTCCGTTAACTATATATTCTTTTGCCTTTTCCACTTTTCTGCAGTACTCTTTCTTGAGAGTTTCATCAAGTTCTAAAACTTTTCTGTTTTCTCTTTCTTTTAAATTTGTCCGCGTTCTTGCTTTTGTAATTTTTTCGAAGAATCTTTCTATATTTTCTATTATTTCTTCAAAACTTTCTTCATCTTTCTCAACATTGTGAATTATAGAAAGTGTTCCTCTTGAGTGATCATAAACTCCTGTATTTCTGTAAAACATCATCACTGATTCAGGAATTTCAATCTCTTCAGGATTCCCTTCAGGTATTCTTTCTATATGTCTTATGCAGTCGTAGCCTATATATCCGACAGTGCCTCCTGTAAACGGAATTTCAACTCCGGCTCTGTCATAATCTATATTTACCTGTTCTCTTAAAACTTCTATTAAATTTCCTTCAAACTCTTCTGTATCTTCATTCTCTTTTTCTATCTTTATTTTTCGTCCCTTGCTGCTTATCATCTTAAAAGGATTTTCTCCGAAGAAAGTATATCTTCCTCTTCCTTCTCCTTCCGCGGCACTTTCCAGGAGAAATTTATATTCTCCGTCTAAATTGAGGAAAATCGATGTGGGAGTTATTTCGTCTGCTATATATTCTTTTACTACTGGAAATATTTTTTCTGCTTCTTTTAATTCTTCAAATCTTTTTTTATCTATATTCACCATTTTTCATTCCTCACTTTCTCTTTATATTGCATAAAAAAAGAGTCACTTCATCCTGTTATTGGGACGAAGTGACTCGTGGTGCCACCCAATTTTATCTGTAACAGAAAGGCATCAGGACGAAAAAAAAGATACTTCATCCCTTCTATAGGACAAAATATCTGAATATTCTGCTATGCCACCTATTACAAAGCTCTGTCAAGTACGGCAGATATAATACACCTGCGATACTCTGTTATTTTAACGGCTAACTCCCGTACTTCAGTACTGTTATTTCCCGAAGTCTCTCACAGACCCATTCAGTCTAGACTAAGGTATCCGGATCTCACCATCCCGGACTCTCTGGGACCATCATCTAAACTTACTCTTTCTGTTCAACGATTTAATCTCATATTAACTTAATTAGAATTATAATCTGTATTTTTTACTTTGTCAACATTATTTTTCAAAATTTATTTTAAAGAATCTATAATCTCCTGTCCAGGAAGCTCTGATTTCACATCTTCAGCCATTTCATTATCAGAAATGTTTTCTTCTTTCACTATTTCAGAAATTGATGTTGCAAGTCCTGCCAGTTTTTGTATTTCTGAAGGAATTATTATCTTAGTCGCTCTTCCGTTTGAAACTCTTTCAAACGCCTCCATTCCTCTAAGTGAAAGATACGCATTTGAAGGATCCGCTTCTCTTATCATTCTGATACCTTCAGCTTTCGCTTTCTGAATTTTAAGTATAGCTTCCGCTTTCCCTTCTGCTTCTCTTATAGCCGCTTCTCTTGTTGCTTCAGCATTAAGAATAGCAGCTTCCTTGTTCCCTTCTGCAACAAGTATCGCCGATTTTTTCTCTCCTTCGGCTCTCAGTATAGATTCTCTTCTTTCCCTCTCTGCTTTCATCTGTCTCTCCATCGCATTCTGAATCTCTGCAGGCGGAGTTATGTTTTTAAGCTCTACCCTGTTGATTTTTATTCCCCAAGGGTCTGTAGCTTCATCAAGTATGCTTCTCATCTGAGTATTTATAGTGTCTCTCGATGTAAGAGTCTGGTCAAGCTCGAGATCCCCTATTATATTTCTCAGTGTTGTCGCTGTAAGATTTTCTATCGCGCTTAAAGGATTTTCAACTCCGTAACAGTATGCCTTAGGATCTGTAATCTGAAAATAGATTACTGTGTCTATCTGCATAGTTACGTTGTCTTTAGTTATAACCGGCTGAGGCGGGAAATCCGCAACCTGCTCTTTAAGCGATATTTTGCTCACTACTCTGTCCACTAGAGGGACTTTGATATGAAGTCCAACCGGCCATGTTTCTGTGTAAGTACCAAGTCTTTCAATTACATACGCATTTGCCTGAGGAACAACTCTTACGTTCTTTACTACGATTAAGATAAGAATAATTAACACAATAAGAATAGCTATCCACATAGTATCTGCTGACTTAGTCAGCATTCACCTCCTCTTTTATTCGGCCGCTTCACGCGGAACTTCTTTTACTATAACTTTTACTCCTTCTACATCCTGCACTGTAACTCTTCTGCCCTTCTTTATGGATTCTGAATCTGCTGACCGCGCAGACCACATATGTCCTTTTATCATAACCTGTCCTTTACCTCTTATATTGTCTATCTCTTCTTCTACTATACCTTCCTGTCCTATTATTGCATCGACATTAGTCTTTTCTTTTCCAAGATTGAACTTGTCGACGAGTATAGGTCTAGTAAGTATCAGAAGAACTGCAGACACTATTATAAAGACGGCTATCTGAACAGCCGGTCCGAATCCTATAAAAGAAAACAGTGCCGCTGCAAGCGCTCCGAATACGAACCATATGCTCGCAATTCCGAGTGTCACAGCTTCAATAAATGCAAATATTATAGCGAGAATTACCCATATTGATGTAGAAGAAAGACTGCTTAAAACAGCTGAGTCCATAAAATCCCTCTTTCTTAATATATTCTCTTAGGCATCATGTCCAGATAATCGCATGAAACGAGATGATATTCTATTCCGTCTATATCTCCTTCTCTTGCAAACTGATGCCCTTCTGCATGAAGATGACCGTATATACATATATTTACCCTGTATTTTTTCATCAAAACAGAAAACTCATTAGGTTCTCCTGTCGAAAAATTGAAAGGAGGATAGTGTATCATAACTATCTTTTTTTCAAGCTCTGCTTCTTCAAGACTTTCTAGTGCAATTTCCAGTCTGTTCAGCTCTCTGTTGAATATTTTCAGGTCTTTTTCTGTGAAAGACTCCGAATCTTTAGCCATCCAGCCTCTAGTCCCGCAAATGCCTATACCGTTATGAATGTATGAATTTGTCTGCACAAAATTTACTGTTTTTAAACCGAGACAGTTTAATTTATTCAAAGTCCCCCACCAGTAATCATGGTTGCCTTTCGAAACGAATTTGACTCCCGGCATTCTGTCTATAATTTCTAAATCTGCTCTTGCCTCTTCTGGTTTCAGAGCCCATGACAGGTCTCCCGGCATTAAAATTATATCGTCATCTTCTACTGAATTATCTATATTTTCAATTATCTTTTTTTCATAATCTGTCCAGATTCCTCCGAAAACATCCATCGGTTTATCTCCTGAACTGTCGAGATGAAGATCTGATATTGCAAATATCTTCAATTAGACACCACCTTTTCCTTAGTCTAATTTAATTATATATTATAGATTTGAAAACTTCCATCACTTAGAAATAAGTATCAGCTTTTCTTTTCTGCTCATCTGCTTTATCTCATATTCTCTTTTCATGGCTTCGCTCTTAGTTTCATAAACTTCCTTATAAACGAGTGAAACAGGAAGCCTCGCTCTTGTATACTTTGCTCCCTGTCCCTTATTATGCTTTTCTATTCTCTTCTCTATATCATTCGTCCATCCTGTATAGAGAGTTCCGTCTGAACATTTAACAATATAGACGAAATTTTTATTCTCCAAGAAATTTCACCACCCCTGTGTCGAGACAGTATTTTCCTCCTGTAACTTTTACTTTTCCGGCTTCTTCAAGTTCCTTGACAACTTTATTCTCTCTTATCTCTTTTATTCCTCTTTTTATATTTTCATCTTCCAGACATGAAGCGGCTTTCTCCATATCGGAACGGTCTATCTTATCCATATCCACATTGTCCACTATATTTTTTATTATAAGTTCGACATTTTCTGTTACCGGCTCTCCGGCAAGAGTGGCCTGTATTGCACCGCACATATTATGTCCCAATACAAATACAAGCGGAGTTTTCAGATACTTAACAGCATATTCTATACTTCCTAAAACGTGCATATCAATTACGTTTCCCGCATTTCTGATTACAAAAAGATCTCCAAGACCCTGATCAAAAACTATTTCCGGCGGAACTCTTGAGTCTGAACACGCAAGAACTACAGCCATAGGATTCTGGGGCAGAGTATACAGTTTTTTAGTCTTATCTACTGTTATTTCCCTGTTCTCAACATGTTTTTCAAGATATCTCTTATTTCCTCTTTTTAACTCCTGTAAAGCTTCATCTGCTCTATGCATTCTATCACCTCTATTTTAAAAAATTATAGAGTTTTTGGACTGATTTGTCAATCATATTTTATTCAGCTGTTAACATTTTCTATATTTAAACAAAAAACAAGAATGGCCTGCTGCAGATATACATTCTGTTTTAAGCCATTCTTTATTTTATTTTATTTATATTTTAAAATTATTTTTTATATTAATAACTTCCGAAATCTCTTGCAGCTTTTATCATCGAATGGAGATTTCCTGCTGGACACGATACAGTAAGATCGCAGTCAGGCGTCATCACGTATCCTCCCGGAAGATATTTATATTTTTCTATAAGCTCCTTAGCTTCATTATATACATCCATATAATTTCCGGATTCCAGAGTTGCATTTCTCAGGTTTCCTCCCATTATATAGTCATCTCCTAGAACTTTAACTATATCTCTGAGGTCCATTTCGGGTCCTGTAGTTATTATAGTTCTCTTGTCTATTTCTATCATATCTCTCCATACCGGGAGATTTCCATAGTGGTCTCCGCACAGATGTATTGAACCTATTTTTATTCCCATATCTCTGAATGCTCCAAAAACCTTATTTATATAAGGCACCGAAAACTCTTCAAATTTTTTCGGCGGTATTATAACAGAGCTTTCAACAGGATAAGCGGCTCCGCCTGCAACTGTAACATCACTGAATTCTTCCACATAGAATTTTCCCATATATATGAGAAAATCTGAACAGAATTCCATAACTGCATGAACAAACTGAGGATCTCTTATCATTGCTCTCATAAGTCTTTCCATACCCATTATCTGAACTGCAATACTCATGGCTGAACCTGCTGTTATTCCGACCCCGTGTCCGTCTCTGTATCTGTTTCTGTTGAACTGCAGTATTCTTCCGGACGCAAACCCTTCTTCTATCTTTGGAAAAGTCAGTTTATCCAAATCAGAAGGTTTTTCTACAGGTCTTCTTATAACTTTCGGCACTATGCTCGTAAAGCCTTTTACAATTTCAATTTCTCCGCCGAATTCCTGTGCATAGCCTTCCGGAATGCTGTATCCATACCCGCCGTCATGTTCGTGTATTTCAAGCGCCCATGTCTGGGTCTGATATGCAATATCCGGATCGAGATAATACTGGTCATAAGGTATATTGCATATTTTTGCCGCGTATATTCCCATATGCGGAATAACTGGAATTCTGTCTATTTTTTCACCTTTTATCAGTTTTTCCATTCTCTCCGCACTAGTCATTCTGTCTTTCATTAAGGCCGCGCATCTTAAACTATATGCGCTTCCCCCTTTCAGTTTCTTATTTTATTCTGAGCCCGTCTTCCGGATTGAAGAAATAAAGCTTATCTTCTTCAAACAGAACTTTTATATTTCCTCTTCTTATCGGATTGTCGCCTATTTCAACTCTGGCAACTACTCTTTCTCCTCCAGTATTAAGATGAAGATATGCTTCTGAACCTAAAAGCTCTATAACATCAAGATAAGCAGGAACTCCAGCCTCATGCTCTTGAGAATAGTCAACGTCTATATGTTCAGGTCTTACCCCAAGAACTGCTTTTTTTCCTACCATATTGTTTCTTCTTAGCATATCGGCATTCTCTTTTCCGACAGGACGTATAAATTCTTCATTTTTAAATCTTACAAATCCGTCGATTTCAACGACTTCTCCCTCAAGGAAGTTCATCTGCGGACTTCCTATAAATCCTGCAACAAACATATTGTCAGGGTCGTTGTAAAGTTTCTGAGGAGTGTCTACCTGCTGAATTATCCCTTTATCCATTATTATAATTCTGTCTGCCATAGTCATTGCTTCAGTCTGATCATGAGTAACGTATATAAACGTAGTCTTTAAATCTTCGTGAAGTTTTATGATTTCAGATCTGGTCTGAACTCTCAGTTTTGCATCAAGATTCGACAGAGGCTCGTCCATCAGGAAAACTCTAGGCTTTCTGACTATTGCTCTTCCAAGGGCAACTCTCTGTCTCTGACCTCCCGATATCGCTTTAGGCTTTTTATGAAGATGCTCTTCAATTCCAAGAATCTCAGCAGCTCTTCTTACTTCCTTATCTATCGTCTCTTTATCAACTTTTCTCAGTTTCAGAGCGAAAGCCATATTTTCATAAACTGTCATATGAGGGTAGAGTGCGTAGTTCTGAAAAACCATCGCTATATCTCTGTCTTTAGGCTCAACATCGTTCATAAGCTCTCCGCCTATGTAAAGTTCTCCTTCAGTTATATCTTCCAGTCCTGCTATCATTCTGAGCATAGTGGACTTTCCGCATCCTGAAGGCCCTATAAGGGCTACAAATTCTTCATTCTCTATATCTATAGTAAAATCCTTCACGGTATACTTTTTTTCGCCAGGATACATCTTATAGATATGATTCAGTTTCAAATCTGCCATAATAAAAACCTCTTTTCATAATAAATACTTAATAAATTTTAACAATAAACCTTTTCATTACAATAACTTAGTTTAATTATATCTGTATATATTGAAAAGTCAATTCAGACATTTATATTATACTTACCCTATTAATACCCCAAATTTTCGTAATTTATCTTCCAGCCTCCGCCAGATTTAACAAGTTCTGCTGAATATGCAACCCCATTTCCTGGAACCGAGTAGTTTACTGTAACAGAATCTGCTGAATTTTTCACAATAGAATCTACTGAAACTTGTGAAAATTCAGGCCACATGCCTACATCTCCAAGCAGTATAGTCACTTCTCCATTTTCTTCTCTGGCCTGAAGAATATTGTTGAGAAAATTATTTATAAAATTATCTGTATAGTAAGGCGCAAGAGCCGCTCTCATACTGTCAAGTGAATTATACTGTGCTATAACTCCAGCTCTTCCTTCGTCTTCATATATCTTATTATTGTCTCTTGATGTTAGAAGACTGTATATTACCTGTTTTCCTGAAGCAATTGTCGAAGCTATCTCTGCTTTTTCAGCTTCAGAACTGTCCTGACTGTTTCCAGTTTCTCCGGAACTCTGTTCTCCTGAACTGTTTTTCTGTCCTGAGCTGTCAGCTGAATTCTTTTCTTCAGCCTCTGCATTTTCTTTTTTATCCGATTTTTCATCTTTTACAGAACTTTCTTCAGCTGGTTCACCTTTGTTTTCAGCTTTTTCTTCATTCTTGTCTTTACCTGATTTTGCATCATCATTGTCTACTTCCTGAACTGTCTGTTTTTCTTCCGCAGCATCTTTTTCTGACGGCTTGTCTCCTTCTGAACATCCGATAAGAGCAGTCGTTAAAAGAAGTGCTGATGTTATTGAAACTGCTTTTTTCATGTTTTTAAATTTCATTTTTTTCACCCTGTCTTTTTATATTTCAATATATTTCAAGTTTAACTATATTGTTTAAAATGCATTTATATTGTATCCTTCTTCATTAAGAGCTTTCACTATTCTTTCTATATGTTTAGGTCCGTTGCTTTCAATTGTAACTTCAAGCTCAACCTCAAGGAATCTGTCTATGCTCTTAAGCTGATTATGCTGAAGTCTGATTACGTTTGCATCTTCTCTTGCAAGAATTTCTGATATTGCAAGAAGTTCACCCGGCTTGTCCGGAAGTTCTACAGTGAATCTGAATATTCTTCCTCTAGCTATAAGTCCTCTGTTTATCATCGCAGACATAGTTAAAACGTCTATATTTCCACCGCTTATTACAGAAACTACTTTCTTGTATTTAGTATCAAGTTTCTTTACAGCTGCAAGAGATGACACTCCTGCATTTTCTCCAATAAGCTTATGATTGTCCAACAATATAAGGAATGCTTCCATTATCTCATAATCCGAAACTACTATAATATCGTCAACATAGTCTCTTATTATTTCAAAAGTCAGGTCTCCCGGCTCCTTAACAGCCACACCGTCTGCTATAGTGCGCACTCTGTCAAGGCACACGATTTCTCCGCAGTTTATAGAGTTGCTGAGAGTTCTTGCTCCTTCAGGTTCAACTCCTATTACCTTTATTGCAGGATTTATTCTCTTTGCGGCAATAGCTATACCGCTTATAAGACCTCCTCCTCCGACAGGCGCTATTATATAATCAGCATCTTTCAGCTCATCAAGTATTTCAAGACTTATAGTTCCCTGTCCTTCTATTACGTCAGGATCGTTAAATGGATGTATGAATACATATCCTTCTTCTTTCTCAAGTTCTCTCGCTTTTTCATACGCTTCATCGTAGCAGTCTCCCCATAGAACGACTTCTGCTCCGTATCTTCTAGTCGCTTCAACTTTTATAAGAGGTGTTGTTTTAGGCATTACTATTGTAGCTTTTACACCAAGCTTATTCGCAGAATACGCAACTCCCTGAGCATGGTTTCCTGCTGAAGATGCTATAAGGCCTCTTTCTTTTTCTTCATCTGTAAGCTTTGATATCCTGTTATAGGCTCCTCTTATCTTAAAAGATCCCGTATTCTGAAGATTCTCAGGCTTTATATATACATAATTGTCCGTTTCTTCACTTATATCTCTGCTGTATATTAAGCTAGTCTTTCTTGTGACTTCATTCAGTTTTTCTCTAGCTGTTTCAAAATCAAATTTTTTAATACAATTTAAATACTCTTCCTTATTCAAAATATTACTTCCTTTCAGTATTGTCCTGGATTTTAATTAATATGAATATTATATCAAAAAGCTAAGTTCTTTTGAACTTAGCTTATAAAAGTGGTGAAAACAGTCTGATTACAGATTCAAAAGCTTTCGTTTTAGGACTTCTCCTCCTGAACTCATCAAGCTCTACGAACTCACATTCTGCTGAATCCTCTATGAATTTATTGTACTGAATTTTTGTAATCTCTTCATCGAATATGAATGCATTCGATTCAAAATTCAATTTGTAGCTTCTAACGTCCATATTCGCCGTTCCTATTGTACATATTTTTTCATCTATTGCCAAAGTCTTTGCATGCATAAAGCCTTTTCCGTCTTTTTCATAAAGATAAAATTTAACGCCGCATTCTAAAAGCGGAACCATAGTTGAACTTGCCGCCTATCTCATAAATTTATGGTCATTGTGTTTAGGAAGCATAATTCTCACATCTATGCCTGAAAGCGCCGCAATCTTGAGTGATTCAAGAATAGGATCATCCGGAACAAAATACGGCGTCTGAATATATACCGATTCTTTAGCATCATTTATCATCTTGAGCATTCCGTTTCTTATATAAGGCTCATAAATATCAGGGCCGCTGGAAACTAGCTGCATCCCTACATTTCCATCTTTTTTTAGCGGCTCCAGCTTCAGATATTCTTCAAAATCGCATATATCCAGCTGTTTAGAATAACTCCAGTCGAATAAAAATCTTCTTTCAAGATCGTTGAGAATTGAGCCTGATATTCTCATATGAGTATCTCTCCAGTAGCCTATATCCTCATTTCTGTTTATATAGTCCTCTCCGACATTGAATCCGCCCAGATATCCTATTTTCTTATCTATAACTACAATTTTTCTGTGATTTATGAAGTTTATTCTTTTTCCGATTGAACCGAATTTCCTAGGAAAGAATATTCCGTATTCTCCTCCGGCCTCTTCAAGCTTATCTATAAATTCACGGCTTATAAGATTGAAACTTCCTATTGTATCCATCAGAAGTTTTACTTCAACACCCTCTTCGGCTTTCTTTATCAGCCGTCTCACAAGTTCTTTTCCAAGCTCGTCATTTTCCACAGTATAGTATTCCATATGAATAAAAGTCTCTGCATTTTCTATATCTTCAAAGAGTTTTTTGAATTTCTCTTCTCCGTCAAAAATAAGTTCGACATCATTGTCCTGAGTGTACTTAGAACCTTCCGAATTGAAATTCAGCTTCATCAGTTCGTGGAATTCCTTAACTTCTTCCTTTATATCTTTAAACTCTACAGTTTTCATCTCTTCTCTAATTCTCTTCAGCTCTTTATCAGCTTTCTCTATAAACAGTTTTCGCTTATTGAACCGCTGACCTAAAATAAGATACAGAATAAATCCCAGTATTGGGAGGGATGACAGTATCAGTATCCATGAGAGAGTGGCATTTACATCTTTTCTCTCATAGAATATAAGAAATAAAATTAGAATTATATTTATTGCTAAAATTATATAGGTGACCGTTGTCCAATTAATATTTATGTTTATACTTTCCATAACTTTTCTCCGAAATTATTTAATTTCTATATGATCTTCAAATATGACAATATTTCCTTCTTTATAAAGTCTTCCTATAGCCCTTTTGAAAGAATTTTTGCTCATATTGAGCTTATCCCTTATTTCAGCAGGCTTGCTTTTATCATGAAGATTCAGTTTTCCTCCATTTTCTTCAAGCGCATTCATAATTTTTCTTCCGTCTTTATCTATGGACTGGTAAGCTTTTCCGCCTATACTTAAATCCAGCTTCCCGTCATTTCTTTTTCTTAAAACTCTGGCTGTGACTTTCTGTCCTATCTGAAAATCATGAAAAACTTCTTCTTTATGAATCAGCCCATGGTATTTAGAATCTACAGCTACCATAACTCCAAGATCTTTCTTTATATCATAGACAATTCCCTGAACTTTCTGGTTTTCTTTATAAGGATTTTCCGCCTGAAGCTGATTATATATCTTCATTGTAGCCGCAATTCTTCCTGTCTTGTCTATATAGGGCATAACCATAACTTCATCATCTTCCTGAACCGATCCTAGCTGTTCTTTAAATGGAAGAAGAAGGTTTTTGTCAAGCCCCCAGTCCAGAAATGCTCCTATTTTTGTGTTTGAAACCACTTTAAGAAGGCCTATTTCTCCAAGTTCAAGCTTAGGCTCTTTTTCTGTTGCCACCATTCTTCCGTCAGAATCTTTATATACGAATACCTTAAGATTTTTTCCTACTTTAGGCTTAGAGCCTTCTTTTTCCTGTGAACGGGGAAGAAAAACAATCTGTCCTTCTTCTCCTTCTATTCCAAGATAAGAACCCGATTCTCCTCTTCTCTTTACTGTAAGTTCCTGTGTCTTTCCTAATTCTATCATCATCTGCTGCCGTTAAGGCAGCTCCCCCCTCTCATCTAAAGCTTCTTTCCTGTCTTTATCTCTATAGCTTTTCTCATTTCATTTGCATAGTCTTCAGACATATAAGTCTCATATACATAGAAAAGATCTTCAAGCCATTTATCTCCCTGAATAAGCTGTTCTAGTCTCTCAGAAGGGAAATTCCTGCATCCTTCTTCTGCTTCTTCTCTAGTTTCATAAAGATGCTCATAGTCTTCTTTAGTTATTATTCCGAGTTTTCCGTCTCTTTCCTTCACTCTGACTCCGAAACTTCCAAATTCCTGAATCTCATCATCATCCATAGTGCATTCAAAAACTCCGCTCATAGTTGCCTGGTAGAAAACATCTCCCTTTTTAAGTTTGTTTATATCTATCATTCTCATTCCTCACTTTCATAATTTTACTTTATTCTTTCTTAATATATTATAACATAGCTGAAGAATTAATTATCAGGTAAAAATTTTAAGATTCCTCAATTTGAAACTGATATCTTTGACCATTTAAAAAAGACATAAAAAAAGAGCACTTAGAAGTGCTCTTTTTTATCTATAAAAATGTTCTTAAATAATATTCTTATTTTCCTTTAGCTGCTCTCTTAGCTGCTTTCTTAGCTTCCATTTCATCTCTTTCTCTTTGTTCATCTGCTAGAGATTTTTTAGGGAATACTATGTTCAGTATTACTGAAACTAAAGTAGCTATAACAACTGGCGAACTTCCGAATATCATTCCAACTTCTGCTGGATACGGCTCAAGAAGTGCTGGAACTGAAGTTATACCCATTCCAAGTGCTAGAGCTAGTCCAACTATTGAAGTATTTCTGTTTGAAAGTTCTTCTTGAATTATAAGTTTTATACCCGACATTGTTATACTAGCGAAAACTCCTATTGTAGCTCCCCCGATAACTGCCTGAGGTATTGTTGTCATAAGTGCTCCGAATTTAGGAATGAATCCTGCTATAAGAACTATTATAGCTGAAATTGCGAAAACAACTCTTGAAACAACTTTTGTAGTAGCAACTATACCAACGTTCTGGCTGTATGTTGCTATTGGAAGCCCTCCGAAGAACGCTCCTATTACTGATGAAAGTCCACTTCCGATGATTCCACCTTGAAGCTCCTGGTCAGTAACCTCTCTGTTGAATCCTCCCATTGTTGTTGCTGAAAGGTCTCCAACTGCCTGTATTGAGTTAACTACGAAGATAACTCCCATTGATATCATTGCTGCCGGATGGAATTCTATTGGGAACTGTCCTATTGCTGGAAGTGCCAGCCATCCTTTTTCTCCAACTGCTGCAAGATCAACTAAATCAAATGGTATTGCAACTATATATCCTACTATAATACCTACAAGTATTGATGACAGTTTAAGCATTCCTTTACCGAACTGTCCAACTAAAAGAACTACTAGTAGTGTAACTCCCCCAACGATTAGGTGTCTTGGTGCTCCGAAATCTTTCGCAGCAGCTCCCCCTCCTATATAGTTAACTGCTGTTGGGTAAAGTGAAAGTCCTATACTTAGAACAACTGTTCCTGCCACTAGAGGCGGGAAGTATTTTCTTAGCGGTTTAATGAATATACCAACGATTATACCAACGATACCTCCGACAATCTGTGCTCCGAGCACTCCTGGAAGTCCGTATTCAGCTCCTATAGCTGTAAGTGTTGGAATATACGCGAAACTAACTCCCATTATAACTGGTAGTCTAGATCCTATTATTGTTATTGGAAATAACTGAATTAAAGTTGCTATTCCCGCTATGAATAGCGCTGACTGTACTAGTACTGCCGGGTCTGCCCCTAATCTCTCGTCTCCAAGCGCATTAACTGTTCCTGCAACGATAAGTGCCGGAGTTATGTTTCCGATTATCATCGCTAGAACGTGCTGGATTGATAGAGGAAGTGCAGTACCGATACTAGGTTTTCCGTAAAAGTCGAAAACTGAAGTCGACTTTGCCGATTTAGTACTCATAAATTATCCCTCCGTTAAATTTAATTCTAAAAATTTAAGAACATATGAAACCGATTACACATTTTATATGTATATAGCATACACGATTGCATACTCTGGATATGCGAATACTTTTCTGTGTCCTATGTCAATGTTCTAAATCTATACTGTCTCAATTATAGCATTTATATTGTACTCTGACAACGTTTTCGATGTTTTTCTTTTAATTTATTTCTTTATTTCTCTAAATTGTTAAATCGAAAGCACACGATTGGCTTGATTTAAAGCCGATGTGTGCTCCTTTTTTTCTATTTATATTCCACTGGGAATTTGCTTTTAAGCTCATCCACTGTCTGGAAGTATATTCTTTCCTGTTTAGCAAGTTTAGCCTGATCTCTAAGCTGATCTTTTATTTCTTCATATTCAGGTGTGCTTGCTTCTTTTCTGTCTACAAGTTTTATTACGTGGTATCCGAACTGAGTTTTAACAGGTTCGTCTGAAACGTCTCCAACTTGCATTCCGAATGCAGCTTCTTCGAATTCCGTAACCATGCTTCCTTTAGGGAATTCTCCTAAATCTCCTCCATTTTCAGATGAAGGACATGTTGAATGTTCTTTTGCCTGTTCCGCGAAGTCTGCTCCGCCTTTAATGTTTTCAATTATTTCTTTAGCCTTATCTTCTTCCTCAACAAGTATGTGACTTGCTCTGAGTTTTTCAGGCTGAGCTAGAAACTGTTTATTCTGCTCATAGAATTCTTTAACTTCATCTTCAGTTATCTCAACTTTTGAAAGAATTTGCTGTATAGCGTACTGCTTTAAGAAATTCTCTTCTATTTTTTTCATTTCTTTTTTGAAAAGTTCATCCTTATCGAGTTCTTTTTCTTTTGCATCAAGATAAAGAAGCTCATGATTCACTATTTCATCCACAATTCTTTTAGTTCCTTCTTCTCCCTGGAACTGCATTGCGTTCTGAGGTCCTATATTACGAAGAAAATCATTAACATCTTCTTGTGTAACCTGTCTGTCCCCTACTACTGCATATACTTTGTTTTCCATTGTTACCTCCTGAATTTAAAAAGTTTTGCTCGGTATCACAGCATTTATAATCCCTATCAAGAAAGATCCGAATATTGCTGAGAATAATCCGATACTGAAACCGTCAATAAGTTTTGACGTTATAATTAATACTATAACAGAAACAGCAAATCCAGCCAACCCTCTGCCGAATGGATTTGCCCCTACACCTATCATGCTTTCAATTGCAAAGCTCATAATTATAATAATAATCGTTGCGATAATAAGTGTTCCAAGTCCGTTTATATGAAAGCCCGGTGTAAGGAAAGCTGCCAGTCCCAAAACTATTGCAGTCATTATGATTCTAACGATGAAAGCTCCTACTGAACTTTCTTTGTTTCCTTTTTCGCTCACAGTCTTATTCTCCTTTTCTTTATTTATCTGCATAATATATTTATACCCATTTTAAAGAATTTTAATTATATTTTATTTTTTTCAAATTATACCTCTGATTATATTTTCTGATAGAATATATAGGAAAGGTTCATTGAAAGGATGTATGGCTATGGTAGAGTATGAAATGAATTATATAGTAGATTTAGAGAAGAAATACGGGGCTAACAGTTTTGACGGAACTCCGGGAAATCCAATAAAGTATGTACCTGGAAAAAAACCTATACTGCTCTCAGCTCCTCATGCTGTGAACCAGAACAGAAATGGAAAAATAAAAATGGGTGAAAGATATACAGGAGCGATAGCAGAAGTGCTGAGAGACAATATCGACTGTCATCTCATAAGCAAAATTTACAATAACGGGATTGACGACAACTTCATCCTTCATACAGAATATAAAGATAAAATAGGTGAAATAATAAATAACAATCCGATAGATTTTGTCCTGGACTTGCACGGAATGCTGAGCAGCACCGATGAAGGCTTCAGAGGATATCATATAGAAATTGGAACTAATGACGGTAAAAATCTTTTAAATAAAGAATATATTTCAGATTACCTTATAGATTCACTCAAAGAAAAAAATATAAACGATATAAAGATAAATTATAAGTTCAAAGCCAGTAAACCTTATACTGTCAGCAACTATATATCCAACTATTTCTCTACTCCTGCTCTGCAGCTTGAAATATCGAGCGATTACAGAAATCCGGTTTTCAGCCTGAATAATTTCAATCATCTCATAAATTCTCTTATAGATTTTTTAAATAAAGTTCTGGAGTCTAATTAGTTTTATCTATTAATATATCTTTAAAAAAAAAAAGATTTAGAAAACATGTCTTTCTAAATCTTTTTTTATTTCACTATTTTCATATTTATTAGTAATTAATCTAAAGCCTTAAAAAAAGATCAAGAGACTTTTTAAAAGACCCGACCAACTCATCCGCTCCTTTTTCATCAATTTTCTCCTTAGTCTTCTTTTCAAGATTTTCTTCAATTATAATCTGACCTATCTTGTGAAGCGCCTTTTTTGAAGCATTAATCTGGATAAGTATATCATCGCATTCAGCATCTTCTTCTATCATGCGATTAACAGCGTTGAGCTGACCTATAACACGATTCATTCTTTTGTTCAGATTAGAAGAATCCATATGTAATCACATCTCCTTTATTACTGAAGATATTAATATAATATTAATGACCCTCAATTTAATATTACTATTTTTAATACTTCAAGTCAATGACAATATTAATCATTTTCAAACAATATGTATAATCTTACTGATAGAGCATAACTGTTCTATATGTTATAATATGACTGAATGTATAATTAGCTGGACATTTATAGTTATGTCCTGAACAAATAATTTTCTATAAAACAGGAGGGTTTTATTATGAATAAAATGCTGGAAAAACTGGTAAAACAAGGTTTTATGACAGAAGAATTTGGAGAGCATATTGAAAAAGCTATGGAAGAAAAGAACTCTTTCATCGTTTCAGGTCACAAAGGATGGGGAATACTTCCTCTTTTAGCTACTCTTGGAGCAACAGCAAAAGGAGTAGGCTCATTAAAACAAGTAAAATCTGAAGAAGACTTAGATGCTGACAAAGACTTTCTTCTAATCGGAGACATAAAAAATGTAGATTATGAAGATATAGTTACTAAAGCTTACGGAAAAGAAGGAAAAGCTGTTATAGCGCTTAAAGATCCTGACCACCCGTATTCAATAAACAAAGTTCTTAAAACTGTTGCTAAAAGCGGCGGAGATATTTCAAAAACTTACCAAGTTCTTGAATGTGCAAAAATTGACGGAGAATCTAAACTTCCAAAAATAACTGTTATGACAGTTAATGAAAAAGGAAAAATATCAAAAGAAGATATCTAATTCAGAGGTGATTTATGAAACCTTCAAAATGCTGTATAGATGAATTTAAAAAAGTCTTATGCGATGAAAGCTGCAAAAAAATGGTAATAGATATAAGAGGAGCGTCAGAACTTCGTAAAATGCCTATGGTAGAATGCGGTGTTCATATTCCTCTGGAACAGCTTCCAGATGAAATTGACAGTCTTCCTGATGATATACCTATATATATAATGTGTGCAAGAGGAATGAGAGCGGCAAGAGCAGCCGTTCTTCTGAGCATGGCCGGAAAGCAGCCTGTAATTGTTGAAGGCGGAATGATTGCATATTACAACAGTCTTATGTAGTCCTAAATAATTTATACAGATAAAATCTGAAATTTAAAAAGCATGTCATATTAATATGACATGCTTTTTTTATTCTGAAAATGATTTTATTTTAAACGTAGTTTATATGATCTTTTTCAAATTCTTCTATTATATCTGTTTTTCCAAGAGTTATAGCTATATCGTCAAGACCTTTAAGAAGTTTCTCTCTTCTGAAATCATCTATTTCAAAAGGAATTTCAAGTCCGTCTTCATCTCTGATCATCTTATCTTCAAGATTAACTTCTAAACGGTATATTTTTCCTCCCTCTGTTTTTGCAAACAGCTTGTCAAGCTCTTCTTCCGGAAGAACTATAGGAAGTATTCCGTTGTTGAAACAGTTATTATAGAATATATCTGCAAAACTAGGAGCTATTATAACTCTGAATCCGTAATCTTCAAGTGCCCAAGGTGCGTGCTCTCTTGAAGAACCGCATCCGAAATTGTCTCTGGCTATCAGTATATTAGTTCCTTCGTATTTATCCTGATTAAGTTCAAAGTCTTCTATTTCATTTCCGTCTTTATCGTATCTGAATTCATAAAACAGGAATTGTCCGAATCCAGTTCTTTCTATTCTTTTAAGGAACTGTTTAGGGATTATAGCGTCTGTATCCACATTAGCTCTGTCCATAGGAGTTACAATTCCTTCAACTTTAATTAATGGTTCCATGATTTATACCCCCTGATTATTTTAATTCCTCATCTAAATTTCTAACATCTACAAAATGTCCTGCTATTGCAGCTGCAGCCGCCATTGCCGGTGACACAAGGTGAGTTCTTCCGTCACGTCCCTGACGTCCTTCAAAGTTTCTGTTAGATGTAGAAGCGCATCTCTGTCCAGGCTGAAGAACATCCGGATTCATTGCAAGACACATTGAGCATCCTGACTCTCTCCATTCAAATCCTGCTTCTTCAAATATTTTATCAAGTCCTTCTTCTTCAGCTCTCTCTTTTACTTTTTGCGAGCCGGGCACAACTATTGCTGTAACACCGTCAGCAACTTTTCTTCCTTTAGCTACTTCTGCAGCCGCTCTTAAGTCTTCTATTCTTCCGTTAGTGCAAGATCCTATGAAAACATAGTCTATTTCTATGTCCTTCATAGGTGTTCCGCCTTCAAGTCCCATGTATTCAAGAGCTTTTTCCGCTGATCCCTGCTGAACTTCACTTTCAAAACTTTCCACAGTAGGAACTGAATCTGATATAGACGCTCCCATTCCCGGGCTTGTTCCCCAAGTAACCTGAGGTTCTAATGTATCTAAATCAAATTCAACTACTTTATCATAAACTGCATCTTCATCAGTTGCAAGTTTCTTCCATTCTTCAACTGCTTTATCGAATTCTTCTCCCTTTGGAGCATGTTCTCTTCCTTTTATATATTCAAATGTAGTTTCATCTGGAGCTATAAGTCCTGCTCTCGCTCCGGCTTCTATAGCCATATTGCAAATAGTCATTCTTCCTTCCATAGAAAGATCTTCTATAGCTTTTCCTGTGAATTCTATTGCATATCCTGTAGCAAAATCTGTTCCGTATTTGCTTATAAGTCCAAGTATCATGTCTTTTGCTGTTACACCAGGTTTAAGCGATCCTTTATATTCCACTTTCATAGTTTTAGACTTCTTCTGAGGAAGAGTCTGAGTAGCAAGAACGTGCTCAACTTCACTAGTTCCTATTCCGAATGCAAGCGCTCCGAAAGCTCCGTGAGTTGCAGTATGGCTGTCCCCGCAAACTATAGTCTTTCCTGGAAGTGTAAGTCCAAGTTCAGGTCCTATAACGTGAACTATTCCCTGATCTTCACTGTCTAGTCCATAAAAGTTTATTCCGAATTCTTTACTATTTTCAGTAAGAGTGTCTATCTGTTTTTTAGATATAGGATCAGTTATATTGTATCTGTCCTTAGTAGGAACATTATGGTCTATCGTAGCAAAAGTATATTCCGGTTTTCTTACCTTTCTATTGTGTATTCTAAGTCCTTCAAATGCCTGAGGAGAAGTTACCTCATGCAGAAAATGAAGGTCTATATAGATCAGATTCTGATCTTCAGTAGATTCAACTAAATGTTTATCCCAAATCTTTTCATAAAGCGTTTTACCTGCCATTTCATCCACCTCTCAATAAATCTTAGCCTGAATTTAAACAAAATTAAGCAATTAGTCTTATACAGAATATTTTATCACAAATTTCTTATAAAAACACAATAAAACCATATTTTTATTTATATTTTTATCTAATTCTTCAGATTTATAAATTCTTTAACAAAATCTTTTTTCTGTAAAATATAATTTTCTAAATTAATTTATTCTGCAAATATTTAAATAAGAAACAACAGAATTCATCAGTCTATATCTTCCATATACTCTCATATTCTTCATTTTTCGCTTGTATTCAATGCTTTTTCCTACTAAAGTATTGATATTAGCATTATTTTATTGTATAGTTTAAGAAATCGTTTTCTATTTTTTGCAGGAGGTGAATAAATTGAAAAGACATAATTTCATAATGTTTCTGACGCTGCTGATATTCATAACCTGGTGTATTCTGAACGAAAGCTTTTCGATAGAATATATGTTTTCAGGTCTGGTAGCTGCATTAATAATATTAATGGTTGCTGAAAGATATATAGCAGACTCTACTATGCCGAATATAAGTTTCAAATATTTTCTCAATATACTGAAATATGCCGGAATAATAATATTTACTGTTTATAAATCGGCTTTTGAAATTATGAAAGCAATAATTAAAAGAGAATTTATAGTCAATATAGTAAAAGTCAAACTTCCTACAGATCAGGCTTTTATAAATTCACTGGTTTGCACAACTATAACACTTGCACCCGGAACAATAGCTATAGATATGGATAAGACCAAGAATGAAGCTACTATACTGACTTTAAACACTGGAAATAAAACTAAAGAAGAACTAAAAAAAGAAATAGAAAGTAATTTCAGATGTCTGAAAGCGAAAGAGGTGGAATAATGCTTTATTTTTCTTTACTGCTGCTTTCCGTTTTCCTTGGACTGTGTGGACTTTATATCGTGCGAAATCTGAATATCTGGGACGGAGTTCTCGGGCTCAGCATATCTACTACTATAGTAGTCATAGGAATAGCTCTCTACTCCGCTCTTAAAGACAATTCTTTCTTTCTCGACGTCGCAATTGCGTTCGCACTTTTCGGATTCGTTGGAACGCTCTTTGTTGCGGTATTCATATATACGAGGGGGGATTTATAATGATATTCGATTATATAGGATACGGATTTATAATACTCGGCCTTATATTCATGATATTCGGCTTTCTGGGTATATACGGCTCAAAAACTTTTAATAAAACTATTCTGGCGGCGTCAATGATTGATTCTGTCGGATTTATAACAATACTTATAGGTATATGCTTCCTGAAGGGACTGAGCTTCTTTACATTAAAAGCTCTGCTCCTGATATTCATAGGAGTGCTTATAAACCCTATAACTACTCATATAATTTTAAGATCTGCCCATCTGGCAGGACATAAAGAGGAGGTAATTGAAGATGAGTTCAATGAATCCGGTAATTGATATAACTCTGATAGTTATTATTCTCTTAGCCATCTTCACAATAATAACTCCAAGAATAAGAAAATCTATAATTCTTTCCGGTATATTATCGGTTACAGCGGCTTTTGCCTATGTGCTTCTGGCTGCACCGGATATAGCGCTTGCAGAGGCTGTTATAGGTTCTACCATAACTACAGTTCTGCTGCTCGTTGCTATTAAGAAGTCTAAGATTTTCATTGTTTATTATATAAAAGATGATGAAGTCATAAGAGAAGATATAATGAAATATATTGAACAGATTCTGATAGAAAACGAATACGAACTTCAGTTCGTATGTACTACAGAATCCGTAGAATTCCTCAAAGAGAACTACTCTTTTGAGCTTCTTATAGAAGAAAAAGAAGATAAAGTTAAATTATATGGAGAGTACTCGAATATGGGATTCATGAATATTCTCAGAAAACTCAGAGGCGAGTTTGGTGAAGAAAATATTCTTTCTAAAAATATACACGATATAGGGAGGCGAATAGAATGAGACAGAAAATCACAGCTTTGATAGTGGGTATTCTCTTTGCAGTATTCGCCTATATGTATTTCGACTATGTAGATGTCAGCAACACTGTGCTTGCAGACCTTTATATACAGAAAGCTCAGGCAAATTCTCAGGTTCAGAATATTGTAACAGCAATATATCTGGACTATAGAGTTTTTGACACTATTTTTGAAGCTCTGCTTCTTCTGATTGCGGTTATTGCAATATTTCAGTTTATAAAACTTGAGATATTCGAAAATAACCTTGAAAGAATAGCATCTTCTAAATCAGTCGATTTCAGAACTTCTATTATACAGAGAACAGTTGTAAGTATAATTTACCCTATATTCATAATCTTCGGAATATATATAATTGCAAGAGGAGCTGACTCCCCTGGAGGAGGATTCCAGGGAGGAGCAATAATGGCCGTTATAATAATGTGCCGTTATTTAATAGTTCCGAACGACAGATATGACTACAAAATTCCTTATATTCTGGAAAAAGTGTTTTACACTGCTTTCCTTGTGCTAGTCCTTTTATTTATTTCAGAAAGGATAGACCTGCTGACTACTAGACAGTATGTACAGATAGCAAACGTAATACTTGGAATCAAAGTCGCTTTCGGACTTACAGCAATATTCCTAAGATTTATCTACTTTGGAAAGGAAGAGCTCAATGAATAATATAAACACAGTTGAACTCGCCGGACTGGCTCTTTTCTTTATAGCAATCTTCGGTCTGATTGCAAGAAGAGATGTCCTTAAATCAATAATCTCAATAATGATTATGGAAATAGGAGTAATTCTCTATTTTCTAGGATCGAATTTTGAACCGGGAAAAGTGCCTCCTATTGGCGATATAGCAAATAAAAGCGTGGCAGATCCACTCCCTCAGGCGCTCATAATAACTGTAATAGTTATAGGTGTTGCATCTACAGCTGTAATGCTTGCAATGTATATAAGTATGTTCCACAGATACGGAACTTGGGACTGGATGAAAGCTAGAAATAACAGAATAAAGGATGGTTAAAACTTATGGAATTATATCTACTAATATTAGCACCTATTCTCATAAGTCTTGTGACATATCTCCTGCCTTTTAGAAAAATCAACTATCTTTCTATAGCCGTGCAGATTGTCACTCTGATTCTGGCTGTAAGAAATCTGATAGTCATAAAAACGACAGGCATGCCTCTTGAAGTGACTATAGGCGGAGACAGTCTTATGGGAATCAGCCTCTATGCGGACTCGATTTCATCAGTTTTCGTAGTCCTTGTAACCTGGCTGTTTTTGATTTTCAATATATTTAGTTCTACAGACTATATTCACGATAAGCTTTATATGTTCCTCTTCTTAACACTGGAATCGCTGATTATTCTGCTTTTCTCATCGAGGGACTTATTCAATATATTCATATCGATAGAAATATCGATAATAATTTCAGCAATGCTGATAATGTACAAGCGTGACAGCCGTTCAATTTATGACGGCCTTCTATATCTGATGACTAATACTTCCGGAATGATGTTCTATCTTCTGGGAATTGCGATGATTTACAAGATATGCGGAGGACTCGATATAGATTATCTAAAAAATACTATAAGACTCATGGATGCTCAGACACTGGCTATACCTTACGCGCTTCTTATGGTGGGAACGGGTATAAAATGTGCTGTAATTCCTGTATTCAGCTGGCTTCCTAAAGCCCACGGAACTCCTGGAGCTCCGCCTATTGTAACAGCAATACTTTCAGGAATATATATAAAATCGAGTATCTATCTTTATATCAGAATGAGAGACATGTTCTACTCAGTAATAAATATGGATGATTTCTTTATAATGATAGGTCTTATAACATCTATATTCGGATTTGTATTTGCATTATGTCAGGTGGATTTAAAACTCATTCTGGCATACCATACGATATCTCAGCTCGGTCTTATGATGATAGCGCTCTCTATAAACACACCTGTCGCTCAGGCAGGCGGAATGTACCACATAATAAATCACGCGCTTTTTAAATCACTTCTTGCACTTAGTGCAGGTGTTATTATAAAGCACTATGGTACACGAAATCTGTATGAGATAAACGGAGTCATGAGACGGATACCTTTTGCCGGAATTGCAACTTTAGTCGGAATTCTCGGTATAACGGGTGCCCCATTTTTCAATGGAAGTATTTCTAAATACTTCATTCAGCTCGGAACTCACGGACTCTGGGTTGAAAAGTTTATTAACGTAATAAACTTGGGAACTGTAATGTCTTTCGTAAAATTGAGCAATATACTGTTCGATAAAAAGAAGGAAAGACCAAGAAGACTTCGCGAAAAGAAAACATATTCTCTTGCGATGATGCTTCTTTCAGTTCAGTGTCTGTTTCTAGGAATATTCGGAAGCAGATTTACAAACTATTTCTTCGACTTAGATTTAGTTGTGGATATTAAGCTCTACGCAATAAAAACACTTTACTGGCTTGGATTCATAATAGTCGGTATATTAGTATATAAATTTATAATATCGAGATATGCATTCTTTAAAAAAGGATTTGCTATAGATCTCGCATTCAATGAAATTGTAATAACAATAGTAGGCTACTTCTTTATAATATTAGGAGGACTTCACTATTTAGTTCTATAAATAAAAAAACCCTGAACCTTTTTAAGGTTCAGGGTTTTTTCTGCCTATTTATTTTCAGCTTCTTCTTTCGCTTTTGCTTCAGCCTGTCTTCTCTCAAATTCTTCCTGAGCTCTTTTTCCCGCTTCTATAGCAAGCTCTTCAGGTGTAGGCTGATTTATAATGTCCAGTCTTCCCTCTTCTACGACGTTCTTTCTGAATTCATCAAGTCCTATTCTGTCTATAAAATGTCCTAATTTTTCTCCGACTTCAGCTTCTGCTCTATAGAATTCAACTATAGATTCAACAAGTTTGAAAACGCCTTTTTCATCAAGACTTCTGTCTATTATATCTGCAAGTCTCGGATTGAATCCTGATGATCCTCCGGCAGTAACTATTAAAGAACCGTCTATATCGGCTATAACTCCTATATCTTTGCTGTATGCGCTTCCGCATGCATTTCTGCATCCTGCAACCCCTATCTTAGTTCTGCAGGGCATTTCCGCTCTCTGATACATTCTTGAAAGTTTCATACCTATTCTTATAGTATTATGCTTGCTTCTTTTGCACATTGCGGCAGGACATATTTCAACATTCTTAACAGAGTTCTGCGATGTAACTGCAGGCTCCATTCCAAGTTCTTCCCATACAGCCGGAATATCTTCTTCTTTTAGACGTCCTATGAGAAGTCTCTGTCCTGATGTGAATTTTATAGTAGCATTGTATTTTTCAGCAACCTCAGCTATTTTTGCGAGCTGTTCCGGTCTTATAAATCCCCCAGGTATGTGAGGCGTTATTGAATAAGTTCTTTTTCCGTTAACCACTTTTTCTAAATTACCAAAATGTGCAGCCATTATTTTCCCTCTTCTCTGTCTTAATTTCTATCTATAATATTATATCTGTTGTTTCTAATTCTTATGAGCTTTTTTATTCTCCACTCTATAGTATATATCTTGTGAATATTTCTTACAATGATTTCAGTCACAAAAAAAGAACCGGCTGACCGGTTCTTAATCTATATTACATCTTCGTTATCAGTCCTGCTGCCGCAGTTCCGAAAACTATAAATCCAAATATTATTCTGTATATAGCGAATGCTCTCATCGGCTTTCTCTTCAGATAAGAGATAAATCTTTCTATAACTATCAGCGCCACTATGAATGAAACTACAAACCCGACTATAAGAGTTATTATCTCTGTTCCGTTCATTACGCTGAATCCTCCGAGTTTGAAAATCTTAAGCGCACTCATTCCTATCATTACAGGAATTGCAAGGAAGAATGAAAATTCCGCCGCAACTACACTGGAAAGGCCTGCAAACCAGCCTCCTATTATAGTCGATGCCGATCTTGACATTCCCGGCATTATAGCAAGACACTGGAAGAGTCCTACTGTAAGCGCCTGTTTCACCGAAAGAATCATCGGTTCATTTTCATCTCCTTTATCAGGTCTCAGACTGTTTTCAGCCACTATCATAAATATAGCCCCTAGTATCAGAATTACTGAAACTGCTTTCGGATTAAAAAGATATTTTTCTGCTAAATCATCTAAGAAAAGTGTTGCTATTCCTCCTGGAATACATGCTAATACTATTATCAGCCAGAATCTGAGTCCTGACTTCTCAAATCCCTTTTTCTTAGGTGAAAAATCTCTAAGAGTTTTTAAAATTTTATCTCTGTAAAGATATATAACAGCCAGTATTGCTCCAAGCTGTATTACATATGTGTACATTTCTACATAGCTTTCAGTTTCAGAACTGAAATTTATAAGATTCTGAAATATTATAAGGTGTCCTGTAGAAGATACAGGAAGGAATTCTGTAGCACCTTCAACGATTCCCAGAATCACGGATTTAATCACTTCAATTAAAAGTTCCATATAAATTTACTGCCGCAAAGCGGCACTCCTTTCTGTTAAAATTCATTCTTAAAATTATACTACTTATATCTCTATTTTTCAAATACCGTTCTGTAGAAAGGACCCATTTCAGAATCATAGTCTGCTAATCTGAATCCGTATTTTGTAAATATTTTTTCAGTATCCTCTTTTGAAAGTCTTTCATCAAGTGGAGGTCCGGATTCTGTTTCTTCGTCCTTAAATTCAACAACTACGAGTCTTCCTTCTGTTTCTAGAACTCTATATAGCTCTTCTGCCAGTTTATCTTTATCATCCACTTCATGAAGGAGTGTCATAAGAAGTGCTCCTTTGAAGTATCTGTCTTCGAAATTCAGATTTCTGCCTTCAACATTTTCATGAATTACCGTTACGTTTTCTCCTTCACCTTCTTTCTTTTTATCCTCCTGTATTTCGAGCATTAAATCATTCATTTCTATAGAAACTGCTTCTTTTGCTTTCTTAGCCGCTTCAAATATAAATACTCCAGTTCCAGAACCTATTTCCAGAACTCTTGAGCTTTTATCAAGATTCAGAAGTTCTATGCTTTCTGCGATTCCTAATTTTTTAAGTCTTTCAGGTGATTCAAATTTACTTATTTTCGACTTTTTCTTTTCTTCTCTAGTCATATCCCTGCTCATTCAAATCGTCCTTTCCAAATGGTATTCTTATAGTATACAGTCCTACATGTCTTCGAAAAAATCTTCAACATCGAGTTTCTTAAATTTTTCAAGCTGTTCCAGACTCTTTTTTCTGAAAAAGTATTTATTCACCATAAGTCCTACTCCAACCCCTATAAATGTATCGATTGATCTGTACATAACGTGCTCTATTGTGGAGTAGTCCTGAAGAGAATCTGTAAATATTATAACTGTAAAAGTTATACATGCAGTAATTACTGCACTCTTCAGTCTCAAGTAATTACACAGAGCTATTATCAGAAGAGTCATGATTGGAACTACCCATGTTCTTCCCCAGCCGCTCGATATCGGAAGAGCATATATTATATGGAGCGTTATCATACTGAATATACTCGCTATTGCAGTGCCCGCCAGTCTGTGAAGTCCCATCGACTTAGACTGCATATAAGTAGGCTGTATGCACAGAATTGTCGGTATTATAGAGTAAAATGGGTTGCTGAACCAGAAAATGTTTCCTATCATCATGCAGCAGAAAATTGCAACTGCTGTTTTTATCGCGCGGAGACCTGGTCTGTATTTCAAATCTATGAATTTTTCCAAATCTATTCCTCCTATTATAGTTCCCATCCCGAATTAGCAAAAAGAGAAGGATTGAAGTATATTTCTTTTTTATAGTCTTCGGCATCTTTTATTATGTACGAATGCAATGATCTGTAAACTTTTATCCTTGCAAAATTATACTCGTCATAAGTAATTGAATCTTCCCAGAAAGGATTCAAATCGTAGCCGTTCTTCATTGCATCATTATCAGCCCACAATGTAAGATAATCCAAATCTGTCTTGTTATAAAGTATGGCTGTTCCCGGATTATCGCTGAAATAGTCGAGTGTATATTTCTGATAGTCAGCAGATATTCTTCTCTCCATCTCTCTTGTGAGAGATTTGCATATATTTTCTGCTTTTTTATGAATATTTTTGAGAAGTTTATCCGGAATGTACTTAAGCAGTTTCCCCATATATCTTCATTCCTTTTCTAAATACTCTTATATACATTTTATCATAGAATAGCCGCCAGGACAAGCCTGGCGGACCGACATTATTTACTTGTTTAAAGACTTCTTTCCTTTTTTAAGATATTCCATATACTTATTCTTAAGAAGTTCTGAAAATTCTTTCATATCTGTCTTTTTTCCCATATGCTGATTCTTTATAATAACGCTTGCAACTTCTATATACGCATATCCAAGAGCAGCCGTCAGAAAAGATGCAGTGCTTCCGCTTATTGCTCCTCCTGCTGCAGTCCCTATTCCGGGAACAAGCTTAAATATATTCGATACAACAGTTTTTCCTGCCACCGTCGCACCTACAGTCCCTGTTATTCCTGTCACTAAAATCTTTATAGATTCTTTATCGAGTTTAACGCCTAATATTTTATTTATTCTGTTTATCATAGCAACTTCATTCGGAACTAGAAGAAATGCATCCTGAAAAGGTATCGGCGTCATACCGGTTGCAAATGCAAGTGCTGAATGTCTTTTTACTGCTTTTCTGGCTTTTTCAGATTTTCCTTCTACCTGTTCAAATTCAGAGTATGCTGATGCTTTTTCTACAGCTCTGTCTATGTTTTCAATACTGACTTTTACCAGTTCGTCTATCCCGAAAGATTCTATTTTCTGTCCTGAACCTATTTCATAATCCAGAGACATCACAGGAATGATTTTTAAAACTGGAACTTCTTTATTCTCTATCTCTTCAGCCAGATTTTTCCAGTTTTCGCTCATCGCCTGAGTTATCACCGCTATGACTTCAGCATATTCCGATAATTTCTTCATAAGATTAATTTCATATTCTTCTACTCTGTTTGAACGTGAATTTATACAGTACCATATATAATGTATAAACTCCTCGGGATTTCCCGACTTTGCCTTGTCTTTCATCAGATATTTTATATCTTCAACTGTCTGTTCCTGAGTCTCTTCTTTGAGTTCAAGACCTCTTGTGTCATAAACTCTCAGCGGAACATTTTCATTCTCTACTGTAAGAATTCCCTGCGTTATAGGTTTCCCCATTCCTGTTTCAAGAACCGGCTCTCCAAACAGACTGTTTATAAGGGTGCTTTTTCCTGCACCCGTCTTTCCCATAACTATAACATTTGCTAAGGGCATTTATTTCACCTCTTATTTTTAAAAATCGAAAACATCAGTCTTATTCATATTCATTTTATGATAAATTCTCATCAGAATTCTCGGAACTTGATTCTTCATTTTCATCAATTCCCAGACCTTTAAGAAGTTTTGTTCCTTTGGCTGAATTTTCTTTAAAATACTTTTTCATCATAGAAACTATTATATCATTAGAAACTTTTCTTCCTCTGTTGTTTTCAGCGGCGATAAAATTAAGAACGTTTATATAGGCATATCCTAGTGCGCCTGTAACTACAGCCGCAGTAGTTCCGCTTATCGCTCCTCCTACTAAATTTCCTCCAGGAATAAATTTAGCCGCATTTGAAACTATGCTTCTTCCTATAAAGGTAGTTCCGCCCATTCCGACTGCACCGCTCAGTATAGTCTTAACTAAATCTTCTTCATTATTAAAACCGTAAGTCGACGTGATTTTACCAAGCATAAGTGTCTGAAGCGGAACTAAAACTCCAGCATCAGAAAACGGTATCGGAACTGCTCCTACTACTGCCGCGGCCTTCATAGCCTTCTTTACCTGATCAGCTGAAAGCATTCCTTTTCTTCTAAGATCTATTTTCTGAGCATTTATAAACGATCTTCTCACACCTTCATCAAGCATATTGCAAGTTATATCTATAAGCTCATTGAGACCGTGAGCCTCGACTTTCACACCTCTGAATTCATAATCTTTTGCAAGCACTGTTATAAGCCCGTCATAATCTACATTCTGGCTTTTTATATATTTAGCAAATTCCACCGCTTCAGTTCCTATAGACTGCGTAAGAACAATTATGACCGGCGCAATTTCATTCATCTTTTCTATAATTTCAATTTCATAATCTTCTATTCTGTTTCCGCCTGAATTTATGCAGTACCATATAATGTGGATTCTCTCATCAGGATCCCCTAGATTTGCTCTTCTTTCTATCTCATTTAAAATTTCTTCTCTCGACTCTCTCTGTCCTTCAGAATCCATTTCTATTCCCCTGGTATCATATATTGCTACGGGATTGTCTTTCATCTCTATTTTTTCAAGATTCTTAGTTACTGGTTCTCCTATACCGGTTTCCACTACTTCTTTGCCGAATACGGCATTTATTAAAGTGCTTTTTCCGGTTCCGGTTTTTCCCATGGTCATGATATTGAGTTTTTTCATATCCTCTTCGTCTTCATCCATCTTTTGAAAAATATCTTTTACGTAATCTTCTAAATTAACCAAAGAAATCACCTCTCGTATGAAATACTGCAGAACATCTCTGCATATTTTAATTATACATCATATTTATATATTCATTATTTATAATTAGACCGCTTTTATTTAGTTTTTATAATAATTATCTAAAATTTTTATTAACATATACTATTATTCTATTTTCAAAAAAAATAAAGACTCTGATTTTATTCAGAGTCGATTATATATTTAATTAAATCCATATCTTTCCTTCACTGTCTGCAGGCTTTGAAAGAGCCAGCAGTGCTTCTATGAAACCTAATACCACTGGAACATATGTCCATGAAAAAATCAGGTAAATAAATCCCATAAAGTATTTTCTTGCATAAAATTTGTGAACTCCAAAGCCGCCAAAGAAGAATGCCAGCAAAATATAAAGTATTTTGTTAACTCCGAACTTTCCGGCTTTTGTCTTTCCGGTATAACTTGTTTTGCCTTGGTTTGCCTTATATTCGCTTACTTTAGTTTCATACTTCTTTTTAATATTTTCTATTATATCATCATTTTTATTCCTAGTCTGATTCTGATTTATTTTCTGCTCTGGTCTATTTTTAGGTTTTTCGGGAACTTTTTCTGCTTTAGATTTATTTATATTAGAGTCTTTCTTTTTCTTTTTTGTACCCGTTCTCACATCCGAAAAACTGACACTGTCTGCTACTGAAATAGAGTCCAGGAACTGATCTTCTATATCTTCTTCTATATCGAGCTCCTCATCAAACGACATCATATCATGACTCATCGGAATTGGCGGAGGTTCAGGTATTTCCGGCGCTTCAGGCACTCCGAACATATCTAATGAACTTTTATCATCTTTCTGAAGTCCGTAAGTTTTCTCAACTATTACGAGTCTTCCATCAGGGGTCTTATCCACTTTAACATAATCCCCTTCTTTATAGTCGCTATATCCCATAATTTCAGGTCTTACAGTTCTATATTTTCCGTCATTTCCTCTAATGATTATAATCCTTCTGCTATCATCTATTTTAATTATCTTCATTGGGGATTCAGTCCTCTCTACATTCATTTATAATTCACGTACTAATATATTTATACCCTTATATTGAATACTACTAACTAATACTTTCAGCTTCTCTTTTCTATAAGTCTTCTTTTCATTCTTTCAGTAAGTTTATTTTCTGATATTAAAAGACCTATGAGAATTAAAACTGTTCCTATAATTTTATATACTGTTATCGGTTCTTTAAGCAGAATTGCCGATGCTATGAGAGTTATGACTGGTATAAGATAGACGTATACACTAGTTCTTATTGCCCCTAATATCTTAACAGACCAGTTCCATGTAGCGAAACATATTGCAGAGGCGCCCAGTCCCAGATACAGAAGATTTCCCAGGTAAAACAGATTTCCGAATCTGGATATATCCGCTTTAAAATCGAGTATGAAAAGAAAAGGAATCATAAATACAAGACCGATTGCAAATACTCTTCTAGTGACCTGAATCGTGCTGTAATTTAGATTTCCCAGTTTTTTCATTGAAATGGAATATACTGACCACACAAATGCAGCAAGCACTCCTAAAATATCTCCTACTGGATTTATACTGAAGTTTTTAGCTCCGAATAAGGTTATTATGATTATTCCTGACATTGCAAATACGAAGCCTATGAAAAACTGCAGTTTTAACTTTTCTTTCGGAAGAAAAAACTGTGAAAGAATTGCCGTAAAGAAAGGAGAAACTGAAACTATTATTCCAAGATTCGATGCTTCCGTCATAGTCAGAGCTATATTCTCAAATAGAAAATATAAAGTTACTCCGGTTATTCCGGCTATAAAAAAATACTTATGCTCACTTTTATTTCTCACTCTCAGTATTTTGGGTTTTGCTATAAAAAGAGCAAAAGTTCCTAGAAGAAATCTGTAGAAAAGTATTTCAATTGGCGCAAATCCCTCTAAAAGAAATTTAGTCGATATGAAAGTAGTTCCCCAGATCATTATTGTAATGATAGCTGTCAAATGACCTTTTAATTCCATATTTCTATTGTTCTCCATCAATTAACCACCTGCTTTCCGTAATATTCTATCACAGTTTATTTAAATAATTGTTTACTTTCTTTATGATGAATATTTTTTTCAACATAACCTATTTAAATTTTCATAAAAATATGTTATAAATATGATTGTAAACTGCTTTATCAGTTAACTATAAAGTGATTATTCTAGAAATATAACAGAGGTGATTAAAATGAAAAGAAAACTTGCACTGTTTTCAATGGCAGCACTTCTTCTAGTTTCTGCTGCAGGATGTTCAGGAGGAGACACTTCTAAAGAAACTGAAAGTACAGATACACAAGTAGAAACTGAAAGTTCTGAACCGGAAAAAGAAGAAATAGATGAAGAAGAAACTGCAGACATAAAAAAAGGAGAATTTCTTAAAGAAATAAATCAGGAAATTTCAAAAATACATAAACAGTTCAGCACAGGATATAGTGAAGACTCTGATGCAGAAACAGGCGCTACAAAAATTGAAAATCTTTCTGAAGAGGCCAAAGCTGCACTTGAAGAACTTTACCAGATAAGAGAAGAAGCTGAAAAATTCAAAGGCGAAAGCGGAGAAGCGCTTCAGGATCTATATAAAGAATTTATAAAAATAAAAGATAGAAATTTAGAATAAAAAATACTGTCTGCTTATAAGCAGACAGTATTTTTATTTATTGACTTAAAATATTATCTTTTTGCTCTTCTAAATCCTGCATTCTGAGCTTCTTCTTCACTATCAAAAATTACTGCATTTTTCATAAGTACTTTATGATAAGAATCCTGTCCCTCATTATGATATATCCCGCTATTTTTATTTCCAATAGGACGGCCATTAGAATATAAATAAGCAGGATCATTAGGTGAAGCACTCGTTGTCTGGTATGTCTGAGGTTCAGGCTCAAGTTCTGGAGTCGGTACTGACTGTTCTTCTGCGTAGTTTATATTAGTATTCTGTTCATTCTGATAACCGCTTTTATTCTGTTCTCCCCAAATTCCGTATTGATTTTGTTTAGCTTCATTTGCTATCCTATCGAATAGTGAAGAATATTTGACATCCGGCTCATAAGTATAAGATGCAGCATATCCGTTATCTAATATAATAGCATTCAGCATTTTTTCTTTAATTTCTACATCTGTTGGATTTTCACTGCTCGGTTTTTCAAGCCATACATATCTTAAAATTCTATCGTATGCATCAGTATCAGATTTATCTTTTTCCAAATACACAGTTTTCCCTTCAGGAAGCTGAGACTTTGTAAAATTAGCAGCTTCTATTCCCATTTGAGAGTTTCTACTTTCGTCCGGATGTACAGATTCAGGTGATTCTATTCCTATCATCCTAACCTTAAACTGAGATCCCCCAATATAAACTGCTATTGTATCTCCGTCAATTACTCTGGATACAGTGCATTCTTCAAAGTTTATACTGTCATCTGCTTCTGTATGTACTTGCTCCTCCTCACTGGGAACTTCCTCTTCATTCATATCTTTAAAGCTTTCTTCTCCTGTTCCCATTATTTTTTCAGCAACCCAATCTTTCGTATTACTTATTTTTTCGGGTGCTACTAAAGCTGTAAGAACTATTATAATCCCTAGTATAGCAAGCAGCCATTTAGCCTTTTTCATAAATAAGTCCTCCTTTCTTTATATAATATAAACTTAATATATATCGATATTCATTTATAGTCAATAACTTTTAACTTGCAAAAAAGACAGCAGAAAACTGCTGTCTTTCAATATACTTCTATTATTCTGCATAATTCATTTTAACATAATGGCACATATCTATTTCGTCCTGAACTTCTAAATCTATATCTCCTGCCATAGATTCTAAATGATGGGTAAGTTCATGATGAAGAGTATCTCTGAGTTTTTCTTTTAATGCTTCACCTCTGAGGTTCCAGAATACTTTCTTAAAAGAACCATAGTATATCTCCACCATTCTTCCAGTGATATCTCTTCTGTACTGTCCTAAAATGAAGAGTGAACCGTTCTTGCTTCTGGGATGTTCTCTTTCGTCTGGAAGAAGAACTATTCCTCCATTCAGTCCTTTATAAATTGGTTTCGGAATTTCTTCCGCTATTTCATCTAACATTTTATTTACTTCATCTATGCTTGGAAAATCTTTCATTCTTCCACCAACTCTCTTAATTTTATTTTCTCGATATAATTATATATCAGCTTAAAAAAATATAAAAGCTGACAATTATATTTGCCAGCTTTTTTATATAAAATTTATTTATTCGTGAATTTCATTTAAAAAATCATACTCTTCTGAATAAGCATCTACAAGTCCAAAATCTTCTCTGTAAGTGTTATAGGTATCCTCCACTACATCTTTAAGACTGTTTCTGAATTTCTTATCTTCATAGAGTTCTGCTCTTAAAGCGTGAGGATTATTTGGAATCTCATTTATCCCTTTAAGTTCGAAATACTGCACATTCGATTTCAGCTTATCTAAATCTTCTTTACTATTCATAGGAACATTAAAAGTTTTTGCACTTTTTTCAAATCTAGTATATGGATCTGTCAGTATAAAGTCACCGCAGAATCCTACGTCAGCCTGACCCAATGCAACTTTGAAAAATACATCGTGGTGATATCTCGTGTTCTCTTCAAGATTATCTCCACTTTCTTTTACTATATCTATATCCTTATTATTTTTCAGATAGTATTTCTGAATCTGATTTCCAGAATCCGAATAAGGCATACAAGTCACTATCTTTTTCCCTACTATGTCTTCTATTCTATCGACACCGCTGTCTTTATTCGCAATTATTATCCCTGAATAAGTTGATTTCTCTGTAACCTTGTTCATAGTCTTTCCAAAGGCTTCCATCTGTTTCTCTTCCGAATTCATATTAACGAAATCACTTGGTGCACATTCTACCGCATCAAGTTCTCCTGAAGCAACCATATCTTCTATTTTATCTCTTGCACAAGGAACAACTTTTACTCCATCATAACCTTTATCTTTAAGCTCATCTTTCATATTATTCCATATTTCCGTTTCCATTACTTTTGCCACATTTTCATCATAGAATAACAGGCCATAATTAAAAGGATTCTTAGCATTAGACATATCTGTATATTCATATTTATCATCTTGTGTGAGATATTGTGTATTCATATAGTACTGATTTCCTGATACAAAATTTCCTTCTGCATCTAGATTCTCAGACTTTATAAAATATAAATCTTCACCTTCTGAATTTGAGAATATTGCTGTCCCCTCTTCATCTCTTCTATTAAGATTGCTCAATTCTACTTCTACAAGCGCCCAGTCTTCACTCTCTTTATTTATAAGTTTGACAACTGTATTCATTCCTGCTGTTCCTATCGGTTCGTTATCAAGACCCGGCTCTTTTCTTATATTGAGTTTAGTTGCCATAACTCTTCTCATATTTTCATTCATAATTTCATCAGTCATAGACTTAGCCTCTTCTTCATCATCAGATTCCTCTCTTTTAGAAGATTCTTCAATCGATGTTGAAACTGTTTCCTGACTTTCAGACTTTTTATTATCTTCTTTGTTTATAAATATATAAACTAAAGAGCCTATAAGAGCCAGCACTAATATTAAAATTATAAAATTCTTTTTCATTTTCTACCTCCTTGATTAAGATGATTTTCTTTGTTTATCTAATTTTCTAGCAGCTTTTTTAATTTCAGAAAGAGTCGTCTTATTTAGAACTATTCCATCTTCATATATTAAATCATACTCTCTTTTGACATCATTCGCAGTATTTTTCCCTCTAAATATAAACATATGTTCGTGATTTCTTTTATCTACTAAACCTTGTTCAGTATAATTAGCCGATCCAGTAATTACAGTATTTTCATCTACTATAGACGTTTTTGAATGCATTGAATTATATTGGCTTATCTTGTTTTTTAAATCTAATACTCTAATTTCTATATTCGGAACTTTCATTAGATTTTCATAAATTTCAACATTATAATTTTTATTCTTAATTTTTTTAGCATATCTTTCTACTATTAACGACTTTTCTAAAAGTATCTTTATTTTAACATTTTTAAAACATGCTATTTCTTCAAGACATTTAGCAAGTTCATTCAGTGTTAAATTATATACTTGAATTAAAATAGAATTTTGGGCTTTTTTAAATTCTTCCATAAGTTTTAATTTCTTATTTCCAGTAATGAATTCAATTTCAGATTTATTAGCATTCATATCCTCTAACTGATTTTTTTGTCTTCTCAACTCTTCTAATTTTTCTTTTACCTCTTGATAATCTCCATTTAAATCTTCTTTTTCTTTTTTTAGCTCTTCATTTTTTTCTAAAAGTTCTAGTTGCCAATTTTCTAATTCTTCAATATCTTTTTCTTTAGACCTAATATCATTTAAAATCTCTTGTTCATCTTCAAGCTTTTTCTTTAACTCTTTTTCTTTTTTTCTAAGTTTATTTCTATTTTCTTCTAGTTCTCTACTAAGATTCTCTGCTTTTGCTTCTAGTTTTTCATTTCCCTCAGTTAACTCGAAAATTTGGTTTTGGACTTCTTTCTTTTGTTTTTCTGCTTCTTTTCTGTCTTCCTCTATTTTTTTCTCTATCTCACTTTTTTCTTTTTTTAAAACTTCTAACTTCTTATTTAAGTCTTCTTTCTCTTTTTGTTCAATATCTAAAGAGCCTTTCAACATCATTATTTCATCTTGCTTATATGATAGTGTCAGATAAAGATCATTATTCCTATTATTTGTTATTAGATAGCTTTTCTCAATTTGATTTCTCAATTCTTTTTCTTCAAGAAGCTCTTTTTCTCTAATAATCTTATCAGATTCAAGTTCCTCAACTTTCTGATTTATCCTCTCTATATCTTTAAGCTGTTTTGAAATCTGTTTCATGTTATCTTCAATTTCTTTTTCTTCTTTCATAAATCTGTTATTTAATTCTTCTATTTCTCTTAAATAATCCTCATTCTTTTTATAGGCATCTCCAAGTTCCTTTTTATAATCTGATTTTAGACTTTCTATTTCTCTTTCTTTATCAGATTTTACTTTGTCTATATTCTCTTTTAATTCCTGTTTTTCTTCCTCTAACTCTTCTTTTTCCTTATCTGCATCTACTATCTGCTGCCTATAATCTTCAATTTCTTGTGATATTTTTTTTATTTCTTTGTCTTTTTCTGATATTGAACTATCTTTCTCCTTCTTCTCCTGCTCTAACTCTGACAGTTCTGTTTTTAAATTCTCCAGCTGTTCCATTAAATCATCATTTTCTTTTTCTTTTGACTTTATTAGATTCTCTTTTTCCTTTTCAGAAATATTAAACTTTTCTAAAAGTTCTTCTCTTCTTTTTTGTTCTATATCCAATAACTCTTTTAATTCAACAATTTCTTTCTCTTTAATATCTAATTCTGATTCTAGTCTACTATTTTTTAAATCGAGCTCTAAAAATTTATTTTCAATTTCATTTCTTAATGTTTTTTCTTCAAGAAGCTTTTTTTCTCTAATAATCTTATCAGATTCAAGTTCCTCAACTTTCTGATTTATCTTCTCTATATCTTTAAGATGTTCTGAAATCTGTTTCATATTATCTTCAATTTCTTTTTCTTCTTTCATAAATCTGTTATTTAATTCTTCTATTTCTCTTAAATAATCCTCATTCTTCTTATAGGCATCTCCAAGTTCCTTTTTATAATCTGATTTTAGACTTTCTATCTCTCTTTCTTTATCAGATTTTACTTTGTCTATATGTTCTTCTAACTCTTTTTTTCTTCCTCTAACTCTTCTTGTCCTCTATCTTTATCTAATATCAGCTGCTTATAATCTTCAATTTCTTGTGATATTCTTTTAATTTCTTTGTCTTTTTCTGATATTGAATTGTCCTTCTCCTTCTTCTGCTCCTCTAACTCTGATAGTTCTGTTTTTAAATTCTCCAGCTGATTTTTTAATGTTTCTTTCTCTTGACTTTCTATATATATTATTTTATCTTTTTCTTCTTTATCATACTCCTGATCTTGTATATACTTTTCTAAAAGTTTAATTTTTTCATCTTTATCATTCAAACTTTTTTTATGCTCATCAAGTTCCAACTTTAATTTATTTAATTTTTCATCCTCAATATCTAGATATTTTCTTTCATCTCCTAAGGCATTTTTAATATTAATCTCTAAATCAGAATTTCTAAACAACTCTTCATCTAATTTATTTAAATCTGATTCTAATTTTGCCTTATCTGTCTGTATATTTTCTAATTTTTCTTTTTCCTCTTCTAATGAATTACTATTATCAAATATTTTTTCTTTACTAGCTTGGATTTTATTATCATTACCGTTTATTTCTTTATTGATATCTTCATCTGTCTTACTAGTTCTAAGTAATAATCTATTAGCTTGTTTCAACTCTTCTCTAGTTGAATCTGGTCTTATATTTAATCCTTCTACTTCTGCAATTAAACTTTCTGTCGCATTAATATAATCTTCTGTTGTTTTTATTTTATTAAAAATATTTTTTATATTATTTATCTGTAAATTATAATTATAATTTATAACATTCTGGTTGATATTAACATTTAAATTATCTACTTTCCCTATATTTCCTATTAATTCATTCTTAGAAATCTCACCTTTTTCTAAAATTTCATTCTGTTTTTTTATTACATCTTTTGAGTTCTCCTGTTTAGGCTCTTCAAAGTTTTTATTGCTCTTTAACTCTTCTTCAGGAGATTTTCTGTAATTTTTTTCATCATCTTTTTTTACTTCTTTTCTTTTTATAACTTTTTCTTCTTTAACTTTTCTTTTTTTCTTCATGCCGTATGCTAATAGAAGAATTAAAAGAGCTGCAGCAGGTATTATAAATACTATTTTATTAGTCCTTTTATCAACTATTATTAGATATTCTTTTCCTGTAACACTGTCTGTCTTATAATAACTTTCATATTTTGACAGTTCATCCTCATAATTATTGAATATCTCTTCTTTACTGTCTCCTGATCCTTCTATTTCTCTTTTTAAATTAAGTATATCTTTTGAAAACTCGCTTTCAGTAATAGGATAACTCGATGATTTATCACTTATTCCTATTACATAAGTATCATCTAAAGATTCAAAGTCTTTTGAAGAAACTGGTCTGTCTTTATTGAAAATTTCATTTATGGTATCTTCTGAATCTGCAAAAGAATTTCCTCCTGAAAGAAGCGCAAGACATAAAGCTGCAGTTATTCCTGTGAGCTTAAATCTTTTCAACACCATTCCTCCTTCTATTATTTAAAATATCCTAAATTAATTTCATATTAATTTATATCAAATATATTTTATCATATCAATATTAATAATCATATGTAAAAAAGCTGACAGATTTCTGCCAGCTTCTAATACCTATTATATGATTTTTATTCTTTATTCAATGTTATCTTCTCAGCAGATTTTCCAAAGAAATGGTATCCTGAACCGCCCTCTGAAAGTACATCCAGAAGTCTGTCCGCATCTGTGACTTTAACGCCTCCTATATGGTCAACTCCTCTTTTAAACAGAGGTTCAGGATACATGCTTATAGTAGGTCCTACAACTGCAATTTCGCAGTCATCTTTTGCCTTTGAAAGTATATCTTCAAGTGTATCGTTTATCAGAGTCACACCTGTTATTATCAGATAGTCCGCTTTAGAAACTGCTTCATCTGCCTCTTTTCCTGAAACATGATACTGAAGTTCATCCTGCTTCAGAACTGAAGGATCAAGCTCCAGTATTGCAAAATCTCTCTTATTCTTTTTAAGATATTTTATATAGGGAACCAGTGCGCCCACTACTACTGTAAAAGAGCCCTCTTCAAGACCAAGATGATCTACCGGATCTTTTCCGTATTCTATATCATAATTTTCTTCATAAGCATATGTCAGAGCATTTATAACAGCTATTCCAAATGTTTTTTTCAGCTCTCCTCCTTTAAACATATCTTCAAAATAGTATGAAACAGGCATTCCTATAAGTTTTCCCGCTCTAGGCATAGTGGCCGCCGAACTTGGACAGCATACTGCTGAAGAAAGCGCTTTTAGAGGAGTGTATGAAACTCCTGCATCTCCATTGCTGAGTTTTACCCCTGTGAAAAACAGTCCGAAAACTGCTCTTTCCACAGTAATTTTATCTAGCTCATCTCCATACTTGTCTTTCAGAATCGAAATTGTCTCTTTCAGTATATTGTCTCCCATAGTATTCCTTCTTTCTGTGAAGTTTATGTCTAGCAAACTCTTTTTAAAATTATATCGCTTATTATAATTTTATCAGAAATCATTATTTCTTTCCAGACGGACATAATCTATTGCAGCATATGCCTTATTATTGTATGAACTCATTTTATATTATATAATATTTCTTATGAATATTTTAAATCGAGGGAGGCGATTTCATGCTTGAAAAGCTCAGACTGAAATATGAAGAAAACAGGCTCTGGATTTATCCGATGAAATATATTATTGTTGCCTGCATACTTTCAGCAATTACAATAATGGTCGATACAAGATATGTTTTTGTACATAAGTACGTGCCGACTATTTTTCTGACAAGTATAGATCTTGCTCAGACTATACTTGGAGCTCTTGTGAGTTCTCTGCTTTCAATAACTACATTTACTTTTTCAACCACTATGGTTGTTCTCACAATGTATTCATCAGATTTCTCGCCAAGAGTTATTGAGAACTTTCTTTCTGAAAAGATAACTATGAAAGTTCTTGGAATGTTCATGGGTGGATTCTTCTATTCCATAACTTCCCTTTTATTTATGAGACAGACATTAAGTACCGATTTCGTTATATCTGCTTCTATAGGAGTAGTCTATGCGATACTTTGTCTAATTTACTTTGCGATGTTCATAAATACAGTTTCAAAATCAGTACAGGCGAATAACCTGATAACTAAGCTCCATGAAGAGGCCGATGAAACTATTCAGAATGCAAGAGAGTTCCATAAAGATTCCAGACTTCTGGAAAATTATGAACTTGGAGACTATATTTTCCGTAAATATATTAAATCTGAACAGAGCGGATACTTAGAGCTTGTAAGTTATCAGAATATATTTTCAGAATTAAGAGATAAAGACTACACTCTTGTTATATATCCTAATAACGGGGACTTCATAGTGAGAAATCAGGTTATAGCGAGTCTTTATTCAAAAACTGAAGAATTCGATGACGAGATTATAGAAAATATGAACAGCCACTTCACTATGCAGAGCGGAAGAAGCATTACTTACGATTATCTTTTTGCAATAGAGAAACTGGTCGATGTCACTTTAAGAGCGGCATCTACTGGAGTAAACGACCCTAATACTGTAATCGAATGTATAAATATCCTGGGTATGCTGATGTCAGATCTTTCTGAAATAGACGGTAATTTCTCGGAACTTACTGAAGAAGGAAGCGACAGCAGAATAATATACAGATATTTCGATTTCGACCACGACCTTTTCGAAACATTCTATCAAGTTGTTCTATATATAAAAGAAGATTTAGGTATAATTCTAGCTCTTTATAAAGCTCTTGAGAATATAATGATAAATGCGACTGAAAACAATAAAAAGCATGTTGCGAATTTCATAGAATATCTTGATGATAAAACTACACATTATTATGATAATGAAATAGACCTTCAGCTGCTTAAAGATGCTAAAGAAAGAGCTCTTCACTATAATGACCGTATACTTGAAATCAATAAAATATAGAAAAGGAGTCCTTAAGGACTCCTTTTTAATTTACAATCAGACTTTTATTCTACCTCTATTTCAGACAATTCTTTTCTATATGGATTTTTTCCGCCGTATGCAAACCTGTCCAGAAAATCTAAACATCTTGAAAGATTTTTATCATTTTTAAAAACTTCTACTGCATGATCCGCACCTTCAAATATTTCAAGAATCACTTCTGTATCAGACGACACTTCATTTATCTTCTCTGTAAGTTCTATCGACTGGTCTACTGCCACAAGCGTATCTCTGTTTCCGTGCTGAAGAAGAGTCGGAATGAAGCCTTCTTTTATATGATTTATCGGACTTGCTTCTTCTGCGGCCTTATAAAGCTTTTCATCTTCACTGATTATTCCTCCCATGAGCATACAGAGAGGCGATTTCACAGATCCTAAAGTTGATTCTTCGAGTTTAATTCCATACTTCTCAGCATGTCTGTCAAATGAAGTAAGATCTGAAACTCCATAGAACGAAATCAGAGCTTTAATATCTGTAAATCCGTCATCTCCAAATCTGTACTTCTCTTCGTCCATCGTTGCAGCTGCAAACTGTGCAAGATGACCGCCCGATGAATCGCCCCATATATATATTCTGTCTAAATCTATATTGTATTTTTCACTGTTCTCTCTTATATGTCTGAGCGCATTTTTTACATCTTCAATCTGCGCAGGCCAGTGCCAGTCAGGTGCAAGTCTGTAATTCATTGTTGCAAGAACATAACCCTGGGAAGGAAGCTTGAATGTGAAAGTTCTAGTGTACTTTCTCTTGTCTCCTGATATCCAGCTTCCTCCATGTATATAGAGAACTGCCGGAAAAGGGCCTTCCCCTTCTTCTGGAACTATTACATCCATAACCTGGCGTTCTGATTTGTCATCGTATTTAACATCAGCAAACTTATTTTTAAATTTATCCAACTTAACTTTTTTATACATAAGAATATGCTGAAAAAATTATTTCAGCAGTTCTGCCCTCCTTGAATTAAATTTTTTCCGATTTTAATTTCATCTTTCTTTTGATATACTGTTTTTAAGTTATTTAATACTATATATTATAACACAACAGTTTTTTTAACTAAATGAAAATTGATGTGTTATTCAAAATGTGAAAGGATGATGTTTTATGGAAATTGTTTCAGCAGAAAAAGAAAATGGCAAAATCACCAGAAAAAAGTTCTCGAAAATCGGACTTGCTCTTTCCGCCATTTTCATTATATCTTTCACTCTTCAGATTATATTAGAAATTATTCCGGGATTGAATCTCAGCACTAACGCTCTCGTATGGACTTCCCAGATTGCACTTTATGCAGTCGGTTTTCCATTATTCTATCTTATCTTAAGAAGAATACCCGAATATTCTTCTGAAGAAAAGCAAAAACTCAGTTTAAAACAGTTTCTGGCTTTCTTTGCAGTTACTGTGGCATCTATGTATATTTTCAATATTGTGGGTGCTGTTATAAATTTAATAATTGGAAATATGCTGGGTTCAGACGTTATAAATCCTGCTCAGAGTCTTGTTGAAGAAATGGATATGACATTTTTAGTTCTTATTGTAGTGATAATAGGACCTATAATGGAAGAACTCATGTTCAGAAAAGTTATTTTAAACAGAGCAAGAGTATATGGGGAAAAATTTGCTGTAATTTTCACAGCATTTATATTTGGACTGTTTCACGGCAATTTTTCACAGTTCTTTTATGCATTCGCAATCGGATCAGTATTTGCCTACCTGTGTCTAAAAACAGGGACTATTCTGTATTCGGTCATACTCCATATAATTATAAATTTTATGGGATCAGTTCTCCCTTTAGCTATTCTTAAAACTCTGAACAGCAATTCTGCTGATTTAGAAAATCTTGAAAACATAAATTTAGAGCAGATTGAACCATTTCTGAAACTTTTCTCTGCTTACGGCTTTTTCCTGATATTCGCTGTTATAGCAGGAGTAGTAATATTTTTCAAATATAGAAAAAAACTGGATTTCAATCCGCCTTTAAGTGAATATTTCAATATAGAAAAACTTAAAAGGAAATCTTATATAAATATAGGCATGATTATATTCTATTTAATCTGCGCTTTTCAGTTTGTAACTGTTATACTCAGTTCTTATGCTGATCTCTAGCATAAAAAACCTCAGTTTTAATAAACTGAGGTCTTTTTTTATAAAAATTTACCTAAAATTCCGCCAATATCGTCTACTACTTTTCCGTCTCCGTCTTTATCCAGGAAACTCTTAGCTGCATCAAATATTGAACCTGAACTTTTAGATTCTATTTCTTTTTTCTCTTTTCCAATCAGATCATTTATATCCACTTTTTCATTCTGCTTGCTTTTCTTGCTTGCAAGATATGCAAGAGCTATAGGCGCTATGACCATGAGCATTTTTTTAGCCTTGTCTTTTGAAACTCCTGCATTGTCAGCAATAGTTTCCTCAACTTTATTTCTATTTTCTGAAAATATATGGTCCATCATTCTGTCGCTGTCTTCACTGTCTCTATTGAAAAAAGAACTTATATTCATAAAATCATTTTCATGATCTTTAAGTGCAGAGTCGAGCGACTTCTTTCCTTCTTCAGTTTCTGTATTTCTGTTCAGTGCTTCTAATATCACAGGAATTCCCATTTTTGCCAGACTTCCGGCTTCATTTTCTGTAACTCCCGCTCCTTCTGCCAATTTTCCGCTTTGTCCAAGCAGCATATTAAGTAAATCCATAATATCACCTCTATTTTTATTTCTACCCGAAAATATCTAAAACAAATCTGAGAATCGTCAGATAATTATGGATATTTTACTCTATTATTTTCTTTATTAGCTTTCTGGCTTCCAGACCCTCTTTTATAGGCATTATAGGAAAATTGTGCATCATATCGTCAAAAAGATGAAGTCTTAAATCAAATTCATCATGTTTATCTCTGTAAAAATTAGATGCCTGTATATGAAGAAGATCGTCCGTTCCGGATATCACATCTGTTTTTGGAAAATCTCTCATATCTCCAAATCTTGGACTTACCAAAGGATCTGTCACTTCTCTTCCTTCTCCCAGAACTTTCAATAAATCATCTCTGCATCCCATAGCTATAAAAGGATCCTTCTCTTCGAGAGCCTTAGCATATTTTGGAGGTTCACAGAAATCTAGAAGAGGCGAAATGAGAACCATCTGTCCTGGAAAAGGAAGTCCTTCTCTTCTCAGCAGATGCATGAGAAGAAGACAGAGATATCCTCCTGCAGAATCTCCCATAAGTATAATCTTTTCCGGTTCCACTTCAGCATTTAAGACTGCTCTGTACGTGTCCAGAATACTTTCGTGAATCATCTCTGCATCGGCTTCCGGAAGCAAAGGATATAGAGGAACTAAAGCTTCAATTTTCCCGCCCTCTAAAATATCGTAAAGCATATTGAAATGGAACGGAAAAATTCCGTATATAAAGGTTCCTCCATGAAAATAGATTATAATCTTCTCTGCATCGTCTTTCTCCGGATATATTCTGTAATATTTTTCTCCATTCGCATCTATAGTGTCCATTTTTAAATCTCTGAATATATTCGGCTTTACAGATACAGGATCTCTAAATATATTATCTTCTGCTACTTCCCAGAATTCTTCTCCTGACATACTCATATGTTCTTTAAACGGCATCTTGCTTATAAGCACCTTAGCCAGTTTGCTCCCTAAACTTTCCATGATATATCACCCTCCTTATTTTCATATCTCAAATTCGCTGTGAAAGCTCTAACTGAAAAAAATGCATATCCAGAGACATCCGCTGCTGGTATAGCTGACTCTGTGCTTTTCTCCCTCCGGTATAAACACAGTATCTCCTTCTTTCAGCCTGAGTTTTCTGTTCTCATATTCTATCTCGGCTTCTCCTTTTATCAGAATCACATACTCATTTTCATCCTGAATCATCCAGTCAGTCGTCTGTCCTTCAGAAATTATTCTCTCTATCTTTCCGGAATCGAATTCTTTTAAAACTTCTGTATATTCTTCTCTCTTATCATAATCAGGAATATCGTATATATTCACTTCTATCTGTCCCTTCTAAAATACTTTTCAAAACACATAATGTATAACAATTATACCCTCTTTTAACATTTAAATTCTTTCAGTAATGAAAGATATTTTCACTTATTTCTGTTATAATGTAATTAATCTTTTCAAAAAGGTGTGATTATTTGTTTAAAAAAAATAAATCAGAAAGCATCCACAGTCTTCCCGATTCGAGAACTGCGTTCATATATCCGGACGACAAAGTTGTTATACTCAGTATTGACGGAAAAAAGCCTGTCATGGCTGATAAAGGAATAGTGAACTATCTTAAAGCTATAAAATCAAGAAAACCTCTTTATAAATTTGAATGCGGAAAAAGAACTGTAGTCTTTAAGTATTTTGATGCATCGCTTAAAAGAGACAGAGTCCATACTGGTTCAGTGTCAGCATCTTTTTTCTTTAAATCCGGAAGAAAATATAAGCTTTCTGCAAGTGTTAAAAATGAAAGAATTAAATTCGATATAAAAGAGATAAAATAGAAAAAACTTCCTATGAATATTCATAGGAAGTTTTATATTATTCTGCCGTTCCCTGAGCTCCAGATGATTCATTTTCTGAACTCTGTGAACTCTGAGGCGCCTGTATCATATTCTGCTGATTTTGAGGCGTTTGCTGCTGAACCTGAGGTGTCTCCTGCTGATATACCTGATTCTGCTGTCCGCCTTGATTCTGCTGATAGTCCTGATTCTGTGAAGGTTCCGTATTATTATAGTCCTGTCCGTTCTGATTCTGATAGTCTTCCTGGTTCTGTTTTTGAGATTCATCGGAATCCTTTTCAGATTTATCTTCATCTTTTTCCTCTTCTTTTTCTTCTTCCTGAGGTTTCTGCTGTACTGGAGCCGGAGCTGCAGACTGTCCGCCTGTTCCGTTGCTTAGAACTATATCAATTACCAGTTCCTTGCTCGATACTCTCTTATCGTCGATATCAGGATCCTGATCTATTACAGTGCCGTATGGCGCGCTGCTTACATCATAAGTAACTTTTCCAAGCTTGCAGTCGTATTTTTTTATTTCTTTTTTAGCTTCTTCCAGACTCAGTCCTAAAAGATTAGGAATCTCTTCCTTTTTCTTCTTGTCTTTTTTATCTTTTTTATCATCTTTTTTCTTTTTATCATCTTTCTTTTCTGATTCTTTCTTTTCCTGTTCAATTTTTTCAGCTTCTTTTCTAGCCTTATCTTTTGAACTTTCTATAAAGCTGTTCACTATCATTGTACTGGCTCCTACAACTACTACGGCTAAAATTATAGGAAGTATGTTTTTTAGAAGTTTTTTCAAATTGTCCCCTCCTCACAATTTATATGTAAAATTATTTTCTTTGCCGATTAAAGTCATTATAACAGATTTTTAAATCCATTATAAGATAAAATAAAAAAAGGGTTCCGCTTTTTTTAACGGAACCGCTTCTAATTTAAATATATTTAACTGTTTCTGAAAGTTCTTTTCTCTTAAAGTGCTTTTCACTGGGCTCACAGTCTTCCGCCGGATATCCTATCGGGAAAATCGCTTTAGGGATTATATTGTCCGGCAAGTTAAAGTTTTCACTCACTTTTTCCGGATTGAAAAATCCTACCCATGTAGTTCCAAGACCTAATTCTGCCGCCTGAAGCATTATATGAGTTCCTATTATTGCAGAATCTATAACTCCGCTGTCTTCACCGTCAAACTTGCTTCTTTTCCATGATTCTTCATTATCGTAGCATACGATTATAGCAGTTTTTGCATTAAAACAGTAAGGAGTGCATTCGCTCAGTTTCTTCATTCCTTCTTCAGACTCTACAATGTATATCTTCTGCGGCTGTGCATTAGTAGCTGTAGGAGCAACTCTTGCAGCTTCAAGAATCACATCCAACTTCTCTTTTTCTATTTCTCTGCTGTCGAATTTTCTTACTGAATATCTTTCTTTTGCCAGTTCTAAAAATTTCATTTAATCATCTCCATATTCAAAATTTACAACTTGCTGAGTTTTTTCTCCATATTTCAGATTGAATCTTCTTTCAGCTTCTGTATAGTCTCTCTTAGGATTTCTAGGATACCATCCTTTCATAACTCTCTCTTCCTGTTCGTATAATTCTTTTATCGTCCAGAAAGAACAGAAAGCAGTTACTCCTAAAAGCGAACTGTAAACTATATTTTCTGTGAATACTGACAATCCGAGGAACAGTATTCCCATAGCGAAAAATATTCCCCATATTCTTTTTCCAAAATGATACTCTCCTTTTATAACTACAGGATGAAATATCCCTATTATGAGGAAAGTTGCAAGTCCTATTATCAATCCTTCAAAATTCAAACCTATCCCCCATTCCTATTTTACTTGAAATTTATATTAAATAAGTTTCTGACATATAAAAAGTTTTGGCGACATCTCAGCCTGATTCAGAGGATTTATACTTATAACTTTATAATTCTTAGAATCTAAACTCTTGAAGAAGGCCTCAAGAGTTTCATGTTCTTTTCCTCTGTCGTAACCAAGATAGCTCACTACTGCTAAAATTCCTCTGTAGTCAAGTATTTCTAATGATTTCTCAAGACATACCAGAGTCGTATAAGGCAGAGTTTTTATTTCATGGTCGAAATTGGGAAGATAACCTAAATTCCCTATTATAAGCTGAGCTTTATTGCAGTATTTATCTATATTTTCATGAGTTTCATTGATAAACTCTATTTTTTCATAATTTTCTGAAGAAAGATCTCTTTTGAGTCTCTTTTTCGAATAATCTACAGCGTCTTTCTGTATATCAAAAGCATAGACTTTTCTCTCTACAAATTCGATTATTTTTTCAGTGTCATATCCATTGCCGAGAGTAATATCCACAGCAACTTCAACTTCTTCCACATATCTTTTTATTAAATATGTAGATAATTCCGTAAGATTAGTCACAGTATTCAATTCAATCACCTTCCTCCTATATAGATACCCAAAAATATTGACTATTTCACACACAAATTGACTTTTTTTCAATCCTTATATTAAGATATATGTATATATGAAAACTGAAGGAGGTTTTTCTTAATGGAAAATAAATTTAAAGAATGGCTGAAAACGTCTGAAATAAAAAATATGGATACTGTAAAAGGCGATTTAGCCCGTGCTATAATAGCTGACGATGAATTCCCTGCTGAAGACGACAGAGAAGTCATAATTAATTACATGGATTCAAGACTTATAGTTCCAGACACTGAAATGGTTTTGAAAGAACTGAAAGATCTTTATATATGCTACCTTAAAGTTACAGATCCTCATTAAAAATAAAAAATCCGGCATTACTGCCGGATTTTCATCTTTTTATTAAAAGATTTCTTCTCATATAAATTTCTACTCATTCATTAAATCGAATTTCTCGAATAAATGGAACATAAGGCTCAGAACTACCGCGACTACTGATGCAAGCACCATTCCTTTCAGTTCTATTCCCAAGAAATTAACTGTAAGTCCGCTGAGTCCTGTAACGAATATTACCGAAGTAAGTATAAGATTTTTAGATTTGCTGTAATCCACTTTCTGATCCACTAGAAGTCTTATCCCTGAAGCTCCTATCATACCGTAAAGAAGAAAAGCAACTCCTCCTATTACATCTCCCGGTATAGTCTGTATAAGAGCGGCTAACGGACCTATAAAAGCCATACATATTGATATGACAGCTGCTCCCGCTATTACGTACACACTGTATATCTTGGTCACTGCCATAACTCCTATATTCTCTCCGTAAGTAGTCGTAGGAACTCCTCCTATAAGACCGGAAATCATAGTGGAAAAATTGTCTGCAAATATACTTCTGTGAAGTCCCGGATCCTGAAGCAGATTTCTTCCAATCACATTGCTTGTTACAACCTGATGGCTTATATGTTCAGAAGTTATAACTAGAAGCACCGGAAGCATAGTTCCTATAGCCTGAAGGCTGAATTTCGGAAGATGAAAATTAGGAAGTGTAAAAAGACTTGCTTCCATTACTGGACTGAAATCCACCATTCCAAAAAATACGGCTGCTATATATCCTGTAACAATAGCTATAAGTATAGGTATTGTAGAAAGGAATTTTTTGAACAGAACTGATCCCAGAATCGCCATAGAAAGAGTTATTAAAAACACTATAAGGCTTTCCGGCTTTGGATCGTCGACCATTATTGCAGCTCCTATCTTGCCTCCTGCAACTGTCACTCCTGCAAGCTCAAAACCTATAAGCGATACTACAGATCCCATAGCTGCCGGCGGAAGAACTACATCTATCCATTTAATTCCGAATCTTCCTATAGCAAATGCTATAAGGCATCCTAAAAGTCCTGTAACTACGAATGCTCCGGATGCATATTCGAATCCCTGCGTCGATATTATCAGTGTAGTCGGCGCAAGAAAAGCAAAACTCGAGCCGAGGTACGCAGGCGATTTCTTTTTTGTTATTAATATAAAAAGAAGTGTTCCTATCCCGTTCATCAGAAGCACTATTCCAGGATCTATTCCGAAAACGATAGGCACCAGAACAGATGCTCCGAACATCGCAAATGTATGCTGAAGACTTAGCGGAATCAGCATTTTTTTAGGAACTTTCTCTTCAACCTGAATAATTCTTTTATTAGACAATTTCTACCTCCCGTCTGTATCTGCCAGATTTTTCTTTTTTATATATTCATATATTGTAACTAAAAGAAGCACCATTATTATTATGCTTCCGTATCCAAGCGCGGGATATATATACGATATAAGCTGAGAGAATCCAAGCTGGCTTAGAACTAAAGCCGCCGCCATTATGAAAATTGCAAGCGTCTTCTCTCCGAATCTCTTAAATACTTTAAACTTATACGCTCTGGAATAAAATCCGTAATAACAGGATATTGCTGTAGAATAAAGTCCTATGAACAGTATTCCTGAATACACTATTTTAAGCGCCGGACTTATATATTCTGCAATTGCAACCATCGGAAGATCCATCGCTCCTACATAATATATATTGTTCTCCATAGCATTATAAACTACGAATGCGCATATTCCTATTGCAAGTCCTGATATTATCGATGCCGCCGCAATAGTTTTCCCGCTTTTCGCTCTGAATCCCATTGGCACTGAGATTCCCAGCGCTATCGAGAAATTATAGGCAACATAGAGTATCCCTGAAAAATACCACTGTTTTATCAGAGGACTCTTATTTACATCTAGAACAGTATTGTCAGTTGGAATTTCAGTTACACTTCCATATACTCCCACTATGAAAGCGATTATTACCATAATAGGAACGAGTCCTGAGAGAACTCTGACTATCCCGTCAAGTCCCGAGAACAGAACTATTACTAGAAGTATCGATACTATCAGACTCCCGGACCAGTAAGGTATTCCATACATTTCATTAAACATAGAGCCTGCAGCTGCGACCATTATTATCAGCGTCCCAAACTGAGTAATCGTTATTAGAAAATCAGAAAAATACTTGGGCGCTTTTATTCCGAATGGCGTTATCAGCTTTTCAAAATCCATAACTCTCGCTTTATATGCTAGAATCATAGGAAGATAGCCGAATATTATGAAAAAAAGAGCGGCGATTACTATTGAATACTTTCCTTTGTCTCCAAATGCGTTGAAGAACTGAAGTATTTCCTGTCCTGATGCGTATCCTGCTCCAATTACAGCTCCTACGTATGATGAAAATATTCCGACTACTCCTATAAATTTTTTATCTTTCAAAATTTTATGCCGATTTGAATTTTCAGACCGGCAAGCTCACCCCTTTCAGTTATATTATCAGCTTCTGTCATCTTTCTTCAGAGAATTTAAAGAAATCATCCAGTTTTGCAGTGTTCTTATTAGAACTGAAAACGGTGATAAGATCCCCTGCCTTCAGCTCATCACTTCCTATAGGTATGAATTGTCTCCCGTTTCTTTCTATAGCGACTATAAGAAGTTCACAAGGCCATATTATATCCATAAGTTTTCTGTTAACAAGCATTCCCGATACAGGTATTCTGTACTCTAAAAGCACTTTTTCACTGTATCTTATAACATCTTCAGAAATTTCCTTTCTGTTTTTGCTCAATATCCTTTCAAGAAGAGAGTGGTAAATCGGTTTCTCTCTTAAAAATTCTGCTGTAAGATAAGCAATTATTGAAACTAAACAGAGTCCAAGTATATAATGGAAGCTTCCTGTCATTTCTGAAACTAGAAGTATCGATATTATAGGAGATCTTGCAACTGCTGTCAGAACGGCAGCCATACCCAGTATTATAAAATTTGTATAATATATATCAGATATTGATACAAAATTTCCTATTATGCTGAAAGCGCATGCTCCGCTCAGTCCTCCAAGAACTAGAACTGGAAGAAATATGCCTCCCTGTGCGCCGCTTCCGTAAGATATTCCTGTAAACAGAAGTTTTCCAATGAGATATATAAGTATCATTTTAAAAGGAATCATTTCAACAGCAATCATTTCAAGAAGGTCGTGTCCTCCGCCTAAAAGATCATAATAAGAAAATCCTACAGCTGCAGCTATAAGCATAACTACAAGCATCTTTGCAAATGGCGGCATTGCAACTCTTGAATATATGCTCTGAAATCCCAGAATAACTTTATTAAAAAGAACTCCAATCAGTCCTGAAAATATTCCCAGCATGATAACTGTATGATATTTTTCAAGCGGTATAAGGCCGACAGTTTTAAATGAAAATGCAGGTTCAAGTCCGAACATATTTTTAGAAATAAAATCGGCTATAACTGAAGCTATTATACACGGCAGCAGAACTAGTGTGGAGAAATTCTTATGCATCTCTTCAAGTGCAAAAAGCGTTCCTGATATAGGCGCATTGAATGCGGCTGCCAGTCCTGCACTCGCCCCTGCCGTTATCATATACTTCTGCTCGTTACTGTCTCTTTTAAGTATCTTTGCAAGAAATTTAGCTCCTGCAGCTCCAATCTGGATAGAAGGACCTTCTCTTCCCAGTGAGAGACCTACTAGATTTGCAAGTCCTCCTCCAATATATTTTGAAGCTAGAACTTTATTTTCATTCATATCAAGTTCATCTATCAGTTCCCCCTGAATTTGAGGAATTCCGCTTCCCGAACTCAGCGGTTCCCATTTGACAAGCCTGTATATTACAAAACTCGAAATTATAAGCACTCCAATAAGTATAAATATATTTTTTTCATCATGGTAAAGACTGAATCTGATATCGCCAAGATAAGAAAGCATCAGTCTATATAGAACGGAAAGCGTTCCTCCTATTATACCTATAATAATTCCATCTATTACGAGTCTGCTCTTCAGCTTATTTATATTGAAGAATTCTTTTAAAGACATTGTCTTATTGATAATTAGCACCCCCTCTGTATAAAATAGCTATATAAATCTATTATAACACTTTAAATCTCTAACATCGACAGCTATCAGATTTTGACACTTCAGGAATGTTTTAAAGAAACAAGAAATTATTATAATAAAATGTTAGTTATTTTTTTGAATGGGTAATTATAGATATAGAATATATAATATTTAAGGAGATGTATAGAAATGACAATAGCAAGAGATGTTATGGAAACTGCTGTTATAACAGTTTCTCCAGATACTACGATAAAAGAGCTTGCAGAAGTTCTTACAAAAAATAAAATATCAGGTGTGCCAGTAGTAGAAGCGTCAGGAAAACTTGTTGGAATAGTTACTGAAGGAGACCTTCTCCATAAAGAAGTGACTCCTAGTGCTCCAATTAGTTTCGCACCTGTTTTCGGAGGGCTGGCATCACTTAAAGATTTCGAAAGATATCAGGAAGATGTTAAAAAACTTTCTGCAATGACAGCGGGAGAAATAATGACTTCTAAATTATATACTGTTAACGAATCAGCTGATATAAGAGATATTTCTAAAATAATGATGGACAACAATGTAAACCGTGTTCCTGTAGTTGATGGAGATAAGCTGGTGGGAATAGTAAGCAGATCGGATGTTATTCAGACTTTAGTATAATATATTGAAGAGAGAACTTAAGTTCTCTCTTTTTTTATGCATAAAAAAACCGGTGAAACTCACCGATTTTTCAAACCTATTCATCAGTATATATTATCTACACTATTTTTTTCCTCTGAACAGTCCTACTATTAATAGAAGGATTACCGCACCTATTATGGAAATTATTATACTGTATATATTAAGTCCTGATGCTCCTGGCATATTAAAAACATTTCTTGCTATTACGCCCCCTATGAAAGCTCCGATTATACCTACTATTATATTCATTCCAGCTCCCATTCTAGGATCGTCGCCAGTTATTTTACTTGCAATCCATCCGGCAAGCGCTCCAAGTATAAGCCATGCTATTAAACTAAACATGATATCCCTCCTTAATATATTTTCTTGTTCCTATAGATACCCAATTTTTGAAATAAAAATCAAAGAAGCGGAAAATTATCTCAAATTTCCCGCTCTCGTAAAGTCTCCTGTTCTGGAATTAATGTAATATTCTTTTTTAAAACTGCTGTCCTTACTGTCCGTAACTCGGATAAGATAGCAAGTGTCACCATTAAATGTTATATCTTCATTCGAACTCACAACTACTTTATATCTTGTAGTATCGAACTGAGATTTTTCAAGGAATATCTTTCGAGTTTCTTCTCTGCTGAGTTTTTTATTCTGAGACTGGCTTTTCTGCTCAGCTTCCTTCTCTTTAGCCTGAAGTTCCTGAAGAGCCTGCTCTTCTTTCTTCTTATTCTCAGCTTTCTGAGCTTCCTCCTGCTGCCTGCGTTCTTCTTCAGCAATCTGTCTGGCCTCTTCTTCTTTTCTCCTTATTCCCTCATCTATAACTGCTTTTATTTCATTTCTTCTAGCTATCTGTTCTTCATCAAGCTTTAGATTGGAGAATTGAGAGTATTTATTATTAGCGCCTTTGAAATCTTCAGCATCTATCAGACCTTGAATCTCTCCTGCTATCTGCTCAAAAGTCTGAGCAGTGTAAAGCTTGTCTGAAATCTGCTTTTTCAAGTTTATCGTGTCAGATGCCAATTTCAAATTATTGAGCTTTTTTTCATCTATCTTGCTGACAGTCTCATTTGCCTCCGAATATCTTTTCTGATCAAAGTAAATTCTGGCCTCCTGAAAATTGCCCAATGCTCTTATAGTTATATTATCTTTATTGCTGCCCATAAAATCATATTTAACAGCTTCTTTAAGCGCTTTTTCAGCTTTTTCAAATTCTCCGTTTACTATATACTTATCTGAAAGTGTTTTAAATTCTTTATATTTATATACGTTGAATGCAAGATATCCAGCTACGGCAATAATTACTGCTAAGAATATGAATATCAGCTTCTTTTTCACACTCTCATCCTTTCCATTTCTATGAGTTCCTCTTTCATTTTCTCACCGCCTATATAGTTTCCCGTGCTTCCGTCAGACGATATGATTCTATGACAAGGAATCAGTATGAGAATAGGATTTTTCCCAACAGCACCTCCTACTGCCCTGTATGAATTGGGCCTTCCTATCCTTTCTGCTATTTCTTTATAAGTTGCAGTCTCGCCATAAGGTATTTTCATAGTTTCTTTCCAAACTGCCTTTTGAAAATCTGTTCCTTCCGGCTCTACTGGAAGATCGAATTTTCTTCTTCTGCCTTCCAGATACTCATTTATTCTTTTTCCTGCATTTCTGATGAGTTCTGTTTCCCAGAGTCTCATTCCTGATGCATCCATATCATTTTCAAAACATATATCAGTTATTTCAGATCCGTTATCTGATACAGCTATTCGACCATATTTTGTATCATAAAAAAATACATTTTTCATTTTGATATCCTTTCCCTAAAAATTAATTTAAAGATCTAGTTGTCGACTATTATTCTGCCTATCATCAAATATACCACATTAAGCTATATAAAATCTATTTTCTTCTGTTATTTTTGTACTCTTGAAATTAAAAATATGCATATATTCTCAATTTTATATGAGCACTAATTTCCCTCTACCGTTTTTTTCCAAATTACTTTTGAAATCTGAGCCGATACTGCTCCAAGAATAAAACCTGCAAATACGTCTGTCGGATAATGAACCCCCAAATATATTCTAGAGAAAGATATAAAAACTGCTAAAATAAGAGCCGCTATACCGTACTTTCTCGGGAGATTCATAAATATTATAAATGCAGCTGCAAACGAACTTGCAGTGTGACCTGACGGAAACGAATATCCTGATGGAGTTATCAGCGGTTTCAGGCCAACGACAGTATAAAATGGCCTAGGTCTTTCTATTATATTTTTCAAAAAGAGAATTCCTGAAACAGAACTTATTATAAGCGCTCCTGCCATCTGAAACGAGGTTATTCTGAATCTTTTTACAAATAGAAAAGACATTAAAAGTATAATCCATATCAGACCTCCGCTGCCCAGATATGTAATTGTCTCAAACAGAGAGTCAAAAAAAGGATTTCTGAAATTTTCCTGAATATACATAAGAATTTCAGAATCTATTCTCTGAACTGAACTCAAAAATTTCCCTCCTAAATACGTCTATATATACTATATTACCACGATTTGGCTTTCAATTCCTAAACTTAATATAAATTTTACATTTACTTTACAGAGACTTCATCTTAACATTACATCGTCTTAAATCTTTAATAATACAATTGATATATCAAGAAAGGAAGGTTGATGGCTAAAATGAAAAGATTTTTAAAGTTAGGTTTAGGTTTGACACTATGTGCATCGCTGCTTGCAGGATGCGGAGGAGACAACGGTTCTGATACGGATTCAGGAAACGGTGAATCAGGTGCAGGAGATTCATCTGCAGCATCTGGAGAAATAATCGTTATAACTCGTGAGCAGGGCTCAGGAACTAGAGGAGCTTTCGTAGAACTTACAGGGGTAGAAGAAAATGATCAGGACAATACTACTGAAGAGGCAATAGTTCAGAATAAAACTGACGGTGTTATGACTTCAGTATCAGGAGATGAAAACTCAATAGGCTATATATCTCTAGGATCACTTAATGACACAGTGAAAGCGCTTAAAATTGACGGTGCAGAAGCATCTTCAGAAAGCATAAAAGCTGGTGACTACAAAATTTCAAGACCGTTCAATATAGCTTACAAAGAAGGAGAGCTTTCAGAAGGCGGACAGGATTTCATAAAATTCATACTCAGCAAAGAAGGACAGGAAATAGTTTCAGAAGACTATATAGCAGTAGTTGACGATGCTCCTGCATATGAACCTTCAGACGTATCTGGAAGTCTTACAATAGCAGGATCTTCATCAGTTACACCAGTTATGGAAAAACTTGCTGAAGCTTACAGCGCTATAAATCCTAATCTTCAGATAGCAGTTCAGCAGTCTGACTCATCTGCAGGAATCAAAGCAGTTGTAGACGGAATATCTGAAATAGGAATGGCTTCAAGAGAATTAAAAGACAGTGAACTTGCAGAAGTTAAAGGAGAAGCTATAGCACTTGACGGTATAGCTGTAATAGTTAACAAGAACAACGGAATAGATGATATGACTATGGACAGCCTTAAAGGAATATACACAGGTGAAATACTTGACTGGGAAGAAGTAAAATGATAAGTAAAGAAAGAAAAATATTCTATCTTAAAGAAAAAACAGCGTTCGCAGTGTTTTTCATTGCGACCTGTTTTTCTATTATTGCACTTATAACAATATGTTACTTTATGTTCTCCAACTTCATTCCGACAATATCAAAAATCGGATTCACTGAATTTATATTTGGAACAAAATGGAAACCGATGGACATTCCTCCATCGTATGGAATACTTCCGATGATTCTAGGAAGTGTTTATGTAACAATAGGAGCTGCAGTAATCGGTGTTCCTATTGGGATTCTGACAGCTATATTCATGGCAAAGTTCTGCCCGCCTAAGATGTACAGATTCTTAAAGCCAGCTCTTAATTTGATGGCCGGAATCCCTTCTATAATTTACGGATTTTTCGCACTAGTTGTAATAGTGCCTATAGTTAAATATTTCTTCGGAGGAAGCGGTATGACTATGTTCACTGCAATGGTTCTTCTGGGAATCATGATACTTCCGACGATAATAACTCTTTCAGAAACTTCAATAAGAGCAGTGCCGAGATCTTATTATGAAGGTGCATGTGCACTTGGAGCTTCACATGAAAGATCAGTAATGACAGTAGTCGTGCCGGCTGCCAAGTCTGGTATCTTTTCTTCTATAATACTGGGTATCGGTAGAGCAATAGGAGAAACAATGGCGGTAATCCTTATCGCAGGTAACCAGTCGAGAATGCCGAGAGGACTTTTCAAAGGAGTAAGAACGATGACTATGAATATAGTTACAGAGATGTCTTATGCGGCAGATCTTCACAGAGATGCGCTTATAGCAACTGGTGCTGTGCTGTTCATATTCATACTTATAATAAATATCTCCTTTTTAATCTTTAAAAGGAGGTCCGCACACTAATGAAAACTAAAGACAAGATAGCGAGATTTTTTGTATATGGTGCATCCATAATTACATTTCTATCTCTGCTTTTCATAATATTCTATATACTGATAAAAGGTATTCCTTATCTTAAGCCTTCGCTTTTTGAATGGGAATATACAGTAGAAAACGTATCAATGATGCCTTCTATTATAAACACTCTTATAATAGTCGGACTTTCGCTAGTAATAGCTATCCCTATCGGGATATCGGCAGCAGTTTATCTTACAGAATATGCAAAACCTGGAAGCAAACTGGTTGAACTTGTGAGAATAACTGCTGACACGCTTACAGGTATTCCTTCGATCGTTTACGGTCTGTTCGGGATGCTTTTCTTCGTAACATTCCTGGGATGGAGCTACTCGATGATGGCCGGAGCAATGACTGCAGCCATAATGGTTCTCCCCCTTATAATGAGAAGTACAGAAGAAGCTCTAATGTCTGTTCCCCAGTCTCTTAGAGAAGGAAGCTACGGACTTGGAGCAGGAAAAGTTAGAACTATATTCAGAATAATACTTCCTTCAGCAATGCCTGGTATACTTTCAGGAGTAATACTTGCAGTAGGAAGAATAATAGGTGAAACGGCGGCTCTTATATATACTTCGGGTACAGTTGCAAATATCCCGGAAAATCTTTTAAGAGCTAACGCTTCAGGTAGAACTCTTGCCCTTCACATGTACGTGCTTTCAGGTGAAGGACTCAATATAAATGAAGCTTATGCTTCTGGAGTTGTTCTGCTTGGTGTAATTCTTATAATAAACTTCATATCTAAGAAACTTGCAGATAAACTCGGAAAGGAAGGAGTAAATGAATAATAATATAATTATCGAAATAAAAGATTTCAGTTCATACTATGGCGATTTTAAAGCCATAAAAAATATAAATATGAACATTCCTAAAAACAAGGTTACTGCTTTCATCGGACCTTCCGGATGCGGAAAGTCAACTCTTCTTAAGAGTATAAACAGAATGAACGACCTTGTAGAAGGTTTCCGTCATGAAGGAGAAATGCTTCTAGACGGAAAAGATATATTCGAAGACATAGACGTTTATGACCTGAGAAAAGATGTTGGAATGGTTTTCCAGAAACCGAATCCATTCCCTATGAGCATATATGACAATATAGCTTACGGACCGAGAACTCACGGAATAAAAAATAAAAGCGAGCTTGATGAGATAGTTGAAAGAAGCTTAAAGCAGGCGGCTATATGGGATGAGGTAAAAGACACTCTTAAAAAATCTGCTATAGCTCTGTCAGGAGGACAGCAGCAGAGAATATGCATAGCCAGAGCTCTTGCTGTAAGCCCTGAAGTTATCCTTCTAGATGAGCCCACATCAGCTCTTGACCCTATAAGTACAGCAAAAATAGAAGACCTTGTAACTGAACTGAAAAAAGATTACACTATAGTTATGGTAACTCACAATATGCAGCAGGCTGTAAGGGTATCTGATAAAACTGGTTTCTTCCTTCTAGGAGAACTTATAGAATTTGACGATACAGAAACTCTATTCTCTACTCCTAGCGATAAGAGAACAGAAGAATATATAACTGGAAGATTCGGTTAAAAGGGAGGATATAAAAATATGGCAAGAAATAAATTTGATGAACAGCTTGAAACTCTTAATGAGCAGCTTACAGAAATGGGAAGACTCGTTAATGAAAGACTTCATGATTCAATTCAGGCTTTCCTTAACAGAGACATGGATACTGCTGACTTCATAAGAAAAAATGATGACGATGTAAACGAACTTGAAGAAAGCATAGAAGAAATAGCTATGAGACTTATATTAAGACAGCAGCCGGTTGCAAAAGATTTAAGACTTATCTCTTCTGCTCTTAAGATGATAACGGACCTTGAGAGAATCGGAGATCAGGCGGCAAATATTGCTGAAATAACTCTTAATCTTTCTGAAAAATGTGAACAGAAGCCTCTTCCTGAACTTGTTCAGATGGCATCTGTGGCATCTGAAATGGTAAATGAGAGTATAAAATCGTTCACACAGTACGATCTTTCTTATGTTGATAAGATTAAGAAGAGTGACGATATAGTTGACCAGTGTTTCTACGATGTTAAAAAGAAACTTATACAGGAAATCAAAGAAGACAAAGCAGGTCCTGAGATAACTCTTGACTATCTTCTGATAGCTAAATATCTTGAAAGAATTGGAGATCATGCTGAAAACATTGCAGAAGCAGTTATCTACACTATTACAGGCGAACTATTCAGAGAAGAAAATAAATAACCAAATAAAAAGCGGCATCATTCAGATGCCGCTTTTTTTACATACATTTCAATTTTCCTTTAGCTCTCCCCTCTTAAATTCGATTGAAACTTGCAAAATAATAATATATACTTAAATTAAGATATTTTTAAAGGAGAATTTGTTATGAAAATTGGTAATATTTTTCGCTATATACCGGGCTTCCGTTCCGGCAATTTCATAAATATGACTTTTGCGGCAGTTTACTACGTTCTCGTACTTATACTCGGGTATCCGAGCATACCCCTTATAATTATGGGACTGTCCTTCCCTGCTGTTCTTCTATATATATACGATCTCATTAAGATGCTTGTAACGGGAAATTTCGATATAAAGAAAATTATACCGCTTGCAGCAGCCTCTCTCATATTTGCGCTTTCTTCATTTTTCGGAATGAAAGACTTTGCAAATTATTTTGAAAAGAAAACTATAGATAAAGATACAGGCGAGGAAAAGCCTATAAATAAAAGACCTTTTGAATCAGAAGAAGAATATGAGGAAAAACTCAAAGATGAGGAAAAAAGCAATCCTGAACTCGATGCCTATTTCGTTCCGGCAACTGTAGACAGAATAATAGATGCTGAAACTATTGTAATAGTGAGAGAAAATTCTATTGAACTTGAAACAGTCAAACTCTTAGGAATCGCTGCGCCTGAAATATCACCGGACGGCGACGCAAGTGATTTCCATGCAGAGACTACTCTTTCTTATGCCAGAAATCTTCTCAAAGGAAGAAAAGTGTTCCTCGAAACTGATTCAACTGCTAAAGATTCAGAAGGAAACTATCTGTTCTATCTTTGGCTGAAACAGCCTAAATCGGCTAACGTCACTAAAAATGATGTAAGTGAGATGATGTACAATGCGCAATTAGTTCAGAACGGATATGCGCGTTCAGTATTTTATCCTCCTAATATCAAATATAACGACTGGTTCGATGAATTCCAGGAAACTGCAAAAGAAAACGGATGGGGTCTCTGGTCAGATGTAAATATAGACGAATCGGGAAATGAAAAAGCAGTTCCGGACTATACATCTCCTAACAGCAGTATAAAAACTGACAGCTCAAGCCCTATACCAGCTCCTTCAGGAATAATTCCCGATTCAGAAACAGAAAAAAGAGAAAGACAGTAAGTATTTTAAATATAATAAAAGAGCAATGTCTATAAATTCAAATATGGACATTGCTCTTTTTTATTATCTATTGTCTATTTTTTCTGGATAAAGGTCATGATTAGAAAGTCTGTTCCATGCCACTTCTTCCCATTTAGTGCCGGGCTTTCCGTAGTTGCAGTAAGGATCTATCGATATTCCGCCTCTAGGTGTGAATTTACCCCACACTTCTATATATTTCGGATCCATGAGTTCAATTAAATCTTTCATTATTATATTCATACAGTCTTCATGAAAATCCCCGTGATTTCTGAAACTGAAAAGATAAAGTTTTAAAGATTTGCTTTCAACCATTCTTTCGCTCGGCACATATGAAATATATATAGTCGCAAAATCCGGCTGTCCTGTTATTGGACACAGGCTTGTAAACTCCGGACAGTTGAATTTTACAAAATAATCATTGTCCGGATGTTTATTTTCAAAAGTTTCAAGCACTTCAGGTGCATAATCATCTCTGTATTTTACATTCTGATTTCCTAAAAGTTCTAATTCTGCTCTTATCTCTTTTTCATCTCTCATAAATTATCTCTGCTGTTTCTGCAGATTCACCGCCTTCCTTATTCTTAAAAATATATTTTCTTTATAAGTGGATCTTCTATTCCGTTTTCTTCAAATGCTTTCACTCTGTCTATACACGTTCCGCACTCTCCGCAAGGCTCTTCCTTGCCTTCATAGCATGACCATGTCAGTTCATAAGGAACTCCAAGCTCTATCCCTTTTTTTACTATTCCTGCTTTGTTTTCATTTACGAAAGGGGCTTCGAGTTTCAGCTGATTTCCGCTTCCTATATAAATCGCATCTGCCATTGATTTATAGAACGGCTCTGAACAGTCGGGATATGCGCTCCCTGCTGAATCATCGGCATGTGCTCCGTAATATATAACTCCGCAGTCTTTAGAAAGCGCAATGCTTGCAGCTGATGAAAGAAACAGTCCGTTTCTGAACGGAACATAAGTGCTCACAGGCTTTTCTTCCCCTTCAAGCTGTTCTGCATAAGATTCATGCGGAATTTTTTCGTCTGAATGACTCAGAAGAGAACAGTCTGAGAATTCAAACATCTTCGATAAATCGAGCTTCAGATGTTCAACTCCGTAATATTCCGCTATTTCTTCCGCCGCTTTCATTTCTTTATCGTGTTTCTGTCCATAGAATATAGACATTGCAATAACATTTTCTTTTCCGTACTGATCTACGGCAAGAGCAAGACATGTAGTGCTGTCAACTCCTCCGCTGAATAAAACCATTGCTTTCATTTTAAACACCTCTCATTTCAGGATCCCATATGAATTTATGCATCTGAAGCTGAAGATTTACTCCATTCATTTTCCTCTCTATCATAAATTCAACCATATCCTCAGGTTCTATATTTCCGAATACCGGACTGAGATATACACTGCATTTCTCTCTAAGTCCGTATTTTTCTATTATTTCTTCTGTTCTTTCAAAATCTTTTCTGCTTCCTGCTACAAATTTAACTGTATCCTGCGGTCTTAAAAAATCGTAGTTTTCTGTGAGCATGCTGTTTTCCATTCCGCTTGACGGGAGCTTGTAGTCCAGTGTGAAACTCAATTTTTCTCTGTACTTTCCGCCGAATTCTGAAATACTTACAGAACCGTTAGTTTCAACCTCGACTTCTCTTCCCGCCTCTATGAGAGCCTTAAACAGCTTATCCATATCTCTGTGAAGAAGAGGCTCTCCTCCAGTCACAGTGACGTTTACAATTCCTGTTGAAACGGCCCATTCGGCAAGCTCCTCTTCAGTCATGATTTCAAACTCTGAATCTTCAGTATTCGCCCATTTCGTATCGCAGTATGAGCATTCCAGATTGCATATCTGAAGTCTGATAAATGAAGTCAGCTGTCCGGCTTTTCTTCCTTCTCCGTTTATGCTTATGAATTTTTCTACAACTCTGTATTCAGCCATATCTATACCCCGCTGTATGAAGCGCAGTTATTAGGCGTCTCATACACTACGGCTTCTTTAACATTATATCCTCTGTTTTTCATTCTGCTGTAAAAATAGTACGCCATATTTTCCGCAGTCGGTCTGAAAGGAATTTCTATTATTCTGAATCCGCTTTCTTTTAAGAGTGAAAGAAGTTCCGGTTTCAGAGAATCTTCTTCTATTATCAGAGCGTGGTCCATATCGTCCACCTCTTCTTTTAAATCTTTTTTAAAAGTTCCGAAGTCAACAAGCATTCCTCTTTCCTGTCCCTCACTGTCGAGCTCTTCTCCCATTATCTCAACGATGACTCTCCAGCGGTGTCCATGAATATTGCTGCATTTTCCCTCATATCCGTATAAGAAATGCGCTGAATCGAAACTGTGTTCTGTTTTTAAAGTGTACATATAATCACCTATTTTTCCGCTTTTATGTTTTAATTTTTATCGTTTAAATCAATATTTTCAGATTTAGAGCATAAAAAAAGACAGACCCGTACCGTCCATCTTATGATGTCCTAGTTTTTTTATAGACAGGATGGTACGAATGAACTGTCTGTTATTAATTTATACTCAGTTTTCACTGAAAAACTGCCCTAATTTCTAATTATTCCAGTTTTTATTATATCACAGTATGTATTCTTTTGCACTTTCAGAAAAATAAAAAAAGAGGAGCCTGAGCTCCTCTCAATTTCAATTTAACCTAATATCCCTAAATCCTCAAGCAATTTTTTTGTTCCTATCAGTATTAGGACTATTCCTCCAAATACTTCAGCTTTTGTCTGATATTTAGCTCCGAATCTGTTTCCTATTTTCACTCCGGCAAGCGACAGAATAAATGTCAGTACGCCTATAAAAATAATAGTCTCAGATACATTTATCTCCATGAATGCGAAAGTAATTCCTGCTGCAAGAGCGTCTATGCTCGTAGCTACAGCGAGAATTATAAGTCCTTTAAAATCAAATCCGTTTCTTCTATCTCCATTGCCGACTTCACATCCACAGTCATTTTCCTCTTCATCGCTCAATGCATCACGAATCATCTTGAGTCCTATGAATCCGAGGATTATAAATATAAGCCAGTGATCAATACTTTCAATATAGACTTCCGCCTTAACCCCTAAAAAATATCCTATCAGCGGCATCCCTGCCTGAAACAATCCGAAAAAGAAAGCTGTTATAACAGCTTCTTTATAATTGATTTCACGCATATTGAGTCCTTTACAGATTGAAACTGCAAAAGCATCCATAGATAGTCCCAGAGCTAATAGAAACAGCTCTAAAAAACCCAATATTTTCACCTCTTATTTATCATTAAACATATATTTATTTTAACATATATGAAATGAAAATATTGAATTATTACCGCTTTTTTCTCTTTTCCTATTATTAAAGGATTATATTATACCGTTTTCAAGAGTTACAAGCTGCTCAACACTTCTGAAAAAAGGAAGTTTATTCATATCGTAACTCCGTCTTATCACAGCCTGCTTGACATTGTCGGTTATCATATTGTCCACCTGATATCTCAGCATTCTGTCCATACTTTCTTTTTCATTTACAGTCCATGCATAGACTTCTTTTCCGGCAAGATGGACTTTTGCAACTCTTTCTTCAGTTATAAAGCTTTCCTCTATACAGAAAACGTCTATATCTTTCATATCATAGAAATTTCCTCCGGCGACAACCATTATATATCCTGTCTTTATATCGGGATTGAGTCTTTTGACTTCTCTGAGACAGTCCTTATATAGAGATGTTACTGTGACGTTCTCTTCCTGCCTGTACTTCTCTATGAGTTCTACTGTCTTTCTCGCAAGTTCTATATTGCTCCCGTCATAAGGCTTCAGTTCCAAATTATATTTCAGACTCCCAACTGTCCTATCAAAGACCTCGTCCATCGTCGGAACGTATTCATCCTGATATTCAGGACTGAAGGCCTTGCCTATATTTATCTTCTTAATTTCTTCAAGTTTAAGATCTCCAGGCTCAAATACGCTGTTTCCTGTTCTTCTGAAATCTTTATCATGAAGGAGTATAATTTCTCCGTCTTTTGTCAGCTGAAGATCTACTTCTATATAATCAGCTCCGTCCATAATGCTCGCCTGAATTCCGGAAAGGCTGTTTTCAGGCGTTCCTCCGCTGTTTCCTCTGTGAGCAGTTATATAGTTCTCTTTTAAATCTGCCGCAATCCCGTTTTTCAGATTAAAATGAGTAATTACAGCATTTCCTATAAGAAGCGCAATTCCCGCTATAATCAGCTCTTTTTTAAATCTCATTATTATGCTTTTCCTGTAAATGCCTTTGAATTCATAGCTTATAGGGGTTTTAGAATAATATTCATAGAGAATGCCGGTCATTACGACATTTCCTATGATTATTAGTGCATTTGAAAGAAAGGGCATAACTTTTAAAAGCGTTCTCGCTATCATTATAGGAATGAGAAGCCATCTGGAATAATTTTCAAAAGAATATATTATTCCCGTGAGTATTTCATGCCATATAAAATTTATTAATCCTGTAACCCCCGAAAGAAATACAGCATTTAAACCTATTAAAAGCACTGTCATAAAAAATCTGTTCTTTATGACTCTAACTGCTTTCTTCTTTGCCCTGAAAAAAGACTTGTTTTCAGTGAAAAAAGCTATATATATGAATATATTTCTGATATACAAGAATATAAAAAACAGTGAGAGTATTATAAATATAGCTATATACGGAGCTTTTTCATATATTCCCAGAAGTATGAATCCGGGAAGATCTCTCTGCTTAATAAAAGTGGATATATTTCCTGTTATTGGAAACAGAACGAATATCCAGAATATCATTGGAAAGTTTTTAGGAACTAGAAGTCTTCTCATATCCTCGAGGATTTCAGAACCTAAAACTCTAAAGCTCAGAAAATGGTATTTTCTGTCATTATAGTATATTGCAAGAAGTCCGGATATTTCTATTGCAGTGAATAGAACCAGCCAGAACAGAACTATCAGAAGCATTATTATTGATATGGGACTCATCAGCATAGCTTTGACAGTATCTAAAGTAATATACTTGCTTCCTGAAAATTTTTCCGCATAATAAAGAAAGAATTTTATAACAGGATATCCCACTGCAAATGAAAGTATCCCGTACAGTATTTCAAATTCAATCATTTCAGGCAGTTTTTTTACCATCTTCCTAAAATAGCTTTCAACTATTTCGTTCAAAAACTCACTCCCCAAAATCTCTTTTTCTCAAAATTTAAACCGCATATTATTATGATAATATTCAGCACTGAAAAAATCAAGAATTCAGCAATCCTGAAAATACAAAAAACGCATCCTCTTTCCTTTCAATGAAAAAGAATGCGTATAAAACTGTGTTTAAATAAGTTCACCAATTATCTCATATTTAAAATTTATTCTTTCAATTTTTTCAATCTCTTCTCTCTCGACTATTCCGACTGCTGAAGTTGAAGGTCCTCCTGATTTTTCGAGTTCTTTAAAACTTTTTTCAGAAATACTGTCATAAATCTTATAATCCAGTCTTTTTGAATCAGCAAAAGAAGATATTTCATAAAGACTTCCTTTTGAGCCTACAGGTATCAGCTCAATGAATTCAATCTCCTTTTTGATTTTAATCATCTTATCTGCAGTCATTATCTCATTAGGACTGCTTTCTAATATATCTCTTCCCACTCTCGGACTCCCGAGTCTGACTATAAGATTTCCTTTTTCCGGCTCTTTTCTTTTTAGAAACATTTCCTTATTCATTATACCGATAGCTGTAACTCCAATAGCTGTAACAGTAACTGGAAAATTTTCTTCAGTACTTCCGTTTATTATTCTTTCACCGTCAAGTCCGGCCGATTCAGATGCTTTTCTTACTCCTTCTATAAGTTTTTCTCCATAACCTTTCATTTCAACACAGAGATTGTTCACAACGCTTATTATTTCAGCATCTATGGAAATCAGCTCCATCAGCACGACCTGAGCTGAATAGAAGCCTACAGTTTCAGCCGGAGCTGACGCAGAATCGTTCTCTTTCTCTCCTATTCCTCCCGTTGAATCACATGCAACAGCAATGAGTCTGTTTCCGCCCATATCTATTAAACTGATATCCCTATATTTTCTCAGTTTTTCCACTTCTGTAAAGTCCTTCATAAACTACTACCGCAAGAACCGTATTCGCAAGACTTCCTAAAAACAGCGGCAGTATAACTGCGGCAAACATCTTCATTCCTGAAAGAGGAAGTCCGAAAAAACTCGTTGCAAAGGCAGCTATAACAGCTGAACCTACACTGTTTAAAAATATAAGGACGGCTGAACCGAGTATCCTGTTGACTCTGTAAAGCTTTCCAAATATATATGTGAACACGAACATCTCTAGAGCGATGATTATATGCATAGGAACTGTCAGATAGAAACCTGACATAGCCGCAGTTATGATATGGCCTATAAAGCCTATAACAGCGCCTATTCCCGGTGAAATTACAAGCGCTCCGAGGAACGCAGGCATAGAATCGAAAGCTATGCTGTTCTGTATTTTTATCATCGATCCCACGAAAGAAAGAGCTATGAGTATCCCTGCATAAGCATTTCTCTTAGTTTTATTCATTTTTTTCTCCTCAATTTCATCTTAATCTCTATCCTGCAGAATATTAAATTTTCTGCAGAATCATTTCTGATATTCTATATATCAGAAGAAAAATTATCTGTGAATACTCTATCGAAAATCCCAGAATATCCCCTGTTATTCCGGAGAGTCTGTCTGATATCTTTTTCACTCTGAACTCTGTAATTATAAATCCCAATATAAACGGAATTAAAATATAAATGTCTTTTACCATCACCGAAACTGCTGACAGTATGGCAATGCTTAAAATAAAGCTGGTATAAGAAGCTGAATCCATAAATATTTTTCCCATTCCGTCTTCTTTTGCATAATCGAACTTTCTGCATGTGAACAGAATAACTGTTCTTGAAAATATGGGAAATAAGAATACTGCCTCTCTAGGAACTAGAGAAAAGAGAGATATGTAGAAAGCTGAGAGCAGTATCATTCCCAGAACTCCGAAAGCTCCGCATCTGCTGTCTTTCATTATTTCAAATGTCTTCTCTCTGTCTCTGTTGCTGTATATTCCGTCTAAGGTGTCTGAAAAGCCGTCTATGTGAAGAGCCCCTGTCAGAAAAATGTAAAGAGTGAAGAGAATAACACCTTTAAGAATTCCGTTTATTTCAAGAAAGCCGCATAATTCAAATACTGCAGCCATTATTGCTCCTATTATAATTCCTATAAGCGGAACCTTTCTCATTCCTTTTTTGAATTCTTTCTCAGAAAAATCTACTTCCTTCCTGACATTTATTCTAGTGAAAAACATTAATATTAAAAGAAAACTGTTCATCTTATCACCTTATCCTATTGGGTATTCCCATGAACACCATGTAGACTTCATCCGATTTTTCAGCCGCAAATCTGTTTACTCTGCCCGCTATATCTCTGAAAATTCTGCTCATTCTGTTTTCAGGAACGATTCCGAGACCTACTTCGTTAGTAACTATTATGAGATTTTTCTTATTATTTTCTGCTAATCTGAAAAGAGTCTCTATCTCCCTCATAGTTATATCTTCTATAATCTCAGCATCTTCTAAAGTAATCTCGTAATCTTCTGATTTCTGATTTTCGAGGTTTTCTGATATTGTATCCATCATTATATTCGTAATCATTATTGTTATACAGTCCAGAAATATATTCTCAGAATTTTTAAATTCTTCTCTGTCTTCAATTTTTTCAAAGTTCCGGTATATTTCAGCAGTATTCCAGTTATCTCCTCTTCTTTTTTTGTGGAGTTCCACCCTCTTTTTCATTTCACTGTCGAATGGAACCGAAGTTGCTATATATAGATTTTTTTCATTTTCTATAAGCGACTCTGCAAATTCGCTCTTTCCGCTTCTGGCTCCGCCCGACACTAGAATTTTTCTGCACAAATATCTCATCTCCCTGCCGTATTTTTATAATTCACTTTTGAAAAATGAATCTATGACCTTGGCAATCTTTTCATTCTGCTCTCTGAATCTGACTGCAAGCCTTATATAATCACTGCCCAGAGAATAGAAGTCTTCACACGTTCTTATATAAAATCCATTTTCAAGACAGTAGTCTTTAAGAGTCTTTCCGTCCGATTTTTTAAGTTTTATCATGAAAAAATTGGCATCTGAACTGTATATTTCTATATCTTCTATTTCAGAAAGTTCTCTATAGAATTTTTCTTTTTCTTCTCTGAACCAGTCAGCCGTTCTTTTTCTGTACTCTTCATCTTCAAAATAAGTCTCCAGTGTTTCTAAAGCCAGAGCATTCACTGTCCAGGGCTCTTTAAATCTGTTCATATCTCTGATGATATCTTCAGATCCTATTCCGTAGCCTATTCTGATTCCTGGAATTCCATAGATTTTCGTAACTGAACACAGCACAAAAAGACTGTATTTTCTTATAAATTCAGCCGAAGAATCTCTCTCAGAAAATTCTATAAACGACTCGTCTATAAATACTTTTATTCCGTTTTTCTGAGATATATTCAAAATCTCTTCTATATCTTTCAAATCGGCCGACTTTCCTGTCGGATTGTTCGGACTGCATATGAATATGAAATCGACTTTCTTTTCTTCAGCAGATCTTTTTAAATCTGAAAAATCAGTAAATCTTTCAATATCTGCTCCATACATTTCTGAAGCTTTACCGTACTCTGTAAAAGTCGGCTCCAGAATTCCGGCAGTTTTCCCTTCCATCTTTTCCGCTCTTGCAAAAAGATATATGAGTTCTGAAGCGCCATTCCCAATTATCAGATTTTCTTCAGGATATCCTGTGAATTCTGAAAGCTTTTTCTTCGTGCTTTCTCCGTCTATTTCCGGATAATTTTCAAGTTCATCCAGCTTTTCTGTTATTCTTCCCTTGAGTTTTTCTGAAACTCCAAAAGGATTTATGTTTATGCTGTAATCAGTTACTTCTCTGTCTCCTGTATAGCCTCCATGCTTATTGAACACGCAGTTTTCCTCCGTTCTACAGTAAATTAAGCGCTTCTGCCGCGGCAGTAGCAGCCACCGCCATAAGTATAAAAAATACTGTTTCTGATACAAAAATCAGTTTCGTCGTTTTCAGAATATCTTCGGGCTCTATTTCTCTCTTTGCATCTCCTATAGTCGGCTTATACACTTCCTCTCCGAAATAAGTGTGAGTTCCTCCAAGCTGCACTCCGAGAAGTCCTGCAGCTGCTCCTTCAGGATATGCGCAGTTCGGACTTTTATGATTTTTTCTGTCTCTGAACATTATTTTAAATCCGTCTACTACATTCAGTCTCAGAAATATTCCCGAAAAAGCCATTACAATCCCTCCGATTCTTGCAGGCACTATATTCAGAATATCATCGAATTTTGCTGAAAAGAAACCGATATCTCCGTACTTCTCATTATTATATCCTATCATAGAGTCTAAAGTGTTAACTGATTTATAGATATATATGAACTGTGCCGGCAGACCTATAAGAGAACCTATAAGAGCATAAAAAATGGGCGCCAGAACACCGTCGACTGTATTTTCTGCAGCCGTTTCAACTGCAGCTTTTGCAATTTCAGACTTGTCAAGTGAAGAAGTATCTCTTCCAACCAGATATGATATCTGTTTTCTCGCTTTTTTCACACTGCCTTTTTTCAGAACATCATAAACCTTTCTGCATTCATCTGAAAGACATTTAGCGGCAATCCCGCTGAAAACTATATATATTTTAATCATATAGTAAAGATACATGCTTATCTTCCCTGCAATAAACAGAACTGCCGATATAAATGCGAATGTTGCTACAACGGTTCCTATTAAAACGAAAAATCCTCCCAGTTTCAGATTTTTAAAATTCTTTCTAACTTTTTTCTCAAGAAAAGATATCAGTTTTCCTATGTATCTGACCGGATGAGGGAATTTCTCCGGATCTCCTGCTATCATGTCTATTATCACTGCTATAAGAACAACAGCTATATTTTCTATTATCATATTATTCTTTCACTCCCGCTATCTCCATAAGTTTATCAATATCTGTGTGTTCTTCTATAAATTCAGCAAGTCTGTCATACTCAGCCTCTCTGTGCTCTATCTCTTCAATTCTCTCTCCTCTTTTTCCGTCAAAGAGACTGTCTTCTTCTTCTATATTGAACTTTTCATAAGGAAGAACTCCAAGACACGGAATTTTAAGTCTCTCTTCAAGTTCATCTATCCCAGGCTCGAGTATAGTCACGTCTCCTCTGAACTTATTAATTATAAATCCCTTTATTCTTCTGCTGTCCTCTTCATCAAGAATTTTCACCGTTCCGTAAATTGATGCAAATACTCCGCCTCTTTCAATATCTGCTATTAGAATAACTGGAGCATCCGTCATATGTGCAAGTCCCATATTCACAAAATCATCTTTTCTCAAGTTTATTTCGGCTGGACTTCCTGCGCCTTCCATGACTATTATATCTCTGTCCTTTTCAAGCCTTCTATATGCGTTTTCCACATAAGGAATCAGTGACTTTTTAACATCATGATATTTTTTAGCCTGAAGGTCTTCTCTGTCTTCGCCGTCTATTACTAGCATGCTTCCAGTCTCTGAATTCGGCATGAGAAGAATCGGATTCATATCTGTTTCCGGCTCTATTCCTGCAGCTTCCGCCTGAACAAGCTGAGAACCCGCTATCTTCTTTCCTCCGTCTATTATGAATGCATTTCTGGTCATATTCTGAGACTTAAAAGGCGCCGCTTTAAACCCTCTTTTCATAAATATTCTGCACAGCCCCGCTGTGAAAAGACTCTTTCCCGCACTGGAGCTCGTTCCCTGAATCATTATATTTTTTGCAGAACTCATATTTTCACCTCCGTACTTTTTCTTATGTAATACTGAATTTGCTAAAAAACTCGAAAAAAGAGCACATCTGTATGTGCTCTCCTTTTTCTATATTATATATCATTTACAGGCTTTCTATCGCCATTTTCTAAAAATGATTTTATATTTTCATAAACGCCTTCCATCAGAAGATTTCTGGCATCTGCACTTGCCCATGCTGTATGCGGAGTCATAAGTATTTTATCGTCTCCTAAAGTTAAAAGCTTATTTTCCTTATCTATCGGCTCTTTACTGAATACGTCAAGACATGCACCGAAAATCAGTTCTTCTTTCAATGCTCTGTATAAATCATCTTCATCTATTATTCCGCCTCTGGCTACATTTACAAGAATAGCATTCGGCTTCATGAGCTCGAGCTCTCTGTATTTTATTAAGTTTCTCGTTTCCGGAGTAAGCGGACAGTGTATAGAAACTATATCGGATTCTTTTAAAAGCTCATCCAGCTCAAGTCTTTTATAATCCACATCCTCTTTCTGAGGCGAATTATAAACGACTTCAGCGCCGAAAGCTTCTGCCGCTTTTGCTACTCCCTTTCCTATATCTCCGAGACCTATTATTCCCCATTTCATATTGGATAAAAGTCCTATATAGAGATCAAGTCTCGTCATATTTGTCGATTTGCTGTATTCTCCCGATTTTACATATCTGTTAAGCTCACTTAAATGGCAGAGCATTGAAAGCGTCATTGCAAATGTGTGCTGAACTACAGCATCGGTTGAATATCCCGACACATTATAGACTTTTATTCCTTTTTCAGCTGCATATTCAACATCTACCACATTGTACCCTGTAGCCGCAACTGCAACCATTTTCAGTCTCTTTGCTCTGTCTATAAACTCCTTATCTATCTTAACTTTATTTATAACGACTATGTCTTTGTCTTCACATTTTTCAAGAATCTCCGCTCTGCTGAGATTTTTATAGACTTCAAGTTCTCCAAAGTCTGAGAGAATATCTATATCTACGTCATCTCCAAGAGCATGGTAGTCAAGTACTCCTATCTTCATAAAAAACACCTCTCTGTATCTAATCCACAGGCACTATTTTCTTCAGAAAACCGAATCCGTCATTATACTCTATTTCTGTATATGATCCGTTCTTTATCTGAAATCTCCACATATCTTTAAGATCAAAATTAAGAAGATATGTAACTAAAGTCTGTATAGCCGCACCGTGGCTGACGATTAAGCAGTCTTCATCTTTTTCTATTAATTCTTCTATAAAAGGAACTATTCTGTCTCTTACATCCGACATGGATTCTCCTTCAGGAACCCTGAAATTTACAAAATCCTCATTCCACTCTTTCCATATCTCGGGATGATTTTCTGCAATATAATTGCTTGTTTTCCCTTCAAATGTTCCAAAATTCATTTCCTTCAATGCCTCAGAAAATTCGAGATCCGCATCCAGCAGTCTCTTCAAATGAACAGCTGTGTATTTGGTTCTTGGAAGAGGACTCGAATAAATCTTCTCTATATTATAATGTCTCTTTATCTCTTTTCCGAGTTTTATTCTCTGAACAGATCCGTTTTTAGTAACAGGATAATCTGTCCATCCGCTGAATCTTCTATTCTCGTTTGCTTCTGTCTCAACATGTCTGACTAATATTATGTTCATCGAAATACTCATCTTTCTTAAGTTTTTTTCTGACATGCACTTCATTGTTTTCTATACTCAGCTCATCACTGAGGCCCGAAACCATAAGAAGTCCTCTGCCGCTCGATTTCATATCGAATACATTGTAGGAATCCAGGCAGTATTCAAATCCTATGCCTTCATCCCTTACACATATAGTCATATATTCATCTTCCATTATTATATCCAAATAAACTTTTTTATTTTCGTCAAGCAGATTCCCATGAACTGCTCCATTTATTACAAGTTCCGTAAGAATAGTCCTTATTTCAAAAATTATATCGTCATCTTTAATAGTTCTTCCAAGCTTTTCGAGGACTAGATTAATTTTCTTTTTAACGTCATCAAGATTACTGCTAATCTCTATACTCAGTTTTTTTCCACTCAAATCAATCACACCCTAAATTTTTCATAGAAATTCTTCATTCTATTTTATATAATACCCAAATTAAAAACTTTTAATACTTTTAATCTCTTTAATTATTCTTTATTGAACTCTTTTAGAAAAATTAAATTTGTTGAAAAAAATATGCTACTTTTTTATAATTTGAATTAATTTTTCTGATTTTATATTTTTTTTCAGGGTATATTATAAAATAGGCTTAGTAAAACTTATAAACTTAATTTAGGAGGAATATATAATGGATAAATATGTATGCTTACCATGTGGATATGTTTATGACCCTGCAGCAGGAGACCCAGATAATGGAGTAGAACCAGGAACTGCGTTCGAAGATCTTCCAGATGATTGGGTTTGCCCTATTTGCGGAGCTGACAAATCAAACTTCGAAAAGCAATAATTAGAAAATATCACCGTTTAGCGGTTTAATAAAAAATACCGGACAGAATTTTCTGTCCGGCTTTTTTTATGGTTTCATCAATCTCTGTTCATCTGTTCTCTGTATTCTCTGTTTATTTCGAATAAGTCTGAAAGAACTTCCCAGACTTTATCTCTGTTTATCTTTTTGCTTGCTGAAAACGGAATTATAAAACTTCTGTCTTCAATTCCAAGTTTATCAGCGATTATTTTTATATGCTTCTGATACTGACCTTTCGAAATTTTATCGGCTTTCGTAGCTATGACGATTCCGTTAAATCCGCACTGTTTAATCCAGTCATACATCATTTTGTCGTGTTCGCCAGGTTCATGTCTTATATCGACAAGAAGAATGACCTCTATAAGACTTTTTCTTGTTCTGAAATATTCTTCTATCATCTCAGCCCATTTCTCTCTTCTGCTTTTAGAAGTTCTTGCATATCCGTATCCCGGAAGGTCTATAAGTCTCATATCATCATTTACCTGATAGAAGTTCACTGTCTGTGTCTTTCCTGGCTGTCCGCTCGTTCTCGCCAAGTTTTTTCTATTAACTAGAGTGTTTATCAGAGAAGATTTTCCCACATTCGATCTTCCTGCAAAAGCAATCTCAAGCACTCCTTCTTCAGGGTACTGAGATTTTCTTCCTGCTGTTATTAAAAGTTCTGCACTGTTAATCTTCATCATTCTTGCATTCCTTGTACTTTTTCTTAGCTTTTTTATAATCTTTCTTAGCTTCTGAATATTGCTCTTTTATTACTTCGCACATATTGTCCGGATCGTTTTCAAAACTGTCTTCAGGAACGAATACTTCTTTAAGAACTTCATCCATGCTTTTAACGAAAACGAATTCAATATCTTTCTTCACTTTTTCCGGAACTTCGTCTATATCTCTCTTATTGTCTATAGGAAGAAGAATTTTCTTTATTCCGGCTCTGTGTGCTGCAAGCACTTTCTCTTTTATTCCTCCTACAGGAAGAACTGTTCCTCTAAGAGTTATTTCTCCTGTCATAGCCACATTTTTATCTATTCTTCTGTCTGTAAGCGCTGAGATAACTGCAGTAGTCATCGCTGTTCCTGCTGAAGGACCGTCTTTCGGTGTTGCTCCTTCTGGAACGTGGATGTGTATGTCGTTATCTTTATAGAATTTCTTATCTATATTCAGTTCCTTTGAAATCGATCTTATATATGAAATACCGGTCATAGCCGATTCTTTCATTACATCTCCAAGTTTTCCTGTAAGCTGAACTTTTCCTGTTCCCGGCATTATATTCGCTTCTATAGAAAGAGTGTCTCCCCCTACAGAAGTCCATGCAAGGCCTCTTACAAGTCCCACCTGACTCTGTTCTGCAACAAGATCGAATCTGAATTTCTTCTGGCCAAGATAGTTGTCTACATTGTTGACTGTTATTTTTACAGAATCAGCTTCTCCTTCAACTATCTTTCTTCCCGCTTTTCTGCAAAGATTCGCTATTTCTCTTTCCAGATTTCTGACTCCGGCTTCTCTCGTATAGCTGTCTATCACTTCATAAAGAGCATTATCTGACATTGAGAAAAGTTCATCTGTAAGTCCGTGCTCTTTTACCTGTTTAGGTATTAGATACTCTTTAGCTATATTGAATTTCTCTTCTCTCGTATATCCTGAAATTCTTATAACTTCCATTCTGTCAAGAAGAGGTCCCGGTATCGTATTAAGCGTATTTGCCGTCGTAATGAACATAACCTCTGAGAGGTCAAAAGGAAGTTCAAGATAATGGTCTGTGAAAGTAGAATTCTGTTCAGGATCCAGCACTTCCAGAAGCGCCGATGCAGGATCTCCTCTGAAGTCTCCGCTCAGCTTATCTATCTCATCAAGTAAAAAAACAGGATTCTTAGTTCCCACTTTTCTAAGTGAAGATATTATTCTTCCAGGTATAGCTCCTATATAAGTTCTTCTGTGTCCTCTTATTTCAGCTTCGTCTCTGACTCCTCCAAGACTCATTCTTGTGAACTTTCTATTAACTGCTCTTGCCACCGATTTAGCAATGGAAGTCTTTCCTACTCCCGGCGGTCCTACAAGACATAGTATCGGCGCTTTCAGATTGTCCGAAAGCTTTCTTACTGCAAGATACTCAAGAATTCTCTCTTTTACATCCTTAAGTCCATAATGATCCTCGTCGAGTATCTCTCTTGATCTTTTTATATCTATTTTATCTTCTGTTTCCTTATTCCAAGGCAGATCCAGAATGCAGTCCAGATAATTTCTTATGACTCCCGCCTCTGCAGAAGACGAGCCTACTTTTCCGAGTCTCTGAATTTCATCATGAACTTTTTCCTTCGCTTCTTCATCAAGATCGAGCTTTTCAGCTTTTTTCATATAGTTTCTCATTTCTTCAGTCTCTTCGACTTCTCCGTCTCCAAGTTCTTTCTGAATTGCTCTCATCTGTTCTCTTAAATAATAGTCTTTCTGAGTCTTATTAATCTGCTTTTTAACTCTTCTGTTTATTTTTTCCTCGATTTTCATAATCTGTATTTCTTTTTCGACTATTACTCTTAATTCTTCAAGTCTGACTTTAGGATTTATTATCTCTATAACTCTCTGTTTCGTCTTTACATTTATCGGAAGATACGATGCCACAATATCTGCAAACTGTGATGCATCCTCTATCTGCTCCAAACTTGCTATCGATTCAGGAGAAATCTTTCCCCCAATAGTAACAAGTTCTTCAAAAGATTCCATAAGAACTCTTTTAAGCGCTTCTACTTCTATATCTTCCTCTATTTCTTCATATGCGCTTAAATCTTCTACTATTACCTGAATAAAAGGCTCTTCAAACTCAACTGATTCTATTCTTCCTCTGCTCACTCCGCTTACAAGAAGTCTTATAGCGTCGCCTGGAAGATTGAGCATCTGCTTAACTTTGCAGATTACACCTATATCGTAATAGTCTCCAGTTGTTGGATCCTCAACCTCAGCATCTTTCTGAGAACTTAAGAAAATTACAGAATCATCTTCCATAGCCGCTTCAAGAGCCGCTATAGATTTCTCTCTTCCTATATCAAAATGCTGAACTGTGTGAGGCAGAACTGACAGTCCTCTAAGTGGAATCATTGGCAATCTTATCATATATACTCCTCCTTATTGCTGCTCTTTAAAAAATCTGTAGAGATTTATTCCATTCGATGCTCCCGGCATCTCTGTAGTCTTTCTCTCTATTATTTTAAGTTCGATATTTTCTTTGTCTATCTTTTCATCAGTTTTGTAAATCATCTTCATAATCTTTTTCATGGCAAGTTCTGCAATATCTTTTATAGGAAGATCTACAGTAGTAAGTGTCGGCTGCATTATAGCTGAAAGTTCTATATTGTCAAACCCGACAACTGAAACATCTTCCGGAACTTTAACTCCATTCTGTGTCAGGAAATTCAAAGCTCCTATCGCCATTAAATCTGTAGCTAAAAATATCGAATCTATTTCAATATCTCTTTTAGATAATTTCTGCATAGCTTCATAGCCGCCTCTTATATTAAAGCCGCTGTAAACTATTCTGTCTTTATCTAAATCTATTCCGTGTTCTTTGAGTGAGGAAATATATCCTCTCTCTCTGTCTTTAGAAACATTTATCTGGCTTTCACCGCCGACAAATGCTATTTTTCTATTACCCTTTTCTATTAGGAAATCTGTCGCAAGTTTTCCGGCCTGAACATTGTCTATATCTACACTTTTTATATACTTCCCATTTTCAGGCTTCTTCTCGAGCAGTACCGTAGGTATGTCGAGCTTATTCAGAATATCGGATACTTCTTCATTCTTTCTGAATATGGCATAGATAACTCCGTCAACTCTCTTTTGAGAAAATTCATTCAAATACATCTTTTCTCTTTCAACATCCCAATTCGTATTGCATAGAAATATATTGTAGTTATAGTGGCTTGCTACTTTCTCTATAGATTTTGCAATTTCAGAAAAGTAAGGACTCGTTATATCAGGGACTATAAGACCTATAGATCTCGTTATATCTGTAACCAGTCCTCTTGCCAGCGCATTCGGAGTGTAGTTAAGCTCTTTTATGGCTTTTTTCACTTTCTCTCTGGTTGCCTGGCTTACGTATCCGCTGTTATTTATAACTCTTGATACTGTTGTAATAGAAGTTCCAGTGGCGTTCGCCACATCTCTTATCGTCGCCATAGTTCTCTTATCCTCCTATCCTTTCGTTCGCCTTAAGTTAAATGCAATATTGCTTATAATTATATCATATATAGCGTTTCATTGTGAAATCGAAGACAAAAGAAAAAGTCTACATAAATGTAGACTTTTTTTATATCTGAAATATTTTATTCTAAATCATTTTCCGGAGCTTTAAGCACAAGTTCAGGATCTTTGCCTTCCTCTACAGTTTCTGCCGTTATAATGCATTTTTCAATATCGTTTCTTGAAGGTATTTCATACATTATATCTAGCATAAGCTCTTCGAGTATTCCTCTTAGACCTCTGGCGCCTGTCTTTCTCTCTATTGCCTTTTCGGCAATTTTTTCAAGAGCCTCTTCTTCGAACTCAAGCTCTACTCCGTCTATTGCGAAAAGTTCCGCATACTGTTTAACTAAAGCATTTTTAGGTTCAGTTAAAATCTTAACTAAAGCTTCTCTGTCAAGGTTACCTAATGTAACCATAACAGGAAGTCTTCCTATAAATTCAGGTATCAGTCCGAATTTCAGAAGATCTTCCGGTCTTAATTCCTCATAGATTTTCTGCTCGTCTCTGTCTTTCTGAGATTCTATGTCCGCTCCGAATCCCATAGCTTTCTTTCCGATTCTGTTCTGAACTATGTCAGCAACTCCGTCAAAAGCTCCTCCCACTATGAAAAGTATATTCGTAGTGTCTATCTGAAGGAAATCCTGATGAGGATGTTTTCTTCCTCCTTGAGGCGGAACCGCAGCAACTGTTCCTTCCAGAATCTTAAGAAGTGCCTGCTGAACGCCTTCACCGCTGACATCACGAGTTATAGAAGGATTCTCAGATTTTCTGGCTATCTTGTCTATCTCATCTATATAGATTATTCCAGTTTCCGCTTTTTCTATATCGTAATTTGCGCTCTGAATAAGTTTAAGAAGTATGTTTTCAACATCTTCTCCAACGTATCCTGCTTCTGTAAGCGATGTAGCATCAGCTATTGCGAAAGGCACATTCAGAATTCTTGCTAATGTCTGAGCAAGAAGAGTCTTTCCTGAACCAGTAGGTCCTATCATTATTATATTGCTCTTCTGAAGCTCAACATCGGGATCTGAAGCCTTTTTATTTATTCTTTTATAGTGATTGTAAACAGCAACTGCTAAAGCTTTCTTAGCTTTATCCTGCTGAATTACATAATCGTCTAACACATCTTTTATCTCAGTCGGAATAGGAAGCTTATCAAATTCAATATCGCTGTATTCTTCAAGCTCTTCTTGAATTATCTCCTGGCATAATCCTATGCATTCGTCACAGATATATACATCAGGCCCTGCAACAAGTCTTTTAACTTGAGATTGAGTCTTTCCGCAAAAAGAACATTTCAGTGTTTTATCATCTGTCTTATCTGCCATTTCTATTCCCCATTCAAATTAATTTTTTGAAGCTATAACTTCGTCGATTATACCGTATTCTTTAGCTCTCTCAGCTGTCATGAAATTATCTCTGTCTGTATCTTTTTCTATAACTTCAAGCGGCTGTCCAGTTCTTTCGCTCAGTATTTCATTAAGTCTGCTTCTCATTTCAATGATTCTCTCAGCGTGAATTCTTATATCTTCCGCCTGACCTCTAGTTCCTCCTAGCGGCTGGTGAATCATTATTTCTGAATTTGGAAGTGCAAATCTCTTTCCTTTCGTTCCAGCTGCTAACAGGAAAGCTCCCATACTTGCAGCCATTCCTATACATATAGTCGAAACGTCCGGCTTTATATACTGCATTGTATCGTATATAGCGAAACCTGAAGTTATCGAGCCGCCCGGACTGTTAAGATATATCTGTATATCTTTATCTGGGTCTTCCGCTTCAAGGAAAAGAAGCTGTGCAACTACTAGACTCGCTGTCACATCATTTATCTCATCACTTATAAATATTATTCTCTCTTTAAGAAGTCTTGAATAAATATCATAAGATCTTTCTCCTCTGCTTGTCTGCTCTACTACTACTGGAACTAATGCCATGTAATCGCCTCCCGGTTATATTAACTATTTTATTTTTGCATTGTCTACTAAGAAATCAATAGTTTTCTTTTTGATCTTAGTCTTTTTAAGGTATTCCATATCATCTTCGCTAAGACTTTGTCTTATTTTATCTATATCCTGTCCGTACTGTTTAGAAATTGATTCAAGCTCATCATTAACGTCGTCTTCGTCAACTCCTATTTCTTCAGCTTTTCCTATAGCTTCAAGAACAAGATCTGCTTTTACGAATCTTTCAGCATTTTCTCTGAACTGATTTCTGAAATCTTCCATAGACTGATTGCTAAGTTCAAGATATTTGTCTATATCAAGACCTTGATAGCTTAGTCTCTGTGCAAAGTCGTTAACATTCATATCTATTTGATTTTCTATCATAACTTCTGGAATATCAACTTTAGCATTTTCACATGCTTTTTCAACTATTTTATCTTCAGTTTCTATTTTAGCTTCTTCTTCTTTCATTTTTGTAAGTTTTTCTTTTATATCTTCTTTAAGCTCTTCAAGAGTGTCGAATTCGCTTACGTCTTTTGCAAGTTCATCGTCTATTTCTGGAGCTTCTTTAACTTTTATTTCATGAATTTTAACTTCGAATTTAGCTTCTTTTCCAGCAAGTTCATCTGCATGGTATTCTTCTGGGAAAGTAACATTAACTTCAACTTCTTCTTCAGCTTCTTTTCCTACAAGCTGATCTTCGAATCCCGGTATGAAGCTTCCTGATCCTATTTCAAGTGTCTGATTTTCAGCTGTTCCGCCTTCGAACTGCTCATCTCCAACGAATCCTTTGTAGTCTATTGTAAGGATATCTCCCTCTTCAACTGCTCTGTCTTCTACAGCAACTAGTCTAGAGTTTGCATCCTGTATAGCTTTTAATTCATTTTCAACAGCTTCGTCTTCTATTGAATATTCAACTTTTTCTACTTCTATTCCTTTATAGTCGCCAAGTTCCACATCAGGTTTTACCGCAACTTCAACAGTGAATACTGCGTCTTTTCCTTCTTCTATGAACTCATCAACAAGAACTGGTCTGTCAACCGGCTCTATATCATGTTCTTTTATAGCTTCTGAATATTCTTTAGGGAATACAGAATTCATAGCTTCTTCTATGAATATTCCTTTTCCGTAATTCATTTCTATTATTTTTCTAGGAGCTTTTCCTTTTCTGAAACCAGGGATGTCGAATCTTCCTCTGTTTCTCTTATATGCTTCGTTTAAAGCTTTTGTGAACTCCTTTGCAGGTATCTCTATTTTTAGAGTAACTATGTTGTTTTCTTTCTTTTCTACTACTGAACTCATTTTATCCTCCCAAAATACAATTATATTATTTATTATTTATACGATATCTTACCGTTTTCTTAAAAAATTTTATCCATCTAATTATAACACATATTTCGGATGTATCCAACTTTTAACAATATATAAGATAGGCAGATACGTAAATATAGGACTTTTTGTAAATAATTTTCATCTGTAAAAAAATACAAAAAAACCCTTGTTAATTAACAAGGGTTTAACTGGTGCGGAAGAGAGGACTTGAACCCCCACGTCGAAGACACTAGATCCTAAGTCTAGCGCGTCTGCCAGTTCCGCCACTTCCGCAAGAACTTTTTCGCTCTCAAGTGTTCTCCTGAGAACATAATTAATTATATCACACAGAGATATTAAGTCAACACTTTTTCAAAACTTTTTTTAAGTTTTTTTATCTTTTTTCCGCACTAACTGTTTACATCAATCAAATTCAGTATTCAAGCCACTTTCAGCCATTCTTAAATATATAGATTCATTGCTTTTTGACTTTATTAATGGTAAAATTAAGCTAAATTTGTAAAGAAATTTATTTTTTTATTTTGAATTTTAAGATAATTAACTTAGGAGGGATTCGTTGATATTCAAACTGCTTCGCTGCAGACAGTGGATAAAAAACTTCTTCGTCTTTGCAGCATTAATATTTTCATTCAGCTTCACGGATATCGATAAGCTGATAAGCACCACGGTCGCTTTCTTTCTATTCTGTTTTGTATCGTCAGCGGTATATATACTGAATGATTTAAGCGATATTGAAAAGGACAGAGTCCATCCGGAGAAAAAGAACAGGCCTCTTGCAAGCGGAAAAGTTTCCCCTGAAAAAGCTATTCTAATAATGGCTTTTCTGCTGCTCTTCTCGCTTATAGTATCACTTTATTTTAACAAAAATATAACTCTGATACTTGCAATCTATTTCCTTAATAATCTTCTCTATTCTTTCTATATTAAGAAAGTGGTGATTCTGGATGTCATGTCTATAGCGTTCGGATTCATACTGAGAGTTATTTCAGGCGGTGTCGCTATAGGAACTGCTCTGTCGCCTTGGATAATACTGTGCACACTTTTCATTTCTCTATTCTTGGGATTTGAAAAGAGAAGTTCGGAAATAAGATTTCTTGAAGAGGACTCTACTACTCACAGACCCAGTCTTGACAGCTATACGACGTATATGCTTGAACAGTTCACAACAATTTCTTCAGCATGCACGCTTGTATTTTATGCACTCTATACCGTGCTTGTTCATGATGACAAGCCCTTCTATATAACTAATATATTCGTTATATACGGACTTTTCAGATATAAATATCTTGTGAGCAAGAAAAACATGGGAGGAAATCCTACTCAGGCAGTAATGGAGGATAAATCTATAATAGTCACAGTGCTTCTGTGGATTATATCGTGCATAATTATATTTTCATATTTTTAACGGAGGAATTTGAATTGAAGACAAAAATAGCTTTTTTTGATTTCGACAAGACTCTGAGAGGCGGAGATTCAATGTTCGATCTGCTCTTCTGGACTCTTAAAAAACATCCTCTGAAAATAATTCCTACAGGATTTAGAATAATCGGAGGAACTTTAAAATATATAATGAACGGAATGAAAAATATATGTCCTCTGAAAAACAGTATTTTCTCAGTAGTAAGATATCTTGAAAAAGGCGAACTGGAAATCTTTGCTGAAGAAGTTCTGTTAAAGGACAAAATATACGATCAGGGCATAGAAGAACTCGTGAGTAATTCTGAGAAAGGATATAAAGTGATTTTAGTCTCAGCATCTCCTGAAAAATATCTTTCACCTCTTAAAGAGTTTCTTCCTATTGATGAAGTCATAGGAACTGTGATTGATAAAGAGGGGAATATCATTGGCGAAAACTGCAAATCTTTTGAGAAAGTGAAAAGAATTGAAAGAGTTCTCGAAAAAAACGGCTGGGAAATAGATTACGAAAACAGCAAAGGGTATTCCGATTCTCTTTCGGCCGACGGGCCTATGCTTGAACTCGTAAAAAACAGATATCTGATAAATTCTAATAAAAGAGCTGAGGGCTATCAGAATCTGGTTTGGAGGTAATAAATTTGAACAGTAATAAACTGAAAACTGGAATACTTCTGATGACTCTTTCCTCCTTTTTAACTGTAATCGGACAGCTATTATGGGATTTTGGAAAGAGCGCCGGAAGCAGCCAGGACTATATGCTGATATTTTTCGGCTTCGCACTTTACGGACTAGGTTCTCTTCTGATGATATATTCTTTTAAATATGGAGAACTGTCTATACTGTATCCGGTTATGGGGACATCATACATATTCTCTCTGATAGTCGGAAGAATAGTGCTTGGAGAACCGCTCACTGTTCCTAAAATTATAGGAACAGGTCTTATACTGATTGGAATAAGTCTTATTGGGAAAGGAGAGAAGGAAGATGCTTAAAATAATACTGATTATACTCTCTATGACCCTTTTCGGCGCCGTAGGAAGCCTGTTTTTGAAAAGAGCCGCTGATTCCATGACATCTGTATTCAGTCTGGCCGTAAATCCAAACTTCTACATAGGAGTCGTGCTTTTCTGTCTGGGAGCCGTAATAAATATAATAGGACTTAGATATGTACCTTACAGCATACTGTTTCCTATAAAATCTCTTTCATACGTATGGACTATAATAATAGCAAAGATATTTCTTAAAGAGAAACTTACAAAATATAAAATTGCCGGAGTGGCTTTTCTGCTCCTCGGTGTTGCAATACTTTCAATATAGAAAAAGGTCAGACTCTTAATCGAATCTGACCTTTTTATTTTAATCTCATATTTATATAAATTTTTTAAGTTCTAATTGTTTCTCTTTTCTTCTAAATCGTCATCATCCAGCTGTGTTCTCTCTTTGAGCATCTCTATTCTTTCATTTATAGCCTTAACATCTTTCATATCTTCTTCTTTTTTCTTTATGATGTCTTCTTTCTCTATAACTCCGCTTAGAGGATATCCGAGTTTTTCTCTATACCAGAGTCTGAAATGATTTCTGTTCAGAACATCGTAAAGAAAATCGACCGTTCCGTTCAGTCTCACATCTTCAACCTCAAGTTTAGTTATATCAGATTTCTCTATCTGATAAGGAACGGAATTTACCATATAGTGTATTCCATTTACAAACACAACTATGAAGAGAAGTGAACCGAAGAACCTGTGCAGAGTCCCTTCATTATTGAAGAAAGCGCACATTACGAGTGCAGGCATTATCCAGAAATAACTGAAGTATCTCGCCCACCATATCTCTTTACTCACGACTCCAACTAAAATTACAGAAAAGAAAATTACGAAGAAAAACTTCTTGTTCCGTCCATTCAGAAACAGGTAGATTACAGCTAAAATCAGAGTCATAGGAACTAAAGCAAATGAAAGTATCCCAAAACCTCTTATTCTGGGATCCGGTTCTGCATAATTTTTCCTGTCCTTCATCTCAAAAAGATCTCCGCTCTCGAAACTGTACTCTTCACTCAAATCGTTATTAGGAGGAAGATACTGGGATGCCACAAATTTTTGAAGATAATTCATGTCTTTCAAAGCTTCCGGTGTATTCGGAGTCATTATATCCTCTGCATCTTTTCCCATTAAAGGATAGAACGGGTTCCCTTCTTCAACCGCATTCTTTACGTAAGGACTGTATCCTAAAAGCATCGTTATCACTACAAAGCTTACTGCCAGAAATCCTAAAAGCTTCATAGCCTGTTTTCTCTCTCTAGTCACAAAAAACAGAATTAAAAAAACGAACAGATATACAGATGCATAGGCAAGTCCTGTGAACTTCACATTAGAAAGAAAAGCCGCTGCACAGAAAAGCGCCATTAAATTGCTTTTTCTGTATTTCCCATTCTTATCTCTCCATACAAAAAAAGAAAGCATTATTACATCCATTAAAAGAAGCCCTAATGTCGAATCCTGATAAAATGTGAATCTCTGAGACCATGCAACCGGATTTAAGAACATAAGAACTGCTCCCATAGCCGGAATTACATAATTCTTCGTATTGAAAAATCTTCTGAAGAACGGCAGCGAAATAATCACTGTCACAAGTTCAAAGAAAACATTGTAAACTTTTCCTCTTTCAGGATCTCCTAAAAATTCAGCTATATTGGCTGCAGTGTACCATGTGGCCTTGCAATAGTAATAAGACCATTTACCTACATTCTCAAGCTTATAATAAACTGGATTCCACCCGTCTGTAAGCCTTATTACAGCTTCACTGTGATACCATCTTCCATCTATAGAAGGATCCCATACATTCTGAACTATGAGCGCCAGAACGCTCACCACGAGTATGTATATAAGAAAATACAGGATTCCCTTTCTCAATCCAAAGCTTTCATCTTCACTAAATCTTAAAAAAGAATATATCATCATTCCTGCAAAAGAAAATACTGGAAACTGCCATACGCCAATTCCCTTATCAAAAAACATGAAAATTGCTGTTCCTATAAATACGGAGCAGAACATAACTAGAAAAGACAGAGCAATGTCGAGTATATCACTGTCTCTCTGATTTATATCCATAGTTTTCTCCTTTCATATAAACTTGAAACCTATTTCATTATACATATAAAAAAACCCATCACTTGAAACAAGTGATGAGTTCTCAGTTTGGTGCGGAAGAGAGGACTTGAACCCCCACGTCGAAGACACTAGATCCTAAGTCTAGCGCGTCTGCCAGTTCCGCCACTTCCGCATGTGGTGATCCATCCGCGACTCGAACGCGGGACACCCTGATTAAAAGTCAGGTGCTCTGCCGACTGAGCTAATGGATCATATGGGGTGGATAATGGGATTCGAACCCATGACCTCCAGAGCCACAATCTGGCACCCTAACCAACTAGGCCATACCCACCATGTTTTTCATCAGCAGTATCACCTGCCAACAATAATAAATTATATACTATGGAGGGCAATCCGTCAATAGTTTTTCAAAAGTTTTTTTATGTTTTTTTACCGGGCTCAAACCAGCTTGTTTACTCATTTTCATCATATATCTCAAAAAAATCTTTAAAAAAATATTAAAAACTTTTCCTTTTTTTCATATTATTTTGCAAATAACTGAACAGTTTCTCAAATTAGTCTGATAAAAATTCTTTAAGTTTTTTCATTGCCAGAGCTCTGTGACTTATTTTATTTTTAAGTTCATCTGATATTTCACCAAAACTTATATCGTATCCTTCTGGAACAAAAATTGAATCATATCCGAAACCGTTAGTTCCTGTTTCTTTTTCTGCAATTTTCCCTTCGCATGTTCCTTCCAGAGTGTTAACCTTTCCATCTTCATCTATAACTGCTATGCATGTTATAAATCTCGCACTCCTGTTCTTTTCATCTTTAAGAGCGTTTAGAAGCTTTTCTCTGTTCTCTTCATCAGTAGCATGTTCTCCTGCATATCTTGCAGAACGCACTCCCGGAATTCCGTCAAGAGCATCTACAAAAAGGCCTGTATCATCAGCGATAAC